>JAWVFT010000141.1:0-69423 GCA_033855775.1 Blastocatellia bacterium | reverse complement strand
TCCTAAGATCAAAGATTTTTGAGTAGTATCGAGTGGTTTACCCAATAAATATTCTAGAAGGAAGTAAAACGCCGTAGCCAATAAACTACTAATAGCCCCTAGGATAATAGTCTCAGACAGTTTGTTATTCATCGTGAGGGTTTTCTAAATCATCTCCTTTATGCGTTAACCCTAAGTAATCTTTTATCCAATGCTCAACTGACATGTTCAATTAGAGTCTATAATGATGGTAAGAGAGTATGCAAATTATCGGCAGGGGCAGCGAGCGGCAAAACACAAAATGAGAAGCATTCACTCTCAGCGAATCATCATTCACTACGATAGAGAAGCATCTAACACATATTAGACCATCTTGAGCGATTAAAGTTGGCAATGATTATAAACAGATGCGCGCCGACACAAGGGCTTGCGGCAATCACCAATGCTCGGTTCTCTCTTCTCTTCTTCCTTGATGCGCTCGCTCTCTCTCGCCAGCTTTTCAGCTTCGGGCGGCGCGCGTCGCCGGGCGTTGGTGACGCGGAGGGCGCGCGGCGCAAGATGACGCGGGATCGACGCGGGGGCTGTTGCCGCGAGTTTCTGTCAGGCTGCGTTGTAGTGTCCGAGTTAGGGCTTGTCTTTTACCGGAGCGTCCTTCGAGTCCTTAACCAGAGCGATGCCGTGAAGACAATCCTGCTTGTGGTGATAGCCTTCGCCGGAGTCTGCGATGATACGATTGTTGGCCGCGCGCAATTGCCAGCGCCACTCGTGCGCGGCGTCTTCATAAACCCAGTAAGTCGCGCCGTTTGATTCTTTCTCCATTATCTCCCTGAGCCGCGCTATCTCGCCGTCGTAGTAATTTATGTTGCACTCGGCCTCCGCCAAGTCTCCTTCAAAATGCTCTTTCGGCGTGCCGTGTTTGTCCGTTTTCTCTTTCAACTCATTGATGAATGATTTGAGTCCTCGCACCTGCCCTTCATAATCCTTCAACTGCTCTTCGAGCATTTCGTTATCTGCTTTCATGGCTCTTCTCCTTAGTTAGAATGTGATCTGATGTGTCGCGCTTGAATCAGTTGTTGAGATGCGGCGTTGTTCAAAGCTGCTTCGTCAGAGCTGCGCCTCAAAGCTCTTTCGTCATAAACACGCTGTACGGGTCTTCGACATACTCCGCGAAAGGCCCGCAATAGTTGAAGCCGAAATGAGCGTAGAGTTGACGCGCAGGCTCGAAGGCTTCCATTGAACCCGTCTCTAAACTGAGCCGTGTGTATCCACGCCGCCAGGATTCTTCAAAGATGTGATTAAGCAGAGTCGCCGCCACGCCCTTTCTTAAATGGAGCGCGGATGTCCGCATGGATTTGATTTCAGCATGTTGCGCGTCAAGCTCTTTGAGCGCGCCGCAGCCAAGCAACTCGCCATCTTCCCAGACAGTCCAGAACGTGACTTCCGGTTGGCGCAAGCCTTCGAGGTCTAAGGCATGCACGCTCTCAGGCGGCGAGTGCAGCCGCATGTTCCGCAGATGTTCCTGCAACAACTCATGCACCTCGGAGCCGCTGAGGTCGTCTATTTTAATCTCCATGAGAAACTCCGTTGCTTGAGTTGATTGCGCGGCGAATTTCTTTGAGCAATGTCCAACGCATGTCCGCCCTCCATGCGCGCTGAAGTTTTGCGATAAAGGCAAACTGATGAACGACGACATGAGAGCTTTCGTCAATCTACGACGCTCAGTTCTCAATCTACGACGCTCAGTTCTCGCTTCTCTTCGGCCTCCGTTCGCTCGCTCTCTATCGCGGGTTCTTCATCTGCGGCAGGCGAGCGTCGACGCGCTTTGATGGCGCGTAGAGTTTGGGCGAGGCGGGCGAAGGGACGACGGGCGCGCGCGGCGTTTGCGCGCCATGCCTCCATGCTTGTGAGGTCGTCGAAGAGCGAGTAGGCGACGGGCGTGGCAATCAGCGTCAGGAGGAGCGAGAGCGTCTGGCCGCCGATGACGACGATGGCGATGGAGCGTCGCTCTTCCGCGCCCGGCCCAGTGCCGATAGCGAGCGGGAGCATGCCCGCGACGAGCGCCAGCGTCGTCATCAGAATCGGGCGCAGGCGGTCGCGGTTGCCCTGCATGATGGCGGCGGCGCGCTGCATGCCGCGCGAGCGCAGGTTGTTCATGTGGTCAATCTGCAAGATGGAATTTTTCTTCACGACGCCGAAGAGCACCAGGATGCCGAGCGCGGAATAGAGATTGAGCGTATCGCCCGTGGCCCACAGCGAGAGGAGCGCGAACGGAATGGCGAGCGGCAGGCTGAGCAGGATGGTGATGGGATGCACGACTGATTCAAACTGCGAAGCGAGAATCATGTACATGAAAGCGATGGAGAGCAAGAAGGCGAAGATGAACTCTGTGAAAGTCTTTTCCAACTCGCGCCCGCGCCCGGAGATGGTCGTCGTGTAAGCCGACGGCAAGTTCATCGCCTTGACGGCGCCGCGCAGGGCTTCGAGCCTGTCGGCCAGAGCGAAACCGGGCGCGACGCTGGCCCGCAGGCTGACCTGTCTTTGACGGTCCAGGCGGTCAATGCGCGAAGGGCTGACATCTTCCTTGATGCTGACCAGATTGTTGAGGCTGACCAGCCCGCCGCGTGAAGACGGCACGAGCAGGCGCGAGATGACGCCCGCGTCCTTGCGGTCGCGTTCAGACAGGCGCAACTGCACGTCGTAGTCTTCATCAACGGAGGCGTCACGAAAACGCGAGACGCGCTGGTCGCCGCCGACCATCAAGCGCAGGCTGCCCGCGATGTCCGAAGTGTCAACGCCAAGGTCTGCGGCGCGCGCGCGGTCGATCTGCACGCGCAACTCAGGCTTGTCCAACTTCAAAGTCGTGTCGGCGTCAACGATGCCGCCGAGCTTCAAAGAAGTGTCGCGCAGTTGTTCGGCATACTTCGCCAGTTGCGCGAGGTCCGGGCCGCGCAGCACGAAGTCTATGTCGGCGTTGCCGCCGCCGATGTTGAAGGAGGGAGCGTTGCGCACGCTCGTCCTGAGCGGCGCAAATTTTCGCAGGCGCGCGCGCACTTCCTGCATCACGTCGCGTTTCGTGTAGTTGCCGCGAAAGGCCGCCAGCGGATGACCGCTGATGAGAGCCTTCCAAAGTCTCGTCAGCGAAAACGTGCGTTCATCGTGCGGGGCGATGCGGACGTAGGCTCCGCCCTGATTGACCGCGCCTAAAAACGAGCCGCCCGCCGAGGCCAGCACCACGCGCACGCCCGGCGTCTGGCGCAACTCCTGCTCAATCGCCAGCATCGCCTCATTCATCGAAGCCAAACTCATGCCTTCGGGCGCGGTCACGCCGACTTCAAACTCGGCCTCGTCAACGTTGGTCGGGATGTATTCCTGCTTGACCAGATTATACAGCGGCACGCTCGACGCGATGACCAACAGCGCGATGACCGCGACGACGAAGCGATGACGCATCGAGAGGCCGAGCAGCCATGCGTAGCCACGGTCGAGACGCGCGTAAAAGCCGCGACGCGAACGGGAGCCATGCGGAGACGCGTCGTCTTCTTCATCATCACTTGCGCTGCCTGCGTCTTCGGCTCTTAACAGTCGCGCGCTCATCATCGGCGTCAGGGTGAAGGAGACGAGCAGGCTGACCATGATTGCCACCGCCGCCGTGATGCCGAATTGGTAGAGGAAGCGGCCCGAAATCGAAGACATGAAAGAGACTGGGACGAAGATGACGACGAGCGAGAGCGTCGTCGCCATGACGGCGAGGCCGATGTCTGCGGTCGCATGCTTTGCCGCCTCCATCGGCTTCATCTTCTTCTCTTCGACGAAGCGAAAGATGTTTTCCAGCACGACGATGGCATCGTCTATGACGACGCCGACCATCAGGACGAGGGCCAGCATCGTCACGCTGTTGAGCGTGAAGTTGAGCGCGCGCATCATGCCGAAGGTCGAGATAACGGAAGCGGGAATCGCCAGCCCCGCGATGATGGTCGAACGCCATGAGCGCATGAAGGCCAGCACGACGAGACAGGCGAGGATGCTGCCCATGACTAAGTGCAGTTGAATCTCGTGCTGCGCTTCGTTGATGTAGCGCGATTGGTCGCGGATGATTTCGAGTTTGACATCCGAAGGCAGTTGCCCGTTGACGCGCGCCAATTCGCGCTTGACGTTTTCGATGACGGCGATGGTGTTCGCGCCGGACTGGCGGCGGACTTCGAGCGTGACCGTCGGGACGCCGTTCAAGCGCGCGACCGAGCGTTGCTCTTTCGTGCTGTCTTCGACGCGCCCGATGTCTTGCAGGCGCACGGGCGAGTTGTTGATGTTGGCGATAACGAGGTCTTTAAAGTCGCGCGGGTCTGCGTAGCGGCCAAGCGTGCGCAAGGTCAACTCGCGGCGGCCAGCCGCAACGTTGCCGCCCGGCACGTCCGTGTTCTGCCGCTGCAAGGCTTGGCGCACCTGCGTGATTGGAATGCGATAGGCCGCCAGCCGCTCGGCGTCAATCCACACGCTGATGGCGCGCTCCAACCCGCCGACGATCGCCACTTCGCCGACGCCCCCGGCTCGCTCCAACTGGACTTTGACAACCTTGTCCGCATACTCCGTCAGTTCGCGCAAGCTGCGGTCAGCCGACAGCGCAATCGTCAGGACAGGCGCGCTGTCGTTGTCGAACTTTTGTATGACGGGCGGCAGAGCGTCTTCGGGCAAATCGCGCGCGACCGTGCTCACGCGGTCGCGCACGTCCTGCGCCGCGGTGTCTATGTCGCGGTTGAGATTGAAGGTGACGATAACGATGGAGACGCCGGACGTGGAGACGGAGCGGAGTTGGTCAATGCCCTCGACCGTGTTGACGACTTCCTCTATCGGCTGCGAGATTTCCGATTCAATCTCTTCGCTTGACGCGCCGGGCAAACTCGTCCGCACGATGAGCGTCGGCAGGTCAACAGACGGAAAGCGGTCAACGCCGAGACGGAAATAGCCAGCCGCGCCGACCACCACCAACGCCAGCACAATCATCGCCGCGAAGACCGGACGCTTGATACAGACTTCAGCCAGCTTTTGCATAAACTTTAAGAAGTGATGGGTGATGGATGATAGGTGATGAGTAAGAGCAGTAAAGCCGTTGTCTTTTGTCTTTCACTCATCATCTATCACCTATCACTTCTTTTCCTGCTATTCGACGTTGACCGCTTGCCCCGATTGTAGATTGCCGGGTTCAATGATGACCGCATCGCCAACGGCGACGCCGGAGATAACCTCCGTCCAGTCGGCGGCGCGGCGACCCGTGGTGACGGGCTTCTCGACCGCTTTGCCGTTCTGCACGACAATCACTTTTTCGATTCCGGCGAAGGTCGTAATCGCGCTCGAAGGAACGGTGACGGCCATCCCTGTGTCGGAGGTCACGATGTCAGCGCGCGCGAAAGAGCCGGGGCGCAGATGACCGTTGTTGCTCACCTCCGCCTCGACAATGAGCATCCGGCTCTGCTCCGTGATTGAAGGACTGAGACGCACGATGCGTCCCAGGTAGAGGCCCGCGTCGCCCTCGACAGTGACCCGCACCTGCTGCCCCGCGCGCACGCTCTGCGCGTCACGCTCAGGGACTTCGGCGCGAAAGCGCAGCGGATTGACACGCACGATTTGCACGATGGGCGCGCCCGCCGCAAGGTATTCGCCGATGCTCGCGCGCTTCTCCTGCACGATGCCGTCAAAGGGCGCGTAGACGCTGGTGTCCGAGAGTTGTTGTTGGGCCAGAGCGAGTTCGGAACGTCGCTGCGCGAGCAGAGCTTGACGATTGCGTATCTCTTCGAGCGCGTCTTGATAGCGGCTCTGCGCGACCTTGAAGGCGGCGTCTTCTCTTTCAAACTCGGCCCGCGCGATGACGCCCTGCTCGACCAACTGCAAAGCGCGACCGCGCGCCGAACGCGCTTCATCCATCAAGGCCCGCGCCTGCCTGACCGTCCCCGTCTGTTCCGGGTCAACGCGCTCGTCCGCTCCTTCGGGCGCAAGTCCGAGACGGGCGCGCGCCGCCTCAAGCCCGGCCACGGCCTGCTGTTTTCTCAACTCGTAATCCTGCGGCTCGACCTGCGCAATCATCTGCCCGCGCCGCACGGGGCTGCCGAGGTCAACCGTGATGACGCGCAGGCGGCCCGGAGCTTTGACGCTGACCGTCGCTTGATCCTGCGCCGCCAGCGCGCCGCTGACCGTCAAAGTCTGGCCCATCGGCATCTCGACGACCGCCGCCGTCTTGACCGTCTTCGCGGCCTTCGCGTCATCGCCCGCGCGCTGCTGCGCAGACGAAGGATAATCGCTCTTGCACGCCGTCAGGCCGAAGACGACGAGCAGGAACAGCCCGGCGACCATCTGAAAAGATGAATTTCTTCGCAGCCCTGCTAAACGGCCCACAGTGTTTCTCATCCGATTTTGAAAAGCGTTGGCGGTGTCATCTCAACGATAGCTGTAAGATTGATAGTCTAACACGCGCGCCGCTATTTTTTTGAGCGCGTGATTATCAAAGCCGTGTGTTGGAGACGAAAAGCGAGCCGGGAATGTGGACGGCGCAAGGAACGCGCGCGCAGGCCGCGCGCGTTGAAGGAAGCGCAGAATGAGAGAAAATATCCGAGAAGCCGTGACGAATTTCCTGAGCCGGAGAAAAGCGCTCGTTCGCTTAGGCGACGAGCGACTCTTTCGAGTAGCGCTTTTCCATCTCGCGCCGCAGGAGTCGCCGCTCGATTTCGTGCTCGAAGATTTCCATCAGGACGAGCATCTCTTTCTGGTCGTCGCCGGACATCTTCTTGTACTTCTCGAAGAGAGCGGCGAAGCGGCTCTTTTGAAAGTCGCGCAGGTCGGAGGGCGAACTGCCGCGCGCGACCGCGAAGATTTCGTCCTCGTTAACATCAAGCCCGCGAGCCAGAGCCTTGAGCTTCGCCACCGTGACGCTGCCGACCGTGTTCGTCACGATGTTGCCGATGTAGCTATCGCTGATGGCGCCGCGCGAACGCTCTTCAACGTCTGCGTAGGACAGCCCCTTCTCCCTGAGAACGCGGCGAACGTAACGATCCAAGCTCTCCTGCTTGCTCATCATCATTGCTCCTCGGTTAGAGAACCTACGGTCTCCGGTCACTTTCAGGGCAACCGCAAACACGTCAAATATTCGGGGAAACCTTATCTACATAATTAACTGTCCGGCGCGCGAAAAGTTCCAGAAAAATTTCGCGCCCCTTGATTATTTGGCTCCGAAGCTGCGCCGGAAGAGATACGACAGCTTGAGAAAGAGCGTGCGCCCGTTGCGCCGAAAGCCCGGCTCAAGCTGCCCGTTAATCGGGCTGAAGCCGCCGTAGTTGATGTCGTCGTTATAGCCTGCGTAAAAGGCTGTCCCCGGGCTCGGCGTCCAGCCGAGCAGGAACTGGCCGCGCGCTCGCGAGTCCAGCGTGTTGTAGTCAACAATGGCGCGCGCAAACGTCGCCCGCGTGAATTGATAGGTCGCGCGATAAGTAAAGATGTTGACATCGAAAGCGACGAGTCCGGTGTCGTGGCGGACGAGCCTCTGCTTGATTAGATTGAGCGACATGCGCAGCAGATTGGTCGGCTGGTAAGTGATGCCGCCGGTAAATTCAAAGAGGCCGCCCGTGCCGGGGTCGAACGGGGCGTTCTGGCCTAAGAGCAGGGCCGCAGGGCTGACGCGCGGATAACGATCGCCTCCGCCGAAATCGAAATCGAAGGCCCCGTCGCGGTACACGGCGCGGAAGTTGAACTGGTATTTCTTGTTGAACTGCGAGCCGCCGTAGACGAAGTAGTGATTCTTGCTGCTGGAGCGCTCGTCGTCCGGCCCGTAGAACGCGCCTTCCTGTCCGGGGTCGCCCGGCGTGGCGGCGCGGCGGCGCGGCCCGAACTCGTCTTCAAAGAGACGCTCGTAAGCGTATTCATACGCGACGCCGAAGTAGGAATTGCGCGGCAAGGTGAACTCGACGAGGTTCTCGCTTTCCCATGCGTAAAGCTGTCCCTGCCAGTTGTAATCAAAGTGTGTGAAGTTGTGTGTGTGGCGCCCGATGAAGAAGGCTTTCGGCTTGGGGTCTGTGTTGTAACGGACGTAGAAAGAGTTGAAGTTGGAGTTGACGCGCCCGACGAAGCCGACATCGGCGCGGTAGTCCTGCGTGTAGCCTTCGCCGTACACCTGCCAGCCCCAGTTGCGTCCAGACACATCGTACGTGGTCGCATAAGCGAAGCCGTTGCCGGTGCGATAGATGTTTCGATCTTTATCGGGGTCGTAGAAGAAGTTGCGCGAGGTAGTGCCCAGAGCTTGAAAGTCGAAGACGGTCTGCTTGTTGATGCGAAAGCGTCCGTCGAAGCCGCCCAACTGGTTGTGCTTCTCTATGAAGTTGTAAGTCGTCGCCAGCATGCCGATGGTGCTGTCGCTCTTGCCAACGTCGTGCTTCAGGCGGAGCACGCCGATGTAGGCGTTCTTGTCGATGATGTTGTCGTTGCGGCAAATGTTAGGGGAGCGGTTGAATTGAATATCGAACGCCTGTTGTTCGCGGCAGGCGTTGAGCCGCCCACGGTCGTCCGCGCTGAGATTGCCCGGCCCGTTGTCGGACGCCAGCATGATGCCGAACGTGTCGCGCCCTTTCTTGCCCGTCAGCTTGACGGCGGCGTCCGGGTCAACGATGGCCCGCGTGTGCACCGGCAACAAGTTGGTGCGGAAGATGTCAATGCCTTCGAGAAAGAAGGGGCGTTTCTCTTCAAAGAAGATTGGGAAACGCTGGTTGGTGGTGACGACGAGTTGGTCTGCTTCGACCTGAGCGAAGTCTGGGTTCAAGGTGAAGTCGAGCGTGACGTTCGGAGAGATGCCGAACTTGCCCGTCAGGCCGGGGTCAAACTTGAGCGGCTCGTTGACGATGCGGCCACCGTCTATGACGCCCGGCGCAGGCGAGAAGGAACCGACGCGACGGGCCGTCTCCGAGAGCGTTAAGGAAGGAATCAACTCGATGGTGCGCTCGGTCGAGATGCCTTCGAGGCCGGTCAGGTGCCCGGCCTGGCTGAGGTCGTTGCTGATGCTGCGCGAGAAAGGCATCCACGAATCAAGCTCGTTATTAAAGCGCTTGATGCGGCGGAAGAAGTGCGCGCCCCAGAGCTTGCCCTTGCCCGCCTCGTAGCGCAGCGACTTGAAAGGGATGGCGATTTCGACAATGTAGCCTTGCTCGTTGACCAGTCCCTTTGAATCGAGCAAGAGGTCAACGCTGAAATCCTCGCCGCGTCCTTCCGTTATCACGCCGTCGCCCTGCACGCCGAACGGGTTGAAGAAAATCTCGAAGGCTTTGCGCTGGTCGTTGAAGGTGTCAAGGAAGAAGCCGACGTAATCGTCGCTGAAGATGTTGTCGCGCTTGGCGACGGTCGCGCGAACTTTGTCCGGCTCATCAAAAGCGCGAAACGCGATGTAGAGATTTCTGGCATCGTAGCCGAGCAGGACTTCCGTCGGCTTCGAGGGCGCGATGTTGTCGCCCGGCTGAATCTGGTAGAAATCTTTGAGGACGGTCGCCTGCTTCCAGACCTCTTCATCAAGCTTGCCGTCGAGCACGGGCGGCTTGTCAAACTTCTGTAGCTGCACGGGCTGCGACTTCTCCGGCGGCAACTCGACGGAGCCGACCTTGACGGCGGCAGCCTTAACGGTTTCCTGCCGCGACGACGGCAAAGCATCGCTGGCCATAATCGCCACGGCTTCAGTTCGTGATGGCCGCGGCTGCGCTTCGTTCGTCGCGTTGAAGATGACATCCAAGCGATTAAACTTCTGGCTGACGCGGGCAGTCGCTCCGGGCTGCAAGGCGAATGAGAGCAAGAGGTCTTCGCCGCTCTGCTCGGCCTTCGCGTCGCTGAAGCCGCGCCCCTTTAAGTCCGCCGTGGCGGGCGACGCGCTCACGCGCGGCAGCACGACGTAGAAGCGATTGGCGGCGGTGTAAGTCTTGTAATCATTGAGCGGGCCATCGGAGACGAGCGTGACTTTCGAGCCATCGGGCAGGTCGCTGCTGAGGGCTGAGGCCAGCCGCTTTAACTGCGCGCTCTGGGCTTGCGCCGGAAGGCTCGACAGCCCTGCCAGCAGCAAGATGAAGAGGAGCGCAAAGATTCTGCCGCTCGTCGTTTGAAAGCGAAAAGAGAGTGGCGCGTTGCGCCCGGATGCGTATGATGATGACGTTATCTGCATGACTTTCCCATGGCGCGCGACCGTCGAAAGCGGTCGTCTATCAATGATTATCTCGTCGCGTTGTTCAATCCGCGTGCCAGCTATGTCAATGCGGCTTCAAGAGGCGCGCGATATAGCTTTACCTTCAAGAACGTCGCGCGAGGAGTTATGAGATGTCCCGATTTTGGAATTTAGAAATCCCGAAATCGAACTTCGTCCGCTCGCTTATTGCCCGTGCGCTCGTTCAATGGAAGCTGCGCCGGAAGAGGTAGGACATCTTGATAAAGAATGTCCGGCCGTTGCGGCGAAAGCCCTGTTCGAGTTGGCCGGAGAAGGGGCCGAACCCGTTGTAGTTCAAATCGTCGTTGTAGCCGACGTAGAAAGAGGTGCCGGGATTCGGCGCCCAACCGAGCAGGAATTGGCCGCGCACGCTCGAAGCCAGCGAGTCGTAGTCAATGCGCGCGCGGGCAAACGTGAAGCGCGTGAATTGATAAAGGCCGCGCAGGGCGACGATGTTTTCGTCAAAGGCGACGAGGCCCGTGTCGCGGCGCACGAGGCGGTCTTTCGTGTAGTCCAGATTGAGCCGCAGAGCGTTGGTCGGTTGATAGCGGAAGCTGCCTTCGAAGTGCCACTGGTTGCCCGCGCCGGGGTCGAGCGGCACGTCGTCGCCGAAGACGAGCGCGGCGGGGCTGACGCGCGGATACTTCGGGCCGGCTCCGAAGTCGAAGTCGAACGCGCCCCAGTTGTAGATGGTGAAGACCGAGAAAGAATATTTCTTGCTCGGCGTCAGGTCGCCGAACCAGTAGACGTTGTTGCGATGGGTCGAGCGTTCGTTGTCCGGCCCGAAGAAAGCTCCTGTGCGCGTGGGCGTGCGCTTGGGCCCAAACTCTTCCTCGAAAATCCGCTCGTAGTTAAAGCTGACGCCGCCGCCCATGTCCGCCTGATTCTTGAAATTCAGGTTCATCTGGGTTTCTTGGCCCCAACTTTGAATGCGTCCCTGCCAGTCGTACTGGATTTCGGGCAGGATGTGAAAGTGCTTGCTGATGATGGTCGCCTTCGGCTTCGGCTCGGTGTTGTAGTAGACGAAGAGACCCTGACGATTGTTGTTCCGGCGTTGGACGAAGCCGACATTGGCGTTGTAATTGCTCGTCCGCCCTGAGCCGTCAAAGTTGTAGCCGAAGTGTCGCCCGTCAACCGAGTAATGGACGTTGTAAGCGAAGCCGTTGCCGGTGCGGTAAAAGTTCCGGCCTTCATCCGCGTCGAAGAAGAAGTGGCGCGTGGTTGTGCCTAGAACCTGGAAGGACAAAACGGTCGTCGGGTTGAAGCGAAAGCGTCCGTCGAAGCCGCCCAACTGGTTGTGCTCGCGCACAAGATTGTAAGAAGTGGCGAGCAGCCCGAGGCTGTTCTCCTTGCCGAAGTCGCGCTTCAAACGCAGGACGCCGATGAAAGCGTTCTTGTCCAGCAACTCCGCGTCGAGGCCGCAGTTAATGCCGGGGCTGAGCAGCCTTCGTTCCTCACACTGAGCAATCCGCGTGCGGTCGTCCTCGTCAAAATTGCCCGGCCCGTTGTCCGAAGCCAGCATGATGCCGAACGTGTTGCGCCCGCGCCTGCCCGAAAGCTTGATGGCAACATCGGGGTCAACGATGGCGCGCGTGTGGACAGCCGAAATCGGCGTTTGAAAAATGTCTATGCCTTCGAGGAAGAAGGGACGCTTTTCGGGAAAGAAGATGGGAAAGCGCTGGTTGGCCGTGACGACCGTTTGGTCTGCTTCGACCTGCGCGAAGTCCGGATTAAGCGCGAGGTCGAGCGTGACAGTCGGCGTGATTCCAAACTTCGCCGTCAGTCCGGGGTCTAACTTGACAGGCTCGTTGACCATGCGGCCCGCGTCCGTGATGCCCGGCAACCGCGTAAACGTGCCGACGCGGCGGCCCGTCTCCGAGAGCGTTAGCGATGGAATCAATTCGAGCGTGCGTTCGGTCGAGATGCCTTCGAGGCCGGTCAGGTGTCCGGCCTGATTCAGCAGGCTCGAATTTTCGCGCGAGATGGGCATCCACGAATCCGTCTCGTTATTGAGCCGCTTGATTTGCCGTATGAAGTGAATGCCCCAGAGCTTGCCCTTGCCCGCCTCGTAGCGCAGCGACTTGAAGGGAACGGCGACTTCGACCGTGTAGCCGTCGCCGGTCATGATTCCTTTCGATTCCATCACGATGTCGAAGCTGTAGTCTTCGCCCTGATCTTCCGTGAAGATGCCGTCGGCCTGCACGCCGAACGGATTGAAAACCATGATGAAGGCGCGGCGTCTATCGTTGAACGTGTCGAGATAGACCCCGACCGTATCGTCGTCGAAAACCTGATCGCGCTTCGGAACAGTGGCGCGCACCTTACCCGGCTCGTCGTGAGCCTTGAAGGCGAAGTAGAGAAACTTTGCGTCGTAGCCCATCATCGCTTCGGTCGGCAGCGACGGAGCGATGTTGTCGCCGGGGCGAAACTGGTAGAAGTCCTTGAAGACGGTGGCGTGCTGCCACACTTCTTCATCGAGCTTGCCGTCAATCACAGGCGGCTTGTCGAAGCGCGTGGCGCGCACGGGCTGCGCCTTCTCCGGCGGCAGATTGATAGAGCGACCCACGACCTTCTTGACGGCCTCCTGCTGCGGCGAGGGCAAAGCATTGCTGGCCGTAATCGCTACCGACTCTACTCGCGCAGGCTGCGTCGGCTGCGCTTCGTTCGTTAGGTTGAAGATGACATCAATGCGGTTGAACTTCTGGCTGACGCGGGCGGTCGCTCCGGGCTGCAAGGCGAACGAGAGCAAGAGGTCTTCGCCGCGTCTTTCCTGTCGCGCGTCGGCAAAGCCGCGCCCGCCCAGAGACTCCAAGGCGGGCGCGAGAGCGGCTTGCGGAATCAGCACGCAGAGGCGATGGCCTTCGTTAAAGGTTCGATAGTCGTTGAGCGAAGAGTCGGAAGCGATGGTGACGCGCGAGCCGTCGTTAAGCTCGCCGACGCGCAGCGGCATAATCTGTTTGAGCTTGGCTGGCTGCGCCGTTTGGGCCTGCGCGAAGGGCTGGCCCGCGAGCAGGAGCGGCGCGCAGCAGAGCGCGGCCAAAGCATAACGGATGAGGCGAGTGAACATGCGAAAATTTCCTCTGCGTGCTCGGGCTAACGTCGCATTCTCAGGCTGGACTGGGCTGAGCCTGACAAACTACTGACGAGAAGCAGCAGTCCCTAGATTCATACTGAGCGTTCCACTTCTTACGACCGTAAGAATGCGCGGTTAAGCCGGATTCGGGGAAGCAAGCCTGCGAGAGCAAGTTACTTTTTTGATAACGCCCGCCGCCGCGACAATGTTTCGGCAAAATCGTTCGCGGTTACTTTTTATTTTGCCTGATCGGCAACGCGGCGGCGCAAGCCGTCTGACTCTTGACAGCCTGCCTTTTAAGACGCGCCGCAAGAGCATTTTGTTATCCGGCAAAGAGAGCGAAAGAAGGCTTGAACAAGCGACCATTCAAGACGAACAGCGACGCTCTCATCCTTCGTCCCTCGTCTCTCATCTTCTTCTCAGGAAGACGCTGCCCTCGCCCGTGTTCAGATGAAAGACAGCGCCGCCGCGCCCGATGCGAAAGCGTCGCAGCTTTTTGCCCGCGCCCGCTTCCTCTTCGAGCGTGATGCCGTCGCCCGTGACGGATTCGGCATCCGTCTCAAGCGTCGCATCCTGGTCTGTAGGCACGGAGAGCATGATGGAGCCTGAGCCTGTGCGCGCCGTCAGTTGGGCGAAACGCCCGTCCAGATTGATGCGCCCGTCGTTGGTCTTGACATCAACCTGCCCGTTGAAATCAACGACTTCGATGCGCCCGTCGTTGGTCTTGGCCGTCAGTTGACCGCCGCCGTCGCGGACTTCGATGCGCCCGTCGCCCGTCTGCGCCGTGACGCTGCCCGTGACGCCTTCGATTTCGACGCGGCCATCGCCGGACGTGGCGATGATGTTCGTGTTGCGCGGAACGAGCAGTTCAAGCGTGACGGAAGCGTTGGTGTAGCGCACGCCGTCCGTCAACCTGCTCGCGGCCTTATCGTAATCGGTCTGGACGCTGATGCCAGTTCCCTGCTGTTCGGCTTTGACGGTGATTCCGCGCAGCGATTGCTCGTTGCCCGCGCGTTTGATGGCCGTCAACATGACTTCCGGCTTGTCCCACGAGCGAATGCTGATGCGACCGTCGAAGGTGTTAAGCGTCAGGCGCGGAGCGCCGCTGACCGGAAAAGATTTCGACTCGCGCTCGACGAGGCGCAGGTCGTTGCTGTCGCTGGCGTAGTCTGCGCGCGCGGCGTCACGCGCGATGCGCGCAGCCTCGCGGCTGGCGCGGGCAACTTCGCGCTGGCTGGCGCGCACGGCTCGCTCCGCGTCGCGCTGCGCCGCCCCGATGGCCTGCGCATTCTCCTGCAATGCCGCGCGCGCCTCACGCTGCGCTTCAATGCTTGCTTCTCGTTCCTCGCGTTGTGCTTCGATTCGCTCTTGCTGCGCTTCACGCGCGGCGTCAACCTGCGCTGCACGAGCGGCTCGCGCGCCTTCCCTTTGCGTGTCGCGCGCGACTCGCTGCGCTTCTATCTGCGCGCGGCTGGCTTCGCGGGCGGCTTCACGAGCCACGCGTCGTCCCTCCTGCCGCGCATCTCGCGCCGCAGCGTCGCTGCCGTCATCATTCTCTTCTGCATCGTCATCATTATCGCGCCCGCTCTCAGGCAACTGATTCGTCGCGGGGCTGAGCGTGCGCCCGTCCGACGCATGACGAATGGTGATAGGGCCGTTGACGTTGGCGAGTTTGATGCGCGGCCCGCCGCTGCCGAGCGTGCCGGCCAAATCGCTGCCGACGTATTCGCCGTGACGAACGCGCAGCCCGAAGTCGTTCGTAATCGAACCGTGAACGGTGTTGGCCCTGACTTGCGCGTTCGAGTCTGAAGGAATCGTGACGGCGAGCGGGCCGTTGACGGAGCCGAGCGAGATAGCCTTGTCCGGGCTGAGACGGTCGAAGGTCGCTTCGAGTCGCCCGTTGACGGTCGAGAGCTTGGCTTCGCCGACGAGGCCGCGCGCCGTCACCTGTCCGTTGACGAGCGAAGCCTTCACGTCGCCCGTCAAGCCTTCGACGCTCAGGTCGCCGTTGACGAGTTCGATTGACTCGATGCTCGCGCCTCTGGGAACGGTCAAAATATAGTCAACGCTGGCGAGGCTGTTGCGCCGCTCGTCGCTTTTGTTGAAAGTGTAGTTGCGCTCTGGATAGTCTGTGTCGATGTCTATGCTGTTAGCGTTGGCGTTGATTTTGATTTGAGCTTCGTCGAGCCGCTCGCGGCTGTAGGCTCTTTTAACGGCGTCAATCTTGATTTCGTTGCGCTCCCAGGTCGTGACTTTGACCGCGCCGGAAATCGTCGAGAGCGTCACGCGGCCATCGGCGGCGAGCGGAAACGTGCGGTGAAATTCCTCACGCAACTCTTCCGAGTTCTGGGCCGTAGAGCCGGGGGCCACGCTCAGCAAGAGTCCGGCGGCGACGAGCGCGAGCAGGAGAGTTCGTTTCATCTTCATAGCTGTTCCTTCAAATCGGGTCATGTTCAATTCGTCGTTTCCTTCAACCGCGCAAGCGAGGATTTCGAGCTTGACGGTCTTACTGTCCACGGAGCAGGCGGATGCTGCCGTTGATGGTCTTGAGCGACAGTTGATGTTTGCCGTCGCCAATCGTGCCGTTCATCCGGCGACGACTGAAGCGGCCTTCTATCGTCACAGGGAAATCCGTGCTGATGTCGCCGTTGATGGTTTCGGCCTTGACCATCGCGCTCGTCGCCGCCGGGAGATTCAGTGTGATGCCGCCGTTGACCGTCTCGAAGTCCAGAGCGCGCGGCCAGTCGGCGCTGCCCATCGCGGCGTTAATCGAACCGTTGACGGTCTGCGCGACGACATAGCCGCGCGCGTTGACGTTGATTGAGCCGTTGACGGTGGAGGCTTCGACATCGCCGTTAATCGCGCCCGTCTCGACTTCGCCGTTGATGGTGCGGGCCGCCAGATTCAAGTTGGACGGCAGGCGCACTGTGAAGTCAACCACCACGTCGTTGTTGTGCGTGTGCGAACTCCAATTGCTGCCGACGGCGCATTCGTTCGGGCGGCTGGCGTCCTTGCTCGGATAGACGGCGCAGATGGTGACGCCGCCTTCGTGCTCAATCACCTTAATCTGCACTTCAGCCGGATTGCTGCGCTTGGCGTGCTTGTTGGCGACGACCTCGACTTCGCTCGCGCTCGAAGGCTCTGCGCGGACGTTGCCGTTGATGCCCTTGATTTCCACCGTGCGCCCGGCGGCGACGCGACCGCTCCAACGAAACTCGTCATCGCTCGCAGCGCGCACGGGCTGCCCGGCGGCTGTGGCGCGCGGCTCAAAGAGAGCGACTTCGACGGCTTCCTTTTCATGCGCCGAGACGGCCAGCACGCCGCTCAGCAGATTGAGGCGCGTCCAGTTTTCGACGGAGCTTTTGAGTTCGTTAAATTTGTCAATGGCCTGCGGCGCAGCCGTCAAACCGGAGGCGGTAATCAACACGGCAATGATTAGCTTGAATCTCATCTTCTCTCCTAAGCTCTCCGGGCGCGTCTCCCGCGCCGCCCTCGTGAGCCATCTTTTGTAGTGTGAATAAAGCGGAGCGTTCATCTGATTCGCGCGCCTCCCAAACAAGCGCAAGCGGCGCTTTCGGCTCGTCCCTTTGTCGCTCTGATAGGGAAACACCGCGACCGAATTTTTTGTGGCAACTTTTTTTTCAAGACAGTCCAAAGTCTAAGGTCCAAAGTCCAAAGTCAAGACGTATCGCTCATGACCTTGGACCTTGGACTTTAGACTTTCGACCTTGGACTTTGGATTGAAGTTATTGTCGCCGCAAGCGCAGCGTGCCGCTGAAGGAGGAGAGATTGATGGTGGCGTCGCCTTTGCCGTAGGTTCCGACCATGCGACCGGAGGAGAGCAAGGTCATGCTTGAGACGCCGCCTGAGTATTTGAGCGGAAACTCGGTCACAATCTCGCCGCCTTCGGAGACTTTGGCGAGCAGTTGGAAAGAAGAGTCTGCGGGCATGGTCATAGTCACGTCGCCGGAAGTGGTTCGCAGGTCATAGCGTCCGCCGCGCGCCAGCGGGCCGCGCATCGTCAGTTCGCCGCTGATGGTCGAAACCTCCACGAGCGAGTGGCTGATGTTGTCGAGCATGACATCGTTGCTGAGGCTCTTGGCTCTGAAGAAATCGCCCTCGGCCACCTTGGAGACGTTGACGGCCTCGACGCTGCCGCTGAAGGATTCGAGCCGCACGCGCCCGCTCGAATCTTCCAACGAGACATCGCCGTCCGTGCTCGTCGCTTCGACGGCGCGCGTGATATGGCTCATGAAAATCTTGCCGCCGTTGGTCGAGATGTGTACTTCGGCCACCGCGTCAACGCTGAAGTCGCCGGTTTCAGATTTGAGAAAGAGCGTCGCGCCGCGCGGCACGTCCAATTCAAAATCCGCAGAGCCGCTGCAATGACCAAAGCGCGGCACGCCTTCATCCTCGTCCGCCGACTCCGAAACCATCACTTCGATGCGCGCCGCCGGAGACGAAGCATCGGCGACATCGGCGCGACGAAACTCAACCTTCGTCTCCTTCGGAAAGTGGGCGCGGACTTCGCGCTGGTCGTTGCCGCGAATTGTAATCCTGCCCGATTCCACGCACAGGTTGATGACGACGCCCGGCTCGGCTGCTATCGCCTGCTCTTCAAGCCCGACGCTTCTGGCCACTTTGACGTTTGTCTTCTCGACCCTTTCAAGCTTCTCTGTCCGGTCAATCTTCTCAATCTTTTCCACGGGACGCTTCTGCGCGCCCACGGAAGCGCTCGACGCCACGACGGCGACGAGGGCCACAATCAAATTTAAAAGCTTCGATTTCATGTTGTCAGTTAATTCCAATTCATCAACGCGCGACGGCGACCATCTGGCCCTGCTCGGCGACGGAACTCAGCAAGTCAATCTTGCTTTGATAGGAAGAGTATAAAAAGTCAACGGCGTCCGGGTCTTTCGGGTTGCGCCGCGCGTTGCGCCTGGTCGCGTCAATGGCGTGATTAACGAGCGCTAGATTCCGCTCATACTCGCCGCGCAAGCTCGGCTTCAAGGCATTCTCGCCGTTCGTCTCGACGATGGACGACAAAGAAGCGATGGTCTTCAGATAACTGTCCTCGCCTGGCAAAGGCTTGGCGTCGGCCACCAGCGCAGCGTCGGCTTTATCAACGCCTCTGGCTAATCTTGAAGGCGTCGCTGTCCGCCGCGCCGATTGAGCGCCAAGCGGTTTGCCGCTCGCCGGAACGATGTTCACGACGCCGCCCGTTTGCGTTGCGACATCTTTCGAGCCGCCCGGAACCGGAGCGTTCAAGTTCATCTCTCTGTGTCCATCCGAGACGACGGCCAGCGTGTTCGGCTGAGCCGCGCGGCGCGATGCGACCAGCGCGAAGATGGCCGCGAAGGCGATGACCGCCAGTAGACTCGCAAAGCCCAACGCCCGGCGCGGCGCGAAGTTGAACGAAGGCGCGAGCGACGCGAGCCACGCTTTCAAGCTTCGGCTTGACGTTGCGCGCGGCTCGTTCGCCGGAGAGCGCGCTTCAACGATGGCCGCGTCGAGCCGTTCACGCAAACGCTCGGACGGCACGGGCAGGCTCAACTCCGGCTCGAAGGCCGTCATGAGCAACGCCAACTCGTTTTCCGCTTCGATCAAAAGGCTCGCGCACGCCGCGCACGCGCTCGCATGCGTCGCCACTCGTTCGGCTGCCGACGGCGAGAGTTCGCCGTCAACGTAAGCTTGTATCGTTCCCTCTTCCAGACATTCTTTCATCGGCTTGCTCCGATCTTGCCGTAAACCCTGACAAATTCTTTCCGGCCTCTTGCGATAAGGCTGCCGACGTTCGTTTCGTTCAGTTGCAGCGTGTTCGCAATCTCGCGGTACGAGAGTCCCTGTTGCTTCAGCAACAGGCAACTGCGCATCGGCTCTTTAATCTTTTCCAGCGCGGCTCTGGCCGCCTCAATCTTCGCGCGTCTCTCAAACTCTTCCTCCGGCGCGGGCGTGAGCCAGTCTGTGTCCGCGCCCGTTTGTCTGGCAAACTCTTCCTCGCGCGCCGCCGAGCGACTCTGCCCGCGCAGCGTGTTGCGCGCGACGTTCAAAGTGACGCGCAACAGCCAGGGGCGCAGCAACTCGTCCGCAGGCGTCGAGCCGAGGTTACGATAGAGCCTGAGAAAGACCTCCTGCGTCACGTCTTCGGCCAGCCCCGCGTCGCGCACCACGGCGCGGGCGGTGCGAAAAACGGCTCGATGATGCAGCACAAAAGCATCGTCGAAGCCGAGCGGCGTCGCCGTTGAATCAACTGTCTGGGGCATGGAGTCCGTCAAGGCTCTACCGCTCATATCTGCTGCTCTCACACACGTAAACACCAGCCGCGCCCGTTTTGTGGCAAGTTTTTTGCGGAACTGCGAAGACCCGTCGCTTCCTCCCCGCGTCCCTGCTTTCGTCCGGGCCGCATCATGTTGTAGTCTGATGTCTAACGCCCGAATCTATTATGCAGGCAGACGCCGCCGTAGAGAAACGCTTGCGCGACCAAATTCGACGGCGCGTTCGACCTGCATAGAAACAGAGGAACCGAAGCAGCTTGGTCATCGAAGCACAAAAGGCGCACACGACCGACGCGCTCGCCAACAGCCCTTTCATGCGCGCCTGCCGCCGCGAACCCGTAGACTACACGCCCGTCTGGCTGATGCGACAGGCCGGGCGTTACATGCCCGAATATAGAGAGGTGCGCGCCAGGACGACTTTTCTCGAACTCTGCAAGACGCCCGAACTGGCGACGGAAGTGACCGTCTTCGCCGCCGAACGCCTCAACGTTGACGCCGCGATTATCTTCGCAGACATCCTCTTAATCATCGAACCGATGGGCCTCGATTTAGAGTTCGCCAAAGGCGAAGGCCCCTTGATTCATAATCCCGTGCGCGCCGTGGCGGATGTCGAACGCCTGCGCGAAGTCGAAGATGTCTCGTCGCTCGGCTTCGTCTTCGAGGCCATCCGGCAGACGCGCCGCGCGCTGCGTCCAAACGTGCCGCTCATAGGTTTCGCGGGCGCGCCCTTCACGCTCGCTTCCTACATCATCGAAGGCGGCTCGTCGAAGAACTACGTTCACGCCAAGCAACTGATGTACGCGGACAGCGGCGCGTGGCACGCGATGATGTCTCTAATCTCGCGCGCCCTCGTCCGTTATCTCAACGCGCAAATCGCCGCCGGGGCGCAGGCCGTCCAGCTCTTCGACTCATGGGTCGGCTGCCTCAGCCGCGACGATTACCGCGAATACGTTTTGCCCCACACGCGCAGCGTCATCCAGCACATCACTCCCGGCGTTCCCGTCATACACTTCGGCACAGGCACAGCCGCCCTGCTCGACTTGATGACGGAGGCGGGCGGCGATTGTATCGGCTTAGACTGGCGCGTTGACCTCGGCGACGCATGGCAGAGCCTCGGCGACGTGGCCGTGATGGGCAATCTCGACCCCGTTCAACTCTTCAGCAGCCCCGACTTCATTCGCGCCCGCGCCGCGCACATTCTCTCACGCGCCGCGGGGCGTCCCGGCCACATCTTTAATCTGGGCCACGGCATCCTGCCCGAAACTCCCGTTGACAACGTGCTCGCGCTCGTTGACGCAGTTCACGAGTTGAGCCGTAGATAAGTTATGAATCAACCTTACGACGCATTGCTGGTTGTCTCGTTCGGCGGGCCGGAAGGCATGAACGACGTGATGCCGTTTCTGGAAAACGTGCTGCGCGGAAAGAACGTCCCTCTGGAAAGAATGCGCGCCGTCGCGCATCACTACGAGTTGTTTGACGGCATCAGTCCGATTAACGAGCAGAATCGTCGCTTGATAGCGGCGCTCGAAGCTGAACTGGCGGCGCACGGCCCACGGCTTCCAATCTACTGGGGCAATCGCAACTGGCATCCTTTGCTCGCGGACACGCTTCGCCGGATGGCCGACGACGGCGTTAAGCGCGCGCTCGCTTTTTTCACTTCCGCATATAGCTCTTACTCCGGTTGTCGCCAGTACCGCGAAGACATCGAGCGGGCGCGTTTGGAAGTCGGCGCGCATGCGCCGCAGGTGGACAAGCTGCGCGCCTTTTATAATCATCCGGGCTTCGTCGAAGCGAACGTTGAGAACGTCCGCGCGGCCCTCGCGCAGATTCCGCACGAGCGACGCGACGCCGCCCACATCGCCTTCACGGCTCACAGCATTCCGCTCTCGATGGCATCCGGCTGCGCGTATCAAGAGCAACTGCTTGAGACTTGCCGCTTGATTGCCGCAGAGCTTCAACACGAACGCTGGCGCCTCGTCTTCCAGAGCCGGAGCGGCCCGCCAAGTCAGCCATGGTTAGAGCCGGACATCTGCGATCATCTCTCGCAGTTGAAAGAAGCAGGAGCGCAGGATGTGGTCGTCGCGCCCGTCGGCTTCATCTCCGACCACATGGAAGTCTTGTACGACCTGGACACGGAGGCGCGCTCGCTCTGCGACCGTCTCGACTTGAAAATGACGCGCGCCGCGACCGTCGGCGCGCATCCCTTGTTCATCCAGATGATACGCGAGTTGATGCTCGAACGGCTGACGCCGGACACGCCGCGCCGCTCTCTCGGCGAACGCGGCACAGTCGCGGACTCTTGCCCCGCGGATTGCTGCCTGATGGGAGCCGCGCGCCCTGCCGCTGCCATGAACGCCGCGACGTTGAAGCAGGAATGAAGTGTGGCGCGATGAGCAAAGGATGGAAGCCTCGCTCTCATCGTTCATCGTTCGGCCTTCGTCATAACTTGTCCCTTGGAGTTTGAGAGATGAAGATTCTGATTATCGGCGGCACGGTTTTTCTCGGTCGTTATCTGGTCGAAGCGGCCTTGAAGCGAGGGCATCAAGTGACGCTCTTCAATCGCGGCTTGCACAATCCTGAGTTGTACCCGGAAGTCGAAAGGCTGATTGGAAATCGCCTGACGAATCTGGACGCGCTGAAGGGGCGCAGTTGGGACGCGGTGATTGACACCTGCGGTTATACGCCGGGCGCGACGGGCGCGTCGGCTCGTTTATTGTCAGGCTCTGTGGCTCATTACACGTTCATTTCCAGCGTCTCGGTCTACGCGAACTTCGCTGCCGCGGGTTACGACGAAAGCGCGCCGGTCGGTGAGATAACGGACGCGCAGGCGGCGGAAGCCGAGAGCTTTGACACGGGCGACAGGCCGACGGCTATTTCCTACGGCGAGCGGTACGGCCCCTTGAAGGCGCGCTCGGAACAAGCGGTCGAAGAAGCTCTGCCGGGGCGCACGCTCGTCATCCGTCCCGGCCTGATTGTCGGGCCGCACGATTACAGCGACCGCTTTACTTACTGGCCGCGACGTGTCGCGCAGGGCGGCGAAGTCCTCGCGCCCGGACGCCCCGCCAGACACGTGCGCGTGATAGACGTGCGCGACCTCGCCGAGTGGAACATACGCATGGCCGAAGAACAGCAGACAGGCATCTTCAACGCAAGCGGGGCCGACGGCGCGACGATGAGCCAAGTCCTCGAAGAGTGCAAAGCCGCGAGCGCGAGCGACGCTGAGTTCACATGGGTGGACGAGGAATTTCTGCTCGCGCAGGGCTTGGGCGCGTGGGTCGAGGTTCCGCTCTGGACGAGGGAAGAAGATGGCGGAATCTTCGCGGCGCGAAACGATAAAGCCATCGCGGCGGGCCTGACCTTTCGCCCTTTGGCGGAGACTGTTCGCGCCACGCTCCGATGGCTGCCCGCGCGCCCCGCCGATGCCGCATGGCGAGCCGGTTTGAAGCCTGAGCGCGAGCGCGAAGTTTTGCGCGCGTGGCATGAAGCGTCAAGCGCGGTCACGCCGGGTTGAGCTTGAATGACGACGACGGCTTGAACTTGAATGATGAAGGAGCAGCGACAGAATCAACCGCGTCGTGTCGCCGTCATCGGCGGCGGCATCAGCGGTCTGGCGGCGGCGCATCGCCTGCTTGAACGCAGCCGCGCCGAAGCGCGACCGTTGGAAATCCTGCTGCTCGAAGCCGGTTCGCGCACGGGCGGCACGATTCGCACGGAGCGGCGCGAGGGCTTCCTTCTAGAAGGCGGGCCAGACTCTTTCATCTCCGAAAAGCCGGAGGCCGTCAACCTCGTCGAACGCCTCGGCCTCGCCTCGCGCCTCATCGAAACCAACGCGGTCAATCGTCGCAGCTTCATCGTTCGCAAGGGCAAGCTGCTGCCCGTGCCCGAAGGCTTTCAACTGCTCGCCCCGTCGCGCCTCTGGCCGTTTGTGACGACGGGCATTTTCAGTTGGACGGGCAAGGCGCGAATGGCTTTCGACTTGCTGCTGCCGCGTCGCTCAGCCGCGAATGGAGTTGACGATGAAAGCCTCGCTCAGTTCGTCAGGCGCAGGCTTGGGCGCGAGGCTTTGGAGCGGATGGCGCAGCCGATGGTCGGCGGCATCTACACGGCTGACCCCGAACGCCTCAGCCTGCGCGCGACGATGCCGCGCTTTCTGGAAATGGAACGCGCCGACCGCAGCCTCATCAAAGCCATGTGGCGACAGAGCCGCAGGCAGAGCGCGGCGCAAACAAAGGGGACGAGCGGCGCGCGCTACAGCCTCTTTCTCTCCTTCGATGAAGGGATGCAGACGCTCTCGGATGAACTGGCGCGGCGACTGCCGCAAGATTCGATTAGACTGAACTCCAGAGTCGAGAAGCTCTCGTTTGACGAGGCCGAAGGGCGTTGGTTGATTCAAGCGGAGCGAGAGAGTTTCAAGGCCGACGCCGTGTGCCTCGCGCTGCCGGGCTACGGCGCGTCCGCTCTGTTGCGCGAGACGAACGCGCGGCTGGCCGGAGAGTTGAACGAAATACTCTACGCTTCGACCGCCACGGTCAATCTCGCTTACAGGCTTCGTGACATCCCGCGCGGCCTCGACGGCTTCGGCTTCGTCGTCCCCTTCATCGAGCGGCGTTCGACGCTGGCCTGCACCTTCAGCAGCGTCAAGTTCAAAGGGCGCGCTCCTGTTGATTGCGCTCTCCTGCGCGCCTTCGTCGGCGGCGCGTTGCAGCCCGAACTGTTCGCCTTAGACGAAGCGGCGATGACTGAAGCCGTGCGCCGCGACCTCACAGACCTGCTCGGCATCACCCAAGCGCCGCTCTTCGCTCACGTCGAAAAGTGGCCGCGCTCGATGGCTCAATATCATCTGGGCCACATCGAACGCATTGACCGCATCAAGCGCGAACTGCTCCACACGCCGACCTTGAGGCTGGCCGGAAACGCTTACGCAGGCGCGGGCATTCCAGACTGCATACGCAGCGGCGAGAGCGCGGCTGATGAGCTATTCGCAAACATCTCTCAAGCCTTTTAGACTTTAATCTCCGGCGACGATTCGAGCGGCGCGCGATTGCCGCGCGAGTTCTTCTATCCACGCGGCGTTGGCTTCCATCAAAGGGAGGAAGGCTTCGCGCGGGGCGCGGTTTTCGATGTGCATGTTGTCGTCCGTGTTGATGACGGCTCCGGCGACCGCGGGGCCGAGTTGCGTCTCGTCACAGATGTACCAAGCGCGTAAGTCCGCCTCGCTCTTGATGTCAATGCGCGCCAGTTCCGCCGTCGTGCGCGGGTCGCTCATGCGCTCCGCCAGATGCTCAAGCGTGAGCGGGACGCGGCTGCCCGCGAGAATCAAGTCCTTGCCCTGCGTTGCGCCGCCGACGCGAAAAATCATGACGTGCGGAAAGACGCTCCGGTAGGTGGCGAGCACGGAGCGCAGGCTGTCGGGCGAGAGTTGATAAATCTGTAGCCACTGGACGAACACGCCGTCTTCCTTCAAGCGGCTGCGGCCAAGCTCGAAGAATTGCTGCGTGAAGAGATTGGCGACGCCGGGAACCCAAGGGTGGCTCGGCTCGCTGACGATGGCGTCGTACTGCGCCGGGTTGACGCGCAAATAGGTCCGCGCGTCGTCAACAATCAAGCGCAGGCGCGCGTCGTCGAGCGGGCGATTGTTCACATGGTCGAACAAGTGTCCGGCTTCGATGACCTTCGGCTCAAGCTCTACGCATTCGATAGACTTGACGGCGGATTGCAGCATCGCTCCGACGCTGACGCCTGAGCCGTAGCCGACTATCAAAGCGTTGTCCGTGCGCGGGGCGAGCAGCACGGGCAGTTGCCCGAGGATAACTTGCGTCGGCATGTCGGCGCTGTCGGAGGCGTTGGTGCGACCGTTAATCGCCATCGACCTGACGCCCCAATCTTCGCGCACGGAGACGGTCGCCGTCGGCCCCTCCGCATACATCAGGAGCTTGTTCGTCTGCGGGCCGTAGGTTCTGCCGTCCTTGTTGCCTTCGCTGAACTGCGGGTTGGCGCGGATGCGCACGAGCAGGTCGTAGGCTCCCTTCGAAAGGTCGCCGAGGTTCATGCGCGGGGCGACGGCGAACATCAGCAGGATGAGAGCGAAGCTCAAGCCGGCGGCGAGGCTGCGTCGCCATCCAACGTCAACGTCTTTGCGGCGCGGGTAGTAAGCGCAGCCAGCGAGAATTAGGCAGAGCGCGGCGGCGAAGAGAATCGTAAAGCGCGTGCTCACTTTCGGAATCAGCACGAAGCCTGTCATGAACGCGCCCGCGATGGCTCCGAGCGTGTTGACGGCGTAGCTGCGGCCCACGCGGCGGACGGCGGCAGTTTGCGCGGCCTTGCTGGCCCACACAAGGACGAGCGGCATCACCATCCCCATCAAGAGCGCCGGAACCAGAATCAAGAGCGCCGCGACGAAGACCTGCAAGGCCAGCAGCGCGCCCCAAGAGTTGACTTCAAAGCGCGAGCCGAGGTCAATCAACAGCCCCGGCGTCATGTTCGTAATCGTGATGCTGAGAAAGAGCGTGATAGCGGTTGCCACTTCGACGTTGAGAATCGAGCGGCGCAGGTTGCTCGTCATCTTCTTGCCCGCGACGATGTACGCGCCAACGGCCAGACCCAAAAGAAAGAGCGCGACGACCATGCTGAAGGCGTAGGTGCTTGAGCCGATAACCATCGTCAACACGCGCGTCCATGCGACCTGCGTGCTGATGGTGACGAAGCCTGAGACGGCTGCGCAGAAGAGCCAGAAACGATTGCTCCCTTCCGCTTGCGAAGAGAGCGAGGCGGGCGTCGTCGTGTCACCAGCCGCGCGCTCGTCCGTTCCTGCCGAGTTAACGTCGGCAACGTCGCTCGCATTGGTTAAAGCGGCGGTCGAAGCTTCCGCCTCCTGCTCGTTTAAGAGCGGAGCGTCCCTGCGGTCAATGATGATGGCGGCGACGCCGATTAAGAGATTGAGCGCGGCGGCTGTGAAGATGGTCAGGCGCACGCCGTAGTTGGGCAAGAGGAAAAAGCCTGCGGCGAGCGTGCCTAAGATAGCCCCGGCGAGGTTGCACGTGTAGAGCCGCGTGACGGAAGTTGCTGTGTGCTCCGGCGAGCGCAGCAGCGCGGCGGAGAGCACGGGCAGCGTCGCTCCCATCAGCGTCGTCGGCACGAGCAGCACGACGCACGAGAGCGCGAAGCGCCACACGCTGAAGGCGTAAAAGCCGGGATGAAACTGTTCCCAGACGAGCGCGTAAACAGAGTCAATCCAGCCGAACAGAAGCGGCACGGCCAGAGCGTACAGCGCGATGCCGATTTCCAGCAGGCCGTAGGCTCTCAAGGGGCGTTTGATGCGCGCCGCCAGCCTTCCGGCCCACGCGCTGCCCAGAGCAAGCCCGCCCATAAACGCCGCCAGCACAGCGCTGATGGCGAACGTCGTCGCCCCGAACACAAGGCCGAGCATGCGCGCCCACAGGACTTCGTAAATCAGCCCGGTCGCCCCCGACAAAATAAAGCAGACGCCCACCAGCCACAGGCTGCCGAGCGAATAGGTTGAAAGTTGAGCGCGCTCCACCCGCTCTCCGTTCATTGTCGCCATCTTGTAGTTGTGTCTCCTGAGCCGCACAGTTTCAGGTGAGAGGGGCGCGAGAATTTCAATATAGCACGCCGTCAACAGCCAGGTGTTTAATTATTTTTAAGCCAATCCAACCACACAACGCCATCTCGCTCCCGCCAAGCAGGATTGCCGCTTCCAACGCCTGCCCGCGCCCGCAACAAAACAGTACACCCAAGCCCGCAAACCTCCATCGCTGCCCCAAAATGTCAATTATTTTGCAAGCGAAGTCAAATATCCGGCGGGCGAAGTCAAATATCTTACCCGCGAAGTCACTTCGCTGGCGCGCGAGATGACTTTACACGCGTGTAATGTCAAATTACACGCGCGCGAGGTCATCTCGCAGGCATGTAATCTGACCTCGCGCACATGTAATCCGACCTCGCACGTGTGTAATTTGACATTACACGCGCGCGAGATGACTTCGCGCGCGTGTAATCTGACCTCGCGCGTGTGTAATCTGACCTCGCGCGCGTGTAATTTGACATTACAGGCGTGCGAGATGACTTCGCTCGCATGCGCGGTCAGTTCGCGGGCGTGTAATTTGACTTCGCACGGGTGCGAGGACGCTTCGCGGGCGTGACATTCGAGTTCGCGGGCGGGCGATTTGAGTTCGCCCTTGGGAAATTTGACTTCGACGGGGCGCGGTTCGTGTTTTCCGGCGGGCGAGTCCTGAAGGGCGTCGGAATTTAGGACAACGAGACGGCAGAAGCGCGAGAATGTGTTGCGCCGCATGCATTGACGGCTCGGAGGCTCTTTACAGATAGATGACATGCGACGTGCGCCAGATGCTGGCGGGGATGGAGCCGGGGGCGGCCATCGTCAGCAGGATGGCGTAGTTGCCGTCGCTGGCGGCGCGCGTCAGGTCTGACTCGACGGACGATTCGGCGGGCCTGGCATCGTCGGTCAAAGCGTCCGCGTTGCCGGGTTGGACGAGGGCGAGGCGTTTCAGGCAGTCGTACAAGTGCTCCATGTTGGCGCCGTAGCGTCCGGCCTCTTCGCCGAGCACAAGCCGCACTTCGGCGCGCTCTTCTATAAAGTGCGCGAGGAGCGAGGAGGCGACCGTGATGCCGTGCTCGAAGCGTTCCATGAAATCCTCCGGCTCGACCTCGCTGGCTGCGCGCGTATCGAGAGCGATGGTGACGCGCCGCTCGTCTTCCGCCGTGAACTCGCGCACGATTAACTGTCGCGCACGCGCTGTCGCCTTCCAATCTATGTGGCGCAAGTCATCCTGCGGTTGATAGTCGCGCAGCGAGAGCAGGTCGTGGCCCGCCCCGCGCCGGTACGATGCGAGCCGCCCCGCGTTCATCGGCAGCAAGTGCAACTCGTCGCTGGCGGGCTGCGGCTTCGGGTAGACGATGATGTCAACGTCGCGCGCTCGCAGGCGACGGCGGCGACGGAAGAAGCCGAACGGAAAGCGCGTCGAAAGCTCGAAGCCGGTGATGAGCACGTGGCCGCGCCTCTCGAACAACTGCTCTATGCGCTGCTCGGCGGCGGCGCGGTGCGGCACGTACATGAAATAGGCTAGCACGCGCTTGTGAAAACGCAGGCGCGCGCGTCGTCCCTTTCGCGCAATGGGCGCAGGCTCAAACGGCCCACGCGCTTCGACGAGCACCGAAAACGAGGGCAGAAAACGTTTCGTGTTCCGCAGCGTGACGATGACCGGCGCAGGCTCGCCCGCGAAGATGTGGTCAGGGAAACGGGCCGAGACAACCAGGTCGCGCAAGGTCGCCCGCGCAGCCATCCATGCGACGAAGAAAGTCGAAGCCAATAGAGAGAAGACCAGAAAGAGCAGGTTGTTGCCGGTGTTCCACGCCGCGAACGCGACGATGGCGAAGATGCCAAGGAAGATGACGCCGCCACTCGTCAGACCCAAAGGCAAATCCAGACGCGAGACTTCCGAACGCGCCGAACGCACGAGCGGCGGCACAACCAGCAACAGTATCAACCCGACGATGACCAGCGACGCGATAGCCGCTATCGTCGCCAGCCGCGCCTCCTGCTGCTGCCGCGCGAAGATGGTTAGCAGAGCCGTTCCCAAACCCGCCAGCACCAGCAACGTTCCGAGAATTGCGTTGCGCCATTGCGGGCGACGCCGCACGGCGGGACGCGGAGACGCGGGGACACGGCGACGCGGGGACGCAGGACGCGGAGACGCAGAGACGCGGGGACGCGGAGACAAATCCTTATCTCCCGAAGCCGCTTGCTGCTTTCGACTCATCGCTTCCCTATCTGCTTAATCGCCGCGTCCCCGCGTCTCCGTGTCACCACGTCGCCGTGTCGCCGCGTCTCTCTCATCGTTTATCGCCGCGTCTCCGCGTCCCCGCGTCTCCGCGTCTCGTTAAAGAGGCACGCTGACCGTCTTCAAAATCTCTCGCAGCGCCGCTTCGGCCTCTTCGCTGCGACGCAGGGAGGACGAGAAGCGAGAACTGACGACGAGACGATGAGCGAAGATTGGGAGGACTAAACGCTTGATGTCGTCCGGCACGCAGTAGGAGCGTGATTCGGTGAGAGCGAGCGCCTGCGCGGCGCGAAAGAGCGCGAGCGAGCCGCGCGGGCTAACGCCAAGGTCAAGCATCTCCGAATCCCTCGTCGCAGCGACAATCCGCATCAGGTAATCAACCAGCGCGTCGTCAATCGTCACCTCCGAAACGCTGCGTTGCAGGTCGCGTATGTCCGCGCCCGTCATCACGGCGCGCAGTTCGTCCAGAGGCTCTGCGTGTTCGCGGTCGCGCAGGATTTGCTTCTCGTCCTCTGCGCCGGGATAGCCTATGCGCAGGCGCAGCATAAAGCGGTCGAGTTGCGATTCCGGCAGCGGGTATGTGCCGTGATGCTCAATCGGATTCTGCGTGGCGATGACGATGAAGGGCTGCGGCAACTGGTGCGTCGTGCCTTCAACCGTGACGTGGCCCTCGGCCATCGCTTCAAGGAGCGCGCTTTGCGTCTTCGGCGTCGTCCGGTTGATTTCGTCGGCCAGCACGACGTTAGCGAAGACGGGGCCGGGCTTCCAATCAAAGACACTCGTCTGCTGGTTATAAACCGACAGGCCGATGACATCCGAAGGCAAGAGGTCTGAAGTGAACTGTATGCGCTGAAAGCTGCAATCGAGGGCGCGTGCCAGAGCTTGCGCGAGCGTCGTCTTGCCGACGCCCGGCACGTCTTCCACCAGCAGATGCCCGCCCGCTATCAACGTCACGATGCTCAAACGCACGGCTTCCGCCTTGCCCTTGATGACGCTCTCAATCGCCGCTTGCAGTTGGTCAACTTTCTCGACCGCAGGGTTGATGGCCCGTTCCTGTTTGCTCTCCGCCGGTTGCAACCGTCTCATCAAATCATGTCCCGCTCTCTGTCATGCCGCCTTTAGACCCAAGCATTCTACATGCTCCGCCACAGCAACGCATCTGCCGCACACGCCCGACAGCGCGAAAAGTTGCTTTTCCACCCCACGCGCCCCGCGCGCCAATCCCGCTCGCGGCATGTGACGCCTCGCGGCACAGTGTAGTAAAATTCGTCCTTACATCGAAGACGGCAAACTTTCGCCCGGACGAGGGAGAATTTGCGGAACTCGACACGGCATCCGCCGTGTACACAAATGGTAGGAGCACTTATGAGACACACCCAATATAAACATTCCAGAGAGCGCGGCTTTTCGCTAATCGAGTTGATGATTGTTATCGCCATCATCGGGATTCTGATTGGCGTCGGCGTTCCCGCCTGGAAATATATGACGCGCAGAGGCAACGAGGCCGCCACCATCGAAACCCTCGGCAGAATCCGCGAAGCCGAAGCCGCTTACTCCCTCGGCCATCGCGGCGAGTTCGGCACCTTCGACCAGATGATTAAAGACGGCTCGCTCGACAGCCGCTTCGCCGGAGACGCCCCGGACATCAGCGGCTACATCTACACTTTGAAAGTGACGCCGAAAGCTCCGGGCCAACCAGCCTTCTATTCCGTCAACGCCAACCCGTCGAAGCCCGGCGACACGGGCGGTCGCTACTTTTACATAGACCCGAACATCAGCACGGCCCGCTCCAACGATGAAAAGGAAGCCGCGGCCACAGACCCGCCAGCTTAATCTGCTCCAAGCAGCGGCGCGAGCCAGCGAGAGCAAGCGTGTTTCGGCCACACACGCTTGACGCTCCTCGCGCCGCTTTGCTAGCATCTCGGCTTCCTTAACAACTTTAAGGAGCGCGCCCGCTTGGCTCAGTGGTAGAGCACTCGCTTCACACGCGAGGGGTCGTTGGTTCGAATCCATCAGCGGGCACTATAACTGTCAAAGAGTTGCGAACACATGACCGTGTGTTCGCAACTCTTTTTTGCTTTCGCGGCGCGTGGCTCCCGCTCGTCCGGCTTGGCGCGCTCGACTGACATTATGCGTCATCTGCTGCACGAAATGGGGACAAGAATTTGTCCTGATACCGGCGCAATGGTTCGGCTGGCAGCGCGTTTTATACGAATTATGAGAGTGGCATAAAGATTGCTATTTCATTCACCGAAAGGGTGGGGAGAAACATGAACAATTTAAAAAAAGGCATCGGCGGCGCAATCTTGACGCTCGCTATCATTTTCGGCATCTCTGCTGCGACCAGCGCCACGGCGCAGGCGCAGTATCGCAATGACCGCGATGGTCAATACGACCGCAATCGTGACAACAACGGTCGCCGGGATAGAGACTGGGAAAGAGAGAAAGAACAGCGACGAGCACGCGAACGGAATCGTCGTGACGACCGCTATAACAATGGTCGTTATGACAACAATGGCCGCTACGGCACGTCTGGCGGCTACGGTCGCAATGACGGCTACGGCTACGGCAACAACAACGGCGCTTACCGGGCTGAGTTGAATCAAGGCTACCAGGCTGGCTTGAATACCGGCGCCAGCGATGGACAACGTGGACAGAGCTACAGCCCGCAACGCTCGCACTACTACAAGGACTCCCGCTCGCAGGCTTTCCGCGAAGGCTTCGTGCGCGGCTATGACGAAGGCTATCGCCAGTATTCTGACAACAGAAACGGCGGCTACCGGACAAACAGAGGCGCAGGCATCGGGAGCGTCCTCGGCACTATCTTTGGCCGTCCCTAATTCAGCCGAGAGCAGTTGAACAATTAACCGACGTAGAATGCCGCGATTTTCAGTCGCGGCATTTCTTTTGGCCGCGACATTGACCTGGAATGGCGCGGCTGAGACGCAAGAGAAAACGGCTACTGGTCAGTAGCCGTTTTCCCTTGCGCTCCTAAATTCAAATACGAAGAAACAAGCTGGCGATGCTCTTTGTCAGAGGCCAAGCTTGTCCATCCGCTCCTTCTCGTAGTCGCCATCTTCGCCGGGATAGCGCAGCAGCTTTTCAAACTTGCCCGTCTCTTTAGCCAGAGCCCAGATGAGACTCTCGCCGGCGGGCGCAATATTAGGAGCCGCAGAAAACACCGGGTCACGATAAGCATCTTCAGCCTTGATGACGCGCCAGCCTTTCGTCTTGAACATGCTCATCAAATCTCCAAGGAAGAGTCCGTTCAAAACATTATGGTGAAGCAGGAGCGTGTGCCTGACGCTGCGCCCCATGACTTTCCGCGAGAGGTCATCGTAATAGAGGCTTCTCTCCCAAATGTGTTCAAGATAAAAATCCCTGTAAGGAGTTAAGTCGGCATCAGGGTTCTTCTTCAAAGCGGCGCTCATGCGGTCGTTCACATACCAGTCGGAAGCGTCAATCGTGACATGCCCGTTGCGATAGCCACGGGCTTTGAGAAACGCGCGCATCATGTCGCGCTGCTGAACGGTGTCGCCCTCTTTCAGATAAGGAAAGCGAAAAATCTTCCTGAAGCGCGGATGCTGCTTGATGACGGCTTCGCCCTTTAAAACATCCGCTGAGAATTTCTCGAAGCCGACGCTTGGATAATGCATGTGAGAGTAGGAATGGTTGCCGATGAGATGCCCGCCTTCGTCCCACGCGCTCAGCAACTTTTGCCCCTTTTCGTTATCAACAAACTTGGCGCAAACGAACATCGCGGCCTGCGTCGAATGAGCGCGCAGAGCATCCAGCAGAGCGCGATTACGCGCTTCCGCTGTCATCTTCGGAGTGTCGAACCAGTTGAAATCATCGAGTGTAATCGCCACCTGCGGCGAATCTGCGGCGAATGAAAGACCTTGCCGGTTGAGGCCCAACGCGATGATGCCGAGGCCGAGACTCCCGACAAATTGTCTACGATTCATGGTCGCTCCTGCCTGACGTTTTCCAGAGATTCAAAAACATTGCGGCAGGTTAGTACGAGACAGTTCGTACTGTCAACGAAACAATTCGTAATTAAGCTTAAGGAGGCTCGCTTCCTCCTTATTGTGCGACTCGTCTATTGCAGGATTGGATGGCCGCCGCCGCGACTGTGGTCGGCGGTGCGCTCGTAAAGCTGGCGGTCGTTGTAGTAGAGGACGAGGTGCTCGCCCTCGTAGCGCACGACGTTGGAGATGCGCTGGAAGTCGTGCGCATGTTCGGCGATGATGAAGGCGCAAGGATTATAAGCCAGGACCATTCCGGCGGCGTAGATGAAGCCGCCTTGATCGTAGCCGCTGCCTGCGTATTGACCGGCGGCGACGGCGATGTCCGGCGAATAGTTGCCGCCGGAATCTTTGTCGCGGTCGGCGCGCGCGATGTAGACAGTGTAGGCCGTGTGTTCCAGCCGCGCTCGATAGCCGTGGCGACGAGCGACGACGAACAGTTCGGTCAAGCCGTCGTCAATGGCTCGCAGGACGGAAGCGTTCGGTTGTGTCCGCGCAAGGACGCGAACGCCGCGCGGCGTCTTCAGTGAAACCGGGAAGTTGTCTCCTGTAATCTGGCTGGCGCGCTCGGTCAAACGTTGTTCGACGGAGCGTTGCGCGTTGACGGGATACGCTGTGCAGGCGAACAGCAAGACGGCGCAGGCTGGCAGGACAAGCGCTCTGATGGATTTCAGTTGACGACGAAAATTCATGATGTGGCGATGCTCTCTTTCGCTTGAAAAAAGATGAAGCCCGCGTCTGCTATGGCGAACAGCGCGGGCTTCATGAAGGTAGTTGGCCTGAACCGAAGGTAAACCGAAAACTGTCGAAGAGCCAACTCTCTAAGGCTTTTTTTTGTCGTCGCCCTTTTTCGGCTCCTGACCGCGATTGCTCGGTGGCGGCTCCCTTTTCTTGCCCGCTTCGATGTCGGGCGGCTTAGGCTTCGGCGGCTTCTGCTCTTGCGCGAACGCGCCGATAGACGTAACGCCGAGCATTAACGCTATCATCAACATTCGCTTTAAGTCTTTCATGATTATTACAGCCTCCTCTTGTCGTTCTCTCGTGGAGCGCGCAAGGGAGCGAGAGAAGAGACGCGCCAACCTTATGCCTGAGCAATATGGATGCCACGCAGCCGCAGGCGGTTGCCGCCAGCGTTTACAGTCAGTAGTTTAGCAAGGAACAACGCACGGCGCACGCTTTCGCACGCCGCTTTACGATATGGTGCAGGCGCAGGCGAAAGATTCAACGAGCCATTTTACCTTGAATTTCCATGCCGTTTTTCTCAAGCCGGCGACAGCCCGCGCAGAGAGCTTTTGCCTATTCTCTTCCTCAACGGCGGACGACGATTCTGGCGCTGCCGACGTTGCCGCTGGTGTCGAAGGCGCGGAGAGAAATGGTGTGTTCGCCTGCGCCGTTAATGGGCAGGTCGAGGCTGTAACGCTCGCGCGGGCTATCGGCGATGCCGTCGTCTGGAAAACTGGGAAGCCACGCGGCTCCGTCAACGCTCACTTCGGCGCGCTTGATGGCGCCGGTTTCGTCTGTAATCTCGAAGTTGGCGCGAACGCGGTCAGCCACGAACTGCGGCTCGCCCGTGGCGCGCACAGAAGGCGGCGTGTTGTCTATATCAACCGGCTCGCTCAAGCGTTCGCCGCTGAGAGCCTGCCCGCCCGGATTATCCGGCGCATCAGAGACGACGACTCTGAAGATGTAGCGACCATCGGCGAGGGCCGCGCCGTCAACCGTATAAAAGTTTTCGCGCAGCTTATCTTTCAGCAAGCGGAAAGAGGTTTCATTTAAGGAGCGATAGTAGATGGCGTATTCCAACGTGTCGCCGTTGCGGTCTTCGGCTTGCCATTGCAGGGCGCGCGCGCCGCGCTGGTAGAGACGGCGGGGCGGAGTTTGCGAAGTGACGCCGAAGAGCGAAGGGTCAAGGCCGGAAGATTCGATGTTTGGGTCGGCGACGACTTGCACGCTCGATTGAAGGCCGACGCCGACGGGCAGCGTCATAATCGAGAGAACTTCCGGCGCGACGTTGCGCGGCAGATAAGCGAGGCTGACATCCTCCATGCGCGTCTCGACGCCGCCCGTCGCGGGAGCGCGCAGCACGGCTCGCCATTGAATGAAACGAGCGCGCGGACTCGTCACCTGCGCTCCTGCCGGGTCACGATACGGAGCGCTCCATTCGCTCCAGGTCGCGTCAGGCCGTTCGCCGTTTCCCGAGCGCGTCTGCACTTCAACTTGTCCAAGCCCGCGCCACCAGATGCGCCCCCAGGAGGAGACGAGTTTGGCGTCGCGCACGGGCGATTCATACGTTCCTTCGTTGGCCAGTTCGGAGCCGAAGCGAAAGAGTTTGCCGCCGTTGCTGGTGGCGGCGTAAAGCTCGCGCCCGCGCGTGGTGAAGGCAGAGATTTGTCCTTCGGTTGATTGCAGCAGGAGCGTGTCGCGCCCGTCGTCTGTGACGGAATAGACGCGCCCTTTGTCGGCTGTGCCGACGAGCACGCTGCGGCCCTGCGGCGCGGGCGCGACGGCGAAGGCCGTTATCGAAGGCGAACTCCACAACACGTCCGTTCCACCGTCGGGCAGGATGCGAAAGACTGCGCTGCGCGCGTTTGCCAAATCGTTGCGACTGCGCCCGGACGAAGCTGTCACTCCGGTTTGTCCGCCGTCGTCAGCGGAGATGGTGACGGTGACGCTGCCCTGCCCGCTTGAGTCTGTTGTCGGCGTCGGGGCGGGCGCGTTGGCCGAGCGCGGCCCTGCGGCAGCGTCGCTCAAAGCCAGCGCGTAGATGGAGCCGTCGGCGGCTGAAGCCAGTGAGTGTATCTCTCTGAGCGGCGCGTCGAAGAGCGCGAAGGCTTTGCCGTCCGTGCCGACGCGCAAGACCAGCCCGCCGGGGTCTGTGCCTGCGATTAACTGTCCCTTCGCGTCCACGGCCAGAGAGATGACGTGCGTTTCGTTGGTGTCAATCAAGAGCGAGGCTTCGGGCTTCGCCAAGGCTGCGCGAACGCGATAGAGCTTGCCGTTATCGCCCGTGCCGACGGCGAGCGCGCCGTCCGACATCAAGGCCAGCGACCAGATGTATTTGTCCGGCGGGTCGAAGTAGACTTCGGCGCGGCCATCCGTGCCGATGCGATAAACTTTTCCGTCGGGCGAAGTGCCTGCGTAGAGCGCGCCGTCGGAGCCGAAGGCGAGGGCCGTCACGTCCAGTTCGGGCGCGTCGTAGACGAGCGTGCCTTTCCCGTCCGTGCCGACGCGAAAGAGTCGCCCGTCGTGTCCTGTGCCGAGGTAGACGTTGCCCGCGCCGTCAACTGCGCTGGCCCAGATGAACGGCTGCTCGGTGTCAAAAATCTGCTGGAAGCGCGGCGCGAGCATGACGACGCCGGTATCCGTTATGGAGACGCCGCGCGCTTCGCCGCGCAGGAGTTCGGCGCGCGAGTTTGTCTCCCAGACAACGGGTTCGCCGCCGCGCGCAGGCACGCTGAAGATGATGACGAAGAGTAGGATGAAGAGTTGGCGGGCGCGGCGTTGAGCGAAAGCTTTGTTGGGCATCAAGAGTTGTGTCGTCAAGTTTGTTGTTAGCTGCGTCCTCGACGGCTATCGCATGGCGCGGACGCTTTGTGTCTCAGCGAATCATCAGCGAATCAAAGGGGCAAAAGTTTTCCGTCAGGCTTCGCTTGTCTCAGGCGGAAGCTTGACGGACGGGCGCGCGAGCGCGTGTTTGGCGAGCGCACGCTTGAATCATAACCTGAAAGCACTCGGAGCAGGAAACCTGCGATAGTTCGTTGTCGCAGCCTTGCTCAAGGCCGCAGCAGCTTGTTGAAGTTCGTCGCGCCTTGATGAAGTTTCGTCGCGGCTTGCCGCAGACGATTCAACTGCCGATGTACTTCGCGTAGAGCGAGCGCGCCGTTGCTATGTCGTCGGTGCCGCGAATGATGGCGCGGGCGTCTTCGAAGACGGTCAACTCGTAAGCGCCCGCGCGCAGGCGCACGAGATACGGATTGACTTGCACATCGCCCGCCGCGCGCAAGCGTTCGGCCAGAGCCTTGAGGTCAACGCGGGCCGCGCGGCCTGGGCTGAGTTGCACGGCGTCGCGCCCGCAGAGCACGCCCGCGAAATCGCCCGCCTCCGCTTCGAGCAGCTTGTAGTCGCCGCGCCCGCACGTCGGGCAATCCGGGTTCGGCTGGCCGAGCTTGATGCGCCGCCACTCGTTGCGCCAGACATCAAACTGCATCAACGAACTGTGCAAGCTCGACGCCTGCCCGACCAGCAACTTCAAAGCTTCGCTGACTTGCACGGCGGCGACGACGGAGATAATCGGCATGATGACGCCCGCCGTGTCGCACGTCGGAGCGGACGCAGCCGGAGGCGGCTCTTCAAAGACACAGCGCAAGCAAGGACTGACGCGCGGGCGAACGGTCATCGTCACGCCGTAGGAGCCGACCGCCGCGCCGTATATCCAATTCTTCTCATGCTTGACGCAAGCGTCGTTGATGAGATAGCGCGTGGCGAAATTGTCTGTGCCGTCAAGTGTCAAATCGCAGCCTTCAATCAAGCGTTCGACGTTGGCATGATTGACATCAGCGACGATTGCTTCCGTCTCAATCTCGGAGTTAATCAAAGCCAGATGGCTCGCGCAGGCGACGGCCTTCGGCAAACGCTCTCGCGCGTCCTGCTCCGTGAACATGGTCTGCCGTTGCAGATTTGAAGCCTCCACGAAATCACGGTCAACGATGCGCAAGCGTCCGACGCCTGCGCGCGCCAGAGCTTCGGCCTGCGCCGTCCCCAACGCGCCGCAACCGATAATCAAGACGCGCGCATCGAGCAAGCGTCGCTGCCCGCCTACGCCGATGCCGTCGAAAAGAATTTGCCTGCTGTAGCGTTCGTTCATCATGTGGGATGCCGGAAATCAGTGCTCAGCTTTCAAGCTTCAGACTTCACCGTTAGCTGTTGCTAACTTTCCGTCGCCTGCTGGTCAACGACGTTAGATAAAGATGCGGCGATGGCCGACCTCGCGGCCTCGCGCATCAGTTCGACGGGAGCCTTCAGTCCAGTCCAGAGCGCGAACTGCGCGGCGGCCTGCGCGACGAGCATCGGCAGCCCGTTCGTCGTCGCGCATCCGGCTCTTTGGGCTTCGCGCATAAATTGCGTCACGGCAGGATTGTAAACCAAATCGTAAGCGAGACGCGCGCCGCGCAGTTGCTCCGCGCTCGCGGGCGACAGCGATTCGAGCGGCCCGCGCGTGCCGAGCGGAGTCGTATTAACGACGGCATCAAAGCCTTCAAAGCGCGCGTCGGCCAGCGCGTCGCAGTCGGCTCCAAACTTTTCCGCCAAAGGCTTCGCGCGCTCGACATCGCGCGCGAACACAGTCGCCCGCGCGCCCTCCTGCTGCAAGCCCCAGAGCGCCGCGCGCGCCACGCCGCCTGCCCCGATGACCGCGCAACGCGCGCCGCCGAGCGTCCCCAACTTTTCCTTCAAGACACCGATGAAAGCTTTGACATCGGTATTGAAGCCGCGCAGCCCTTCATCATCGGCGACGACTGTGTTGACGGCTCCGATTTCTCTGGCCGACGTTTCGACCCAATCCAGTTGCTCCATGACAGCGCTCTTGTGCGGCGCGGTGACGCTCAGCCCGCGCAGGTTCCAACCAAGCTCGCGCGTCCGTGGATGCGCCATGCGAAGGACGAACTCTTTGAGATTCTGAACTTCCAATGGCAAGTAAACGGCGTTGAGGTCTAAAGCCTTGAACGCGGCGTTGTGCATCTGCGGCGAGACGGAGTGAGCGACGGGCGAGCCGATTAAGCCCGTTATCATCGCGCCGCGGTCGAGGCGTTCAAGGCGGTATAGCTCGCGCAACTGCGCCGCGCTGATTTGGCCGGGCGCGGTCTGGTGCTCAAGGTCAAGCGCGCCGTAGGTCAGATACGAGCCGCGCGACGGGCCTAGAATGCGTGTCAGGATTCCCGCTGCGCCCATCGCCACGGCGATGAGTTGGCGGCCTTCGTCGCGGGCGCGGTCGAGCAAAGAAAAGAGCGGCAGGCAGCCGGTCAAATCTGCGGCCATGACGGCGATTTTCATGATGCGCGCGGGCGTCGCGCTCATCCGTTCGTAAAGCTTCGTGAGGTCCGAAGGCGCGCTCGTGAAGTCGTGATGCGAGCAGATGACGCGCGGCCAGTCGAGGACGCCGTGGCCGTCTCGCTCGCGCTCTTGAAAATAGAGCGCGAGGTCAAGCTCTATGTCCGCGCAGGCGTTTGGCGGAGGCTCGCCGGAAAAGAATTGAGTCCAGAAGATTATTCGCGTCAGATTATCAATCTCTCGCTGGCCGCCTTCTTGGGCGGGACGAAGAGTGAGAATCGAGGGGCGCGCGTGCTCGCGGAGCAGAGCTTTCAATTCGGGTTGAAGGACGGCGAGTTCGCTTGCGGCAAGACAATCGAGGCGGAGTTCAACGATGTCGCCGAGCGCGGCGGCGCGCTCAAGGGCAGGCTTGAGTTCGCCTGCGCGACGCGCGCAAACGGGAACGCAAAGGCGTATCAAGTGCTCTCCATTCATGGTCGCTCGCCGCTCAGGCTTCCGGTTCTCAATTAAGGATGACGGCGTGGCTATCGTAAATTGAGTAAACGCGAAGCCGTGAATGAGCAAACGCGGAGCGAGGCTTTTGCGGCCAACTCAACAACACGCCGCTCGAAAAGCCTCGCTCCGCGTCTCAAATCTTCCACGCGCGTCCGCACCCTTGAACCTTGTCGCCGCTCGTTATTGCGCCGTCTCGAACAGTTCGTGCGAGAGATAGCGTTCGCCGAAGTCGCAGATGATGGAGATGACGCGTTTGCCCGACCCCAGTTCCTCCGCGACGTTGCGCGCCGCCCATGTAATTGCGCCCGAAGAGATGCCGCAGAAGATACCTTCCTCGCGCGCCAGCCGTCGCGCCATCGCCAGCGAGTCTTCGTAGGAAACTTGAATCACGCGGTCAACCACTTGCGGGTCGTAGTTGCCCGGCACAAAGCCCGCGCCGATGCCTTGAATCTTGTTCGGCCCCGGCTCGCCACCCGAAAGCACGGGCGACGATGAAGGCTCGACGGCGATGACGAGGACATCTTTGCCGACGCGCTCTTTGAGAATCTGCCCGACCCCGGCAATCGTGCCGCCCGTGCCGACGCCCGCGATGAAGGCGTCAATGCGCCCGTCCGTGTCTTCCAAAACTTCTTCGGCGGTCGTGCGACGATGGACTTCGGGGTTGGCGGGATTGTCGAACTGTCCCGGCGTCCAACTGTTCGGCGTCGTCTCAAAGATGTCGGCGGCCTTCCTGATTGCGCCCTTCATGCCTTCCGCGCCCGGCGTCAAAATGACTTCCGCGCCGAGGGCCGTCAGCACGCGACGGCGTTCGACCGTCACCGTATCCGGCATCGTCACAATCAACCTGTAACCTTTGACGGTCGCGGCGAAGGCCAGCGCGATGCCCGTATTGCCGGAGGTCGGCTCGATGATGACAGTCTCGCCCGGCTTGACCCGGCCTTCGCGTTCGGCGGCTTCAATCATCGCCGCGCCGATGCGGTCTTTCACGGAGTCCATCGGATTCTGCGATTCGAGCTTGGCAATCATCTCCGCGGAGTTTGGCGCCGGGATGCGGTTGAGCCTGACGAGCGGCGTGTAGCCGATTAACTCCAGCATGTTGTTCGCAATCTTAGGTCGTTGGGGCATCTTTAACTCCTTAACTGTTTCAGGGAACTGATGAAGCGAATTTTCGCAAACTATACAGCGCGAGATGAGAGCACGCAAGAGAGCGCTCTCGTCATGTTTCGCGCCGCTATTTCAACTCTGAATCGAGCGGGCGCGGCGGTCGCTCTGCCGGCTCGTCCAACGATTTCAAGGCTGGCTCGTCCGGCTTGCTTTTCGACCGCTCGGCGCCCAGATGACGCGTCGTGTGTTCGGTGATGCTCGGCGGCGGCATCAACATCTCCGCGGTGTCGCGCGGCGGCAGATGCCTGCGCTCGCCAACGCTTGAGGCGCGCAAGTGTTGAGGCTGCGCGGAGCCTGTAGACTTTTCCGACTTTAAGCGCATCAGTTGGCCGATGCCTTCGCCCGCGCACGCCAGAGCCGGAATCAACATCCAGAACCACCAGAGTCTTCCACCCGGCATGAAGCGCGCAATCATCACGCTGATGACGAGGAAGGCGACGCCGACGCCGATGTTCTCGAAAGCCTTTTCGAGCGTCGGCGGCTGCTTCGCTTTCTCCTTCTCTTCTTTCTCTTTTCGTTTGCGCTTGCTCTTCCTGTCAACTGCGGTTTCGTCGGCGTCCGCCGGCTCGACGTTGAGTTGGCCGGACAACATCTGCGGCAAGAGACTGATGTCGGCGCCGCAGACGCGGCAATACCTGGCATCGTCTATGTTATGCGCCGCGCATCTGGGACAAAACATCCGCGCTTCCTCCTCTGCCATCGCGCCGAAACTTTTCGACGCCTGTCCCTCATCGAAGTCTCAGCCATTCTTCGGCCTGTTTTCAACGGGAGTTTCCCAATGTTTGGTCGGCAACTCGCCGCCCAGATGACGCGTTGTGTGTTCTGTGACGCTCGGCGGCTGCGGAATCATTTCTCCAGTGTTGCGTTGCGGCAACGGCAGCGGCGAACGCTGCGGCAAGGCTGCTGGCAAGGCTGCTGGCATCTCCGCCTGTCCTTGTGCGGCAGGCAGCGCGCCGCCTTTTTCCATCTTGATTCCGACCAACTCCGCCACCCCGCCGCCGAGCATAGCGAAGGCCGGAATCAACATCCAGAACCACCAATCCTGACCGCCCTTGCCGAACACCATGATGGACAGCGCGACGAGCACGAAGGCGATGCCCATAAAAATATTCTTGATGCCGTGCTCGACGCTCGGCGGCTTTTTGCATTTGCGCCTACGGCTGCGTCTTCCCGCGCGCGAAGAATCTTCCAACTCTTCCGAAGGGACGACGGCGGGCCTGCTTCCCGTCAAGGCCTGCGACACAAGGCTGATGTTCGCGCCGCAGCCGCGACAGAAACTCGCGTTGTCTAGATTATCGGTTGCGCATTGTGGGCAATACATTCTCCCGCCTCCCGCCTCAAAAGGCTTCCGGCTCAATCATCGAAACGATTCTTATTACGTCTTGCCACGCTTAACAGTTCTCTGCCTGAGCGCTTCGTAGAGCACGATGCCTGCCGCGACCGACACGTTGAGGGATTCAAGGCGACCGCGCACCGGAATCCGCACCAGCACGTCGCAGCGTTCGCGCACCAGCCGGTGCAGACCGGAGCCTTCGCCGCCGAGGACGAGCGCGCTCGCCTGCGTGAAGTCCCACTCCGTATAGTCAAGGCCCGCGTCGGCGCTCGCTCCGATTGTCCAGATGTTACGTTCTTTCAACTGCTCTATCAAACGCGTCAGATTCGCCGCCCGCGCGACCGGCACATGCTCCAGCGCGCCCGCCGCCGTCTTGGCGACAATCTCCGTCAACCCGACCGCGCGCCGCTCTGGAATCAGGACGCCGTGCGCGCCCACGCATTCGACCGTGCGAATAATTGCGCCGAGGTTACGCGGGTCTTCAACGCTGTCCAGGACGACGGCCAGCGGCGGCTCTTCAGTCCCGACGCGCGCCGCGAGGCTGTCAAGAAACTCGTCCGTGTCGCGGTAACGCGCGGCGGCGATGATAGCGACGACGCCTTGATGATTAACGCCCGCGCCCGCTGCGCGCTCAAGCTCCGCGCGCGGAGCGCGACGCACAGGCACGCTCAAACGATGAGCCAACTCCAACAATTCGCGGAGCCGGAAATGATGCGCACCCTCTGCAATCGTAATCTGTTCGAGCGGACGCTGCCCCGCCCGCAAAGCCTCCAACACAGGCGCGAGGCCATAGAGACGCGCGCCGCCGTTCTCCTGCGTTGTCGCATCAGCATTGACGTGCGGAGAGCTTGCCTGCGCTCGTCGAGAACTCGCCTGCGCCCGCTGAGAAGTTGTCTGCTCCCGCTGCGAAGTTGGCTGCTCACGCCGAGAACTTGTTTGCTCACGTTGAGAGATTGGCTGCGCCCGCTGCTGAGAGCTTGACTGCTCGCGCGCATTCTTCTTCGCGCCGCTCGCCCCGCGCCCTTCCTTCGGCGCAACAGTTGCTCTGCGCTCGTCCTTCGGCGCGCTTGTCGCTCCGCGCTCGTTCTTTGACGCAACGCCAGCTCCGCGCTCGTTCTTCGATGTAGCCGTAGCTCCACGTTCGTTGCGCGGCGCGGCTGTCCCGCTGCGTTCGTTGCGTTGCGCGGCAGCGTTGCGGGTGTGTCTGCCCGCGCCCGCGTCGCGTCCTTTGTGTCCAAAGCCTCGCTTCATGTGTTCATGTCCGTGCAGCGCGACTTCAGGAAATAACGAAGCCGCGAATAGCGCGTAAACTGCTGCTCGTTATCGCTCGTCGTGACGACCTCCGTGCGCAGGCGACCGGGGCCGCCGCGCTTCACGCCGCGCGATTCCGTCTGCTGCTCAAAGGGCCAGACGACGCCGAGCGCGTGTCGCGCGCGAGCATAAGAATCATCGTAGGCTGCGCGAGTCGCGCGCCCGCGCAACTCTTCCAACAGCTTGACGAAATTTTGCGCCACCAGCAAATCTTTCTTTTCGCCCAGACACGAAAAATCAAAGTTGCCCGCGACGATGCGCCAGCCGCTTTGAGCCTGCGAAGTGTAGATGTCAAGCAGCGCGTTGTCGGAGCTTAGCTCGCGCGTGTCAACAATCTCGTTCTCCGCTTTGCGACTGCGCCGCTCCTGCACCTCTACCTGTCGCACGATGATGCGCCCGGCAACGAGCAACACGATTTCATCCCAGGCGGCGCGAAGCTGTTCGCCGCTGCCCGTCGTCCATGCGACGAGCGCGTCCTCCGCCAGTTCGAGCGACCTGACACGCTTCGGCGCCCTTTCGACGACGGCCAACTCTTCATCCGAAACGGTCAGGGCTCGCAAGCCCAACTCCTCCAGCTTGCGCTCAATCAGCGCGGCTTCCTCAAGGGTCGCCGGACGCGCCAGCGGCAAAGGCTCGCTCGTCTCTATGATGCGCCGCGCGTCTTCGCTCGACAGATGCAGCAGCGACGCTATGGCCGTCAAGGCTTCGTCGTTGACGACGACAGAGCTATCCGGCGCGATGACGCTGTTAAAGCCCTTCTCCCACTTTTCCAGCGGCCTAAGCGTTGGCCTTCTGAGTTCGGCGCTCTCCGCTGTGACGGGCAGAACCGACGCGCAGTAGAGACAACTCGTGCGCGTCGGCGGGTTGGCCCGCAAGCATTCTTCGCATCTAATCATCTGGTCGGGCGCGAAGCCGCGCGGCTCGGAACGCAATTGCGCGACGCCGCTCTCATCCAGAAAAAAGTCTTCGTCAGGTGGCACAGATTTCTCCTTCGCCCGCGATGAAAAAGCGATGAGGCATGAGCGAGTCGGAATGATGAAAGCGTGGCTCTTCCAAGTCGAATAGTTTCCCTTTCATCGTTCGTCAATCAATCATTCGTCAACTTTACGGCCTTCGCGCTGATTGCTCAGATTCAATGTTCCGGTATAATCAACGCGTCATCATAATTCATTTTTAGTCTGTTGGCTGCTTCCTGCCGGAAAGATTATGGCTCAGACATTCAAAGAGAAAGTTTTTCGTGGCCGGCGAGCGCGGCTCTGGCTCTGCGTTGCGCTCTCGGTTTTGTGCGCGGCGTGCGCTGCGACGCCGCCGCCGGACGCCAGCGGCCCGCGCCCCGGCGAGCCGCCGTATCCGATCAAGCTCGCGGACAACCCGGAGCGACGACAGTCAACGCTCGCGTCATGGGAAAGGCTGCTGGCGGAGCAAGGCATCAACGCCGCCGCCGCGCCCGAACTGCAACCCGTGACCGCCGCCGTCCGCAGTCTTCCGGCGAACTCCAACCTCACTTTGTTCCTGCCGAAGGTCGGCGACGCCGCATCGCAGGACAAGCAGGCTTGGGAAGAAGCGACGACCGAATCGCTGCGCCGTTTCATCAACAGCAACGCGCGTCTCTTCGGCGCAGAGCCGCAACAGCTTTCGCTCGTGCTGCTGACGGACGCCGCCGACGGAACGAAGAAGGCCAGGTACCAGCAACGCCCCTTTCGTTATCCGCTCGCCAATGGCTTCGGCCAACTGGAAATCAGTTTTACCAACGACCGCCGCATTCTGGACATCAACAGCACTTGCATTCCCGAAATCGAGCAACTGCAACGCGCGGGCGCGGGCATTCGTCCGCGTTACTCTTCCGACGAAGTAGCGAGCCGGATGCAGGGCCGCGCCATCACCTACACGGACAACGCAGGCGCCGCGCAGAGCTACACGATTCAAACGAACGACTCTGTTACTGTTCACCAACTCGTCATCTATCCCATCCTTAACTCCGACCAGCCCGCCGTGCTCGACTTTCATCTCGCATGGGAAGTCTTCGTCAACCGGGAACCAAAGCGCGTTGTCTATCTGGACGCCATCACAGACGAAATTCTCGCCGTCGCGCCCGTTTGAGCGCGCCAAGCAAGGCCCGCCCCGCTTTTGTGCTTGACCAACCGCGCCTCGCGGCGGCATCCTAGTCAACAGATGTTTACCAATTAAACGGAGTACACTTTTTAGCATGAACTTTGATCCGACGAATAATATCTCGTGGCAGTTCGGGCATCGTGGCAGAGTGGCGGTTTTCATTGACGGCAACAATCTTTTTCATGCAGCGCGTTTTCACAATATAGACATTGACTACAATAAGCTGCTGCGCGTGCTGCTCGGCGACGGACGACTGCTCAGAGCATTCTTTTACACGGGCGTGGATGTCGGGGCGGAACGCCAGCAGGGCTTTCTGCTCTGGATGCGCCGCAACGGCTTTCGCGTCATCCAGAAAGAATTGAAGACGTTCTACGACGGAACGCGCAAGGCCAATTTGGATGTCGAAATCGCCGTTGACATGTTGAGCCTCGCCGGACGTTACGACACAGCCGTGCTCGTCTCCGGCGACGAAGATTTCGTCTACGCCGTCAACGCCGTCGCCTACAAAGGCTGCCGCGTCGAAGTCGCTGGCTTTCGTTCCAACACCGCGCCCAAGCTGATTGACGTGGCCGACTACTTCATAGACCTCGGCGAGATTGCCGACAAGGTGCGCAAAGAATTTTCCCACGCCTCGCACTACCACGAACGCGACCTGCATGACGAAGCGGGCGCCGCAGCCTTCCTGCAAGATAACGGAACGGAGCCGCAGCCGAACGGCCATCGTGACGGCTTTCACCCGCCCGTCCCGCGCGTCATCATCGAAACCGTGGTCGAAGAAGAGATTGAACAGTATGACTCCGCGCAGGAGTTCATACGCGTCACGGACGAACACTAGAATGATGAAGGCTTGAAGTCATTCGTCAGACGCTTGACCGACTTCAAGCCTTCATCTTCAGACCTCTATGAAAATATTCAGCATTGAAGAGGCGAACGCTTTGCTGCCGGCCGTGCGGCGCATACTGAAAGGCATCAAGACCGCGCACGCTCGCGTGCTCTCCTACCGCGACGCCGCCAAACAGGCTGCCGCCGGAGCGGAACAGGGCGGCGGCGGCATGAGCGATGGCGGCGGCGGCAGCTACATAGCGGCGCTCTACCGGCTCGCCAACAACACGGGCGAACTGGAAACGCTCGGCATCCAACTCAAGGATTACGAGCGCGGCTTGATTGATTTCCCCTCCCTGCGCGACGGTCGCGTCGTCCTGCTCTGCTGGCAACTTGGCGAAGGCGATCAGCTCGAATGGTGGCACGACGTTGACGCCGGATTCGCTGGCCGTCAACCGCTCTAAAACTATAGTCCAAAGTCCAAAGTCCAAAGTCCAAAGTCCAAAGTCAAGACAACGGTTCCTGACTTTGGACTTTGGACATTGGACTTTCGACCGTTTTTCCTTCCGCTATCTTGTGTTTCATCTGCGGTCAACTACAGTGGCTTGTATATTTTCTGGTTGACGACTTAAAGTGCCTTCTGATAGTATCCGCCGCGACTCCGCTGTGGGCTTGGGTTTAGCAGTTCTGGCCCTTGCGTCCCGCACGAACACTTTTTAACAGGCAGTTAGCGAAAACGTTTGCTTTTGCCTTTCGATTTTTGCCTGACGTGGAGGCTCAGTCTTTATGCAGTGTCCCTCATGCCGCGCGGTTTATTCGAACGGCTTAGAAATTTGTCCCAGATGCAAGACCCCTGCGGCCAAATCCTCCTCTGAAACGCAGCCTGCCGAAACGTCAACGCAGCCCGCGGAGGCCGCAACGCCCGTCTCTTCGACCGGCAGCGAGCAGAGCGCGGCGACGGCGGCGAGCGTTGATTCGGCCAACGAGACGGAAGCTCCTGCGCCGACGGTTTCGACGCTCATCGAATTTCCCGGCGTGTCCAGAAACAAACCGCAATGGCGTAAAGATTTGAGCGAGCGTGTGCGCGAGATTCAGGAACGACGCGCGCGCGAAAGCACACGCGAGCCAGCCGCCGCTACTACCGTTGCGCAACGCCAGCGCGATGAGCAGCACGCGACTCAACTCGGACTCGTCCCGCAGCCGGACGCTCCGTATGTCAATCCGATTGTCGCCGCCGCGCTCAAACGCCTTGAGCGAGCGCGCCAGCCGTCGTCGCCTATGGCTCGCTCGCGCGCTTCGATGGGCGGCGCGGCGACAGCCGTTGCGCGCGTGGCCGACGAACAATATCAACTCGAAGACAAGCGCGAACTGGAATTGGCCGCGCCGTCTTTGCCAGCGACCTTGCCGGAAATTCAAGCGGAACAACTGCCGGAAGATAAACCTTTGGAAGCTCCGCGCGAGCGCACGCTGGTCGTCGTGCCGCCGTCGCAACCTTTGAAGGCTCCGCCGTTGTCCAGGAGCATTGACGAGCCGCAGCACGCTAGCGCGCAGCTTTCAGATGAAGAGACTTTCGATGAGATGGATGAAGCCGCGCTCGATGCGGCTCCGGCGATTGAGCCTTACGACGACCGCGCGCCCGTCATCAAGCGCGTCGTCGGAAGTTTCATAGACCTGCTCGTCGTGGCCTTCGCCTCTTCGCCGTTCGCGGCGATTATCGAATTGACGAACGGCGATTGGGCAAACTGGCGCGTCGCGGCTTCGATGGGCGGAATTTTCCTGACCATCATGTTTTTGTACCTGACGGCTGCGACGGCGTTGGCGGGCCGCACATGGGGAATGTCATTGCTCTCGATACGCGCTGTGGACGCCGATTCGGGATTGCCGCCGACGACTAGGCAGTCAATCGTGCGCGCGCTGCTGTACATGCTTTCGCTGGCCTCCTTCGGCCTCGGCATCCTGTACGCCCTCTTCGACGCCGAAGGCCGCGCAGCCCACGACCGTCTCTCCGGCACAGCCGTCGTTCACGAATAAAACAAGTCCATAAAGCAAGTCCAAAGTCTAAGGTCCAAAGTCCAAGGTCAAGAATCATCGTCTTGACTTTGGACTTTGGACCTTAGACTTTAGACTAACGGATATGCGCGAACAGATAATCGCAGCCATCGTTGAAGAGATTGCGCCGTCGCTTCTGGGACGCGCGATGGGCAAGATTTTTCAGTTGTCGCGCGCCTCGCTCGCCATCGATTTCCGCGCTCACGACGGTCGTTATCTTTTCATCAGCATCGAACCTTCAGACTCGCGCCTCTATCTCATCGAGCGGCGCGTGCGCGACCTTGAAAAGCAGTCTGTTCCGCTCTCGCAGTTCGGCATGACGCTGCGCAAGCATCTGAGCGGAGCGACGCTGGATGCAATCAAGAAGGATGAAAGCGAGCGTATCGTTCGTCTCTCTTTCACGGCGCAGGATGACATCGGCAACAGTCGCCGTCGCGTGCTCGTCGCGCAGTTGACGGGGCGCGCGTCCAACCTCTTGTTGCTCGACGAGGGCGACCATGTGATTGACGCCTTTCGCGTGCCGCGCGGCGCAGGCCAGGAGATAGGCGACGAGTATCAACCGCCGCCAGCGCAAGCGGCCGCCCGCGCGCCCGCAAACGCCCCGTTCACGAAAGCCGGTTTCTCGTCGCTCTCCGAAGCGGCGGACGATTACTACCGGCGGCAAGCGGGCGAGCGAGCCTTTGTCGCCCGTGCTGCGGCGGCCCGCGCGCGTTTGCGCAAAGAGATTACGCAGCGCGAAAAGCTTCGTCGTCATCTCGAAAGCGATTTGGCCGCGCACGGCGACGCGGCTGAGCATAAACGCATCGGCGATTTGCTGCTGGCGAATCTTTCGACCGCAGAGCGGCGCGGCAAAGTAGTCTCGCTGACTGATTACTACACAGACGAGATGCCGCGCGTCGAGCTTGAGATTGACGAGCAGGCGACGTTGCAGGAGGAAGCGGCGCGGCGTTTCGCGCGCTACACGAAGGCGCGGCGCGCGGCGCAGGAGATTGCCGCGCGGCTGAGCTTGATAGACGCGGAGCTAACGCAACTCGGAGCGCGCGCCGTCGAACTCGAACGAATCATCGCGGAGCATGATGAAGCGGCTCTGGAAGGTTTCGGTCAGGACGGAAAAAGTCGGCAGCGTCCTGCTGCGACGGCGAAGCGCAGGGAGGCCGACAACGTTGCGGGCGCGCGTCGTTATCGTTCATCCGACGGCTACGAGATTCTGGTCGGGCGGGCCGCGCGCGATAATGACCAACTGACGTTTCGCATCGCGCGACCGCATGACCTCTGGCTGCACGCGGCGGATTATCCCGGCTCGCATGTCATAGTGCGCAACCCGACGCGCGCCGAGATTCCGCAGCGCGTCATCATCGAAGCCGCGCAGTTGGCGGCGCACTTCAGTCAGGCCAAACGCGACGCCAAAGTTGACGTGCATTACACGCCGCGCAAGTTTCTGACGAAGCCGAAAGGAGCCGCGCCCGGCTTGGTGCGGATGTCCAGTTTCCGCAGCCTCACGGTCGAGCCGCTGGAAAAGCTTGAGCGCATCTAACGCCAACACAGGTTCGCCAACGAGGCTTTGCAATTGCCGCACACTTTCGCCACAGCCTCACTGTAAGTTCTGTGGACGAGACTGAAACTTCAAAAACCCAACAGACATTAACTGCAAAATCAAACAGACATTCATGAGCGCTAATTTCGTTGAATCATTCGGGCAGATAGCGTCTAATTTTTTGGACGGCCTCGCCAACGTCGTGGCGGGCGAAGCCTCCACTTTGCGCGACGGCACGGAGCATCGCGCGGTCGAGTTGCCGCGTGATTTGTACGCGCACAAGGAAGCGCAGACCGAGTGGTGGTACTACACTGGACACATGCAGACCAGCGGCGGGCGCGCGTTCGGCTTCGAGTTGGTCTTCTTCAAACGACGGACTGACCTGGACCGCTTCGGCGTCGTCCCGCTGCGGCTGATTGCCAATCCGCTCTACCTCGCGCACTTCGCTATCACGGATGAATCGCGCGGGCGTTTTCGTTATGCTCATCGCAAGAGCGCGGGCGGCGCGCTCGACCTTCCGGCCAGAGCGAGCGAAGAGCATTACTACTTGCGGCTCGGCGATTGGACTGTGCGCGAGGCGCACGGCTCTCATCTGCTGCGCGCCACGCTCGGCGACGACGTGATTTTCGAGGCCGCGCTCAAGAGCACGAAGCCCGCCGCTTTGAACGGCCACGCCGGCGTCGGCGTGAGCTTTAAGGATGAAGGCGAGGCTTCGCGTTATTTCTCCTTCACGCGGATGGAGGCCGAGGGCGACATCACATGGCACGGCGCGACCGAGCGCTTCAACGGCTCGGCCTGGATGGACAGAGAGTTTGGAACCTGGCGGACGACGGACAATCAAAAGGGTTGGGACTGGTTCAGCATTCAACTGGCGACGGGCGCGGAGTTGATGGTTTATCATCTGCGCGATAGCCGCCATCGCCCGTCCGCTTTCTCAAGCGGAACCTTCGTTGACGCTCATGGGCGCAGCTTTCATCTTGCGCGCCAGGACTTCGAGCTTGAGGTGACAAGTTACTGGCAGAGCCCGCACACCGGAGCCGTTTATCCTTCGGGCTGGATTGTGCGCGTGCCGCGCTTCGGCCTTGAGGTCGCGGTCAAGCCCGTCTTGAAAGATCAGGAATTGGACACGCGCGGGACGACGATGATTGTCTACTGGGAAGGAGCCTGCGCGGTCGAAGGACTGCATAATGGGCAAGCGACGAAGGGCCGTGCCTTTGTCGAACTGGTCGGCTATGACCGCTCGCACGAGCAGCCGAGCTTGAGCGCGTTTCTTTTCGGCGGCGCGCTCGACCGTCGCTGGCGCAGCATCTTCGGCTAGCCATGCCAGCGCGCCTTTCATCTTTCAGGCGAACGACTGTTGATGCGCGAGCGAACAGATGGGCTTTTGTCGAGCGCGGTTTCGGCTACGGCTTGCGGGCTGTTATAATCTCCGCCGTTCCCTCGTAAGTTTTCTTAAAATTCGCGTCCGGCAATAGCCGGAACTATCGTCGTAATTTCGACTTGACCGTAAGGAGGCAGAATTTATGGGACTATTTGACCAAGCGTTTGGCAGCGGCGTCTCAGCCGGGGCCGGACAATCGCAAGACCCGAACAGCGACCAGCAGTTTAACCAGTTGAAGGACAAATATCAGAGCGTGCTGCACAAGGTTGAAGGCGAGCAGGTTCGTCTGGAAAATCTTCACATGCAGGACGGCAAGCTCTACATCAAGGGCGTCGCTCCGTCGGACGAAGCGATGAACAATGTCTGGGATCAGCTGAAGGGAGTTGACGCAGACTATTCGGACGTGACGCTGGAACTCAGAGTTGACCCGAACGCGCCGGAGACTGAAGAATATGAAGTCAAGGCTGGCGATTCGCTCTGGAAAATCGCGCAGCATCACCTGGGCAACGGCAACGAGTACATGCAGATTTTTTACGCCAACCGCGACAAGATGGATTCACCGCAGTCCGTCATCCATCCCGGCGACAAGTTGAAGCTGCCGAAGAAATCCTAAACGGCGAGAGAGCGAGCAAAGGGAATTTTCACAAGCTCAAGGAAGCGGCGCGCTGTGGCAAACAGTCGCGCCGCTTCTTGCTTTTGCGCGGCTCTCATCTGAAAATGCGTTTATGAGTTCAAGACCAAAAGAAGAGCATGACCGTTCGACCGAGTTGTTTGCGCGCGCCGTCGAGTTGATTCCGGGCGGCGTCAATTCTCCCGTGCGGGCCTTTCGCGGCGTCGGCGGCGTGCCGCGTTTTATAGAGAGCGCGCAGGGCGCGACGCTGACGGATGTTGACGGGCGCGCTTACATTGATTACGTCGGCTCATGGGGGCCGATGATTCTAGGCCACGCCGACCCGGAAGTGATTGAGGCGTTGCGCGAGGCTCTCTCGCGCGGCACGAGCTACGGCGCTCCGACCGAGTTGGAAGTCTTGATGGCGGAGGAAATCACGAACGCCGTCCCGTCAATCGAGATGGCGCGGATGGTCAACAGCGGCACCGAAGCCACCATGTCGGCGATTCGCCTTGCGCGCGGCGTGACGAAGCGCGACAAGCTCGTCAAGTTCGAGGGCTGCTATCACGGCCACGGCGATAGCCTGCTCGTCAAGGCAGGTTCGGGCGTGGCGACCTTAGGCTTGCCGGACAGTCCGGGCGTGCCTGCGCAGCTTGCTCAAAGCACCATCACGGTTCCCTTCAACGATGAGGCCGCGCTCGCCGAAGTCTTCAACGAGCATGAAGACATCGCGGCGGTCATTATCGAACCCGTCGTCGGCAACATGGGCTGCGTCCCGCCGCGCGAAGGCTACCTGCAAGCCGTGCGCGAGTTGACGAGCAAGGGCGGCGCGCTGCTCATCTTCGATGAAGTGATGACGGGCTTTCGTCTGGCGCGCGGCGGGGCGCAGGGGGTTTACAACGTCGCGCCGGACATCACGACGCTCGGCAAGATTATCGGTGGCGGGCTGCCCGTCGGAGCCTACGGCGCGAGCCGCGACATCATGCAACACATCGCGCCCGCCGGGCCTATCTATCAAGCCGGCACGCTCTCCGGCAATCCGCTGGCGATGACGGCTGGCCTTGTGACGCTTCGCCGCCTGCGCGACGCTTCCGTTTACGAGCGATTGGAACGCGCGGGCGCGCGACTCTGCGAAGGACTTGGGGAGGCGGCGCGCGAGGCCGGAGTGGAAACCGTGACGAATCGCGTCGGCTCTATGTGGACTTCGTTTTTCACTTCCGCGCCGGTGACGAATTGGGAGAGCGCGGCGCAGAGCGACCGCCAACGCTTCGGCAAGTTCTTTCACGCGATGCTGGACGAAGGCGTCTATCTCGCGCCCTCGCAATTCGAGGCGGGCTTTATCAGCATCGCTCACACGGACGAGTTGCTGGACAGAACCATCGAAGCCGCGCGGCGCGCGTTTCGCGCTCTCTAAAAGGCTCGCCAATCATTCGGAGCAATAACTCAAGAGCATGGGTAGAGAAGAGCCGGATGAATTGAGATTTCGTCCCGCGCACAGATTCCGTCGAATCAACTCTGCTGAGTCTCAAGCGGCAGGTCAACGATAAAGCGTGTGCCTTTGCCGAGCGCGCTTTCGACCGCAATGGAGCCGCCGTGTTGCTCGACAATCTTTTTCGAGATAGCCAGCCCCAATCCCGTGCCGCGCTTCTTCGTCGTGAAGAACGGCTCGAAGATGCGGGCGCGCGTGGTTTCGTCCATGCCCTCGCCAAGGTCTGCGATGACGAGCCGCGCCATCGAAAGCCGCGCCGTGTTGCCCGCGCCGCCGTTGCCGCGATTGCCCTGCTTGCGCGACGCCGCGACCGTCACGCGCTCGGTCGTAATCGTGATGGGAGATTGTTCGGCGCTGGCGTCCACGGCGTTAGCCAGCAGGTTGACGAAGACCTGCCGCAGTTGGTCTTCGTCCCACTTGCCTTTGAGAGCTTCCGTCGTGAAACGCTTCTCGATGGGCGTTCGCTTCTCTTGCAGCCGCTCGCCGACCAGTTCAAGGCTCCCGTCGATTAACTCGCGCAACTCCACGTCGGCGCGATCCAAAGGCTTCTGCCGCGAAAACTGTGTCACGTCAACGACCAGCTTGTTGAGATGATGTATGCCGCGCTCAACGAGGTCAATCGTGTTCTGCGATTCGGTGTCGGTCGCCGTGTCGCGCAGCATCGAGACGCCGAGGCGTATGCTGCCGAGCGGATTTTTAATCTCGTGCGCGACCTGCGCCGTCGCCTGTCCCATCGCCGTCAACGATTCCGTCTTGCGCACAATCGCTTCCGCCTCGACCGCCTCCGTCACATCAACGAGAGTCACAATCTGTCCCTGCTCGCCGTCAATCTGAAGCGGCGACGAATAAACGTCGAAGGTCTTGTCGGCGCAATCGGGCGTGCCTGCGTCGCACGTCCAACGCCCGCGATAGGAAGCGACCGCGACGCGCGAGGCCGTCGCCGCTTCGAGCATCTTCAAGGCTTCGGGCGAAGCGAACTTGTCATACACGGAAGCGCCGACGGCGGCCCGCGGAAAGATGGTGAAGAAGGCGGAGTTGGCGCTGCGGATGCGGTCGTGCGCGTCGATGGCGGCGACGGCGCTGACCATCCCTTCGAGCATCTGCGTGCTAAACTCGCGCTCGCGCCGCGTCTCGTCCATGCTGCGGCGCACCTCACGAAAACGACGCTGCACTTCACGTATGGAAGCGGCGGCGACCAGCAAGCCGATGAACAGAGCGACAAGCCACAGCAGGCGCACCTTGCGCATCGCCACTTGCTTCAACTCTTCGGTCTGGCGCGTAATCTCCGCCTGCTCCGGCCCAATCGCGTCGCGCAGGATGGCGTCCAGCGCGTCGTCAACCGACTTGAATTTTTCGTAGCCCTGCTGCTGTTTGTAGGCGTTGAGGTCGTTGGTCGTTTCGAGATAAGAGACGAGTTGTTGACGAAAATTCGCGCCGCGTTCGGTCTGTGCCAACGCTAGATGGTCGAAGCGGCTGAGGGTGTTTCCGACTTCATCGCGGGCGTTGCGCAGGCGCAGGGCGAAAGGCGGTTGCAGCGTTCCTTCCGGCTCTCCGACGCGCGCCCGCGCCCGCGCTTCGTTGTCGAGTTTGGTCAGGGCCGTGCGCAGTTCGAGCAGCGTGCTGACCTTCATGGCCTGACGGCCCTGCAAATCGAAGATGCCGCCGCTGACATCCTCAAGCTGCCGCGCGCTCAGATAACCGAGCAGGAAAACAAGAGCCAGCAGCAGCGCGAAGCCAATCACAATCGGCCTCAAACTCGGCGCGAGCTTGCGCAACACGGCCGAAGGACGCGACCCGCCCTTCTTCCTGTCCGGCTCCCTTTTGCCCGACTCTTCAGCCGTCGGCAGACGACGATAAACCACTTCGCCGTCTTCCTTCGCCTGCTCTGCCGCTTTCTCTTCAAGCATAATTCAAGTGACGAGTGACAAGTGACGAGCAAAACCAAAACGACGAGTGATGAATGGCGCGCGATGAGAGCGAAGCTGTCTTTAACTTGTCACTCGTCACTCGTCACTCGTCACTGTCTTACTTCGCATCCATCCAGTTGTCGCCGATGCCGAGTTCGACGAGGAGCGGCACGTCGAGTTCGACGGCGTGTTCCATCTCTCGCTTGATAATCTCGGCGGCGCGCTCGGCTTCATGCGCGGGAGCTTCGACAAGGAGTTCGTCGTGAATCTGCATCAGCATCCGCGCCTTGAGTCCTTCGCGCTTGAGGGCTTCGTCAACGTGGAGCATCGCTATCTTAACGATGTCGCTGGCCGTTCCCTGAATCGGCATATTGATGGCTTCGCGTTCGGCGCGGTTGCGGATGTTGCCGTTGCGGTCGTTGATGCCGGGCAGCGGGCGGATACGTCCATAGATGGAGCGGACGAAGCCAGCCTCGCGCGCTTTCAACGGCACTTCTTCCATGAAGCGACGGACGCCTTTGTAGGTTTCGTAGTAATCGTCAATCACCTTTTTCGCTTCCTTGCGAGAGATGCCGACGCGCTGCGAGAGGCCGAACGGCTCGATGGCGTAGGCGATGGCGAAGTTGACTATCTTGGCGAAACGGCGCGCTTCCTTCATCTCTTCTTTGGTCTTTGCGCCGAAGACGAGACGCGCGGTGCGAGCGTGTATGTCGTCGTTCTTTTGAAAAGCGTCGAGCATCTCCTCGTCGCGCGTGACGTGCGCGAGCAGCCGCAATTCAAGCTGCGAATAATCTGCGGAGATGAGCTTGCAATTCTCTTCGGCGATGAAGGCGCGGCGAATGCGGCGACCGAGTTCGGTGCGAATCGGAATGTTCTGAAGGTTCGGCTCGGAACTGCTGAGGCGGCCCGTGGCCGTCACGGTCTGGTTAAGCTGGCCGTGAATGCGCCCGTCGGCGGCAATCTGTCCGGGCAAGCTGTCTGTGTAGACGGTCTTCAGTTTATCAAGCTCGCGGTATTCGATAATCAAGCGCGGCAGTTCAAACTTCTGCGCCAATTCTTCGAGCACGGCCTTGCTCGTTGAGACGCGGCCCGTCGAAGTCTTGCGCCCGGAACTGATGTTCAACTCTTCGAGCACGTCGCCGACCTGTTTCGGCGAGTTAATCTTGAACTCGCGCCCGGCCACCGCGTAGATTTTCGTCGTCAGCTTTTCAAGTTCCGCGCCGAGATACTGCGATAACTCTCCGAGCGCGGACGTGTCAACACGCAGGCCCGCGCGCTCCATCCTGTAGAGCAAAGGGGCGAGCGGCAACTCCATCTCGTTATAGATGTAGTCGAGTTCCTGTTCGATGAGGCGTCCGTGCAGGACGTGCGCGGTCTGCGCCGTCAGGTCTGCGGCCTCGGCTGTGCGCCACTGCTTTTCCGTCCAACCTTCGGGCGGCTCGCCAGCGCTTTCCGCGCCAGCGGCCTCGCGCGCCAAATCTTTCAACTCATACTTGCTGCGAATCGGGTCGAGCAGGTAAGCGGCCAGCAAGACATCATCCGTGATGCCTTCAGGCTCGATGCCAAAGGGAGCCAGCAAGCCCGTCGCGCGTTTTAAATCATGCACGGATTTCGAGAGCAGCCCGTTAGCCAGCACATCGCCGAGCGGCCCCACAGCCGAATCAGCCCCGCCTTCAAAATTTTCCAAATCGATGAAGGCAGACGCTCCGGCGGCGGTCGAGATGGCGACGCCGCTCGCTTGCTCCGCTTCGCGGACGCTGGCTTGCTGGCCCGCTCCGGCAGTTGAGCCGTCCGAGACGGCGAAGCCCCAATGCTCTACGTCCCAGAGGGCGCGCACGAGCGTTTCCAGTTCCGCGCGTTTGCGGATGATGCGATAACGACGCGGGCCACCCGCTCCGGCTTCGCCCGCCACGCTCGCGGCGGCGTCGGAAAATTCTCTCGTCAGCGATTGAAACTCAAGCTCGCGAAACAACTGATAAGCGGCGGCTCTATCGGGCGGACGATAGCGCAGCTTGTCGAGGTCTAAGTGAATGTTGACATCGGTGCGGATGGTCGCAAGGTCCAGCGATTGACGAATCAAGTCAGGGTTGGCGCGCAGGGATTCACGATAAGTTTTATGCTTGACCTCTTCCCAATTCTTCAGCGCGTTTTCAATCGAGCCGAACTGCTTGACGAGTTGGACGGCGCCCTTCGCTCCGATGCCGGGCGCGCCCGGAATATTGTCCACGGCGTCGCCCATCAATCCGAGCAGGTCAACAATCTGCGCGGGCGGCACGCCGAACTTCGCTTCGACCCAAGCCTCGTCGCACCACTCGATGGGCGGGACAGGCTCTTTGCGTTTGACGTTCTGCGAATTTTGCCGCATGCAGATGACCCAAGGGTCGCGCACAAGCTGGCACATGTCCTTGTCGTTGGAAACGATGACGGCCTGCAAGCCCTGCGCGGCGGCCTGCACGGCGAGAGCGCCGATTACGTCGTCGGCCTCAAAGCTCGCCGCGCTCAGGATGGGAATGTTGAAGACCTCGCACACGCGGATGATGTAGGGCAACTGCGAAGTCAGTTCTTCGGGCATCTCGGCGCGGTGCGCTTTGTACTCCGAGAACGTGTCGTGGCGGAAAGTCTTTTCGCCCGACTCGAAGACGGCGGCGATGTAGTGCGGCTTCTCGTCGGCCAGGAGCTTGCGCAGCATGTTCGTGAAAACGAAGACGGCCTGCGTTATCTGTCCCTGCGAGTTGGTCAAAGGGTCTGTGCGCGCGCCCATCGGCGCAAAGAACGCGCGGAAAATATGAGACATCGAGTCAATGAGAAAGACTCGCTCAGTTGGCACGGCTGGCGTCGAAGACTGTTTCCTTGGCATTTGAACTGATGATAAGTAAAGCAGTGACAAGTGACAAGTGACGAGTGACGAGTGACGAGTTAGCAATGAGCGACGAGAGATGAGTGATGAGCAACAAAGGACGGGCGATGAGTGAAAAGATAAGCGCGACGAGAGACGGGCTATCTGCTTTTGCTCGTCACTTATCGCGCATCACTCATCACTTATCGCGAATTACTCGTCGCTCATTACTCATCACTTCTTTTCTTGCTCGTCACTCGCTGCTTGCTGCTCGTCGCATGTCTTGAGTGTGGCGCGAGAGCAGCACATTCGGGCGGGGTCGTCGCGTGGTTGCCACAGGGGAAAGGCTGAATGCCTATGGAAGCGCGATGAGGGAGGCGGCATGGTCTTTGCTGTGTTATTAAGTCGAGTTTCAATCATGAGAGCGCTTGGCTTCGTTGTTTGTGCCGAGACGCGAGGGTTCATCTTTGGTCAAACAAACCACCTTGGCCGCGCCCGTCGAGACGAGCGGCATCGGACTGCACACGGCTGTGACGGTGCAGTTGCGGCTGCTGCCCGCTCCGCCCGGCACGGGCTACATCTTCATCCGCACAGACCTCGGCGGTTTTGAGATTCCGGCGACGGTCGAGTCTGTGGCGCATTGCAGTTACGCGACGACGTTGATGCGAACCGGCGTGATGCTGTCAACGGTCGAACATCTGCTGGCGGCCTTGCGCGGCGCGGGCGTGGACAACGTGTTCATCGAAGTTGACAATCTTGAACTGCCGATTATGGACGGCTCGGCTGAAGAGTTCACGTTGATGATTGAGCGCGCGGGCATCACGGAGCAACCGCTGGCGAGGCGCGCTCTTAAGATACGCGAGCGGGTCGCGGTCGAGCACGGCACGCGGCGCATTCAGATTGAGCCTGCCGAAGCTTACCTGATTGATTGCATGATTGATTTCGCGCATCCCTTAATCGGCGTCCAAAGCTTTCAGTTAGAGGTGACGGACAAGAGCTTCGGGCGCGAGATTTCGGCGGCGCGCACGTTCGGTTTTACGGAAGAGATAGAAGCCTTGCGGCGCGACAACTTGATTCGCGGCGGGACGCTCGATAACGCCATCGTGCTGACGCCCGAAGGAATGCTCAACGAGACGAGCTTGCGCTTCGCGGACGAATTTGTCCGGCACAAAATTCTGGACATCATCGGCGACTTGGCGCTGCTCGGCATGCCCGTCATGGGCCGCGTCACAGCCGAGCGCAGCGGCCATATCCTGCACGCCGCGCTGATGTCGAAACTGCTCCGCAACGATGCCGCCTGGGAGATAGTTGACTTGCCTTTCAAGCAGAAGCCGCAGGCCAAGCGGGAAGCATCGCTGGTCGGCAGTTAAGCTTGAATCGAAACTTTCGTGTCCCTTAACGCTCGCGCTCTCTAAGGCTCGAAGCCCTCTTCAATCCGCGGACGCGAACTCGTAAATGATATGCAGGCGCAAGGCTCCGGGGACGACTTCGGGGCGCACTTCCCTTGCCAGCAAACGCAGCGCGCCGCCCGCCGCGGCGATGGGAATCCGCGCGGAGAGTTGCGAGGCCGGAAGAATTTCGACCGGGTTGATGCGCCCGTCAATTGAGTTTTGCACGAGGCCGACGATGACGCCGCTGGCGAGGCCGGGGACGCCGTTCAAGTGTATGTCTTCAACTTCGACACGCGCGCTCAAGACCTGCCGCGAGCGGTCGAAGTCGAGCTTGATGGTCGTCTCGGCCCAGCCCTGAAAATTTATGCAGCCGAGCAGCGCGACCGCGTATGAGCCGCTGAACGCGAGCGGCGCGCTGATTCTTCCATTCTCAAAATGCACGGCGGTTCTGACGCCGCCCACTTCCCTTTCCAACACAATCACGCTCGCGCATTGCGTCACATTAGCCGCGCTCTTTTCAACGCTCTTGAGCGGCAAGCCGTGTTGTAGATGCGCCGCCCTTGGCGAGTCCTGAAGAGCGGCGATTGATTCAGTCGGCGGCGGCTGTTCGACGCTCGCCAAAGAGAGCGGGAACCGCGGGCCGCGCAGGCGCGTGAACATCGTTTCGAGAAACAGGTTGAGGAATTGCTCGTTCAGCGTCACGGTCGCTTCCGCCGCCGGGGCCGCGCTCACTTGCCGCGAACGACTCGCGCGCTCGTCCTGCGCCCAAGCCGGAGCAGCTAGGCTCCAACTGAAAACAATCAAGGCGATGGCGCAAACCATCATCAACTTAAACGAGCGCGTCAACATTAATTTTAATCTCCCGTAAAGTAGCGATGAGAGCGCGTGGATGAAGGATGAAGGCGCGGCTATTCGTCTTGAATAGTCTCTGCTTCATCCCAAATCCCCGCGCTCTCATCCATGGCTTTTTAAAGTCCGCTGCGAACGATGTCGTGCAGCCTGATGAGGCCGACGCAGATGCGTTCGTCGTCAACGACGGGGAGGACGGAAATCTGCGATGGCCGGTCTTCCATCAAGCGCAGCGCGTCGTAGGCCAGCAAGTCGGGCGCGGCGACGACAGGATTGCGCGTCATGATGGCCCCGCCGCGCAGGTTCTCCAAATCTGCGTGTTCGATTTGTTGGAGCGAGCGGCGCAAATCGCCGTCTGTGATAATCCCCGCGAGACGGCCCGCGTCGTCCACGACGTTGACCGCGCCGAGGCCGCCGCGACTGATGCCCGCGATGACTTCGAGCCACGGCGCATCCGTCTTGATAAGCGGATTTTCCGCGCCGCTGTGCATCAGGTCTGTGACGCGCAAGGTCAGTCGCTTGCCGATGCGGCCCGCCGGATGATTAAGCGCGAAATCGTCGGGCGTCAGTCCCTTGACCTGCATCAAGGTCATGGCGAGCGCGTCGCCGAGAGCCAGCGCGACGGTCGTGCTGGTGGTCGGGGCGAGATTGAGCGGGCAGGCTTCCTGATCAACGGAAGCGTCCAGCACAACCGCCGCGCTTCTGGCCAGCGTCGAGCGCAGGTTGCCGACCAGCGCGATGATTGGCGCTTGCCGGTTCTTCAGGTAAGGCAGCATCGTCACGACTTCATCCGTCTCGCCGCTGTTGCTGAGGACGACGACGACATCTTCCGCGTTGACGAGGCCGAGGCCGCCGTGCAGCGCGTCGGACGGATGCAGGTAGACGGCGGCTGTCCCCGTGCTGGTCAGCGTGGCGGCTATCTTTTCGGCGATGTTGCCGGACTTGCCGACGCCTACGAGCACGACTTTGCCGCGACACTCTGCGAGCAGGTCAATGGCGCGCTCGACCTCGCCGCGCTCAAGTCTGTCGGTGGTGGCGGCGATGGCCGCAGCTTCCATCCGCAGCAGTTCGACGACCTGCGAGAAATAAGGCTTGTCCGTCATCGGCTCAGTCAATCTCTTCCTTGCTCTCAATTCTCAATCTCGTGTTCAGGGTAGAAGCGTCCTCAGTCTCTACAGCATCCCGGAACCTGAGATGGCTGATGGCGTTCGCTGCATGAAGGTCAGAGCATACGACGAAGCGCATGGCCTCGACAAGACGGTTCCGACCGGGGCAGCGCGACCGGGCAGCCTCAAAGGTTTTCTCGAAGGCGACGGCAATATTGCTAGACGGCTTCGTCAGCATTTTGATTTCGACACACAAAATTGAGAAACGAAAGCAGCATTGTCGTCTATAATGCGCGCATTCGTCAGCGAAAACTGCCTTTGCTTCGCCTGCCAGAGGCGAAAACCGAAAGAGCCTGCTGGCTCGTAGTTTCCAGCAAAGGCATCGCCAATTCGCTTGTCGCTTCCTACGGTCTGGCCCTTTTTGATTCGTAGCGGCGACCCGGTTCTTCTCAAGCATTCGAGGGGTTTTTGCCACGCCGTCGTGCCGCTATCGAGCGCCGCTGCCGTCGTCGGCTCCGCAGTTAAACCTATCCGGCCCGACTATGCGGGCGACAGCAGAGGAGGCCATCTGAAGTTTCCAGACGCAGTTCTGACTGGCTAAGAAACGAGAACGGGCATCGCCCCGCCGCTTGACGTTGGCGTGTGTCGTCAGCTTCTTTTGCTTCCTTCCAACTCGGCCTTTTTCATCACTGCTGCCCGATGGATAAGGTCAAGCAGATTAACGGCATCGGTCGAGACTCTTCTCCACCGATGAGCATGAAAGGTTCAAAACATGATTCAACCATCTTACAATCATCGGAATATGTCCTCTTGTCCGCGTGGTCGTCGCATCGCGTTCCTCTTGACGGCCATCGCCATCATCTTCGTTGCGCTTGGGTCGGCACAGGCGCAGAAATCCGCGCGGAATAAATTTACGGCGACTCCGCTCAGCCCGACCAACACGATTGTGTTGAGCGCCGCCGACAAAGAAGCAATCCTCAAAAAAGGGATAGACGAGCGCATGGCTATCAACGCCCCACAATTAGTGGCGGCCTGCTCGCCCGAAGTCACCATCGCGCCGGGAACGTCTCCGGCTGGATACCTGCCGCTGTCGGCGTTCGGCGTGCCTGCCATCGCCGGAGTGACCGATGACAGCGTGACTAACTTCACTACTCCGGCGTTCAGCTACGCCGGTCAGACCTGGACATCAATCGGGATTTCCAGCAACGGCTATGCGATTGTCGGCGGCGGCAACAACACCGACGACAACACGTTCGTCAACCAGTTATTCCCGAACCCAACCCGGCCCAACAACGTGCTCGCTCCGTTTTGGACTGACCTTAATCCAGCATCGGGCGGCGCGCTGCGTATCGCCACCTTGACCGATGGAACCAATACATGGATTGTGCTCGACTGGGAAGCCGTCAGATATTTCAGCACGACGGATACCGTCAACTTCCAAATCTGGATTGGCATCCTCGGCGACCCCAGTCCGGTTGAGGACATCACTTATCCTTACGGCCCGATTTCGGGAGCGGGCAACAACAACGGGCTGACGGTCGGGGCCGAGAATCAATTCGGCGACCGTGGCGCGAATCGCTATTTCAGCTTCTTCGGCGGCGGCAGCACGGGGACACTTCCCGCCAACGGCACAGAGCTTCGTGTGTCCACCTCAACGCCCGCATCGTGCATGAATCAGGCTTCGGAAACCGCCGTCGGCCTGACTACCAGCAACCGTCTCGTCACCTTCAACACCAACGCGCCGAGCGTCATCCTGAGAGACGTAGCCATCACGGGCTTGCTCGGCGGCGAAATCGTCCTCGGCATAGACTTCCGGCCCGCCAACGGGCAACTCTCCGGCTTCACCAGCTATAACCGCATCGTCACGCTCGACCCTTTGACGGGCGCGGCAACATTAGTCGGCGTGCCCAATTCGCTTGGCGGCAACGAGTACGGGTTTGACTTCAACCCGACGGTCGACCGCATCCGCATCGTTAACGACACCAACCAGAATGCGCGCATCAATCCTGACACGGGCGCGACAGCCGGGACGGACACCAATCTGGCCTACGCGCCGGGCGACCCGTTCTTCGGCAACGACCCGACCGTCACTGGCGCGGCCTACACCAACAACTTCAGCGGAGCGACGAGCACAACGCTCTACGATATTGACTCTGGCCTCGACGTGCTGGTGACGCAAGGCTCGCCGAACGGTTCGCCGACCAGTCCCAACAGCGGGCAACTGTTCACCGTCGGCTCGCTCGGCGTGAGCACGAACAATCTCGTCGGCTTCGATATTTCGGGCAACACCGGCATCGCCTACGCGACGCTCTCGGATGCGTTTAATGTAACGAGCCTCTACACGATTAACCTGACGAACGGCAACGCTACGCTCGTCGGTCAAGTCGGAAGCAGCACGACTTCGCTGCGCGGCCTTGCCATCAGCCCCGTCTTGCCGCCGACCATCTTCGGCGTGACGACGGCTAATCAATTAGTGTCGTTCAACGCCGGGCGACCGGGCCTTATTCTGAGCAGCGTGCCGATTACAGGTTTGATTAACGGCGAAGCCATCATCGGCATAGACTTTCGGCCCGCGACCGGCCAACTCTACGGCTTCACCGGCTACAACCGCATCGTCACCATTAACACGACGACAGGCGCGGCCACCGTCGTCGGCTCGCCAAACTCGCTCCTCGGCAACGAGTACGGGTTCGACTTCAACCCGACGGTTGACCGTATCCGCATCGTCAACGACACAGACCAGAATGCCCGCGTCAACCCGGACACGGGCGCAACCGCCGCCACCGACCCGAATCTAGCGTATGCCGCGGGCGACCCGAACTTCGGGCAGGACCCGACCGTGACCGGCGTGGCCTACAGCAATAACTTCGCGGGCGCGACGACCACGACGCTCTACGACATTGATTCTGGCCTCGACATTCTGACGACGCAGAATCCGCCGAACAACGGGACGCTGAACACTGTCGGCCCGCTCGGCGTGAACACAAGCAATCTCGTCGGCTTCGACATCTCCGGCCAAAGCGGTATCGCCTACGCGACGCTCTCGGATGTCACGAACGCGTCGAGCCTGTACACGATTAATCTGACGACCGGCGCGGCAACCCTCGTCGGACAAATCGGCAGCAGCGCCACGTCCATCCGCGCTATGTCGGTCAGCACTATCCAGGCGCCGACTATCATCGGCTTGACGACGGGCAACAGGCTCGTCCGGTTCAACTCCAATAGCCCCGGCTCAGTTTCGTCCGCGACGCCGATTACAGGATTGCTCGGCGGCGAGGCTGTCTTAGCCATTGACTATCGCCCGGCCAACGGCCTGCTTTACGGCTACACCAACTTCAATCGCGTCGTGTCGATTGACTCGACGACCGGAGCGGCCACCTTCGTTGGCTCACCGGCCAGTCTCACCGGCAGTTCGTATGGCTTCGACTTCAACCCGACCGCTGACCGCATCCGCGTTATCAACGATGCGGATCAAAACGTCCGCGTCAATCCGAACAACGGCACGCTGGCGGGCACGGACACGAATCTTACTTACGCTGCGGGCGACCCGAACTTCGGGCAGAATCCGAACGCCGTCGGCGCGGCCTATACCAATAACTTCAGTGGAGCGACCAGCACGACGCTCTACGATATTGACTCGAACCTAGACACGCTGGTGACGCAGGGCAGCCCGAACGGTTCGCCGACCAGTCCCAACACAGGGCAGCTATTCACTGTCGGCTCGCTCGGCTTCAACACCTCTGATGTCGTCGGCTTCGACATCGCGGCAGCCAACAACGCCGCCTACGCCGCGCTGCAACCGGCCAGCGGCGGGTTCAGCAGCCTCTACTCGATTAATCTCTCGACGGGTCAGGCCACTTTAATCGGGCAGATTGGCGGGACGGAAGCCATCCTCGGCATCGCCATCGCTCCGGCGGGCACGGTTGCGGTCAACAACGTGACGCCGACCAGCGTGGCCGAGAACGCGGGCAGCGTCACCGTCACCGTCACTCGCTCCGGCGACACCAGCAGTTCCGCTTCCGTCAGCTACACAACGCAGGACGGCACGGCGACCGCAGGCTCCGACTACACGACGACATCGGGGACGCTCTTCTTCAACCCCGGCGAAACCACCAAGACGTTCAACGTGCCAATCATCGACAACGCGGTCGCCGAGAGCAGCGAGACTTTCAGCATCCTGCTCAGCAACGCGTCGAACGGATTCACCTTTGGAACGTCGAATCCCTACACCATCACCATCACCGATAACGATTAAGCGAAGCCACGCTTTCGTCGTTATCGCTTGAAACCAACAAGGGGACAGAAGGCCGACTAGCAAAAGTCGGCCTTCTGTCCCCTCACTTCTTTCGCCTGCCCGGCTCGCCTTCGGATTTCATATAGACAATGCCCGCCGGGTTCGACTATAGTGCCTTTTCTCTTACAGCAATCCACTCTCGCGGAGTCGAAACACCAGCATGGGACTCTTCAATTTTCTGCCGAAGGAAGAGCAATACTTTGCCCTCTTCTCTCAGATGACTTCGTATATCTACGACGCAGCGGGTGCGCTCGTCGAAATGCTCGGCGATAAGAAGGGCGACTATTCGCGCTACGTCAAACGGATTAAGGATATTGAGCACGAATGCGACGACCTGACGCACACCGTCTCGACGCGCCTCAACAAATCCTTCATCACGCCTTTTGACCGCGAAGACATCTACATGCTCTCAGGCGCGCTCGACGACATCGTTGACTTGATTGACGACGCGGCCCGCACGATGGTCATGTACGACGTGCATGAAAGCACGCCTCATGCTGTTCACTTCGCCGATGTCATCCAGCGCATGTCCGTCGAGTTGCACGAAGTCGTCAAGACGCTGGAGCGGCCCAACGGCATCACGCCGCGCCTCGTCGAACTGCACCGCCTTGAAAACGAGGGCGACGAAACGTATCACACCGCCGTCGCGGAGCTTTTCCACAACGCGACCGACGCGCTGCACGTCATCAAGTGGAAAGACATTTACGAAAAGCTCGAAGCCGCCGTTGACCGCTGCGAAAACGTCGCCAACATCATCGAAAGCGTCATCATCAAACACACTTGATAAAGTCTCAAGCCTGAAGTCTGGAATCAGTTGCCCTTGAAAGTCTCGCGGCTGAATCCAGACTCAAGAGCTTCCGGCTCCTGACCTTGCTATGACCAGCAACCTAGCCTTCGTCATCCTGATTATCACGGTCGCGCTCGTCTTTGATTACATCAACGGCTTTCACGATGCGGCCAACTCGATTGCGACGGTCGTTTCGACGCGCGTGCTGTCGCCGGGGCTGGCCGTCATCTGGGCGGCCTTCTTCAACTTCGTCGCCTTCGCCATCCTCGGCACGCGCGTCGCCAAGACCATCGGCGGCGATATGGTCAACATCAATCTGGTGCAGGCCGACCTGCGCCTCTACGTCCTGCTGGCCGCGCTTTTGGGAGCGGTCATCTGGAACTTAATCACTTGGTACCTGGGCCTTCCGACTTCGAGTTCGCACGCGCTGGTCGGAGCTTACGCGGGCGCGGCCATCGCCGCCTACAGAGGCTTCAGCGGCCTGCTCAAACCCGAAGGTTGGATTAAGACCATCACGTTCATCATCGCTTCGCCGCTCATCGGGATGACGCTCGGCTTTGGGTTGATGGTCGCGGTCTACTGGATTTGCCGCAAGTGGTCGCCGAGCCGCGTGGACAAAACTTTCCGGCGCGGCCAACTGCTCTCAGCCGCCGCCTACTCGCTCGGCCACGGCGGCAACGACGCGCAGAAGACGATGGGCATCATTACCATCGTGCTCGTGTCGGGCGGGCTGATGACCGCCGGGCCGGGCGGCCAACTGCCCGACATTCCTTTATGGGTCGTGTTGACGGCGCACGCCGCGATTGGCCTCGGCACGCTCTCCGGCGGCTGGCGCATCGTGCATACGATGGGCTCGAAGATTACCAAGCTGAGGCCCGTCGGCGGCTTCTGCGCGGAGACGGGCGGCGCGCTGACGCTCTTCGGAGCGACGCTGGCGGGCATTCCCGTTTCCACGACTCATACCATCACGGGCGCGATTGTCGGCGTCGGCGCGACGCGTCGTTTGTCTGCCGTCAAGTGGGGTGTGGCCGGGCGCATCGTCTGGGCCTGGGTGCTGACGATTCCGGTCGCCGCCACCATCGCCGCCATCTCATACTTCGTCATCGAAATGATTCACAGCCTGCTCGCGCGCTAAAGCTCAAGACGAAGGCGCGTAGCCCTTCAGCAAAGTTGTAACGAACACTTGACCTCGCCGACAAGAAGTTTCAGTCTCACGCGCTGTAAAATCCTTGTGCTGTTACTTAACCAAAGGAGACGATGATAATGGCAGACGAACAAAATGAAGGCGGCTTCCCGCAAGATAAAACAAGCGGGCAGGACACGTATTCGACCACCGGCGACGGGCATCCGCCGCGCCCCGGCGAGCAAGGGACACAGGAAGGCGTCGCCGGACAGGGCTTGGGACAGGATAACAGTTCCGAGGATAGCGAAAAAGAGTCCGGCGGCTGAAGTCGAAAGTTAAGCGGTTATTGACAACAGGCCAGCAACAAGTCAGTGACAGAGAAGCAAGCGCGAATCGTTCTTTCGATAGACCGGTTCGCGCTCTTCTTGTATCTTCCAACGGATGAATGTTCCAGCTTCCAGCACGGCGCGGCTTCGAGAGCCACAGGCCGGAACGCGCATAGACGATTTCACCATCGCCTATCTGATTTCCCACGGCATGAACGCAGACCTCTTCGCCGTCTGGCATCATCTTCTTCAAGCGCCGCTCGTCTGCAAGCGACTGCGCCCGGCTGACGAAGGCGACGCGAAATGGCGCGGCCTCCTGCGCGCCGAAGGCGACGCGCTCGCAAGGCTCAATCATCCGGGCATCGTGCGTCTCATCGCTCAAGAGATGAAAGCGCGGCTCCCTTACCTGCTGCTTGAGCACGTTGGCGAAGAGACGTTGCGCGACGTGCTCAGGCGCGCGGGCAGACTGAAGACAGACCACGCCGTCCGCATCGCGCAGCACGTCGGCGGCGCTCTCGCGGAAGCTCATCGCCGGGGCTTCATCCATCGCGACTTGAAGCCTTCAAACATCATCCTGCGCGCGGGTCGCCCGGTGCTGCTCGACTTCGGCGTCGTCTGGAAGTGGCGCAGCGGGCGACGACCTCCCGACCACTCCGGCACGCCGCAATATCTTGCCCCGGAACAAATCCGCCGCGAGCCTTTGACGCCCGCCACAGATGTTTACGGATTGGGGCTGCTCCTCTTTGAACTCATCGCGGGCGCGCGTCCCTTCCCCGCTGGTGAAGACAGGCACGACCGCCTCATTCCGCTTGAGCGGCGTTATCCGCAACTCGCGGCCAAGCCGCCCACGCTCCGCATCGCCAGCGGCAAGACGCCGCGCTCTCTGGCCGCCATCATCAAGCGCTGTCTCGCGCCAGACCCGCGCGACAGATACCAGACCGCCACGGAATTGATGACCGCGCTCGACCCGTTCACACGCATCAAAATCTGGCCGCGGAGCATCAAGGGCGAGCGAGCGAAGTTCTCTCCGTTTGAATAAAAGCGGCTTCGCTCATGCGCCGTCGAATCCATCAAGG
>JAWVFT010000140.1:0-104228 GCA_033855775.1 Blastocatellia bacterium | reverse complement strand
TAGACTGGGAAGCGGTCGGCGTCGAGCAACTGCTCGAAGAGGTGACGGAGCCTTTGCGTGGTGAAGCGGCCTTGCGCGGCGTCGAGTTGAATATACAGGTCGGAGCGGGCAAGCTTGAGATGCGCGTTGACCGGCGACAGACCAGACGCGCGCTCTGTCATCTGCTGACCGCCGCGCTCGCCGCCACGCCCGACGGCGGCGCAGTCAACATTGACGCGCGCTCAATCATCGGCACGCGCGCCAGCGATGAAGGACGACAGTTTATCGTCGTCAATCTGGCGGATTCCAGCCAGGGCATTCCCGCCGAAGAAGTGCCTTTCGTCTTCGACGCCTTCTGGCAGGCGGCAGACCCGCGCGCGGGCGCGAACTCTTGGCGCGGGCTCGGCCTCGCCATCGCCAAGCGCGTCGCCGCCGCGCATGGAGGCAACGTCTCCGTGCGCAGCCAACTCGGAACCGGCACAACCTATTCGCTCGTGCTTCCCGTCGGCGAGCGACAGATTGTTTCAGACCAGCGGCGCATCTTAATCGTTGACGACGTGCCGGAACTCTTGCTGCTGCTTCGCAAACTGGTCGCGCGAATGGGCTATCAAGTGGAAATCGCACCGGGCGCGGCGGCGGCCCTCAAGATTTTGCGCGGGACGAAGATTGACCTGCTGCTCACGGATTGGGCGATGCCTGAGATGAACGGCGGCGAGTTGATTGCGACCATCAAACGCGACGACGCGCTCCGCCACATTCCGACAATCATTCTCACCGGCCACGACTCGGAGCGCGAACGCGACGCAGCCAAGGCGGTCGGCTGCGACCGCTTCCTCGTCAAGCCCGTCAAGCGCGACGAGCTACAGCGCGTCATCATCGAACTGCTCCCCGCCGAGGCTGCCATCGCGGCAAGTTAAATCACAAGTCCAAGGTCTAAAGTCCAAAGTCCAAAGTCGAGAAGCGATGTCTTGACTTTGGACTTTGGACTTTAGACTTTGGACTGTTTTTTAAATGCCGAGGACGTTGATGAGTTCCTGCACGGAGGCGGCGCTCTTTTGGAGAGCGATGCGTTCTTCGGTGGTCAGGTTAATCTCTATGATTTGTTCGAGGCCGCGCGCGCCGAGTTTGCAGGGGACGCCGACGTAGAGGCCGTTGATGCCGTACTCGCCTTCGAGATAAGCAGCGCAGGGCAGAATCTTTTTCTTGTCCTTGAGAATGGATTCAGTCATCTCGACGGCTGCCGCAGAGGGCGCGTAGTAGGCCGAGCCTGTCTTCAGGAGCGCGACGATTTCCGCGCCGCCGTTGGCCGTCCGCTTCACAATCGCGTCAATCTGTTCCTTCGACAGCAACTCCGGGATGGGAATGCCCGCGCACGTCGAGAAACGCGGCAGCGGAACCATCGTGTCGCCGTGGCCGCCGAGCACGAAGGCCGTCACGTTTTCCACAGACACGTCCAAAGCTTCGGCCAGAAAGCAGCGCATCCGCGCCGAATCGAGCACGCCCGCCATCCCTAAGACGCGATGCTTCGGAAAGCCCGAACGCTTGAACGCTACTTGAGCCATCGCGTCGAGCGGATTCGAGACGACGATGAGAACCGAATCGGGCGAACGCTTCGTCACTTCATCAACGACCTTTGAAACGATGTCGGCGTTGGTCTTCAACAAATCGTCGCGGCTCATGCCGGGCTTGCGCGGCAAACCCGCCGTGATGATAACCACGTCGGAATCGTTCGTCTCATCATAGCCGTTGGAGCCGGTCAGGCGCACGTCGAAGCCTTCAATCGGCGCCGTCTCCGCGAGGTCTAAAGCCTTGCCCTGCGGCACGCCCTCAACGATGTCAACCAACACGACATCGCCCAACTCTTTGCTCGCCAGCCAGTGCGCGGCGGTCGCGCCGACGTTGCCCGCGCCCACCACCGTAATCTTATTTCGCTTGCCCATTATGTTTGCTTCCTTTCCATCTTCCGAGGAGGTGTTTAGTTCTTCGAGTCTCAAGCTTTGAAAGTCGCGCCCTGCGATAAATTCCCGCACGCCCCGGCCCTGACGACTCGCGCCTCAAACTCCATCGGCAAACAAGCGTCGCTCATTGTAAACTTTGTCGGACGTTAAAGAAGCGCGAGTGTACAAGCGGGCGCGCTTGAGTGTCAAGATTGATGAGGCGGCGAAAACCGGAAGCAAGGATGCAACTTCGTGAATGGCTGAAAAGGTTGGCGGCAGGGCGCGGGCTGATGGAAGAGGCTGCGAAGACAGACGTAACTTTTGAAGCGGAGGCGGAAGACGACGCGGTTGACCTCTTCAATCCCTTCCCTGAGCCGGTCAGGTTGGAGTTAACGGATGTCTTCGACTTGCACACCATCGCGCCGCGCGACGTGAAGCGTGTGGTCGAAGAGTATTTGCTTGAAGCTCAAAGGGCGGGCTACGTTTGCGTCCGCGTTATTCACGGCAAGGGCAGAGGCGTGCAGCGTGAGATGGTGCGCAGCATTCTGGCGCGCACTAGCTTTGTCCGAAGTTGGACGGATGCGCCGCCGGAGGCCGGAGGATGGGGCGCGACGATTGTGCGCCTCGCGCCCGCAGACGAATAAGCTCTGCGGGCGCAAGGCAAAGCGCAGGGAATCTCAATGTCTGTTGGCTAAGCCAATAAAGGTCAGCAGCAGCGGGATAATGCTCAAGAATAATCCGACGCCCGCTTTGACACGGCTGCCTGTGGTCTTGGAGATGACTAGTCCGAGGATGCTCAGAATCAGGCCGACAACTCCCGTCACCATTGATAACCAGAACAACGGCTGGAGAATATCTCGCAGGTCGTAAATCCTCGCCCCGACAATAACGATGATGGCCATCATCGAGATGAAAGAGACGATGCCGCAGATGAGCGCGGCGGTCGAGGCTTTGCTTGAGCCGCCCGCTGTCGCCGCGACCCCTCCCGGCGCGTACGGCGCGTACTGTCCGGGCTGCTGCTGCGGATAGTAACCGCCGCCACCGCCGCCGCCCCAGTTCTGCCCCGGCTGTTGTCCTTGCTGTTGTCCCGGCGGTTGCCAGCCTTGCTGTTGCTGCTGTTGCTGTCCGCCCTGCCAGGGCGGCGGCTGTCCGCCCGTCATTCCCGGTTGAGGATAATACGGAGGCGGCTGCGGCGGCTGTTGTTGTTGCTGCGGTGGCCACGGAGGCGTGTTGCTCTGCGCGGGCGGCGTTGATTGATGTATGCCCGGTTCCGGCTGCGAGCCGGGGCCGGAGTCCGGGGTGAAATATTGTGTTGGCGGCAGCGGTGGAGCCAGCGGCGATGGAGCGTCTTCAAGCATCGCTTTGGATGAAGACATCACGGTCGCTTCGGGGTCGAAGGCCGGAGCCTCGTCAGCGACGAGGGGCGTGCCGTCGTTGGCGCAGAATTTCTGTGTGTCGTCGGCGTAGGTTCGCTGGCATGTCGGACAACGTTTCATCTACCGTCTCCTTGGGGCTGGCCTGTGGCCTTGGAATCTTTGAGCTTCCGAAATCTTTCCTCAAACTGGCTGCTGATAATAACAGACTTTCGCCGCCTACCGCTTCGGGAAGACCATCAAGTGCGGGATAAAATCGCCGACCAGTTTCCATGCTCCCTGCACGTCGCGCGATTCAAAGCGCAACTCGATGCCCTTGCCCACCGTTTCAAACTGTTCCTGCGAGGCCCGGCGCACCTGCTCGAAAATCTGCTCGGACGTGACCCGCGGAAATCCTACGGCTTGGTCGAGCGAGTCCAGATAGTAACTGCGCAGCAGCTTGTGCAGCTTGCGGCGACACAAATCGGGCGAGCCGAAAACGTCGCCCCCGGCGAAGCCGTCGCGGATGAAAGCCAGAAAGCCGACCTGCAAAGGTTGATATGGAATCTCGCCCGCGAGGCTCTCGCTCGCCCCGCGACGGCTCTCGTAGATATCGCTCATCGACATCGTATCGCTCGTCACGTCGAGGCGCGCGGATTTGTGTTGGATGTCGTCCCAGATGCTGTCTTGATTTGAATGAAAGCCTGCGCCGCGGCGCAGGCTGCTGGTCACGTCTTCGTGCTTGCGCGTGCGCAGGCTCGGATACATGAAAGAGTCGCTGGTGGAAAAGCTCTTCGAGTTGTAACGCCAGCGTCCCTGCTCGACGCAGGAGACGGGCGTCGTCACGCTCGACTCGGCTGGCACGACAATCGTGGTGTTGACGACGCGATTCTGCTTGGCCCCAATCAACTCTTCGCCGTCTAGAATCAGGATGTCGCTGAGCGACTTATTAGTGACTTGTAAATTCGGCACGCTGCCCGCGTCCGAGACTTCCGTTATCTCGACCAGCCCGTCATGGAGCGCTTCCTCAATCTCAAGAAAAGGAAGTTGGCTCTCTCTCTTAGCGAGCAGCGGCGTGATGCGTAGTTGCTCAAAAGCCTGTCGCTCGCCCGCCCGCAAATTGTCTATGAAGCTGTCTAAGATTTGCATCTAATCTCTCCTGTCCGGCTGCGCGCGGTCTATACTTCATCCAACGTGACGGCTGCGATCCTGAGCGCTTGCCGCAAACAGGCATAAGTTTACTTTCTTCTAAGGCAAATCCATGCCTGAGTCAATCCCTGCGCGCAGCATCTTTCCACATCCGCGCGATTCTGAGATACTTGCCGGAGCGCTCAAAAGCGAGGATCAACGAACGCGGGCGGCCACTTCGATGAGAGCAAATGCGCCTTCCGGCTTCGTCCCTCCGGCGGAAGCGGCAACCCTCGACTAGGGCGCGCAATCTGAGTCAGTTGACGGGCAGTTGAGACAACGGAGTTCACAGATGACGACAAGACGACAGTTTCGTTGGAGCGCAGCTTTTTTGATTCTGGTTCTATTGCTGCGCGGCGCAACGCCTGCGCTGGCGCAGGACATTATCGGAGCCGCCGACCCGACCAGAGATATAGAAGGCGGCGCGGTCGGCGTCCTCAAGAATCCGTCGGAGAAGAAACGCCACAACAAGCGCGTCGAAAAGCCCACGCTGCCGAAGCGCACGCCGCAGCCCAACACGCAAATCGCGCGCATCACCGTCGAAAAAAGACGCCCGCGCACGGCTCCCGTGACGCCGACGCCGCGCCCCGTCAGACCGCCGCGCCCGACCGTTGACGCCGCCGGCTATAACACGCAGGGCGACGAATATGCCAACGACGGCGACTACGAAAAGGCCGTCGAGTCTTACCAGCAGGCCGTGCGCCTCAAGCCCAACTACGCGGAGGCTTACACCAATCTGGGCGATGCGCAGTTTAACCTGCGCCACTATCAGCAGGCCGTCGAAGCCTACCAGCAGGCCATTCGTCTCAAGCCCAACTGGGCCGAGCCTTACAACGGCCTCGCCGATTCCTATCTCAACCTGGACCGCAAGGAAGAGGCCGTCGAAGCCTACAGGCGCACCATCAGCCTCAACCCCGCCGCGTCCTCTGCGCATTACAATCTAGGCACAATCTATTTCGAGTTGAATCGTCTGGCCGAAGCCGTCGAATCCTTCAAGCAAGCCCTGCGCTACGACCCTAAGGATGCCGAAGCTTATAACTATCTAGGCCAATCTCACGCGCGTCTCAAACAATATGACGAAGCGTTGCGCGCCTTCAAACAGTTGACCACGCTGCGCCCCGACTTCGCCGAAGCACACTTCAATCTCGGCGACGCTTACGACAGCCTTGACCGCTACGCGGAAGCGATTGATGAATACAAACAAGCCGTCCGCCTCAAGCCCAACTACACGGAAGCCTTCTATAATCTGGGCGCGGCGCTCTACAATTCAAATCGCTTCGCGGACGCCATCGCGGCCTACAAAGAGGTCGTTCGCCTCAATCCGAAATATCCCGAAGTCTATAGCGACATCGGCGACGCCTATCGTCGCATGAACAACTACGCGGAAGCCGTGCAGGCTTATCGTCAGGCCGTCTTCTTCAATCAGACGGACGCGGAAGCCTACGGTTATATGGGCTTCTCGCTCAACAAGCTGGAACGCTACCCGGAAGCCGTCGAAGCTTATCGTCAGGCGATTCGACTGAAGCAGGACGACGCAGAGTATTACAACAACCTCGGCGCGGCCCTCGGCAAATTGCGCCGCTGGAACGAAGCCGCAGACGCCTTCAAGCAAGCCCTCAAGCTCAAGCCGGACGACACCGAAGCTCTCTCCAATCTCGGTTGGGCTTATAACAATCTGGGCCGCTTTGAAGAGGCCAACGCATCGCTTCAACAGGCCGTCCGTCTCGCGCCCGACTTCGCCCCGGCGCAGTTCAACTCCGGCATCACCTTCAGCCGTTTGGGCAAAATCAGCGAAGCGGTCGGAGCGTTTCAGCAAGCCATCCGCCTGCGCCCCAACTGGGCCGAGGCCCACAACAATCTGGGCTACTCTTACGGCGGCCTGCGCCGTTGGAACGAAGCCATCGCCGCGCACAAGGAAGCGATTCGCCTCAAGCCGGACTACGCCGGAGCCTACTTCAATCTGGGCTACGCTTACCTGCAAAACGGCGACAAGAAGGGCGCGATGGAGCAATACAACCAACTCCAAAAAATCAACCCGGAGTTAGCCAAAAAGCTCTACCTGATTATCAATCAAAAGACGCCCCGCAACATGGCTTAAAAACCAAGTCCAAGGTCTAAAGTCCAAAGCCCAAGGTCAGAAGGCTAAGCTCTTGACCTTGGACTTTGGACATTGGACTTTAGACTGTTGTTTATAAAGTTGAGCGGCACATCGGGCAGATGCGTGTCTCCTGCTTCATCATCAGGCCAATCCAGAAGAGCGGGAAACAGAAGAAGAGCAGGAGAATGAAGACCACCCAACCGTCCTGCGAAATTTTGGATTCGACGATTGGAAGGTAGGTCGTCCCGCAACGCGGGCATCTGTAGCCGGGCTGCGGCGGCTGGTACGGCGGCGGCACGGGAACGGGCAACGGCGCAGGCGGGTTGCTGTTGGCCCATGAGTAAGGCGGCGGCGGTTGCGGCGTCGCGTAGCCGCGCTGCGGTGGCGGCGGCGTTCCCCAACCCGCCTGCAAACCGCTCCCGCAATAGCGGCAAACACGCGCCGCATCATCACTCATCCGGCCACAATTGCTACAGGCGATCATCTGCTTATCACAACCAACTGAGCGGAAGTCGGAAACGCGTTTGAGTTTGCTTTCACAATGAGAGGGCCAACGACCACACGACTTTAATGGTGCTCCCGGCGCGACTCTAATGCGCGACCTTCCGCTTATTTTGATATTTGCATAAAGGGAGCAAATTCCGATTCACGTAGTGTTTCAACATGTTCCTCCCAAGTGTAATCTGCGGCCCATCGAATCAATTTGTGTTGTCCATTGAGAACTGGGTCAAGCCTGAGAAATCTATCTCCAGTTGCCACTTTCGATGGCATAACATAAATCGCATCTGCTGGAGGAAAATATATTACAAAGAAATCCACCTCATCTGCTCGATAACTGCGCATGCCATCGTGCGATGAATCTTTAATCCTACGCCGACCTTTATATGCAAGACATCCCTTGCGCTTCCATCCCGTCTTAACCTGCACTTTGTATAGCCTTGTTCCAGTATCTATAACAAGATCATAGGCACAACCATTGCCAAATGGCGCTGACACAGAGAAGCCAGCTTTAATGTAGGCTGCCATTACTATGGATTCACTTAAATTGCCGACCTCAATTTTAGACATGGTGTGTTCACATAGAATAGTATCAGTGTCACTTTAGAGTGAATTTATAAGTGAGTTAAGGAACGCTTGAGAGTCAAACTAACTAAAGGCGACTTAGCGTTCCCAAGCTGCTAATTTTAATGCCCCCGGCAGGACTTGAACCTGCGGCCCCCTGCTTAGGAGGCAGGTGCTCTATCCACTGAGCTACGGGAGCACATGAATCATCAAGTTAGCAGATGACGTGTGCGCAGTCCAGCATCGCTCTACGATTGATACTTGAGCAGCGAGCGCACGTCGTAGCCCGCGAGACGCTCGCGCCCCGGCAGAAATTCCAGTTCGACGACGAAGACCAAACCGACCACCTCGCCGCCCAACTCTTCCACCAGATTGACGACTGCTTTGGCTGTTCCGCCCGTCGCCAGCAGGTCGTCTGCGATGAGCACGCGATGGCCCTGGCCCACTGCGTCGCGGTGAATTTCCAGCGTGTCCTGTCCATACTCAAGGTCGTAAGAGATGGAGGCGCATTCCGCCGGAAGCTTGCGCGGCTTGCGCACAGGCACGAAGCCCGCGTTCATGTGGTAGGCCAGCGCGGGCGCAAAGATAAAGCCGCGCGCTTCGATGCCGATAACGGTGTCAACCTCTGCGCCGCTAAACTGCGCGGCGAGCGCGTCCACGGTCTGCCGCAAGCCCTGCGGGCTTTTGAGCAGCGTCGTGATGTCGTAAAAATTGATGCCGGGCTTTGGAAAGTCCGGCACTTCGCGGATTAAGGCTTTGAGGTCATTCATATTCGTGGATGATGGGCGCCGGATGCCTTCGGGTCAGAAGCTAACGGCTGACCTCAAGGCAGCTAACAGCCATGCTTTATCTTTCTATCAGAAAAGATGAGTAAACGCCCTTCGGCTCGATGTTGATTTCTTCGACGTTGGCGACGGCAGCCCACGCGGGGCCGGTCGCAAGGTCATGATGAAAGGCTTCGACGCTCGCGCTCAAGCCTTCGGCCACTGCTTCGACGCGACCGTCCGGCAGATTGCGCACGTACCCGACGACTTGATGACGCGCTGCTGCGCGCTGCGCGAAGTAGCGATAGCCGACGCCCTGCACTTCTCCGCTGATGATAAATTTTCGCGCTACGCTCATCTTGGCCGCCCCTCGCTCGACTCCAATGGCCCGGAAATTTTACTACGACTACTACTGCCCGCGCCGGTCTTTGTCCGTGGCCGGACGCGACTCGCCTGCTCTTGGCTGCTGCGCGCCCGCGCGCGAGTGATGCTGGCTCAGGGCTTCGGTCGTTAAAAAGAGTTGCGGTCTTTTGCCGCCCGCGAGTTGCGCGGCATCGAAGGAGGGCTGCATCCAATGACGCCAGACGGCGATGCGCTGCATGCGCGGCCCGACCAATTTTGCGACAAGCAGATAAGCCATCACAAACCAGAAGGCGAACAATATTCCGATTCCAATCTCTGACATCAGCGCTCCTTTCCGGCTGCCCTTCAGTTATTTTTTTTGAAGCTTCGCCCGCAAGGCTCGACCATCATCGAGACTGCTTTACAAGCGCGGGAGAATATCACAAGTGGATGTTAAAGGGTAAAAGCAAAGCCCCTTCAGCGTTCATTCAGTTCGACGATGCTGACGCCGCCGGGAGCGATGTCGAGTTGTACGCCGTCCTGCCCCTGATTGTTCGAGACTTCCAACGCGCGCTCCATCGTCCACTCGCGCGCCTGCTTGATGCCCTTGCCGCGCAGGGCGAGCGTCACATGGACAGAGGCCGAGCGATCCACCTGCGCCATTCCCTGCTGCGGCTTCGACACGCCGCGATTGTTAAAGAGCGTGACGATCCAACCGTTCGCCTGACGATTGACCAGATACTCCACATCGCCGCTGACGCGAACGGGCGTCGCGTCCGCACAGAGATGCGCCAGCAAGTGCGCTGCGAACGGAGCTATCCTTTCATCAAGTCCAAGGAAGTCCGGCAGAGCGCAGTAGATGATGCGGCCCCGACCGATTGTGTTCATCGTGACGAGCGGCGCGCCCGACGTTGTTTCCATCAACACACGCGCGCCCGCGTGCGCTTCAATCTTTTCATAACGAAACATCTGCCCGCTCAAATCAACGTTGTCGGCGGGCGTCATCAGACAACGCGCGCCGTCTGCTTCGTCGCTTCCTCCGAGCGGGCGCACGCCGAGCAGTTCCGCGGGCAGTCCCTTCGCCTGCGCCGCGTTGAGCACGACGACGCCGCCCCCGCGCGCATACTCCGCGAGCTTCTGCGCCCACTCGTTCGTCCACTCGATGCGCCCGCCTGCGACCACCGCTCGATAATCGTCAATCGCATCCTTCTTCGCGTCCGCGGCGACGAGCACGTCGAAGATGTCGCCGAAGATTCCATTGACGAACGACTGCCTATCGCCGCTCGCCGGTTCGCCTTCGACAACGGGCAGCGGATAGTAAACCGCGCCGAACAACTCGCGCAGCGCGCGGTCGCTCTTGTTAATCTGCGAGACGCCGAAAGGCCATTGCGGGTAATCGGTCATGTCGAAGCCGTGCGCGGGGTCGAGCAGGAAAGCGACGGGCGTGTAGGGCGTTCCACGTTCCGCGTGTCGTTCGGCAAAGCGCATGAACTCGTCCGTGATGCGGCCCAAGGGGTTAAGTTGAAAGGGATGCTCGCCCGGCCCCGGCTTGAAGAACTGGTCGAAGCCCTGCTCAAGATAGATGGCGGACGCGCCCGCCATGTAATAAAGATAGTAGCTCTTGCGATACCAAGAGAGCGACGGCCCCATCGTCGCGCCATAGCGCGAGTGGAAAAAGTTGTCCGGCCCGGCGAAGTTCTGTTGCTTGGTGAAAGTGGTGGCGGTGTCGCCGAAGTTGGGCGCGTGATAGTAGAGCAGAGCCGAGCCGTATTGACGGGCCGCGCCGCGCGTGAAGGCCAGACGCATTCCGGTCGCGGGCTGCACGGCGGCAGTCTCGATGCCGATGACGCGCACGCCCCAGGCGCCGAGCGCGTGCGCAAACGACGTGCTCGAAGTTGACTGCGCCGGAATCAACTTGTCCCACATCGCGCCCGTCTCCGCATGAAACAGGCTGCGCCACTTTTTTTCGAGAGCGCGCGTGTAGAAAGCCTTGTGCAAGTCCAACAACTCGCCGCGCGACATCTCAGGTTTTAACTTCAAGTCGGTCGCCGCGTCCGTCCACACGTGGCCGATGCTTTCGCCCGAAATCCAACCTAGAAACTGCTCGCGCAATTCTCCCGTCAACAACTTCCAAACAGCGCGTCCTTCATCCTCCGTCATCTGCGCCGAGCCGTAGTTAATCAACACGGCGAAGGGCGCGCGCGTCTCGCGCAGGTAACGCAAAAACGCGCTGCCCTCGCGCAAGCTCTGCGGCAGGTCGTTGATGTAGATGACCGGCACGACGAGCTTGGAATCGAAGATGGGAACCTCGCGCGCTCCCTTGTACTTCGCCACAAACTCTTCGACCGGCTCGGCGTTGAAAGGATAGAGCGGTCGCTCTTCGTCCGACTTGTCGTAGAGCGTCCAGAACTCCTTCGCTATGTTCCACGGCATCAAAAACGCGCGCCCCACCAGCTTCGGCGGACGCCACGCCGGGGGAGCGTTCCAAGCCTTCGGCTCCTCGATGAGCGGCGCGAGCGGCGTGCGCTTCGCGGCCCACTCGCGCAAGCTGCGCCCGCCCGCAAACTCCGGCTTCTCTCTGTCCACAGGCACGTAAGCAAGGTTAGTCGTCAAGAGCACGCAATCAACGTGACGCCGCGCTTCGGCTGCCTTTTCAATCTCAATCGAGACGCGCACCGTGCCTTTACGAAGCGAGGCGAAGGTGTTGTCCCAGGTGAAGGACCAGCCCCAGTAAAGGCTTACCTCGTCGTGCGGGTCAACGCGGTCATGCGCGCCAAACTCTTGCCGCAACACCTCGCGCGCGCCCTGAGTGATACGAACAGTAAAACTCTCTGTCTTCGCGGCCCAGTCGGCATAGCGCACCCAGATTTTGTACAGCCCGGAGCGCGGGATTTCGATGTCCTGATAAATCACTGCGCGCGTTTCGTCCGCGCTCGCTGCCGCCGAATTCCACTCGCTCTCGCCGCCCTGCGTCCACTCGGCGGAAACGCCCGGCCCGTTCATTCCCCAACCCTGCGCCTTCGCCTTCGGCAGATTCATCCACGAAGGATTCTGCACAGGTTCGTGTCGCTCGTTCGTCGCAAAGCCCTGCATGTTCTCCGCTTCATACCAAAGATATTCCGCGACGCGCGAAGAGATTGCCGGACTGGAAGTTGAAGGACTGGCGGGACGCGCAGGTTGAGGCGTGGAAGTTTGAGCGCAGAGAAACGATGAACTCAAAAGCAGCGCGAGCGCCAAGCGCAGGCCCGCAGACACAAAGACGCGGCGACAAAGCTCGCTACTCTTCGTCGCCACGCTTTCATCTCTCTTCAATCCGGCGCTCCCGCGCTTCATCTTAACCAAGAGATTCCAAGCATTCGGCGAGCGAGCGCTGGCGGCAGGTGAACATCGGCGTATCGCGCAGGGTAAAGGCGCTGGCCTTCGTCTCGCGCAGTTCCTGCACGAGGTCTAGAAAGTCTGAGGGGTAATCCGTCTCGAAGGCGACGACGAACTCCTGGTCGTCGAGGCCGAAGGAGTAGGTCGTGTGCAGGCGGACGGAGCGATACTTGGAGCCGATGCGGATGTGCTCGTCCATCATGTCCTGTCGCTGTTCGGGCGGCAGCGCGTACCAAGGGCGCGTCTTGACGAACGGGTAGACGAAGAGGTACTTGGATTTTCCCGGCACGATATGGAGACGGTCTTCGACGTGCTCAGGATTATCTTTGTCTATGTACATCGAGCGCTTCGTCATCGAGAGGAACGATTGCGCGACTTCCAGATAGCGACCGAGGCCCGTGCCATTGAGCCGCGCCGTCATCTCCTGCAAAGGGTCCAGGTCGTAGCCGATGCGCCACGTCATAAACTCTATGTTGGGACGCAGGCCGACGAGCGAGTAGCTGTGAACCATTAAGTCGCGGTTGAATTCTTCGACGGAGTTGATGAACTCCTGCTTGCCTGCGTCGCGCGTCGCTTCGTCAAGCATGCGCCATTCGGGACGGACGCGGTAAAAGGTGAAGCTGACAAACTGGCGCGGCAATTTCGGCCTCGGAGTGGTATCTTCTTCGGACGCCTGGGCCAACCGCAGTGAGCCGCGCCCCGCGCTATTGTTCTGAGTATTATCGGTGCTCATCTTGGCTTTTTACCTCTCAAACTAAATCGAAGGGGTCGCGCACATCTAGTCGAGTAGGATAAAATGCGCGACTAAGATTTCAGACTATTCTGCGGCCAACCTTCCGAGATTGCAAACGCGGGCGGCGGGCCATGCTAATTCCAGCACATTATGAAGCACAACACAGAGACGACCGCCGCCGCCACGCCCAATCAAGCGCGCAGAAATTTTCTGCTGCTCATTCCGCTCGGCATCTTTGCGGGGATGTTCGGAGCCATTGCGACCGCCGCGCTGCGGTTCCTGCGGCCTTCATCCGCGACGCAGGAAGCGAAGTGGATTAACGTCGCGCCCGTCGGCGAGTTGACCGGGAATCGCCCGGTAATGCGCAGCGTCATCGCAGAGCATAACGCGGGTTGGGCCAGCACGCTCGAAGAGCATTTCGTCTACGTGCTGCCGCAGCAGAGTCATCAAGTGCTGTCGAGCATCTGCCCGCACGAAGGCTGCAACGTCGTTTGGCGCGACGACATGAGCCAGTTCGCCTGCCCTTGCCACGATAGCTTCTTCGGCGCGGACGGCGCGCGTCTCTCCGGCCCGTCACGTCGCGGATTAGACCCGCTGCCCTCGCGCGAAGAGAACGGCGTGCTGCAAGTCCGTTATCAATTTTTCGTTAACAACACGGAAGACCGTCAGGTGCGCGAATGAGCAAGGAAAAGAAGGAGAGGAACGCTCAACAAATCGCGCCGCTCGAATCGGACTGGCTCTCGCGCTGGACGACGCTCGAAGACTTTGAGCGCTCGATTGTCGACAATCCGGCGAGCGGCCTTGAGGCATGGGCGCGGACGACCGCCGGAGCAGTTGCCGTCCTGCTCGTGCTGCAACTCGTCACCGGCCTCCTGCTCGCCTTTTACTACGTCCCTTCAGCCGAGAGCGCGCACACGACCGTCGTCTACATAGAGAAAGTTTTGCCCGCCGGCTCATGGCTTCGCGCGCTTCATCATTACGGGTCGCAGTGGTTGACGCTGGCCCTGGCTCTGCATCTGGCACAGTTGTTCTGGCGCGCGAGTTACAGGCGGCGGCCCGTCGGCTGGCTGGCGAGCGTCGCGCTACTGGCTCTCATTCTCGGAGCGGGAGCGACGGGCTATTCGCTGCCGTGGGATGCGCGGGCTTTCTTCGGCACGCGCGTGACGGAAGGCGTCGCCAGCGGGCTGCCCTTCGTCGGCCACATGGCGCGCAAGTGGCTCCTCGGCAGCAACGAGATTTCCGCCGTCACGCTCGTTCGCTTCTTCGCCCTGCACGTGCTCATCATCCCGCCGCTGATTCTCTTCGTCGTGATGGCGCGCTTCTTCGTGCTGCGCAGGCGCGCGCCGCTGCCGACCGATTCGGAAGAGCGGCGGCTCGCATCATTCGTCACGCGCCAACTAACGCGCAACGCCATCACGGCGGGCGTCGTCTTTCTAGCGCTCTCGCTTTACGCATGGCTCCACTACGCCCCGCTCGGCCCGGCGGCGGACACGGCGGCGCCCGGCTATCTGCCGCGTCCCGGCGCGCAATTTCTGTGGCTCTTTCAGATGTTGAAGTATTTGCCGGGACGCTTCGGCTCGGTTGTCGCGGTGGGCCTGCCCGGATTGATACTGCTCGCGCTCGGCTCGCTTCCCTTTCTCAAGCACAGGCCGCTCAGTCGCCTGCTGGTTCACCCGCGTCGTGACATAGGCTTCGCGCTCTTCGCGCTCGGCTTCGCGCTGTTCACAACGCTGACCATCGTCGCCTACGTCAAGGACGCGACAGACCCGAACGTCCGCGCCCAACTCTCGCGCCAGAGAGCCGAAGAAGCGGCCTTTCGCGCCGCGCCATTCACGCCGCTGCGAACGCGAGCGAGCGAGTCCGGCATTGACGAAACTCTGGACAGCGCAGACGCAGAGACGAAGCGGCGAAGCGACGCGGCGAACGTTTCAGCCTCGCCTCGTCCAGAAGCTTCTGCCTCGCCCGCCTCCAACTCGTCTTCGCCGAACGCCAACGCTTTACCTAACGTCAACGCTTCGACCATGCCGCCCGATGCTTACGTCACGCAATGCTCCGCCTGCCACGGCACACGCGGGCAGGGCGCGTCGCCTTTCCCGCGCCTCATTGGCGTCAACGCCAAGCCGCGCCGCGCTGTCGAAGACATCATCGCCCTGCTCAACAACCCGGAAGCTTACGGCATCCAACCGCCGATGAAATCCTACGCCGACAAGCTGACCGAAGATGAAAAACGCGCTATCGCCGAATGGGTCGTCTCGCTTAAGAAAAGATAGTCCAAAGTCTAAAGTCCAAAGTCCAAGGTCTAAAGCCCGAAGTCTAAAGTCTAAAGCCTAAGGTCAGAGAGCGCGACTTTGGACTTTAGACTTTGGACTTACTTGCCCGATGCTTTATACTCTCTGGTCGCTCTTAAATCAATTCGCTCGTCCATAAGTTTGAAGACGTTTTTGGAGTCATCGAAGATGAAATTCGTCAAGCTCTCGTTTGTCATTGCGGCCCTCGCGTTGTTTGCTCTCGCCTGCGGCGGCGAGACGACGAACACCGCCAATCAAACGGCCAACGTCGCGCGGCCAGCGAACACAGACGCCGCCAACAACAACAAGCCGGCCACGCCCGCCGTCAACACCAACACGCCGCCCGCGGACGAACTGGCCGCCGCGCGGACTACTTACGCGCAGGTCTGCTCCGTCTGCCACGGCGAGCAGGGCGACGGCGGCACAGTCACGATTGAAGGCAAGAAATTGAAAGTGCCGAGCCTCAAGGAAGGCCACGCGCTCAACCACACGGACGAGCAACTCGCGCGGAAGATTAACAACGGCGGCGACGGCATGCCCGCTTTCAAAGAGCGTCTCAAGCCGGAGCAGATTAACGAACTCGTCCGCTTCGTTCGCCGCGAATTTCAGGGCGGAGCGAGCAAGCCGAAAGAGGCTGCGCCCGCCTCCAAGTAAGGCCGAGTTTGTCCGGCAGATTCTTCGCGCTGGCTTAAAAGAGCGCGTCAACTTCTGCACCCGTAGCTCAGTTGAATAGAGCGTCTGACTTCGGATCAGAAGGTCGAAGGTTTGAGTCCTTCCGGGTGTACCATCCGATGAAAATAAGATGAGCCGCGCTTGAGAAAAGCGTGGCTCATCTTATTTTAAGAACGCATCCGTTTAGCTCGTCCGTCAATCTTTGGCCAACTCTTTCTCAAGCGCGTCGAGGTACAGGACGGGCGCGGAAGATTCGGCGGCCAGTTCGTTTGAGATGGCGTTGCGCCACGCGATGACCTCGACGCGCAGGCCCAGACCTTTGACGAACTTGACTGTCTCCAGATAATCACGGTCTCCGGCGACCAGCACCGCCGTCTCGTAAGCTTGATTAATGCCGAGCATCAGCATCTTGGTGGCGAGGCCGACATCGACGCCCTTTTCGGCGGGCATCGTCTGCGTGTGGTCGCAATGCTGGCAACCGACCGTCTTATATCCGAGACGATAGATTGAGACTTCCCATCGGAGTTGCTCTTTGAGGAACTGGTAAAAGCTGCTCTCGGCGGGCAGCGGCGGCTCGTGTTCGGAAGCGAAGAAGTAGGTCTGCCAGACTTCGCCGTCGCGTTCCAGAAAGCGGTTGAACTTCTGCCAGTCAATCCGCCAGCCGTTGTCCTGCTGGCCGTGAAAAATGTTTGCGTTGTCTATAAAACAGATGGTCTTGCCCCTTGAAGGTGTCATGCGCTGCGCGTCCTCGTCTCCCGCTAGTATTTACTAAAACTGCCTCGATGGATTTAGAATATAACATGCCTCTGCGCAATTTGGGGTTTGGACACGTCTGTCACAAAGGACTCGATTTCTTATGGCCAATTCAAGACCCGTCACCATCCTTTGCCTAGCCAGTTATGAAAAGGGCGCGGAGTTTCTACGCGAGTGCAAGAGACAGAATTGTCGCGTCATTCTCCTGACTTCAAACAGCATCGCCGACGTTGACTGGCCGCGCGAGAGCCTGGACGAGATTTTTCTCATCCCAGACCAGAACAAGAAATGGAATCTCGCAGATGTCATCAAGGGCGTCAGCTTTCTGGCGCGCAAGGAGATGATTGACCGCATCGTCGCGCTCGACGATTTCGACCTTGAGACGGCAGCCGCCCTGCGCGAGCATCTGCGCGTTCCCGGCATGGGCGAGACGACGACGCGCTATTTCCGCGACAAGCTGGCGATGCGCCTGCGAGCGCGCGAGGCGGGCATTCACGTGCCGGAATTTGAGCACGTCCTCAACTACGAAACGCTGCACGATTATCTCTCGCGCATCTCGCCGCCGTGGCTCATCAAGCCGCGCTTCGAGGCTTCGGCCACGGGCATCAAGCGCATCAGCACGGCGGACGAATTTTGGGAGGCGGTCGAAGACCTCAGCGACCGTCAATCTTATTACGTCGTCGAACGCTATGTGCCGGGCGAAATCTATCACGTCGATTCAATCGTCAACGACCGCGAGATTGTCTTCGCCATCGCCAACAAGTACGGCCAGCCGCCGCTCGACGTGGCGCACGGCGGCGGCGTCTTCACGACCGCGACCGTCCAGCGCGGCTCTGATGACGAGCAGGCTTTGCTCGCCCTCAACCGCGAAGTCCTCGGCGCGTTCGGACTCCTTCGCGGAGTCTCGCACACAGAGTTCATCAAGGGGCGCGACGACGGGCGTTTCTACTTTCTGGAAACTTCGGCGCGCGTCGGCGGCGCGAACATCGTCGAACTCGTCGAAGCCGCGACCGGCGTCAACCTCTGGGCCGAGTGGGCCAAGGTTGAAATCAAGCGCGGCGAGTCGGAGTATGAACTGCCGCCGCAGCGCAACGACTACGCCGGATTGCTCGTCTCGCTGGCCCGTCAGGAATGCCCCGACACGGCTGCCTACAACGATGCGGAAATCGTCTGGCGCTTGAGCAAGCGTTATCACGCGGGGCTGATTATCCAATCGCCTGACCCTGCGCGCGTCGAGCAATTGCTGGACGACTACACGCGCCGCTTCAATGAAGATTTCTGCGTCACTTACCCGCTGCCGGAAAGAGCGATGAGCTAGAGCCAGACTTTCATGACAACGAATTATCGAATGAAGACGGAAGCGCAGAGCGAAGCGGGCGAGCGCGTCGAGTTGCCGATAACCGGGATGACGTGCGCCGCCTGCGCGCGACGCATCGAGCGCAAGCTGAAGAAAGTTTCCGGCGTCAAACAAGCCGGCGTCAACTTTGCGACCTCGCGCGCGACCGTCGAATACGACCCGCAAGCCACGGGCGTGCGGCAACTCATCGGCGCGGTGAAGGAAGTCGGCTACGACACTGCGCGGACGGCTCGCGCCGTTTTCGTCGTTAACGATTCGGCCAGACCGTCAGGCACGAGCCAGCAACTTGAGCAACGCTTGCAGCGAATGCGCGGCGTCATCGGCGCGTCGTTCAATCTTTCGACGATGGAAGCGCTCGTCGAATATTTGCCGGGCGCGGTGGATATTGCTTCATTGCGTCAGGCCATCGAAGAGTTAGGCTATCGCGTGCGCGAGATTCCGTCGGGCGGCGGCTCGTCTGCGGAAGACGCAGAGGACGCGGCGCGCGCCGCGGAGTTTCAAGAGCTACGACGAAAATTCTGGCTGGCGGCTGCGCTCTCCGCGCCTGTGCTCTTCATAGCGATGTCGCATGGCCGCGTAGAGTTTCTCAACTTCGCGGGCGTCAACTGGCTGCAACTCGCTTTGACGACGCCCATCGTTTTCTATTCCGGCTGGCAATTCTATCGCGGCGCGTGGGTCGCCTTTCGTCATCGCGCGGCTGACATGAACACGCTGATTGCGATTGGCACGGGCGCAGCTTATCTCTACTCGATTGCCGCCACCGTCGCGCCCGGCTTCTTCGCCGCAGGCGGCGCGGCAGCCGCGACGAACAACATGCAGAGCATGGCGGGCATGCAAGCGGCGACGACGGCGCAAGCCATGATGGCTCCGGTCTACTTCGAGGCGGCGGGCGTCATCATCGCGCTTATCCTGCTCGGTCGCCTGCTGGAATCGCGCGCGAAGGGACAGACGAGCGATGCGATTCGTCGCTTGATGAAGTTGCAGCCGAAGACGGCGCGCGTCGAACGCATGGGCGCGGAGGTCGAGATAGCGGTCGAAGAAGTCTTGACGAATGATGTCGTCGTCGTCAGACCGGGCGAGAAGATTCCGGTTGACGGCGTTGTCATGCAGGGCGAGTCAGCCGTTGACGAGTCGATGCTGACGGGCGAGAGTTTGCCTGTCGAAAAGAGCGCGGGCGATGAAGTGTTCGGGGCGACGATGAACAGGACGGGCGCGTTCAAGTTCAGGGCGACGAAGGTGGGCAAGGAGACTGCGCTGCAACAGATTGTCGGGCTGGTGCAGGACGCGCAAGGCTCGAAGGCTCCGATTGCCCGCGCGGCTGATGTCATCAGCGGCATCTTCACGCCCATCGTTATTTGCATCGCTATCGCCACCTTCGCCGTCTGGTTCGTCGCCGCGCCCGCGCCCGTGCGCTTCACGATGGCCCTGGTCAATTTCGTCTCGGTGTTGATTATCGCCTGCCCTTGCGCGCTCGGTCTGGCGACGCCGACGGCGATTCTCGTCGGGACAGGCAAGGGCGCGGAGAACGGCGTCTTGATTAAGGGCGGCGAGAGCCTTGAGACGGCGCATAAGCTGGACACCATCGTGCTTGATAAGACCGGCACGATAACGCGCGGCGAGCCCGCGTTGATTGACGTGTTGACGAATGATGAAGGCGCGGCGATTGAAGACGAGTTGTTGCGGCTGGCGGCTTCGGCTGAGCGCGGCAGCGAGCATCCTTTGGGCGAAGCGATTGTCCGCGCCGCTCAGGCGCGCGGTCTTCAATTAACCGATGCCGAGAGCTTTCGCGCGCTCGCCGGTCACGGCATCGAAGCCGAAGTCGAAGGGCATCAATTGCTGGTCGGCAATCTGAAGCTGATGCGCGAGCGCGAGATTGTTGTTGACGGCTACGCGGAGCGCGCCGTGGCGATGGCTGAGCGCGGGCAGACGCCCATGTATGCCGCGCTCGACGGACGCTTCGCGGGCTTGTTGAGCGTCGCGGACGAGTTGAAGCCGGAGGCGAAGGAAGCGGTCGCGGCGATGCAGCACCTCGGCCTTGAAGTTGTGATGCTGACGGGCGACAGCCGCCAGACGGCCGAAGCGGTCGCCGCCGAAGTCGGCATCAAGCGAGTGCTGGCCGAAGTCTTGCCGGAAGGAAAGGTGGCGGCGATAAAAAGATTGCAGGAGGAGAAGCGCGTCGTCGGGATGGTCGGCGACGGCATCAACGACGCGCCCGCTCTCGCGCAAAGCGATGTCGGCATCAGCATCGGAACCGGCACGGACGTGGCGATTGAAGCTTCGGACATCACGCTTATCAAGGGCGACTTGCGCGGCGTCGTGACGGCCATCGCGCTCTCGCGCTCAACCATGCGCACGATTCGTCAAAATCTATTCTGGGCTTTCATCTATAACATCGTCGGCATTCCCGTCGCGGCTGGCCTGCTTTATCCGCTGACGGGCTGGCTGCTCTCGCCCGTCATCGCCAGCGCGGCGATGTCTCTATCGAGCGTCTCGGTCGTCACCAACAGCCTACGTCTGCGCCGCTTTCGCTCGCCGTTGCGGAAAGGTTGAAGGGCATGGACGCGACGGAAATCTTCGTTGTCACAGGCGCGGCGGCGGCCATCTGTTTTGTGCTCTGGCATTTCTTCGGCGAGCGCGAGCAGGTCTCCGCAGGCTTGAGCGAAGGCGGCGTGCAGGAGATAAAGATTACGGTCAAGGGCGGCTACTCGCCGGACGTGGTAGTCGTCCGCGCGGGCGTTCCCGTCCGTCTCAACTTTTACCGCGACGAGACGGCCTCGTGCAGCGAAGAGGTCATCTTCGGCGACTTGCACATCGCGCGTCATCTGCCCGCCTACCAGACGACCGCCATCGAGTTCACGCCGGAGAGCGCGGGCGAGTTCACCTTCACTTGCGGGATGAATATGCTGCGCGGGCGATTGATAGTTCAGTAATCGGAATGCTGGCGACCGGGCGCGAGCGCGCCGAGGGCGCGACCGATGAGCGCGATGATGGCCGGGGGAATCGGGCCAGTCAACAATCCGACCGCGCGAATCTTCAACGCCTGTTGCATCGTCGCAGCCGTGCCTTCCGGCAAGTTCAGCGCGTCCCAGTGGCGATAGTAAGTGTTGAGGTCCAGAGCGTAGCTGAGGGCCGTCGCGCTGAAGATTAGAATCTGCGCGAAGAGGCCGAGCGCGACTCCGATGAGCGCAGCGCCGAGCCAGCTAAAGCCGCCGACGCGACCCGACAGCGCGCCCCAGTAAAAGCTGCTGACGAAGGTCAGGCCGATGACCGAGAAGACGGCGTTGCCGCGCGGCGTGTATGGCATTCCGGCCACGCCAAGGATGAAACGCCCGACGGCGAAAAGGAAAATCAACAGCAGCGGCAGACGAATAAAACGCAGGATACGGGGGAGCATAATTTCTCTCTTTCTTTGGTGAAAGTAGGAGCCGGTTTAGCTAAATCGCAGTACACGATAATGGAAGCAAGCGTTTCACGCAAAGGCGCAAAGGCAAAGAAAAACCGAATCTCACAAAGAAGCAGTTCAAGGCTTTGCTGAAACTCAACTCTTTGCGCCTTCCGTTTCCGCTTTGCGCCTCGGCGTGAAGCCGTCAAGCATCTCCGCCGTCCACATGATTGTAATCAAACTTGGCGGTCGTCCCCGCTGTCGGCTCGATGCTGATAACGACGGATTTCGAGGCAGGCGTGTTGCTTTTTTCGGCGACGCTGCGGACGGGAACGAGGACGTTGGTTTCTGGAAAGTAAGTCGCGGCGCAGCGGCGCGGAATATTATAAGCGACGACGACGAAGCGGCGCGCGACGCGCGTTTCTCCTTCGAAGTGACTGAAGAGGTCAACAACGTCGCCCGCCTTGAGTCCGGCCTCGCCTATGTCTTCAACGTTGAGCAGCACGACGCGCCGCTCGTTGTAAATCCCGCGATAGCGGTCGTCAAGGCCGTAGACGGTCGTGTTGAACTGGTCGTGGCTCCGCATCGTCATCATCAAGAATTGTCCCGCCTGAAGCTCATGACGCGGCAGAGCGTGAATGGTGAAGCGAGCCTTTTCGGTGCCGGTATTGAAGCGGCCCTCGCGCGGTGAGTTGGGCAGGTAAAAGCCCGCAGGCTCGCGCACGCGACGGTTGTAATCCTCAAAGCCGGGAATGACATTGGCGATGCGTTCGCGTATGCGGTCGTAATCGTCGGAGAGATGAAGCCAGTCAACCTTGCTGCGCGCGCCGAGCGTGGCAGCGGCGAGGCGCGCGACGATTTTCACTTCGCTTAACAAGTGTTCGGAAGCGGGCGCGAGGTGGCCGCGCGAACTGTGAACGACGCCCATCGAATTTTCCATGCTGACGAACTGCGCTCCGCCCGCCTGCTCGTCAACCTCTGTGCGCCCAAGGCAAGGCAGTATCAAAGCCTGCTCGCCCGTGATGAGATGCGAGCGATTGAGCTTGGTCGAAACCTGCGCGGTCAGGCGACAGCGGCGCAGGGCGCGCGCGGTGTACTCCGTGTCGGGCGTCGCCGAAAGAAAGTTGCCGCCGAGGGCAAAGAAGAGTTTCGCTCTGCCTTCATGCATCGCCTTGATTGATTCCACAGTGTCAAGGCCATGACGGCGTGGCGGCTCAAAGTTAAACTCCGCCGCGAGGCTGTTCAGAAAGCTCTCGGTCGGGCGTTCCCAGATGCCCATCGTCCTGTCGCCCTGCACGTTGCTGTGGCCGCGCACGGGACACACGCCCGCGCCCGGCTTGCCAATCTGCCCGCGCAGAAGAAGCAGGTTGACTATCTCCTGTATGTTGGCGACGGCGTTCTTGTGCTGCGTCAGGCCCATCGCCCAACAACAGATGACGCGCTCTGATTTCATCAAGACGGCGGCGGCCTCTTTCATCTGCTCGCGGCTGATGCCGCTCTGCTCGACGATTGCGTCCCAACTCGCTTCCCGTAATGCGCGCTCAAACTCCGCAAAGCCTTCCGTTCGCTCGTTGATGAATTGATGCGCGAGGACTTCGCCGGGACGCCGCGCTTCTTCTTCCAGCATCTCTTTCATGATGCCCTTCAAGAGCGCGACATCGCCGTTGATTCTGACTTGCAGAAAGAGGTCCGCGAGTTCCGTTCCCTGCCCTAAGATTTTGAAGACCTCCTGCGGGTGCTTGAAACGATTCAAGCCCGTCTCCGGCAGCGGATTGATATGGATGAGATAACAGCCCTTGCGCTTTGCAGCCTGCAACGCGGTCAGCATGCGCGGGTGATTCGTCCCCGGATTCTGCCCGATGACGATGATGGTCTCGGCCTTTTGAAAGTCGTCGAGCGTGACCGTTCCCTTGCCGATGCCGATGGTTTCCGTCAGGGCCGTGCCGGAAGATTCGTGGCACATGTTCGAGCAGTCGGGCAGATTGTTTGTGCCGAACTGGCGAACGAAGAGTTGATAGAGAAAGGCCGCTTCGTTGCTGGCGCGGCCGGAGGTGTAGAAGAGAGCTTCGTCCGGGCTGTCGAGCGCGTTCAATTCGGCGGCGATGATAGCGAAGGCTTCATCCCACGCGAGCGGCTCGTAGTGAGTGCCACCGCGTCGCAGGATTAAAGGCTGCGTGAGGCGTCCCTGCTGGCCGAGCCAGTAGTCGGACTTGCGCGCTAAATCGGCCACGCTCCATTGACGAAAGAACTCAGTGGTCGCGCGCTTCCGTGTCGCTTCGTCGGCGACGTGCTTCGCCCCGTTCTCGCAGAACTCGACGTGCGAACGCTCGCCCTCTGGGTCAGGCCACGCGCAGCCGGGACAATCGAAGCCGTCCTTCTGATTGAGTCGCAACAGCGTCCGCGTGCCGCGCACGACGCCCATCTCGCCCCAAGCGTGCTTCATCGAAGAGACGATGGCCGGAATGCCACCGGCGATTGTGCTGACAGGCTTTGTCTCAAGGCCCGTCAACTCTTCCGGCGGCTGCGCCCCAACCTGCGCGTCGTCGCTCTTAGCAAGCTCGTCGCGTTGCTGCGAAGTTGCATCGGAAGAATCGCTGTTGGATGAAACAAAAGAATCGCCGCTGGATGAGAGCGTTGCTTCTTCACTCTTCGAAGCAGGCGCGTTGCCGCCGCTTGCCTGCGGTCCCGTGTTGTAATGGCTGGCCTCCGCGGACGCGGCTTCCTCCGTCGCTTCACGCTTACCTTCAAGATTTGTTTCAGCTTGCTTCGCCATCTTCCTTTTGACTCGTCAACGCGCGCCGACATCCGTTTGCGCCGCGATGAAAACGCAGCCGCGCGCTTTCATCATTACATGAAATATTGTTGGCTTTCGACCTTGGAAGTATAACACCGCCGGAAAAAGTTTGAGGAGCGGGCGCGCTTCAGAGCTTGACAACTTACTGGCGCAGGGCGTTCCAGTCGAAGGCGAGAGCCTCCGCGCTGCGCGAGAGCAGGAACGCCCAACCGTGTTCGCCGGGCGCGAGGTGAAATTCGTGCTTGATTCCGGCGGCGGTCAAGGTTGAGTCGAGTTGGCGATTGCCCGCGTCGAAGCCGTATGCGTCTTGCTCGCCGACATCGAAATAGATTTTCAGGCTCTTGACATTGGCGGCGTTGGCCTTCGCCAGATTGAGCGGATTGTTGTCCTGAAAGAATGGCACGTCGAACGGCGAGCCGTAGAGTTTCGAGGCCATCTGGTAACGAAACGACGCGCGCCCGTCCGTCGCGCTCGCGGGCGGCTTCGGCAAATCTTCAAAGAGGGCTGCGCTGTGGGCCGAGACTGCGGCGAACATTTGCGGATGCTTGAAGGCAATCATCAACGCGCCGTAGCCGCCCATCGAAATCCCTTCAATCATGCGCGAGCGCGGCGCGGCGAGCGTGCGATACGTCTTGTCAACAAACGGAATGAAGTCTTTGACGATGGCATCTTCATAGCGCGTGCCGTCTTTGCCGTTCAGATAAAAGCTGCGCGCGCCGTAAGGCAGGGCGATGATAAACTCGCCGACTTTTCCCGAAGCGCGCAGTTCTTCGAGCCGTGCCTGCATCCCTCGCTCTTCCCAATCGCGCTCGCTGTTGTTAAAGCCGTGCAGGAAAATTAAGACCGGATAACGCCGCTTCGCTTCGCGGTCATATGAAGGCGGCAACGAAATCGCGCAGTTGACTTCGCGCCCCAAACTCTCCGATTGAAACTTCGTGTACTCGATGCGCCCGCGCGCCGCAGCCTCCTGCGCGCGAGAGTTTCCCGCGAGATTGAAAATCAACAAGAGAGCCGCCGTAGCGGCGCAGAGAAAACGAGAAAGGATGAGCGCGTTGCGATGAACAAAAGAGATAGCGCGCGGGTTTAATTCCTCTTTAACTTCAGCCTTCATCGTTTCGCGTTCATCCTTTCGGTTATGGTTTCTCCGCGGGCTTGGAAGGAAAGTGGTTCAAGCCTAAGCGGGCGGCGGTCTGGTCGCTGAGGTCTATCATCGCGGCGGCGTTGATGGCCGCCGCGATGCAGATTGTCTCGCTGATTTCTTCTTTGGTCGCGCCGAGTTCGATGGCCTTCTTCATGTGGCCATCGATGCAGCCGTCGCATTTAGCCACGAGCGAAGCGGCAATCGAAATCAACTCCTGCACTTTCGGGTCGAGCACGCGGCGTTCGGGCGTGTAGTACAACTCTTTGTAGTAAGCGCCGTAGACCTTCTTCATGCGCGGCTCAAGCATCGAGTAGGAAGCGGGCGGCTCATGCGCCGCCGCCGGAATCAACTCGCCCGTGTCGGCCACAGCCGTGGCAGCGGCAGCCCCGGCCTCGCGCGCTTCCGAGACGTTCTTCTCGTCCATCAATCTTCTCCTCCGAAGGCATCGGAAAAACGTTGACCGCAGACCTATTTCAACGTCAGCTTTTCCGTCAACGTCCGGTCGCCGTAGTGCAACTTAATGTCAACATCCTTGCCCTTGCCCTCCGTGCCGACCCAGACTTGCAAGGCCGGAGCGACTTCCGCGCCCTTGCCGAACGTCACGGCTTTCTGGCTGATGACAATCGCGTCCTTCGGCGTCTCTGTGAAGACATCGCCGGGAACGAGGAACGTGCCGCCCGCCGTCGCAGGCTTAAACGAAGCGAGGGTGAGCATCATCGAAGTGGTCTTCAGTTGCTCGCTCTTCGGCGTGATGTAGAAAACGTAGTCGCCCGGCGCGAGAGCCTTGCCGTCATACATCGCGTTTTGCGTCAGGGTCAGGTGCAGAATCGGCCACGTCCGGTTGCTGTAGTAGCGGTCGCCGCCGACTTCCATGTAGCCGAAGGTCGGAGCGCCGAACGGCAGATTGAGATAGCGCACCTCGACGGCCTTTTTGTTTTTGCCGACATCCGCCGAAGCGGTTTGAATCGTCGTCAACTTGCGCGGGTCTGTCTTCGTCGCGCCGCCGCTCATGTTGCCGTCCTGCGCCAGAGCGCGCAAGGAACCGCCCGCGCCCAGGCAGGCACAGACGACGGCGACGTAGAGTAACGAGCGAACAAGGGCTTTTCCGTTGAACTTCATTTTAATAACTTCCTTTCTCTTTTGAATAACAAACTGGCTGGTGTTTACTACGCGAATAAACTTTGATACGTGCGAACAGGCTTTTCAGTTTCACTCTACAACAGGCGGCGACGATTCAATAGCGCGCAGGAAATCCGTGACGGCGCCGATGTATTCCGAGCGCGCCGCGTCGTCGCGGTCGAAGGCGTGGCCGTGCTGCGCGCCCGCGACGATAAACTTGCGCTTCAAAGGATTGCTGGCCGCCGCAAAGAGCGGTTCCAGCACGCTCTCGTTCGGCATCCGCCGGTCGGCCCCGCCGCCGATGAAGAGAATCGGGCATTTGATTTTTTTCACAGCCCGCAACAGGTCAAAGTCCGCCGGGTTAAAGTTCAAACGCCATGCCGTGAACGCGGTCAACAGCGTGGCGAAAGGAAACGACGGCAGCCCTGCCAGCTTGACGTGATGACGCACGGTGTCGCTAAACGAGAGAAAGCTCGATTCGGAGATAACGCCGAGCAAGCCATCACTCTCGCTCGCCGCCAGCAGCGTCGCCGCCGCGCCCATCGAAACTCCCATCAACACGATTTTATGTTCCGGCGCTCGAACGCGCACAAACTCAAGGGCCGCCGTCACGTCATGTCGCTCGTAGTAGCCGATGCTTGAAAATTCGGCGCCGCGGCTCTGCCCGTGTCGTCGCAAGTCGTAGAGCAGCACGCCGTAGCCCTCGCGCCAGAGGGCGACGCCGCGTTCCAGCATTTCATAACGCGAGCGAAACATCCCGTGCGTCATGATAATCGTCACGCCTTTTTCCTTCGACGGCAGATACCAGCCGGACAGTTGATTGCCGTCAATGGAAGCAAACGTGACGTTCTCGAAAGTCGCGCCCATCGCGGCGGGCGTGTCAACGCGCTCGCGCTCGCCGGGCCGCGTCCCCGCCTTCGTAATCAGGAAGCTCAACATGAAAGGCAACGCCACCGTGACGAACAGCACGACGCACAACACGGCTATCAAGAGCCTGCGCGCCCAATGTCGCGCGACGCTTCTCTGCGGGCGTTCAACTTTGACGGCGTTCGTCTTTGATAGTTTGTCGTGCGGGTCTTCGAGCATGCGTATCGTCAGCCAGGCCCCGAAGGTCAGGGCAGCGCAGAGCAGTCCGACTCCGGTCAGGCCGTAGCCCGCGTAGAGCCGCCCGCTGCCCGCGACAGCCGCCGCGATGCCTAGTTGCGACGCGCTGTTTCTGAGCGCGATGTACGTTGCGCGCTCCGCGGGTTCGACTACTTCCGTGACAATCGCCTGCAACGGCGCGACGCGCAGCGCGGCCAGAAACGCCGTCAGACAAATCAACGCCCAGAGCGTCGCGCTCCAGGCGAAGGTGGGCAGCAGCAGCAGGCAGAGAATCATCAACGCGCTACCCAGAGCAGCCGTGCGTCGTTTGCCGAAACGGTCGGCCAGCGCGCCGCCGAGCACGCTTCCCAACACGGCCCCGCCGCCAGCCAGCGCGTAAACTGGCCCGACCTCACGCGGCCCCGCGTGGAAAGCTTCGGCCAGCCACGTTCCCAAAAAAGTCGTGAAGCCGACCAGCCCGCCGGAGACGAAGAACGCGCTGATTAAGCCCATGCGCGTCGAGCGCGAACGGCTCATCAATTTCCAGAGCGAGATTTTCGCGGGCGCGGCTCCGGCTTGTCTCTCATCCTTCGCCGTCGCGTCTCTCGCCGCTTCATCTCTCACAGCGACGGGCAGCGGAAATAGTTTGATGAGCAGTCCGGCGACGGCGGACAGCACGGCGACCATCGAGAAGACGGAGTGCCAGCCGTAGTTAGCCGTCAGGAATGTGCCGAGCGGAACGCCGATGACGGGCGCGAGAAAATAACTGATGGCCACGCCGCTCATCTGTCGTCCGCGTTTGGCGTAAGACGAAGCGTCGGCGAGCGCGGCGATGGCGAGCGCGGAAATCAGTCCGCCCGCGACCCCGGCCAGCGAGCGCGCCGCGAGGAAGACGGAGATGTGCGTGGCGACGGAGGCCAGCAGGCTCGCGGCGACGAAGATAAGGGCGGCGACGGGCAGCCATGTGCGCGGGCGCATGCGGCGCGAATAGCGACCCAACAGGAGAGCCACAGCCGCCGCCGTCACGGCGTAGATGGTGACGCTGCTCGCCACGATTGTCGGCAGGCTGTGCAGGCCCGCGGCAATCTGCGGAGCGATGGCGGCGACGACCTGCGAGTCAATCAAGGCCGAGAGAATCAGCAGGCAAGTGAGCCAGACGGCGACGCGCGAGACTTCAGGCTGTGGCGCAGCTTCAGCGTTAGCAGAGGACATAAAAAGAGTTCGGCGTCGTCAGGAATAATAAACGCAGGCTTCGAACATTAAAGTTTTTCGCTTCTCACAGAGTCGCCATGCATCTTCGCCCGCACGACAAATCTTGTCAACGTTGCAATCTCAGCGCGTCAAACGTTTCAATCCAGACGCGCTCACGGACGTGGCGCGCAAGGCGGCGAGCGGTCTATACTTCTTCGCAGACGAGTCAGCAATACATCCGCCGTGCGCGGTGCCGCATCTTAATACTGTTAATTCGCGCAAATTGTTTTATGTGGCGCGGGCAGGTTTTACAGATTAACTAAAGGAACCAGAGATGAAAGATTTCAGGTCTCAAAATCAACGCTACTCCGAGCCGCATTCGTGGCAGACGCCGGCGGGCAGCGGCCTTCCGGCGCGCACGGCGGCGCAGGCCAGCTTGAGCGAACGCCTGGGCTTCATACGCAAAGTCTATGCGCTCTTTTTCGCGGCGACGCTGTTCGCCATCGGCGGAGCATGGCTCGGCCTCAACTCTCCGCCCGTTTTACAGTTCGCCTTCGGGCATCCATGGGTCATGCTGTTGATGATGATGGGCGGCGTGTTGGGCGCGCAGGCTGTGCGCCATGTGCCGGGCGTCAATCTGGCCGCGCTCTTCGGCTTTACGACGCTGACGGGCGTGATGATTTCGCCGCTGCTCTATGTGTTGGGGCGGACGAACCCGGCCTCGATTTGGCAGGCGGGCTTGATGACGGTCGGCATCTTCGGCGGGCTGACGGCCTACGTGTTCGTCTCGAAGAAGGATTTCAGTTTTCTGCGCGGGTTGATGGTGACGGGCTTAATCGTGGTCATTCTCGCGGGGCTGCTGAACATCTTAATCGTCGGCTCAAGCGCGCTCGGCTTCGCCGTCTCGGCGGTGACGCTGCTGCTCTTCGCGGGCTTCGTGCTCTACGACACGTCGAACATCATTCGCCACTATCCGACTAACGAATACGTGGCGGGCGCGCTCTCGCTCTATCTGGACGCGTTCAATATTTTCCTTGCCCTGCTGAGCTTGCTCAACTCGAACAGAAGATAGCCGCCCGAAGTTGGCGAGATAAAATCGGAGCGATAAAAAAGTTGACGGGACGCTTTTCTAACGAAGGCGGCCCGTCAACTTTTTTTGACTGCCGGAGTTCGGCTCTTAGAAATCGAACTTGATGGCCAGTTGAAGCTGGCGCGAGGAGAGAAACGTTCGCGGCAGTCCGAAGGCGCCGCTGGCGGCTGGCAGAGTAAAGCGCAACGTGCCGTCGGCGTTGGCAGTAAACGTGCTGAAGAAGTTGGTGTTGACGGTGGCGATGTTGGCGCGGTTGAAGATGTTGAAGCCTTCGACGATGAAGCGCAGGCGTCTTTCTTCGCCGAGGCGGATGTTGCGCGTTATGCGCGCGTCGAATTGGTATGTGGCTGGCGTGCGAAAGGAGTTGCGCGCCGAGGAAGGCACGCGGTCGTTGCGCGCGTTGCCGTCGCGGTTCAAGTCTGCGCCAATGGTCGCCGAATAAGCGAAGCCGGCTTGCAGTTGCGCGATGCCGGAGAAAGTGTAGTCGCTCAGAAGCGCGCGCAAGATAGCGTTGTCGCTCTTGTAGCGACCGAGTTCGTAGACGGGGCTGATGACGAGACGGTGGCGCAGGTCTGCGTCCGCCGCGCGGAAATCGTCGCGGATGTCGAAGGAGTTCTGCACGACCTTGGCATCGTCGCCGCCGCCGGGAACAACCGCCGTCTGGTCAGGCTTGTCGTCAAGAGCGAACGAGTAAGTGTAAGAGACTGTGAACTGCAAGCCACGGCTGAAGCGTCGTTGCAGTTGTGTCGCCAGACCGTTGTAGAGCGAATTGCCCGTGCTCTCGAAGAGAGAGATGCGACCGTAGCTCGTGAGCGGGCGCGTCGCGGGAAAGCGTTGGATGAAGTATGTGAGGTTGGTGGTCGGGTCGGTGGCGGCGGTGGCGACGGGCGGGCGCAGGTTCACGTCGCGCGTGCGCGTCAGATGCACGCCGCGAAAGAAGAGATAGGTGACGGAGAGGCTCGTATTGGCGAAGACCTCGCGCTCGTAGCCCAGACGGCCCTGCTGCACGTAGGGCTGCTGGTAGTTTTCAGGAAAGAGGAAGAGGTCGGAGGTCAACACGCCGCCGGAGGGTTGCGCGGTGAAGATGTTCGGATAAATGGGGCAAGGGTTCGCGGGCGTCGTAGTGCAAGTGAGATTGACGCCGGTCGTCTGGATGCCGTTGCCGGAGTGGGCCGTGCCGAGGACGATGGCCGTCGTGCGCCCGTAGAAGAGCCCGTAGCCGCCGCGCAGCACGGACTTGTCATCGAAGGCATAGCTGAAGCCGAAGCGCGGCGAGAAGTTGTTGCTGTCCTTCGGCTGGCGGCTGGTGTCGAAGCCAACGGCCAGGAGCGCGGGGTCCGGGTTGCGCAGCGGCGGACTCGCAAGGGCTTGATAATCGTAGCGAAGCCCCGCGTTGATGGTTAGCTTCGGCGTGACGCGCCAGTCGTCTTGAAAGAAGCCGGAGTAGTCGGAACTGTTTGGCTCGGTCGTCGCGCCGCTCGTGCCGGGAACGCCGAAGCGTTGCTGGAAGCGCGCGGGACGATTGGCGGCAAAGTCCGCGTAGGAATTGAACGTGTACTGGCCCGTGAAAAAGCCGGGGAAGAAATTGAAGATGCGGTCGAAGTTGAAATCGAGTCCGGTCTTGAAATTGTGGCGACCGCGAACGATGGAGACGTTATCAATAAACTGCGCTCGCTTGATGGTCGTCTCGCGCGGGCTGAAGTTGTTGCGACCGATGAGCAGGAAGCCCTGGCCAGTTTGAATCTGAGATTCGGGCTGGTCGGAGTTGGCTTCGCCCGGCTCTTTGTCGCGCGCAAACTGGAAGCGCAGTTCGTTGACGATGGAAGTTGAAAGAGTCGAAGCGAGCGTGCCGGAGAAAGTGTATGTGCGGGCAAGGCTGTTGCCGGAATGCTCTTCGACAGCGAGCGGGCCTGTGAACTCGTTGTTGACGCCCGTGAAGTTTTGCTTGTTGAAGCGCAAGCTCAGGTTGTTGCTGTTGTTGATGAGGATGTCGCCCTTGACGAGAAAGACATCCTGATCGCGGTTGACCTGATAGGTTCCGATGAGCGGCGTCAGGAGCGGGCGCGCGGTGGCGGCGGCGGCGGTGAAAAAGTTTGGCGGCTCGACCGGATTCGGGAGCTTCTGTCGCTGGCCGTCGTAGGTGAAAAAGAAGAAGGCGCGATTCTTGACGATTGGCCCGCCGAGGCGTCCGCCGAACTGGTTAATCTGCGAAGGCGGGCGTTTGTTGTTGTCCGCGCGAAGGCCGAGTTGAAACTGTTGGGCCTGCGTCGCCTTCAAGTTCGGCGTGTTAGCGTTCAAGGATTCGTCGCGGAAATATTCAAAGCCGCCGCCGTGAAACCGGTTCGTGCCGGAGCGCGTGACGACGTTGATGACGGCCCCGCCCGCGCGCCCGAACTCGGCGGAGAAACCATTTTGATTGACCTGAAATTCCTGCACGGATTCTTCGGAGAATTGATACGGCGGGCGAACGCCCGTGCGCCCGAACGCCTGACCGAAGAAGGTGTTGTTATTGTCTGCGCCGTCAACCTGCAAGTTGTTGAGCGTCCCCTTCTGTCCGCCGACGGAGAGGTCGCCGTCGCGCGTCGGGTCGCGGACAACGCCGGGCGTCAAGGTGGCGAAGTCAAGATAGTTGCGTCCATTGACCGGAAGATTTTCGACGGCGCGTTGATTGACGGTCGTGGCGACGGACGTGCGCGTCGTTTCGACGACGGGCAGTTCGTCCGCGATAAGTATCTCGCTTTTGACGCTGCCGACGCCGAGCTTGACATCGAGCGGCGTCTTGCCGCCGACCGTCACAGGCACATGCTGCAACTCGAACTGCGCGAAATTCGCGGCGGTCGCGCGCACCGTGTAGCTGCCCGGCGGAAGCAGAATCAAGCGAAAATTTCCTTCATCGTCGGCGTTCGCGGTCTTCTCCAGGCCGGTCGCTTCGTTGAGGGCCGTGACGGTCGCGCTTGGAATCGCCGCTTCGTTGGGGTCTAGCACGCGGCCTTCGATATTGCCGGTCGTCGCCTGCGATTGCGCGCAGACGCTGGCCGTCAAGAGCAGCAAGCCAGCGATGAGCGCAAACAGTCTGGCCGCAACGGGGGTGAATGTCTTCAACATATTATTCCTCTGGTGGACGGACGAAATGGGATGAGCTTCACGCCCGAACAATTGTGGATTCGCGCCGAGACTTTATTGAGACTAAACGAAGAAGAGTTGCACGAAGGCCGTCCGGGACGCCCGGATATTAGTGCAGAAGCAGCGCGCAAAGCAAGAGTGAAGAAGAGACGCGGGGACGCGGAGACGCGGAGACGCGGCGAACAAATAAGGGGCAGCGCTCCGCAGAAACGCGACGAAGAAATAGCTGGCGCGGCGACACGGCGAAGAGATAGCTGATGCAGAGACGCGGCGAAGAAGTTAAGTCAGTAACGTCACAACGTTTCTTGTCTTAACTTCTTCGCCGCGTCCCCGCGTCGCCTCGGTCTCCGCGTCTCGTCCCTGCATCTCTTATCGCTTCATCGCCATCAGTCGCTCGATGTCATCGGGCGCGGAGGGAATCTTGGCGGAGAGTTTGCGGATGGTGTTGTCGGGCGCGATAACGTAGTCGTCTTCGATGCGGACGCCGAGCTTTTCCGTCTGAATGTAGACGCCGGGTTCGATGGTGAAGACCGCGCCGGGAACAATCGGCAGCGCGTAGTCGCCAACGTCATGCACTTCCATGCCGAGCCAGTGGCCGAGGCTGTGTATGTAGAAGTGATCCATCGTGTACTCTTTGCCGTCCGCGTCGCGCGCCCTGAGCGGACTCTTGCGCAGGTATTGCTTCGCAAACGTCTGTAAGTCGTCGTGCGTCATGCCAGGCTTCCAGTAGGCGGCGGCTGCCGTCTGCGTGTCGAGCACGAGGTTATAGATGGCGCGCTGGCGTTCAGTGAACTTGCCGTTGGCCGGATAGGTGCGCGTGATGTCCGCGGTGTAGAGCGAATACTCCGCGCCGATGTCGCAGACAACGAGGTCGCCGTCGTCAATCTTTTTGTGATTCTCACTGTAGTGCAGGATGGTCGAATAAATCCCGCTGCCGACGATTGAAGGAAAGCCGGGACGCTCGGCCCCGTTGCGCATGAAGGCGGCTTCGAGCAAAGCCTGCACTTCATACTCGTACATCCCCGGCTTGAGATGGCTCACGATGTCGTGTTGGGCTTCGCCTGTGATGTCAATCGCTTTTTGAAGCAGAGCGATTTCGACGGGCGATTTAATTTTTCGCATCTCGCCGATGCGGTCGAGGATTGAAGCCTCGCCGCTGACAATCTCGACGCCCGGCAACTCTTTGCGCGCTCGCTCGACAAATTCATACTCGCGCACATAGCCGTTGGCGGGCGCCCTGGGTGCCAGCGTGTAGAGCTTCATCACGCTCTGCCCCTGCGAGTTTTTGAAGGTGGGCAGGGCGGCGGCTTCCTTCAGCTTCGGCCAGAGGTCGTCTTTGTATGAGAGCACGCGCTCGACGCCGAAGGCTTTGGCCGTCTCCTCGCCCGGAGCTTGCTGCACGCCCGTCCAACGCTCCGCGAAAAGATTGCGCGGCGGGATAAAGACAATCTCGCGCGCGCCGTTCTCCGACGGCAAGCCTTGCGGCACGAGCATCACGGCGGAGCCGGGCGTGCGCACGCCGGTCAGGTAAGCCATCCAGTTGTTCTGGCGATAGCGCGCTTCTATCCCGGCGTCCTCTTCGACATTGCCGAGGATGACGACCACGCCGTCCTTAATCTGGCTCAGCAACTTCTGCCGCCGCTCGTGATATTCCGCGAGCGGTTGATTGAGCAGGCGCACGCCCGGCTCGTCCCAGAAATCGACGGAGCCGCCGCGCGCCGCCCTCATCGCGCCGAGCGGCAACGAAGCGAACAAAGAGAGACAGAGAAGCGTTGAGAGCAGCAACCGCCGCTTGAGTTTCATGACGAGTCTGTCCAGCCTTCTGCGTGTTACTTGATTTTCTTGGCCCAGTAATCTTTGCCGCCAATCGAGACGAGGACGCCATTGACTTCGTTCTTGTCGTTTTTGGCGAACTTGAGATGCGCTTTGACTGTCGCCGAGAAGAACGTTTCGACCGTCTCTGCGGGCTTGAACTCGACTTTCTCGTCGCCGCTCGGTTGTCCCATCAACTTGCCGTCCTCGTTTGTGATGGTCAGGACAAAATCCTTGGCGACTTCATACTGCCCGACGTAAACGTCGTAGGCTTTCTTGTCCTTCTCTTCCTGCGAGGGTTTCTCTTGCAGGTTGCGTTTGGCCGTCAGGCTGTAGCCTGCGGGCGCGAGCGCGATGACACAGAGGATGGCAACGAGTATCCGTTTCATAAACCTTAGTCTCCTTTAATCGGGTTGTTCTACGAGAGAAGCTGTAATTTAGTTCCTGAACTTCAGGCGCTACGTTGCGCGGCGCGCGGGCGCCACAAAGCCTGTAGGCGTTGCCCGCCAGACGTTTGCAGCAAGCTCATCAAACCCATGTAGCCGTAGCCGAAAAAGAACAACAGCATGAAGGGCAGCGTCCCCCACATGTGAAAGCGCACGGCGTAGAGCATGGCGAGCAGAAAATAGAAAGCGAAGGCCAACTCAAGCAGCGGCAGCCAGCCGCCCTTGCGTTTATATTTCTTGCGCTTCCATGTCTCGTCCGAAGCCTGCTCGACCTGATACTTCGGCGTGCGGACAAACTCCGTCTGGTAGCCCGCCAGAGCTTCAATCACGGCCCGCGCGTTCGAGAAGGCGAGGCCGATGCCGAGAGCCATCACGAGCGGCAGATGAAGCAGCCTTGAGCGGCGCCGCTCGTCCAGGTACCAGACGCCCGTGCCGTAAAAGAAGACGACCGAGAGCGTGGAGAAGAAGAGCAGCGGAACGTCGAAGACCATCAAATGATAAAAGCCCTGCTGGTAGCGCACGAGCAAGAGCGGGAATTGCAGGAAGCTGACGAGAATCATCAAAGGGTAGCTGATGTTGCCCGTCAAGCGAAAGAACATCTCAAGCTTGACGCGCAGCGGCAAGGGCGCGAACCAGATGCGCTTATAGAGCTTGAGGCCGACCTGCATCACGCCCTTCGCCCAACGACGCTGTTGAGCCTTGAAGGCGTTAATCTCGACCGGAATCTCCGAAGGCGCGTCTTCGTCCAGCAGATAGACGAACCGCCAGCCCATCAACTGCGCGCGGAAAGAGAGGTCTGTGTCTTCCGTCAAAGTGTCGTGCTGCCAGCCGCCGCTCATCTCGATGGCCTTGCGCCGCCAGATGCCGGCCGTCCCGTTGAAGTTGAAGAAGCCGCCCGTGCGATTCCTGACCGTCTGCTCGACGACGAAGTGGCCGTCGAGCATGATGGTTTGCAGGCGCGTCAGCAGATTGTAGGAGCCGTTGATGTGCGACCAACGCATCTGCGCGCAGCCGACCGTCGGGTCTGTAAAATAGTGGACGAGCTTGCGCAGGCAATCCGGCTTCGGCACAAAGTCCGCATCGAAGATGGCGGCCAACTCGCCCTTCGCGGTCTTCAGCCCGTTCTCAAGCGCGCCCGCCTTGAAGCCCGTGCGGTCTGTGCGATGAATGTAGTGAACGTCGAAGCCCTGCGCGCGGTAATGCTCGACGGTCGCGCCGGCAATCCTGACCGTCTCGTCTGTCGAGTCGTCCAGAACTTGAATTTCCAGACGCTCGCGCGGGTAGTCAATCTCGGTAATCGCTTTGAGCAATCGCTCGACGACGTACATCTCGTTAAAGAGCGGCAACTGCACGGTGATGAGCGGCAAAGTCTCTTCGCTGAAGCGCGCTTTCGGCGTGGGGCCGAGCTTGCGATAACGCCAGAAGTCAATCACCTGCTTGATGCGGTAGCCGCCGTAAATCGAGAGCACGATGAGGACGCTGAAGTAGAGCGTGAGAATCGTCCAGTCAATCGCGTCGAGATGATAGAGCGGGCTGATGTTGCCAGCGGTTTTATAAACCGACTCGCAAAAGCTAGGGAACCTCTCGCAGAGGTCGTTCGAGAACAGCAGGGCCGCCGGAGCATGCAGAGACATAGCAATCAAATCCGCAAAGAGAACTGGCGCTCGTCCAGTAGAACGTTCGAGCGATAAAAATCGAGATGACGCGCCAGTTCAAGCCTTCATGAGCGCGCCCGCCGTGACATGAAACGAGCAGCGCAACGGCCTCTTCAAAAGCGCCCCGCGCTGCCCGCATTAAGACGCAGATTGTAACCTCTCAGGATGCCCGACGCAAATTAACCGAAAGGCTCAAAGTCCAAAGTCGAAAGTCCAAAATCCAAGGTCAAAACCCTTGCTCCTGACTTTGGACTTTGGACTTTCGACTTTGGACAGTCTTAAGAATATTGCGGCGGCGGTGGCGGCGCAGGCTCCGCTTTGCGCTTCTCGAAGATGGGGACGCCGAGGAGGCCGCCGAGGAGCGACAACACGGCTAGGAAACAGCCCTGAATGATGACGCCGAGCAGCAGCAGCCAGCCCCAGTAAGGCCGGATGTCAAACTGCGAACCGGAGCGGCGCAAGCGCGCCTCAATCAATGACTGAAGCTGTTCCGGGTCAACGACGAAGTACGTGATGGGCAGCGCAATCAGAGCGTAGACGAGCGCGCCGATGCCTCCGGCCATCAGGCCCAGAATTGCTCCATCGCCAACCCGCACCGGCACGGGCGAGCGTTTGACGTAAAGGTAAACCGCCACGACGCCGCCGAGCGCGCCCCACAAACAGCAACACCATGAAGCCGCCGGAACCGGAATCATCTGCGTGCCGATGGACAAGACTCCAATCATGACGCCGCCGATTAAAGCCGGTTGCAGTTTGCCGGCAGACCCCGTGGCCGTTGACGGGTGGCTGGACGGAGGCGGAAACATTCCCGGCGGTGGCGGCGGCTGGTAGCCGGGCATCGCGCCGGGGCCGGAGGCTTGTGTCGGCGGCGGCGGAGTGTTGATGCCGGGCGTCGCTGAATAATCGGGCGCGGCTTCTCTGCTCTCTTGCGACATGCTCTCGACGAGCGTCGCGCCGTCTATCGAGCAGAAGACTTGCTCGTCCGAGTAGGTGCGGTCGCAGGTAGGGCAACGTTTCATCTTCAGTCTCCCTTTGTTTTGACCAATGCGGTCAGACTCGTCAAATGCGGCTTGAGGGCCAACTGTAATCGCTCTGCGCGCTCTGCTGCCCGGAGGCTGCGGCTGTCAACTTTCGCTCCGGCTCTTCGCGAGCGTTGTCGCGTCCTGCGAAACGCCGACGGGTCATCCGGCTCAAGTCCACCAGACCGGGGACGATGAAGAACGCCGCGACCGCTCCGAGCAGCGCGCCCGTCGCGGCGCGCGAGAAATGCGTGTTCGGCCAGACGCCCAGAAAGCCGAGTGAAAAATCGAGCGCGGTCGGCGCGGCGGCGATGAACAGCCAGATGCGTGCGGGCGTCTCCGTGCTTCGCAGCGAGCGCACGAGTGGAAAGAGCAGAACGCCCGCCGCCAGCCCCGCATACAATCCCGCGCAACGCGCGCAGACGGCGAACGGGTGGCCCGCAATCATGAACGAGCGTTCAGGTATTTGATGACAGACGCGACTGAAGGCTTGATAGATCGCTTGCCCCAGAAGTCCGTGGCCGTGCGCGAGGGCCAATGGAGCGGCGACAACCAGTCCGACAAGGACGAGCAGCAATGCGCACGCGCTGACCCACGCCAGCAACGGGCGACGCAAGCCCTGCGCCCCCGGCACACATTGCGGAACATACTCGTCAGAGAACATCTTTCAATTGCGCCTGGCGGAAGATGGTTCGGCCTTTAATAACAAGCGACGGCCTTATAGCTTTTCAGTCCGCAGTTTTCGCCTAAAATCGTATCACCGAGTCGGGGCCGCCCTCGACGTGAACGGTGTCAACAAAGCGTATGTGATGCGAGTCGGTCGTCATCACGAGCGAGTGCGTGCGTTTGCCCGTGCCCCAGAACCTGACGCCCTTCAGGAGCGCGCCGTCTGTGACGCCGGTGGCGGCAAAGATGATTTTCTTGCCCGGCGCGAGGTCGTTGGTGTCGTAAATCTTATTATGGTCGGAGATGCCCATCTCTTTGAGACGCTCGACGACCTCTTCCTCTGCCGGGACTTTATCTTTATCAACGCCGAGACGCTCAGGGTCGAAGACCAGACGCGCCAGTATCTCGCCGTTCAAGCACTTCATCGCGGCGGCTGTGATGACGCCTTCGGGCGCGCCACCGATGCCCATCAGAGCGTGAATGTTTGTGCCTGCGACCGCCGCCGAGATGCCCGCCGACAAGTCGCCGTCGGAGATGAGGCGAATGCGGGCTCCGGCCTCGCGCACGTCGTTGATTAACTTCTTGTGGCGCGGGCGGTCGAGAGCGATGACCGTCAAGTCGTCTATGTCGCGTCCCAGGCGCCGCGCGATGTTCTTCAAGTTGTCTTTGACGGGCGCGTCAATATCAACCGAGCCGCGACATGAAGGGCCGACGACAATCTTGTCCATGTAAATATCGGGCGCGTTCAAGAGGCCGCCGCGCTCGGCTGCGGCCAGCACGGCGATAGCATTGTTGGCTCCGAGCGCGCACAGGTTCGTGCCTTCGAGCGGGTCAACGGCGATGTCAACTTCCGGGAACGATTCGCCCGTGCCGTCTGTGACTTTAAAGCCGCCGCCGACCTCTTCGCCGATGTAGAGCATCGGAGCTTCGTCGCGTTCGCCTTCGCCGATGACGATGCGCCCGCGCATCGGCACAGTGTCCATCACTTCGCGCATCGCCTCGACGGCGACGTGATCCGAATACTTGCGGTCGCCCTGTCCCATCGTGCGCGCCGACGCGATGGCCGCCGCTTCACAGACGCGCAAGAAATCCAGAGACAACTCTCGCTCTGTTCTCAACTCCTGACTCATAGGTTTTCGCTCCCTGCCGCAAAATTGTGTGCTCTGGAAATTCGTCTGGCCTTGAACTTTTCATTGGTGAAAGAAGTGCGCCGCCATAGTAGCAGACGAGGCGCGGATTTTGTAGAGGCGAACGACTCGCTTAGCCAGACCGTGCAGCATGACGTGCCCTTGCGGTCAGGCTGACAGCCTTCGTTTCATCTGACTGCCGCGCGCCCGTCCATCTTTCCCGCAGATTGCTACACTTAAGCCCTCCTCCCGGCTCTGGCACAAAGATTGATAATGTAAGCAACGCGGGCCGCGCGCCGACTGCTCGCGCCCTTTAGAACAAGCATCAAATTATTGATGAGGGAACGATGCCGACCCACACGCAAGAGATGCCGGACTTCAACAAACCAAGAGTCAAAGCGCAGCAACCATCCTACGAAGCGCATCTGCCGTTGACAGCCACCATCTTCGATGACGAGGGCGACGGTGAAGTCGGGCAACCGATGACGCTCATCGGTTATACGCAGACGATGAGCAACGATGCGTTCTCGCTCGTCGGGCCGTTCTATCACTTCGGCTATCGCTACTTGATGGGCCGCGACCGCTCGCTGCAAATCGAGCTACACTTGCCAGCCGCGAACATCAGCCTTCAGGGATTCCCCGTGCGCTACACCAAGTTGGACGAAGGAGTTTCGACCGACGGCTACATGATGACCGGCGCCGATTTCGCTTCCTTCGGCGAGTCGGACGTAAACTGCCTCATCGAAGTGAGCATCGTCGTCATCAGCGACAGCGACCGCGCACTGCTCGCCGAATACCTGCGCCAACTGAGCGCGCCCGAATCAACCGAGCAAGCTCAGACGCCCGCCCTCAAGCTGGTGCGCCCCAAAGAGAGAGCCGCCTGACGCGCGCTCTCGCTCGCGCAAACCGCAGCCGCCTCGTCCGCCCGCACGAAAAGTCAAAAGCCTTTCCCACGCTCCCGCCCTTAAATTCTTATTCATGACAGAGGCGCGATGCCTGGTTCGCATTTGCGGCGTCGGGGCGCGTGCGCTTGCCCGCGAGTTTTCGCCGGGCGGCCGGACGCGCCGGAAAGTGTTGACAACGAGCGACCGCGAACGGTAAAAGAAAGGGTGCGTTGGAAGGTCTTCAGAACCGGGCGGTCGAGCCTTTGAGAGCTCGACTTAGAAATCCACCGAACTGCCAGGCGACGCGCGACAAGAGCCACTTCGTTTATCTTGAATCGTGAGCCGCCCCCGGCTGTGAATTGAAATGAGTCTAGCCCCCAAAATCGCACAGCAGCAGCCCTCTGCCGATTCCCTCAACGAGCGCGTGCTCAGTCGAATCGCGCAAAGCAAGTCAACCTACTGGTTCGGCTTTTTCACAGACCCGCTGACCGTCATCTTCCTGGTCTGTTGGGACGCCCTCGCTTTCCGCAGCAGCCCTTACGCGATAGCCGCCAGCTTTCTTGCGGGCTTTGCCACCTGGACGCTCGTCGAATATTGCTTCCACCGCTGGATTTATCATAAGGGCGAGACGCTCGCGCACGCGGGGCATCTCTTGCATCACGACGAGCCGGAAGCCCTCATCGGCATGCCATGGTTTCTGACCTCCGGCGTGATGTGCGGCCTGTGGCTCATCTTCAGCTACGTGCTTGAGCTTCGCACAGCCGCGAGTTTCATCTCCGGCCTGCTCAGCGGCTTCGTCTTCTACTACAGCTTCCACCACGTTCATCATCACTACAAGCCGAAGAGCAGTTGGCACAAAAAGCTGAGGGCGCATCACAAGATTCATCATCAAATTCCGACCAGCAACTTCGGCGTCACCAACCGTTTCTGGGATAGAGTCTTCGGCACGACCTATCGCAAAACCGAGACGACCGCCAAAAGAAGCGCGACCCGTGACCGGCAGAAGCCTGCTTTGCCATCACGCGACGACACCGCCGCGGCGGAAGTCAAAGCGCGCCACGTCAGCGTCAGCCAATCATGAAAGTGAAGCGGGGCGACCTTCTTAAACGAAAGTCGCCCCGCTTCATTTTTACTCAAGCCAGCAGATTCTTTAACGCGCCGCTCAATCGCTTAGTCCGCTGTTGTCGTTTAATCCGACGCGCCCGCCGCTCTCGACTCCGCGCCCTTCCACGGCGGCAGAGTCCTGCGCGCTCGTTTCTCTTTCTTCAATCCGAGCGCCCAGTCGGCCTGCATCAAAGTGTGTATGTCGCGCGTGCCTTCGTAGATGACCGCCGCCTTGCAATTCCTGAGATAACGCTCGACCGGATAATCGTTCGAGTAGCCGTTGGCGCCGTGGACTTCGATAGCCATCGAAGCGGCCTTCTCGCTTCTGACGGTCGCCTGCCACTTCGCAAGGCTCGTCTCCTTCGCGTTCAATTGCCCTGTGTTCTTCAACTGCCCTGCGCGCAGCCACAGCAAGTGGCTCATCTGATAGTCGGCCTCCATCTCCGCGATTTTCTGCTTGACGAGTTGATGATTCGCTATCTTCGTGCCGAACGTTTCGCGCTCGTTGGCGTAAGCCACTGAGGCGTCGCGCGAGGCGCGGATAATGCCGGTCGCGCCCGCCGCCACGGTGTAGCGTCCCTGCTCCAAAGCGAACATCGCTATCTTGAAGCCCTCGCCTTCTTCGCCGACCATGTTCGCTTGCGGCACACGCACGTCCTGCAAAGAGAAGTAGCCTGTATTGCCCGCGCGGATGCCCATCTTGCCGTGAATCGTGCCGGAGGAAAAACCCTTCATCCCGCGTTCGACGATGAAGCAGGACATGCCCGTGTGGTCGCGCTGGCGGCGTTTCTCTTCGTCAGTCCAGCAGAAGAACAGAAAGTTGTCGGCCACGTCGGCGAGGCTAATCCACATCTTTTCGCCGTTCAAGACCCACTCGTCGCCCTCGCGCCGCGCCGTCGAGCGCGCCCCCACAACATCCGAGCCCGCGCCCGGCTCCGTCAATCCGTAGGTCGCAAGCTTCTCGCCCTTCGCTTGCGGGACTAGATACTTCTGCTTCTGTTCCTCCGTCCCCCATGTGTAGAGCGTCAGGCTGTTGAGGCCCGTGTGGACGGACATGACGACGCGCATGAACGTGTCAACGGCTTCGAGTTCTTCGCAGACGAGTCCGAGCGCGATGTAGTCGAAGCCCGCGCCGCCATACTCTTCGGGGATGCAGACGCCGAGCAAGTTTAACTCGCCCATCTTGTCTAAAATGGAGCGGTCGAACTGCTGCTTTTCGTCCAACTCCTTGATGCGCGGGGCGACTTCCTTCGTGGCGAAATCGCGCACGGTCTGGCGAATTGCTTTGTGGTCTTCGGTCAATTCAAAATCTATCATCTGTTGATTTTCCTTAGAGGGATTTAATGAACGAGCAAGACGCGCCCACGCGAAGGAGGAGCGTTCGCCTCGTCATTAGAGATTTTCTTTGTGGCATGTGTTGGAGCAACTGCGCATTTTACAACAAACAGGCGCGAGCGCGGAAGCCAGCCGCCTTTGCCGCGTCGCTTTCAGCCTGACTGTCGAGGCTCCGCAGCATCAAGCAACTCGCGCGCGGCGGCCTTCGCTTCTTCGAGGTTCTGGACGCGCCCGTCGAGTTGCATTTCGTAAACGGCGCGCGTGATGTCGCCAATTTGGCGCGACGGCTTGAGGCCCATGTCGAGCAAGTGTCGCCCCATCAAGAGCGGAGCGGGCGCGCTGGTTTCAACCGCCAGTTCTCGCGCCCGGTTGATGAACCACTCTTGCGCCTCCGCCGTATACCAACGCTCCCGCGGAACCCAGGAGGCATTGCGACCGAGGCTGTCGGCCCGCGCGACGCGGTAGAGCAAGTCCAACTCGCACTTGCGCGCCAGCCTGCGAAACGCGCCGTCGCCAATCTCTTCGCGCAGGCGATAAAGCTCGCCCGGCTTCAAGTGGTCGCGCACGAGCGCAATCACTTGCGCGCGCACGTCGTAGCCGTCGAGCGTGTAAACATTAAGTCGTTCAAGAAAGCTTTCGGTCGGAGCAACGCCCGCTTCTTCATGCCCGCGCGAACGCCAGCGACCTTCGATGAAAGCGGTCGTCGCGGGCTTGCCGAAATCATGGCACAGCGCCGCGAGCATGACCGTCACCCGCTTCGGATACGGCAAGTCGTCAATCAACTCGCGCGCGCGGTCTGTGACGAGCAGCGTATGAACATCGACATCGCCTTCCGGGTGCCAGTCGTATTCCTGCGGCACACCAGCGAGAGCTTTCATTTCGGGAAAGAGTTGCTCGACCGCGCCTAGTTCGTAGAGCAACTTCAAGCCGGTTGACGGGCGCGGCGCGAGCAGCAGCAACTTTTCCATCTCGCCCCAGACGCGCTCGCGCGGCAAGTCCGTCAAGTCAATCGCGCGGCACAACTCGATGGTCTGCGGCTCAAGCTCAAACTCGAAGCGCGCGGCAAACTGCGCGGCGCGCAACACGCGCAAGCTGTCTTCCGCGAACGTCTCGCCGGAGACGGCCCGCAGCGCTTTGCGCCGCAAGTCCGCGCGCCCATCGAAAGGGTCAATCACTTCGCCCGTCAGCGGGTCTTCCAGAATCGCGTTGATTGTAAAATCGCGCCGCTTCGTCGCCTCCTCAAGCGTCATCAGCGGGTCGCCTTCGATGACGAAGGCGCGATGGCCGCGCCCCGTCTTGCGCTCGCGGCGCGGCAAAGAGACATCCAGGTCGAGGCCGAGTTTGTAGACGGTGAAAGCCTCGCCCGTGACGTTGACGTGACCGAATCCGTCGAGAAGCTGGCGCAGCCGCGCAGGCTCTACGCCGTAGACTTCCAGGTCCCAATCCTTCGGCTCGACCTGCATCAAACGGTCGCGCACGCACCCGCCAACCATCAAAGCGCGCCCGCCGGCGTCTCTGATGACACGAGCCAACCTCAGAATTTTGTCAGGGATGCGGAGAGACATAAAGACAGTGACGAGTGACGAGTGACAAGTGACAAGTCAGTGATGAGTAATGGGCGATGAGCGATGAGTGATGAGCGATGAAGGATGAGTGAAGAGACAGAGATGAGCGACAGGAGATTGTCTTTAACTCATCAACCATCATTCATCACTCATCACTTCTTCATCACTTAATTCTTCATCGCTCATTAGTTCTTCTTCGTGCTCGGCGGTCGTCGCTTGCCAGTCGTCGCTGACTTTGACTTGCATGCCGCGCATCGTGGGCAGGCAACTGATGATTTGGGCGCGCTCGATGCGTGTCATGTCGGAGCCGTTGGCGTGCCAGAGTTTGACCCAGAAGGTGCGCGTCCGCGCGTGGACGGCGAAGGTCGAGCCGTCCATCATCACGGGAATCGGTTCGGCCATTGTGCCTGCGCGCAGGGCTTCGAGCAGTTCAGGAACGAACGGCTTGAACTTGTCAAACTGAACCAGCACCGCGCCCGTCTCAATCTCGGCGGGCGGCAACTCCACGGGGTCGTTTGATTCCAGCAGCAGGCGCGCGTCGGTCTGTTGATTACGCTTTTTGACAATCGGCATCTTGCGTCACCTCAGGCTTTCTTCTCAACAACTCTGCGGAGCCAGCAAGCGTTGCTGTAGATGATGCGGGAGGTCTGCGACCTTGACGCGCTCCTGCTCCCAGGTGTCGCGGTCGCGCACGGTGACCGCTTCGTCTTCGAGCGATTGATGGTCAACCGTCACGCAGAAGGGCGTGCCGATTTCATCCTGCCGCGCGTAGAGTTTGCCGATGCCGCCCGTGTCGTCGTAGACGGCGCGCAAGAGCGGTTGCAGGCTGCGCTTGATGGCCTTCGCCATGCCGACGATCTCGGGTTTATTCTTCGCCAGCGGCAGGATGGCGGCTTTAATCGGCGCGAGTTCGGGATGCAGTTTCAGGATAACGCGCTTTTCATTCTTGTCGTTGACCTTCTCCGTGTAGGCGTCCATCAGAAACGCGAGCACGGAACGATTGACGCCCGCCGCAGGCTCTATCACGTAAGGATAGTAACGCTCCTTAGTCGCCTCGTCGAAATAAGAGAGGTCTTCGGTCGAGTCCGCGTTGAGCCGCTTGCCTTCCGCGTCCTCCGGCTTCTTTGAATGCGCGCGGAGGTCGAAGTCCGTGCGATTGGCGATGCCCATCAACTCGTCCCACTGCCGCTCGTCCTCTTCGCGTTCGGGGAAGAAGCGATAATGGATGTCAACGGTGCGCTTGGCATAGTGCGCCAACTCTTCTGCGGGCTGTTCGTAGAGACGCAGGTTGGCGGGCGCGAGGCCGAGGCTTTGATACCAGTTGTGGCAGTAGTCAATCCATTCCTGATGGACGCGCTCGTCTTCGCCGGGCTTGACGAAATACTCCATCTCCATCTGCTCAAACTCGCGCGTGCGAAAGATGAAGTTGCCGGGCGTCACTTCATTGCGAAAGCTTTTACCAATCTGCGCGATGCCGAAAGGAATCTTGCGGCGCATCGTCTGCTGCACGTTCAGAAAGTTGATAAAGATGCCCTGCGCCGTTTCGGGCCGCAGGTAAGCGAGAGCCGTCGGGTCGTCTTCGCTGGCCACCGCGCCGAGCGTCGTGCGGAACATGAGATTGAACGGGCGCGGCTCAGTCAAGTTAGTCGAGCCGCAGTTGGGACACTTGACGGCCTTCGCTTTAATCGCCGCCTCAATGCTCTCGCCAGCCGCACCGTCATACTCCAACTTGTCAGCGCGCAGCCGCGCGTTGCACTCGCGGCAATCAACGAGCGGGTCGCTGAACGTCTCTTCGTGGCCGGAATATTTCCAGACCAAGCGGTTGAGGATGATGGAGGAATCAAGGCCCTCCATGTCGTCGCGCTCGTGAACCATCCAACGCCACCACGCGCGCTTGACGTTGTTGCACAACTCCGTGCCGAGCGGGCCGTAGTCCCAGGCGCTGCCGAGCCCGCCGTAAATCTCCGAAGAAGGAAAAACGAAGCCGCGCCGCTTGGCAAGGCTGACGATGGTTTCGATGTTTGGCGCTGCCACTCTTTTGGTTCCTCTGCCTCGATTCTAAAATGATGAATCGTAAATCGTGAACAAAGGAAGACCGGGCCTTGCGTTTCACGATTTACGATTGGCTGACGAACGAGTCTAACAGCCGCCAGCCGCAAATGAAAAGAAGAGAGCAGCACATCTTGCGAGGAGCGTGCTGCTCTCTTCTCTCTGGAAATACCGCTTTACGGGGCGCGACTGCTACTTAGAAGCCGGGGCCGTCACGTTGACATCGACTTTGCTGCCGCCGCCGCCGCCAAACAAACGCCCGCCAAACATGAAGAGCGCCACAATCACGATAATCACGAAGATTACCAACACGGCGACCACGCCCGTGCTGCCGCCGCCATCATTATCACCCATTAATCCGTTCCTCCTTCAAAGGACTATGCAATCAAACTTGCGGGGGAAGTTTTAAATTTTTCAGTTCAACGAGGGATGTCTTGATTGTTACCACAGCCGCGCAAGACCGTCAATCAAAAACAGTGACGAGTGACGAGTAACAAGTGATGAGCAATACGCTGACGAGTTAGATGCGACGAGGGATGAGCAAGAAAAAGTGACAAGCGTTGAATTAAGAAGAAAGCTCTTAACTCGTCACTTGTCACTCTTCACTTGTCACGGCTCTAGTCGTCGCGGCGCGTGCGGCGTGTGCGGCGCGTGTCGGTCGGCGTCTCGGTGGTCGGCGTGTAATTGCTTGAGACGCCGGGCGTCGCCTGCGGCGGACGCGCTCCCTGCGGCACAATCCAGAACTCGTAGAAGTCCGTTTCGCGGTTGCCGCCGTTGAGAATCACCAGACGGCTCGAATCAATCTGCCGCTTCTGGGTCAGGTAGTCCGAGACGCGCTTGGAGAGACGCTCGTACTGGCCGGGGCGGCTCGACGGCGCGGTGTAGACGAAGATGTAGCCCTGCGCGGTCGGCGTGTTCTGCAACTCGATAGCCAGGTTGTCGAGACGCGCCTTCAGGTCGTCATAAGTGACGGGCGGCACGCGGTCGAAGATGACAGCCTCAGGCGGCTTGATGACATCCGTGGTGGCGCGGGCCGACTGGCGGCATGAGCGGTCGCCTGAGCCGTCGTCGACGACGATGATGGCCGACACGGGTTGTCCGCCGAGGCCGCTGGTGTCAACCGTGATGGTCGGCGTCCCTGAGCCTCTGACAATCTTGGCTCCGGCGGGGCTAATCGTCCACGTGTAGTTCAGGGCCGACGAGCCGCCGTAGCTGACATCGGAGCTAAAGGTAATCAAGTCGCCTTCGGCCACGCTGGTCGGGGCGGAGACGTTGACCGGATACGGGCACGGCCTTGTGATAACGCGCTTGGTATAGCTCAGGCAGATGCAGTGGCGCTTTCCGGCGACCACATCGACAACCTGCTTGTGCGTCTTGTTCGGGAAAAGAACTTCGATGGTGTAGGTGCCGGGTTGCAGGTCAATGGGCTGCGCGCTGGCCGAATCGGTGGCAGTCGTCGCCACCTGTTTGCCGTTGACGAGAATCGGGTAGCCCGCCGGATTGGAAGTCACTTCGACGCGCCCGTAAGTCGGCCTGACCGCTTTGGTCTTCTTCTTCGCGGCCTCGGCCACGGAGAAAGAGCAGGCGAGCATCAGGACGAGAGCGAAAGCACATTTGATGTTTATTCTTGTCATGTGATTTAGCCCTCCGTGATGTTCGCTTGTTGAGCGAGTTTGGCGCGGGCGTGGCGGCGGCGCGCTCCGGCGCCGAAAGCCGCGAGGCTTGAGCCGAAGAGAAAGAGCGTCGCAGGCTCAGGCACGGGCGTGTTGGGCGGAGTCGGCGTCGGCGTCGGCGGCGGCTGCTCGTCGTCACCGGGAGTGCAGATGCCTGTGACGCAGACTAATCCGATGAGCGGCAGGAAGGGCAGGAAGTTTCGATGGCCCGGAAGCTCTACGATTTCGTCCGGCAACTCGCCGCAATCGCAATTGCCCACTTCAATCTCGCCGACCTCTTCGGTCTGGGCCTGCGTTTGCGGTGTGGCCGTAGAATCCTGCTGCGGCGAGATGTCGCCGCCGCCTTGCTGCTCTGAAGAAGCGGAAGAAGAAGAAGCGTTTGAAGTCGGGGTCGAACTGCTCTTCTGTGTTTTGTCTTCCTGCGCGTAACGCAATTGCATTTGCGGGGCTTGTCCGCCGTTGCGCGGGCTGCCGCTGATGAGTTGAATCACGTCGGCCAGTGTGACGGGGCCGGCCTGAGCAGGCACCGAGGCCACGAGCAACAGGCCGAGCATTATGGCGATGGGACGGAAAGCTCTGTTCCTCATCTCTCTTATTGAACCTTTCCGTTTTAACCTGTAAGCAAACATGCTTGACACCCAGAGTTACAGAATAACAAATCGGTTGACTTGAAGTCGAACTGAACGAAATTTGTCTGTTTAAAACCGGCACGAAAGAGAAAGCGACTCGACTCAGGCTTTCTTCTTTCGCTAGAAAGAGATGCCTAATAATGTCCGTTTTCCAATTTCAGTGACGAATTAAACCCGCCTTTGCCCTTTCCTGTCAACAAAAAAAGCAAAAGCGGAAGGGTCGAAAGCGAAAGCGAGGCTGGCTCGGCCTCGCTCTCGCCTTCGGCCCTTCCAAGCTGCGGCCCAGGGGCTAGTCGCCTTCGACTCCACCGGCGGCTTCGGTCTTCTGCTTTTCGTCGCGCAGGACGGCCTTTCTGGAAAGCTTAATCTTGTTGCCTTCCTTGCCGATGCACTTGACCATAATCTGCTGGCCTTCCTTCAACTCGTCGCGCACATCCTTGACCCTGCGGTCGGCGATTTCCGAGATGTGCAGCAGGCCGTCCGTGCCCGGAAAGATTTCGACGAAAGCGCCGAAGTCAACGATTCTTGAAACCGTGCCGAGGTAGTTGGCCCCGATTTCGGCTTCGGCAGTGAGGCCGCGAATCTTGTCTATAGCGGCCTGCGCCGCCGCTCCGTCAGCGGAAGCGATGGAAACCGTGCCGTCGTCTTCCACGTCAATCTTCGCGCCGGTCGCTTCGACGATGGAGCGAATCATCTTGCCGCCCGGCCCGATGACATCGCGGATTTTGTCCGGGTTAATCTTGATTTGGATAATTCTCGGAGCATACGGAGCAATCTCTGCGCGCGGCTCACTGATGGTCTTCTCCATGGCGGCGAGAATGTAGAGCCGTCCCTTCTTGGCCTGGTCGAGGGCTTCGGACATGATTTGCGCGTTGATGCCGCCAATCTTGATGTCCATTTGCAGGGCGGTGATGCCTTCCTCGGTGCCTGCGACCTTAAAGTCCATGTCGCCGTAGTGGTCTTCGGCTCCGGCGATGTCCGTCAAAATCGCGTACTTGTTGCCCTCCATCACGAGGCCCATCGCAACACCCGCGACAGGAGCTTTCAAGGGAACGCCCGCGTCCATCAACGACAGGACGCCGCCGCAGATGGAAGCCATGGAGCTTGAGCCGTTGGATTCGGTGATGTCCGAGACGATGCGCAAGGTGTAGGGAAACTCGCTCTCTTCGGGCAGGACGGGTTCGATGGCGCGGCGCGCGAGAGCGCCGTGACCAATCTCGCGGCGGGAGGATGAGCCGAAGCGCCCGACCTCGCCGACCGAGTAGTGCGGGAAGTTGTAGTGGAGCAGGAAGCGGCGCTTGACTTCGCCCTTTTCGATGTCGTCTATGAACTGCTCGTCGTCTTTGGTGCCGAGCGTGGTGGTGACGAGAGCCTGCGTCTCGCCGCGCGTGAAGAGGGCCGAGCCGTGAACGCGCGGCAGCCAGCCGACCTCGCACGTAATGTTGCGAATCTCCGAGAAGCGACGGCCATCTGGACGACGACGTTTGTTGAGGATGTCGTCGCGGAAGATGGTTTCCTTGAGATGGTCGTAAATCTTCTTGGCCATCTGTCGCTGTTCGGGCTGGTCTTCGGGATAGGATTCGACGACCTCTTTCTTGAGGGCATCAACGGCGGCGTAGGACGATATCTTGTCCTGCTGCGTGGTGTCGAGCGCGGCGCGCAGGCGGTCTGTGTAGTTGCGCTCGATTTCGCCGAGCATCTCTTCGTTGAGCGCGGGCGGAGTGACTTCGCGCTTCTTGATGTCGAGAGCTTTGTAGAGTTCCTTCTGCCAGCGGCAGAGGCGGTTAATCTCCTTGTGGGCGAGCATCAGGGCTTCGACCATAATCTCTTCCGTGACTTCCTGCGCGCCCGCCTCGACCATCACGATGGCCTCTTCCGTCCCGGCGACGACGAGGTTCAAGCGCGACTCGCGCCGCTCGTCGTAGGTCGGGTTGATGATGTAGCGACCATCGACGAGGCCGACTCTCACGCCCGCAATCGGAGTGGGGAACGGAATGTCTGAGAGATAGAGAGCGCAACTGGCGCCGGTGATGGCGACGACATCCGGGTCGTTGTCGGGGTCTGCGGAGACGACGGTGGCGACGACCTGTGTTTCGTTCCTGAAGCCTTCGGTGAAGAGGGGGCGGCAGGGACGGTCAATGCAGCGCGCCGTGATGACTTCCTTTTCGTTGGGGCGTCCTTCGCGGCGGAAGTAGTTGCCGGGGATGCGCCCGGCGGCGTAGTTCGATTCGCGGTACTCGATGGTGAGCGGGAAGAAATCAATGCCTTCGCGGGGTGAATTGGAAGCGACCGCCGCTACAAGCACCATCGTGTCGCCGTAGCGGACGACGACCGAGCCGTTCGCCTGCTTGGCGACTCTTCCGGTTTCGACCGTCAGTTCTCTTTCGCCCAGTTTGATTGACTCTTTGAGATATTTCTTGACTGCCATAATTTTTTGTCTCCTTCGGACTCTGAACCGCTGCTCGTTTGGACTTCGGGGAGCAGGCCGCGGGCGTCTCATCCGCCCGGCGTTCGGTGTTTAGACTAATAATCTGGCCGGGCTTTGGGAGTCGCGCTACGTGAGGCGCGTTCCTGTCCGGCATTGTTCTGGTGGATGCGGCTGGCGATAACAGTAAAGGCGGCAAAGCCACGCTGGTCGTGAAGCTCATGCCGCCTTTGAGTTCTGCTCAGGTTAATGCGCGTCTGCTTGTGTTAGTCATCGCCGTCACGTTCGGCACTGCCGCAAGCTCTTCGTTAGACGCGGGCTTTGTCAGAGAATCGAAGACTTCTCTCCAAACTTGCTTGTCAGGATTCCGGCTCAAGCCTTCCCGGCGGGCTGCGCCCTTAACGACGCAGGCCGAGACGGCTGACCACCTCATGATAGCGCTCGATATTTATGCGCTTGAGGTAATCCAGCAAGCTCCTGCGCTGCGAGACCATCTTGAGCAGCCCGCGCCGCGAGTGGTTATCTTTCTTATGCGTCTTGAAATGCTCGGTCAGTTCGTTAATGCGCTGGCTAAGCAAGGCAATTTGCACCTGTGGTGAACCCGTATCACTTTCGTGAGTGCGGAAATCCGCTAAAATCTTCTCTTTCGTTTCTTTGGCTGTTGCCATAAAGCTCTTGATGGCCCTCCCAGACCGCAGTAAACCGCACCGCTTGCGGCAAACCGCTAAAGTGTAAAGACGCTGGAATTTAACATGGGCGGCGGCGAACTGTCCAGCGCGCCCGGCTGACAGAAGGCGAACGCGGGCGGGAAGGGCTGAAAGTCAGTAGAAAGCCTGGCTGTCAGGCTGTTCGGAGTTTTATGTTGGCCGGATGAGATAGTTGCGGCTTCAGACTTTGCGGGTTTTCCCGGCGAGATTGGCCACGGCTTCGGCCAGTTCTTTCAGTTCGACGGGCTTGACGACGTGCCGTTGAAAGCCCGCGGCGAGGGCGCGTTCGCGGTCTGCGTCCGTGGCGTAGGCGGTCAGGGCGATGGCCGGAATCCGGCCTCCGCGCTCCGGCGGCAGCAGCCTGACCTGTCGCAGCAAGTCGTAGCCGTCCTCGTCCGGCATCCCTATGTCGCTCAGCAGGAGTTCCGGCGACCAGTGTTCCATAGCTTTGAGGGCTTCGGCGGCGGAGTTGGCCGAACGGACTTCGACGCCGCACTTTCTCAAAGCCAGCGCGATGATTTCGCAGGAGTCAACGTCGTCGTCAACCACCAGCACGCGCAAGCCATCTATCTCTTCGAGACAGATGGCGGGCGTCGCTTCAATGTTGACGGGGGGCGCGCTCGCTTCCGCTTGCTGTTCGGGAATCAAGGGCAGGTTGATGATGAAGGTCGTCCCCAAGCCTTCGCCGGGACTCTCGACAGAGGCCGTCCCGCCGTGCAGTTTCACCAGATACTTGACCAGAGCCAGCCCGACGCCAAGCCCGCTATGCTCGCGCGTCGTGGAGCTATTGGCCTGACGAAAGCGGTCGAAGACGTAGGGCAGAAATTCGGGGCTGATGCCGTCGCCCGTGTCCGAGATGCTGATGCGCGCCTCGCCGCCCGCGCGCGTCAGGCGCACTTCGATGCGCCCATCTTCGGGCGTAAACTTCAAAGAGTTGGCCAACAGGTTCCAGATGACCTGCTGCAAGCGATGCTGGTCGCCCTCAACCTTGACGCCGCGCGCTTCGAGAGCCAACTGCAACTGAATCTTTCTGGACGCCGCGACCGGGCGCACCGAATCAACTGCGGCTTCGATGATGAGCGCGAGGTTGGTCGGGCGCGCGTCAAGGCGAATCTTGCCGGTGACGATGCGCGAAATGTCCAACAGGTCGTCTATCAACTGTCGCTGCGCTCTGGCGTTGCGCTCGATGACTTCAAGGGCGCGCGCGCTCTTCCCTTTGTCCAGCTGGCCCGTGTTGAGCAACTGCGTCCAGCCCAGAATGGAAGTCAAAGGCGTGCGCAACTCATGCGAGAGCGTCGTTAAAAATTCATCCTTGATGCGATTGGCTTCCTCTGCATCCTTGCGCGCCTGCTGCTCGCGCGCAAACGCGATGCGCTGCTCTTCGGCGCGCTTGCGTTCCGTGATGTCGTGCGAGATGCCGATGATGCCTATGCCCTCGCCCTGATGGTCGCGGTAGACGGCCTTCGTCACTAAGTACATCTGCGTGATGTCCGGCCCGCGCGCCACGCCCTCGAAGGTGCGCGTCTCCCCGGTCGAGAGCACTTGCCTGTCGTCCGCGATAAACTGGCGGGCCGTCTCCGGCAAGTAAAGCTCCGTGTCGCTCTTGCCTGTAATCTCCGCGGTTGACTTGCCAAGGAAACCTGCGAACGCCGAGTTGACCATGATATAGCGGCCTTCCAAGTCTTTGACGAAGATGGCGTCGGGCGTTCCCTCCGTCACGGCGCGCAGGACGTTGTTGCTCTCGCGCAGGGCCGCTTCCGAAGACTCGCGCTCGCTGATGTCCTGCCCCGTGCCGATGACGTATTCCGGCTCGCCGTCTTCGCCGGGCAGAACCGTGTTCGACCAACTGATTAAACGCGCCTGCCCGTCTTTCCTAATCCAGTGGCTCTCGTGCTCTTCCGGGTACTCTCCGGCCAGCAGGCTCCAGAAGATAGACTTGACCAACTCGACCTTATCCGGCGGGACGAACAACTCCCAGAAGACTCGCCCCTCGACCTCCGCGAAGGCGTAGCCGGTCAATTGCTCGCAGGCGCGATTAAAGCGAACGATGCGCCCCTGCCGGTCTAACACGATGACGATGGCGCTGACCGTCTCAAAGACAGCCTTGCCGAAGTCGCGCTCCTGCTGCAACTCAAGCTGCGACAGCTTGCGCCCCAGGAGGTCGCGTTGAAATCGGTTCAGCAGAAAGGCGAGGGCGACGACCAGCAGGCAGGAGACGACGACCAGCAGATTCAACTGCCAGCCTGCGCCCCCTTGCGGCCCGTTGATGGAAACCAGCAGCGAGAGACTCCAAAGGATGAACAGGAGCGCGAGCGCCAGCACGAGTTTTGTCCAGAGCGAAGTTTTCAACGCGGTAGACATACCTGATTCCTTACCTTCAGTAACTTGACGCGGGCAAAGTGGCGTCGGACGGCGGCCAAAAGCGAACTAGGATCCGGGCAGATTTACGTGGGGCTAAGGTTTAGGCGCTGGTCGTTTCCTTGCCGAGCCGGTCATCAGACAGGGCCAACTGGTGAAAGATGACCATACTAGAGGCATAACAGGCTGTCAAGATATTTATCAGGCTCCTTCTGCGCCCTCAACCACGTCAACCTCAAACGCCGAAGCGCGCCGCGCTCAAGCATCAACGAGCAGCGACGAAGGATGCGCGCCATCAATGAACGAGCAACGACGAAGAGCTTGCCCTTCATCGCGCCTTCGGCATCCCCACGCGCGCGGGCTTGCCCGTTCATCGTTTCGCTATGCTACTATCGGCGGGCGCGAAAACTTCCGAAACAGGTGAACGTATGGCACAACAACAGGCACGCATTGTCATCATCGGCGGCGGCTTCGGCGGCCTTTTCACGGCCCTCGACCTTGCGGGTCAGGGCGAAGTCACGCTCATCAGCGGCGAAGACCACTTTCTGCTGACGCCGATGCTCTACGAATATTTGAGCGGCGAGGTCGAAGCGTGGCACATCGCCCCGACCTACAAAGAACTGCTCAGCGACGAGATTCGTTTCATCAAAGGCGAGGCGGCGGAAGTTGATTTGGAAGCGCGCGAAGTCGCCGTCAAAGGGCGCGACCGCCGCATCGCTTACGACGTGCTGGTCCTGGCCGTCGGCAGCATCACCAACTACTGGAACATCCCCGGCGCGGAAGAACACTCGATGCCCTTCCGCAAGCTGGCCGACGCGGACGCCCTGCGCCAGCGAATGATTGAAGCATTAGACCGCGTGCCGCCAGACCTCGCCCCGCAGGACACGCAGCGCGCTCTGACCTTCGCCATCGTCGGCGGCGGCGCGAGCGGCGTCGAACTGGCGACCAAGATGTCAGACCTTCTGCACGACGCCTTCACACGTCGCGCGCTCAGAGGAACGCCGCGCGTGATGGTCATCGAGATGAGCGAGCAAATCGTCCCCGGCATGGGCGAAGAGCTTCGCGTCTACGTCGAAGAAGCCTTGAAGGAAGCGCGCGTTGATGTCCACACGAAGACGCGCGTCGTCAGCGTCGCGGATAACGGCTTGACGATTGAACACGACGGCGCGCAGCAACAACTGGAAGCGGCGGCGGTCGTCTGGACGGCGGGCGTCCGCGTCAATCCGCTGATTGAAAGATTGAACCTGGAGAAGAACAAGCGCGGCCTCATCGTCGTCGAGCCGACCTTGCGCGTGCGCGGGCAGGAGCGCGTCTTCGCTCTTGGCGATATAGCATTTGTGGATGATGCCAGCCCGCGTCTGGCCGGAACGGCGCAGCTTGCTTATCAGGAAGCGAGCCTCGCGTCGAAGAACGTGAAGGCGTTGCTCGGCGGGCGCGAGTTGCAGACCAAACACTTCGCTGAAATGGGCGAGGCCCTTAGCTTAGGCTTCGAGCGCGCGGCGGTGATGAGCGGCAACGCGACCTTCGGCGGCGCGCTGGCGCGACAGGCGCGCTTCACGCTCTACACCGCTCGCCTCCCGACGTGGCATCACCGTTTGAAGGTCGGCGCAAGCTGGTTCTTCGAAGGCACGGCCCCGCGTCCATTGCAGCCGCTCGGCTTTCAACGTTAACTCTTCCCAAGCGAACAAGAGCGACAACAGCGCGCCTTACGCTTTATCAAACAAGCTCAAGCTTCATGAAGCGGCGTCGCTTTATGAAACGACAGTCGCGGCCTCGCAGGAATCCAGCGCGGGCGCGGCTTCGTCCGTGCGCTCGTCGTCTTCACCGTAGTTGCGCCCGGCGGCGACGGCCTCAAAGTATTCGGCGATGCGGTCCAGAATCTCCGTCACGGAATGCGAGTGATAGATTGAAGTGCGGAAGGTCGCGCCGCCGCGCAGGCCGCGCGTGAATTGTCCGGCCAGTTGTTTCATCTTGCCGATGGCCGGTATCTCCGGCATGTCCGCGCGCAGCATCTCGAAGTATTCGAGCAACACGCTGCGCTTATCCTCAAGCGTCGGCTGAAAGACTTCGCGGCCCGCCAGCGCGTCTTCGATTTGACGAAAAATCCAGGGGTTCGACATCGCGCCGCGCCCGATGAGAATGCCGTCGCATTTCGTCTCGCTCCAACGCGCCAGGGCTTCATCCACGGTTGTCACGTCGCCGCTGCCGGAGACAGGCACGCTGACAGTCTCTTTAATCTGCCGCACCAAATCCCAGTTCGCGCGCCCCTTGTAGCCCTGCTCCTTCGTGCGCCCGTGCAAGGCTATGTGCTCGGCGCCGCAAGCCTCGGCCACGCGCGCCGTCTCGACCGCGTTAATCGTGTGGTCGTAATAGCCCGCGCGAATCTTGACGGTCAACGGAATCTTGATGGCCTGCTTGATGCCTTTCAAAATCTCTTCGAGGCGCGAGAGGTCGCGCAGGAGTCCGCTGCCGCCGCCGTGCTTGACGACCTTCGGCGCGGGACAGCCGCAGTTGATGTCCAGTATGTCGGCCCCGACCTCTTCGGCCATCTCGGCGGCCATGCGCATTCGTTCGGGCTGCCCGCCGAAAATCTGCACCGCGAACGGTCGCTCCTCGTCGAAGAAACGCATCTGCCGCTTCGACTTCGGATTGTGTCTCGTCAAGCCTTCGACAGAGATAAACTCCGAGACGGTCAGACCGACTCCGCCGCGCCGCTTGAGCAAGCGACGAAAGGAAATGTCCGTCACGCCCGCCATCGGCGAGAGCACGAGCGGAGGCTTTATCTCCACGTCACGAATCTTGAAGGGCTTAATATCCTGACTCATCGTTTGGCTCATTCCGTCCCGGCCTTGCGTGTCTGCCCGGCAATCTTACGCCGAAAGCGTCTCGCTTGAGAATCCGTCATTGGCGGTCGCGCTCTCGCGCGGCCCGACCTGCTTTTCTCCAGTCTCAAGTTGGACGACGATGCGCGCGTGCTGCGCGGCCTGACGCGCGGCTGTGCGTGCCTGCCCGATGTCGCCACGGCTCATGGCTTCGCGGGCCGCGTCGCCCATTGACTGCGCCGTCAAACGATACTGTTTGATTTGTTCCAGCAACCCTTCATCCATGACCATAATGATTCCACTCTTCTCTCTTAAGGCAAGACGCGCGACGCCTGTTCGTCATTGACAGGAAACGAAGGCATCCACTAGCTTCTCTACTGACATCAGATTATAGCAATGCAACACAGGCTCATCCAATCGGTCGGCATCGCGTGGACGCTGCTCTACAGCGTCTTCATCATCTGGATTTACGCGACCGAGCCGCGCACCTTCAAGGAAGTGACATCCAGCGTCGAGGTCACTGCCGGAACATACCAGATTGACCAGCAGAAGTTTGCCACCGCGCTCGACCTCTTTCACCGCGAGCAGTTTCGCGCGGCCCGCGACGAATGGATGCGCGCCGACCCCGCGCACTCCGACGCGCGCACGCAGTTCTACATCGCCTACGCTTTTTACCGCGAAGGATGGGGCCGCGTCTACATGGACAACGACCTCTTCAAGCAGGGAGTCGAAGCCGTCAACCGCGTTATCGCTCTGACGCCCGACGGCTCTTTCACCGTTGACGACCCGGACTTGCAGATGCACACGCCCGCCGAGTTGAAAGCCGAACTCGAACAAGGCACTGAGCGCAGCATTGATGATTTGAATCCCTTCAAGGTGTTCCGCAAACGCAAATGAACGAGCATCGCTCAAGAAACTACGCGCTCGTGCGCTTTGTGTTGCTGCCGATGATTTTCCTGACGGTGGCTTTGATGGGCGGGCTGCGGATTGACGCCGTGAGCAGGGCTTTCGTCTTCGTTCCGCCGCCCTTGATTACGCTCGTGCTCGCCATCCTGTTGATGACGCTCTTCGTGCGCGGCCACTTGATAGAGATAAAGCAGTGGCTCGCGTCAGACCAGCCGCCGCTCACCAACGTCTCGCACGCGCTCACGCTTCTCGCGCTCTTTTTCGCGTCGGCGCAGGCTCTCAATTCCGTGCTGCCCGAACGCGGCCTGCTCTTCTGGCTCTTCTCTTTCTTTTTCCTGTGGACGCTCTGGAACAACCAGTTCTCTTCGTTTGACCCGCGCCGCCTGCTCCGTAGCCTCGGCGCGTTGTTCGGCACGGCCTTCGTGTTGAAGCACATGATGCTGGCCGCCTTGTACGCGCCGGAGGGCGGCTTTCTCAAACGCTTCGCCAACCTGCTGCTCGAAGGCGTCACGCTCGGCACGCTCGACTCGCCCGCCTTTGCGCCCGCGACCGGCTACATCTCTTTCTTCACGCTCGCGCTTTACGTCGCGGGGCTAATCCTGCTCGCGCCCGCGCCGCAGCGGCTTGAGAACGAAGAAGCGCGACAACTCATTCGCTCTTACCTGAGCCTGCCGCCGGAGGAACGCCAGGCCGTGCGCGAAGCCCTCATCGAAGACGACGATGAAGCCTTGATTGAAGAGAGCGCGGGCGGTCAACCCTTGCTCGTCGCAGACACGGGCGAAGACATACGCCAGCGTCCATCGTCGGAAGAGACAGTCATCCGGCCAAAGCCTTAGCGTCAATTTCACAATCAGCCGTTAGACCGCAACCACGCGCGCGAATCATTCGAGGGAATAGATGAACGAGCCGCTATGTTGAAAGGAAAGCTGCATGAAAGACTTGCTCTCATGCAGCCTCTGGGCTTCCCACACTTATTGGTGGGTTGCGTTGGGGTGAGTTACCAGTTGACGATTAATTCTTCGGACATCTGCCACGCCGGAACGTCTTCGCGGATGGACACGCGCTGGAGTCTTTCGGGTTCGTCCAGCAAGCGTCCGGCTCCCATGACGACCGCCGCGAGCGGGTCTTCGGCGACGACCGTGTGCAGTTGCGTCTCTTTCTGCAAGCGTTCGGCCATGCCGTCGAGCAGCGCGCCGCCGCCCGTCAACACGATGCCTGTGTGATAAATGTCAGCCGTCACGTCCGGCTGCGATTCTTCGATGACGCGCTTGACGCCCGCTATAATTTCCGCGACGACAGGCTCAAGGGCTTCGCCAATCTCCTGAGAAGAAATCTCGATGGCTTTCGCCGAACCGCTTACCAAATCTTTGCCGACTACTTCGAGCCGCCGCTCGTTCGTCGTCTTATCCTTGCCCGTCTCGGACAGACGCGCCGTGCCGAGTTCTTTCTTGACCTCTTCGGCGGTGCGCTCGCCAATCTCTATGGCGTGCTTGGCGCGCAGGTAATCATGGATGGTCGCGTCCATCGCGGCTCCGGCGGCGGGCAGGCTGACGGAGTTGATGACGGCAGCCGAAGCGATGATGGCGACGTTGGTTGTGCCGCCGCCGATGTCAACGACCAGATGCGCGCGTTCGTCTTCGAAAGCGAGTCCGGCGCCGAGTCCTGCCGCGAGCCCTTCGTCTATCAAGTCAACGCGCGTCGCCTTGGCATCGCGCGCCGCGTCGCGCACGGAGCGTTGCTCAAGCGTCGTGCTTGAGCCGGGGACACCGATGACCAGATGGCTGCGCTTGGCGTGGCCGCCATGCACGCGCCGGACGAAGGCCCGCAACATCTTTTCAGCCACCTCAAACTTGTCTATGTTTCCGGCGCGCAGGGGGCGATGAACTTCCGTGTCGCGCGGCTCGCGGCCCAACATCTTGTAAGCCTCCGAGCCGACCGCCAACACCTCGCCCGTGTACTTGTGAATCGCCACCGCCGAAGGCTCATTCAACACGATGCCGCGCCCCGGCGCATAAATCAGCGTGTTAATCGTGCCGAGGTCAATGGCCAGATCGTCCGAGAAAAAATTACTCAGAATGTTCATATAACTTTTGGAAAGTCCCTTCAATCAACTACTCACGCCTGCCGCACAGATGTGTTTGTTGAAGACAGACAGGAGCAACCGCCATGCCAGCTTAAAATGGGCGGAAGGAGATAGAGGAAACAGCTTTGCGCGCTTTTGCACAGTCCGCTTCTGAAACGCTTTGGCTAGTCGAACAAGCACAACGGCGCTCTAAAAACGAACGCACAGCGAACGGCTCAATGTTGCGATTAAGGCAGGTTTTCTGTTGGGATTTCTTTATCGCTCAGGATTTCGTAGAGGCTGGAAGCGTCGCTGCGCGAGGTCTGGCGTGTGGCTGGAACCGCGAGCACGCGCAACGTCAGCAAACGATTGCGGCGGCGCAAGGCAATCTCGTCGCCCACTTGCACCACGCGCGAAGACTTGGCCTGCGCGCCGTTCACAAACGCCTGCCCCGCCTCGCATAACTGCTGCGCGACTGTCCGCCGCAAACACAGACGGCTGGCCTTGAGGAAAAGGTCTAGACGCATAAAAACAGTGATAGATGATTAGTGATAGGAGGTTAGTGATAGGTGACGGGTGATAGATGATTAGTAAAAGCAGGAAGCTTTCTCTCTTATCACCTATCACCCATCACTTGTTACTGCTTTTTCCCGTTGCCGGACTTGTGGTTGGTCGAGTCTTTGGGGGCGGCAGCAGGGGCCGTGATGGAAGAGCTGGTCGCCGGAGTACTGACGGAGAGCAGCGGGCCGACCGTCGCCTGATAGTCTTTGTTGAGTTGAATGTAAGCGTCGCGGCGCAGATTCTTCATGTAGGCTTCGCGCTCTTTGTCGCGGCGTTCGACCGTGATGGCTTCGCGCACTTGATTCTCCGTGTTTTCGCTGAAGGCCATCGTGTCGCCCGCAGCCGTCCGCTCGTCAACGCGGAAAATCTCGTAGCCCTCGTCGGTTCGCAGCAACTCGCTGACGCCGCCCGCCGGAACGTTCTTGATGGCGGCGGCAATCTCCGGCAGCAAGTCCGGCGTCTGGAACACGCCGACCCTGCCTTTGGTCTGCTTGGCGGCGAGTTCGCCTTTGGACTGGCGTTCGGAGTTGGCGGCGGCGACCGTGCCGAAGTCCGCGCCGCCCTTCAACTGCGCGAGCAGAGCTTGCGCGCGGGCCTTCACGTCGGCTTCGGTCTTTCCGGCAAAGCTCAAAAAGATTTCCGAGATGGTGACGCTCTCCGGCTTGCGGAATTTGTCGCGGTTGGCGTCGTAATATTTCTTCACGTCGGGCGACGAAACGCCGTAATAAATTTTGGCGTCCACTTCGCGCGAGAGCACGGCCTGCTTCATAAACTGCGTGCGCAGGGTCTGGCGAATCTGCGCCGGGTTCAGTCCGGCTTTGACCAGTTCACCGTCGAGCACTTCGATGCTGTCGATGCCCTGCTGCTTGGCGACGCGCAGCATCTCTTTATTGACTTCCGCTTCGACCTCTTCCGAGAGGCCGAGTTCCTTGCCCTTCTGCACGAGCAGTTGCTCGTTGACGAGGCTGGCGATAATCTCCGGCTGGCGACGCATTACTTCTTCGGTCGCCTTCTGCTCGGTCATGCCCTGCTGCACGAAAGCCTGCACGGCATCCTTGATTTCGCGCTTCACCATTGAGAGCGTAATGACATCATTATTCACCTGCGCAATGACTTGATCTATGACGACCAACTCGCTCTCCTGCGCCGAGGCGACCGAAGGATTCAATCCCAAGAGGCCGAACGCCAACGCCATAGCCCCGACGAGCGTATAAAATTTTGCTTTCACAGTTTTGCTCCTTAAAAATAGACCGCGCATAATTGCTCTTACGTCCGTTGCGAAATGAATCGAGGGAGGATTGCTAATCATGGACAACTAATCGACCGGCAACAAGACGGCGGTCATTCTAATCCGTCAATTGAATTTCCAGCAACACGCCACGCGCTGTTTCGAGAACCAGCTCCGACTCATCCTCGTCGAGCGCAAGCCGCAAGACGCCGCTCGGCGTGAAGGTCGCGCCCGCGCGTGTTCCGACTACAGCCATCAATTTTTCAGGGGCGACGCGCGCTTTTTCGTTCAACTTAATCGCCAGCCCGTCCTGCGTCTTGTCAATCGAAGCGACGCCGATTTCTTCGGCCACGCGCCGCAGCCTCGCGTATTCAAACAATTGCTCGACCGAAGGCGGAACGCGCCCGTATCTATCCTGCGTCTCGGCGCGAATGGCCCGCAGAGTCTCTTCATCGCGCGCCGAAGAGACACGCTTGTAAGTCCTGAGTCGCTGTCCCATATCCGAGATGTAGTCTTCGGAAATCGCCACGTCAACGCCGAGATTGATGGAGACGCTCGTTTCGTCTTCAATCGTCTCGCCGCGCAGTTCGGCGACGGTGCGCTCAAGCATTTGCGTGTAAAGATCGAAGCCGAGCGCGTCCATGTGGCCCGATTGCTGGCCGCCTAAAAAATTGCCGGCCCCGCGCAGTTCCAGGTCAAGAGCCGCGATGCGAAAGCCCGCGCCGAGTTCGGAAAACTCACGAATCGCGGCCAGACGGCGGCGCGCAATCGGCGAGAGTCCCTGTTCGGTTGGTATCAGCAGATAGGCATAGGCGCGGCGATTGGAGCGGCCCACGCGCCCGCGCAATTGATAAAGCTGTGAAAGACCGTAAGCGTCGGCACGATTTATGATGATGGTGTTGGCGCGCGGGATGTCTATCCCGTTTTCGATAATCGTCGTCGCCACGAGAACATCATATTTGTACGCGACGAAATCGAGCATCACCGTCTCCATTTCCTTCTCGTTCATCTGCCCGTGCGCGACGCCGAGGCGAGCCTGCGGCACGAGCCTTTGAATCAATGCCGCGATGGTTTCGATGGATTCGACGCGGTTATGAATGAAGAAGATTTGGCCGCCGCGACCGAGTTCAAGCTCGACGGCGGATTTAACGACCGACTCGGAGAACTGCACGACCTGCGTTTGAATCGCGAGCCGGTCGCGCGGCGGCGTCTCTATGACGGACATGTCGCGCATGCCCATCAAAGACATGTTGAGCGTGCGCGGAATCGGCGTCGCCGAGAGCGTCAGCACGTCAACGCGCTTCTTCAACTGCTTCAAACGCTCCTTGTGCGCGACGCCGAAACGCTGTTCCTCGTCAACGACGACCAAACCCAAATCACGAAATTTGACATCCTTCGAGAGCAGGCGATGCGTGCCGATAACGATGTCAATCTCGCCCGCTTCGACGCGCTTCGCCACGTCCTTCTGTTCCTTCGTGGAGCGAAAGCGCGAGAGCAGTTCTATCTTGACGGGGAACGGGGCGAAGCGTTGGCGAAACGTCTCGAAGTGCTGGTAGGCGAGCACGGTCGTCGGCGTCAGCACGGCCACTTGCTTCGACTCCATCACGGACTTGAACGCAGCGCGCATCGCCACCTCCGTCTTGCCGTAGCCGACATCGCCGCACAGCAGCCTGTCCATCGGCACGGCCTCTTCCATGTCGTGCTTGACATCCTCGATAGCCGTCTCCTGATCGGGCGTTAAGACGTACTCGAAGCCTTCTTCAAACTCGCGCTGCCATGGCGTGTCGGGCGTGTAGGCATAGCCGCCGACGAGCTTGCGTTCGGCGTAGAGGCGCAGGAGTTCGTCCGCCATGTCGCGCATCGCGCGCTTGGCCTTGGCCTTCGTCTTGTGCCAGCCGAGCCCGCCGAGACGGTCGAGCGTCGGCTGGTTGCCTTCGGCGCTCGAATATCTTTGCACGAGGTCCAGGCGTTCGACCGGGACAAAGAGCTTGGAGTCTTCGGCGTAGTAGAGCAGCATAAACTCGCCGCGCCGCTGGCTTCCGAGGTCGAGCGTCTGCAAGCCGCCGAAGCGCGCGATGCCGTGGTCAACGTGGACGACGTAATCGTTGACCTTCAAGTCGCGGAAGTCGGAGAGAAACGCGGCGGTCTTCGACTTGCGCTTCTTGCTGCGCTCTTTGCCCTTGCCTTCGGCGACGGGCGCGCGGCGTTCAAGGGCCGCATCGCTGGCTTCATCGAAGAGGTCGCTTTCGACGTGAACGACGAGCGCGGACGATGGCAACTCGAACCCGCCGGACACGCGCCCGACCGTCACGACTGCGCCCTGTGAAGCAGCCGCGCCCGTGCTCTCGCCGTCCGTAACGAGCCGCGCCTCGACGTTGTAATCGCCGAGCATCTCCGCGACGCGCTCGGCCACGCCAATGCTCGGCATCACAAAGAGCGTCGCGGCTTCTCTCTCTGTTGTCGCGCGCCGCGTGTCGTTCGCCAGTTCGCTGATGCGCCCGTGATAACGGCGCGCGGACTGCGCGACCCAATCCACCTCCGGCGCGGCCTCGACCACCGGAAACAAAAAGAGCGGCCCAACGGTTGACGCGCGACCGCGCCCGATGGTCACTTTCGGCTGCTCCGCATCGAGCGCGATAGTTTGGTCAACGACCGCCGCCGCGCGACCCAAGGCGCGCAGTTCCAAACGCTGCGACTGTTCAAGCCTTGCGCGCAACTCTTCCGCAGTTAAGTAAAGCTCATCGGGACGCAGGCCCAACTCGTCCGCGCTCTCCGTCTCCGCATAACGCGCGGCGAGCGTTTCATAAACGCCGCCGAGATAGCTCTCCACCCCGCCCGGCTCGTCAACAACCAGCACAGCGTCCTTCAAATAATCCAGCGCGCTGCCCTGCCCTTCGCGGCCCAGAGAAATCAACCACTCCCAACCCGGAAACGCTTCGCCCTCGTCGGCAAACACCGTGCGGTCGCGCAACGCGCGAGCATATTTTTCATCGCTCCAACGCTCGCGCGCAAACTCCGCCCAAAGGCGAAAGTCGTCTTCCATCACCGCCAACTCGCGCATCGGCGCGATGTCAACTTCCGTTAACTGCCGTATCGAAAGCTGCGTCTCCGGATCGAACTCGCGTATGGAATCAACCGTGTCGCCGAAGAACTCGACGCGCACCGGGCGTCCGCGCCCCGGCGACCAGACATCTAGAATCCCGCCGCGCATCGAAAACTCTCCGACCGCTCCCACAGGGTCTTCGCGCACGTAACCCGAAGCGACCAGCTTGCCCAACAACTCTTCCGGCGCGTGCTCTTCATCGCGCCGCAAGACCGCCCCGGCCTGCGCCACCTGCTCCGGCTTGACCGTCCGCCGCGCCAGCGCGCGCGCCGTCATCAACACGAAATCGCTTGTGCCGCGCGCCAGTCGCCACAACGTCAGAGCGCGCCGCTCCAAAGTCTCCGCGTGCGGCGACGCGCCCGCGTACGGGTCCGACTCAGACGCGGGCAGCAGCAGCACATCCTGCGCACACTCGCTTCGCCCGCGCAACGCGCAGTACCAGAAACGCGTGTCGCGCTCCCAGGCCTCCAGGTCACGATTCGCCTGCGTGACGACGGCGAAAGTCTTTCTAGCCTCTCGCTGCAACGCCGCCAGTGCCAGCGCGCGCGCAGGCCCCACCGCCAGCCCGCTCACCGAAATCACACGCGCCCCGCGCCTGACCTCCGCCAGCAGCCGCGCATACTCCACCCCCGCAATCACACGCCCCAACATAGACTGCAACACCGCCACCGATTCAACCGTGCTACTCATAATCTTTTAAGAGCAGTGACAAGCAGCGAGTGACAAGTGACGAGTTAAAGCCGGTCGCTAACTATCGGCGACTGGTTTCTGTTTTCCTGTTTCTTGCTTGTCACTTGTCACTCGCTGCTTGTCACTGCTTTCACCCGTTCGATAATTGAAGTCGTCGAAGCTCCCTCGACGAAGGGGAGCGCGAGGACGCGCCCGCCCGCCGCTTCGACTTCCTCGCGCCCGTGAATTTCGTCCAACTCGTAATCGCCGCCCTTGACGAGCACGTCCGGCAGGACTGCGGCAATCAACGAGCGCGGGCTGAGGTCGTCAAAGACGGTCACGTAGTCAACGGCAGCCAGAGCCGCCAGCATCTCCGCGCGCTCCTGCTCGTTCATGACGGGACGCGACGCGCCCTTCAACTCGCGCACAGAGCGGTCGCTGTTAATCGCCACCAGCAGCGCGTCGCCAAGGGAGCGCGCCGCCGCCAGATAACGCACATGCCCGACGTGCAGAATATCGAAGCAGCCGTTGGTAAAGACCAGTCGCCTGCCCGCCGCGCGCAGCCGTTCGCGCTCCTCCCGTAGCTCCGTCGTCGAAAGAATCTTTCCGTTCATCGCATTCGAAATTGTAGATACTGAAGCGTCAATGGTAAACGCTAAACGGCCATTCGTCCATTTACGATTTGCGATTTACGATTTACGATGCTCGCATGAGCATCCCTTTCATCGAAGAGAACGACCAGACGCGAGCGCGCCGCGCGCACCTTGAAGAAATGCGCCGCCTCGTCGGCAACGTCTACCCCAACAAGTTCGAGCGCAGCCGCGTGACCGGCACGGAAGACACCATCTCCGCCGTCGTCGAAAAATTTCGTCAACACGAGCCGCAGACGGAAGCGGGCCAACGACCCACGCCGGAGCAACTCGAACAAGCAAACGCTATCCTCAAAGACACGGAAGTCCGCATCAGCGGGCGCATTGCCACGCCACCGCGCGTCATGGGCAAGGTCGCCTTCGTCCATCTGTCGGACGGCAAAGAACGCTTGCAGATTTACGTCCGCAAGGCAGACGTGAAAGGCATTCACAACGACGACGGCTCGCCCATCGAGGAAGGATGGGAGATGTTCAACCTCTTAGACCACGGCGACTTCATAGGCGTCTCAGGCTTCCTCTTCATCACTAAGACCGGCGAGCTATCCGTCCACGTCCGCGAGCTACAGTTTCTATCCAAAGCCATGCTCCCGATGCCCGACAAGATGCACGGCATCGCCGACCCCGAAATCCGCCAGCGCCAGCGCTACGCAGACCTCATCGCCGGCAGCCTCAAGGTCAAGACCGAAGACGAAGGCGAGACTACGGAGCCGACCTCGCGCCGGGACGAACTGACCACGCGCGAAGTCTTCGAGCGTCGCTCCAAAATCATCAGCGAGATGCGTCGCTTCCTCGAAGACCACAACTACATCGAAGTGGAAACGCCGATGCTCACCCCGAAGGCCACCGGAGCCGCCGCCCGTCCCTTCAAGACGCATCACAACGCCCTCGACATAGACCTCTACGCCCGCATCGCCCCCGAACTCTACCTCAAGCGCCTCCTCGTCGGCGGCTTCGAGCGCGTCTACGAACTCAACCGCAACTTCCGCAACGAAGGCATCGACCGCACACACAACCCCGAATTCACCATGCTCGAATTCTACTGCGCCTACATGGACGTGAACGGCATGATGGACTTCTGCGAAGAATTGCTACGAGACTCAATTCAAAAAGTAACCGGCAGTTTAGAAGTTACGTTCGGCGAAAAAGTCATTGATTTCTCAAAAATTCAGCGTCGTAGTATGAAGGAAGCTATTGCCTACGCTTTCAGGAACATTCCAGAACCTAAATTAACCGTTGGAATGCTTGACGACCCCAAAGTCGTCTTAACCATCTACAATAAAATTTCGGAGCTAGAACAACACTCTTATATTCTCGGAAGTGAAGAGACTGAAGATGGAATGAATGGATGGATTAGAAACGAGTTTGTGAAAATAAACTATGCTCGATTAGTAGAGTCTACTCAATTTAATGAACGCCAGTTAAGCGAAACAGCTACGGCTCAGAGGATTCAGCATCTTTTCGAGCTAGTGTGTGAAAAGTACTTCTACGGAACCCTTGAGCAGCCAGTTTTCATTACCGACTTTCCAAAAGTAGTTTCACCACTGTCTAAAGCGTCCCCTATCAATTCATCAATCGCGGAACGCTTCGAGCTTTTCATCGCGGGGATGGAATGTGCGAACGGCTTTTCGGAGTTGAATGACCCGAAGGAACAGTACGAGCGATTTCTTGAACAGGCGCAGGCGAGGGAGCGCGGCGACGAGGAGGCGATGGTTTTGGATGAGGATTACATCCGCGCGCTGTCGTACGGGATGCCGCCAGCGGCGGGCATCGGCATCGGCATTGACCGCCTCGTCATGCTGCTGACGGGCCAACGCTCCATCCGCGACGTGATTCTCTTCCCGCACCTGCGCCCCGAACGCAGGGCAGAAGCGGCTTCAGAGCAGGAGAAGGCCGCGGACGCCGGTTAAATCTTCGCCTACCTGACAAAAGTTATCAAAGACCGCGTGGAAATCGCCGCGCGCCATGTTGACGAAGCTGCGCGCCGCGTTGGAGTTGATGCGCACCGCACCGGAGTCTCTGCGTATCACATCAGAGTTCATGCGTACCGCGTCGGAGTCGCCGCGTGCCGTGTCAAACTTCATGCGTGCCACGTCAGAGTTGACGCGCGCCACGCCAACGCCGACGTGGAACATATGGACGAACGAGTGGAACACGTGTACGGCGGCGTGGAACAGGCGTACGCCGCAATGGAACACATAGACGCCGGAGTGGAACATGTGGACGATGCCGCGTACCGCGTAAACGATTGAGTGGAACACGCGTACGTTCGAGTGGAACAGGCGTACGCCGGAGAATATCACTCGTACGACGGAGTGGAACACGTGTACGTTGGACTGGAACACGTGAACGCCAGAGAATATCAGTCGTACGACGCAGTGGAACACTCGTACGACGGATAATATCAGTTGTACGACGAATAATATCACTCGTACGACGGAGCATATCAGTCGTACGACGAATAATATCAGTCGTACGATGGCGCGTACCGGGTCGAAGTGTACTAATATCGGGCAAAAGAAGAGGGCCGCTTGGGAGCGGCCCTGTTGCTTTTGCGTACAGTATGGGGATTTAGCAAAAAAATTGACTAGCGGCGGCTGCGAGCAGATGAGCGGCTGCCGGATGTTGATAGACGGCTGCGGGAGATTGGCGAGCCGTTGTCAATATTTTGACAACGGCTCGCGGTTATTGCTGAGCGGCTACCAAACCTAGCGGGCGGCTACCAAATCTGGCAGCGGTCGGCGCGCACCATGGGGTCGCCGGTTTTGCAGCCGAAGGCTTGGGCGAACTGCGGCATGTTAGAGACGGTGCCGTTGACGCGGAAGCGCGGCAGTGGGTGCGGGTCTGTGTTGGTTTGCAGGCGCTCAAATTCGGGGCGCGCGCTTCCGGCCCAGACCTGCGCGAAGCCGAGGAAGAAACGCTGCTCCGGCGTGAAGCCGTCAATCTCTGCGGGGCGCGGCTTGCCCTCCAAAGATTTCTGGAAGGCTGCGTAGGCGATGGTCAGCCCGCCAAGGTCCGCGACGGCTTCGCCGACGACGAGCTTGCCGTTCTGATGCAGGCTCTCTTTCTCATCAACGACGAAGGAGTTGAACTCGTTGACGACGCATTCGGTGCGCCCCTTGAAGTTCTTGAGGTCATCTTCCGTCCACCAGTTTTTCAAGTTGCCTTCGGCGTCGAACTGCGCGCCCTGATCGTCGAAGCCATGCGTCATCTCGTGGCCGATGACGGCGCCGATGGCTCCGTAGTTGACGGCATCGTCCGCGTTGGGGTCGAAGAAGGGAGCTTGCAGGATGCCAGCCGGGAAGACAATCTCGTTCATGGAGGGATTGTAATAAGCGTTGACGGTCGGCGGCGTCATGCCCCACTCGGTTCTGTCGAGCGGCTTGCCGATTTTGTTGAGGTTGCGCCTTGCCTCGAAGGCGCGTGCGCGGAATCCGTTTTCGACGAGCGAGTCGCGGTCAATCTTCAGCGTCGTGTAGTCGCGCCACTTGTCCGGGTAGCCAATCTTGCGCGCAAAGGCTTCGAGCTTCGTGATGGCTTGCTGGCGCGTCGGCTGGCTCATCCAACTGAGCGTCGTGATGTCTTCGCGCAGGGCCGCGACCATGTTCTTAACGAGCGTCAGCATGCGCTCCTTGGCGGCGGGCGGAAAATTCTTCTCGACGTAGACTTGTCCCACGGCTTCGCCGAGCGCGCGGTCTGTGCCCTGGACGCAACGCTTCCAGCGCGGCAGATTCTCTTTCGTCCCTGTCAGAGTCTTGCCGTTGAAGTTGAAGTCTTCATCAACAAACTTGGCGCTCAGGGCCGACGCCGTGTTGTTAATCACGCGCCAGCGCAGGTAGGTCTTCCAGTCTTCGAGCGGCACGGAGGTCAGGTATCCGTTCAGGGCTTTGAAGAAGTCGGGCTGGCCGACGTTGATGTCGGGTGTCCCGGTCAGGCCGATGCCTTTGAAATATTCTTTCCAGTCGAAGTTGGGCGAGAGCGCGGCGGCCTCCGTCATCGTCATCTTGTGATAGACGGCGCTCGGCTCGCGGCGCTGCACGCGCGTCATGGAGACTTCGGCCAGCTTCGTCTCGATGCTCATCACGGCCTGAGCTTCGGCGGTGGCCTTCGCCGCGTCGTCGCCCAACAACTCGAACATGCGCGCGACGTGCTTCACGTAGTCGTTGCGAATCGAAACTGAGCGCTCGTCCGTCTTCGTGTAATAGTCGCGGTCGGGCAGGGAGAGCCCGCCCTGACTGGCGTTGGCGATGACCTGCGTGCTGTTCTTGAAATCCTGCGTCGCCCCGAAGTTGAACAGACCGCCGAGGCCGTAGGTGTGAAAGACGGCCACCGTCTCAGACAGCCCGTGCAAATCCTTAATCTTCTCGATGCGCTTAAACTGCGGCTCAAGCGACTTTGTTCCGGCGGCTTCAATCTTCGCTTCGTCCATGCAGGAGCCGTAGTAGTCGCCAATCTTCTGCTCGTTGCTGCCCTTCATCGCTTTGCCGTTGCGGGTAGAGGCTTCGAGTATCTCGTGGAGGCGGTCGGAGTTCTGGTCGGCCAACTGGTTGAAGCGGCCCCAACGCGGGTAGGCCGCCGGAATCGGATTCTTCACATTCCAACCGCCGTTGGCGAACGAGTTGAAATCAACGCACGCCCCGATGGCCTTGTCCATGTTCGCGGGGTCCAGAGCGCGCACGGTCTGCTGCGAGCCGACGAACAAGGAGGACGCATCGAACTCGTCCGGCACAAAGGCGGCATGGCTCGGCCCGCCAACAAGCGCCAGCAGAGCCAGCACAACAAAGAAAGATGACACCACCACACAGAGACGGCGAACGAAGAGACTCATCACAGGAATCCTCACAGAAGTTAAGTTAGAAGAAATGAAGGGACTGTTAAGCGAAGCGACATCTTAACAATTTCACAGGCTAAAGTCCAAAGTCCAATCAACAAGTCCAAAGTCTAAAGTCCAAGGTCAGGAAGCTAAGCTCTTGACCTTGGACTTTGGACTTTAGACTTTGGACTGATTTTCGTTTTACGGCTTCGCTGTCGCCGCCTTCTTTTGCCTGAGCGTGGCGATGCGTTCGGCAGTCCATTCGGGCGTGCGGCCACGCTGGCCGCTGGCGCGGGCATATTCTTCCATCGCCGCCAGCGCGGCTTCGATGTTGCCCTCTTTCTCGCGCACGCGGCTCACGTCCAGAAGAAACTGCGGCTCTTTGTCGCCGTAGGCGGCTACAGCGCGGCTGTAGGCCGTCGCCGCCGGAGCGAATTGGCCGATGGCTTCATACTGCCTGCCCAGATGGAAATAGGCAATCGGATAACGCGCGCCCTCTTTCGCCACCAACTTCTGTAGACTCTGTATCGCTTCCTCATGACGATTCAACTCGGAGAGCACGAAGCTCTGTTCCAGATTCGCGGGCGGGAAAACGCCGCCACGACGCGCCAGAGCCTTCTGGTAAAAGTTGACCGATTCCTCGTCGCGCCCCGATTCGCGCGCCGAGCGAGCGCGTTCGAGCAAATCGTAAGTCTCGCGGTCAACCGTCAAAGTCCGCAACGCTGTGGAAGACGAAGGACGAGAGACAGGCCCGGACGCCTTCGCTTTGGGAGCGCTCGCGCGATTCTCCGCTGTAGAGCTTGAGACGATGCGCGCGCCGGCATTGCCGCGAGTCGCGCTGGTTGGAGCCAACGCGGAAGACTTGGCCGAAGACTGCGCGGCATTAGTCGCCGCAGAGCGATTCGTCGTCATAGTCGTCACAGTCGGCGCCGCTTGTTCGTCGCTCGCTTCATACCTTTCAGCGCCGTACAGAATCTCGCGCCGCGCCGCCGTCAACTGCTCGTTTGCGCCCTGACGCCCTGTAAAAGAATCAATGATGGAGACGGCGCGTTCGGGGTTGCCGTCTTCGGCGTAGGCGCGGGCCAGCGCGAGGGCTGCGTCCAAATGGTCTGGCTGCAAGGCCAGCGCGCGACTCCATTCGTGTATGGCGAGGGCCGCTTCGCCGCGCAGGCTATAGAGGCGACCGAGATTGTAGCTCGCCTCTGCGTAGCGAAAGGCTTCCTGCCGCAGCGCGTCCGTGAGAGCCTCCTGCGCTTCGTCCCAACGTCCCTGCCGCAAGAGCAGGACGCCCAGATTGTGCGAAGCGCGCGAGTAGTGTCCCTGCCGCTGCGCAATCGCTTTGCGGTACGCCTCGACCGCCGTGTCCGCATCGCCGAGCCGCACCAGCGCATTGCCTATGTTGTAGAAACCAACGGGGTCGAATCGCTCTTCCTTCAAGGCCATGCGCAATTCGTCAATCGCTTCGCTCTTGCGCTCCAACGCGACCAGATAATCAACGAGCGTGCGCCGCAAACGCGCGCGTTCGGCTTCGTCCTTCGCGTCTCTTATCTGCGCGCGCAGGACGCTCAAGCGGTCAACTCCGGCCGCCTCACTCGTCAACGGCGGCGCGTCTTCCGTCTCGTCCGCGCCCCCCGCCGCCGCCGTCTCTATCGCGGCATCCGTAGCCTTAGTCGCAGCATCCGTGGTCTTAGTCCCGGCAGCCGTAGTCTTAGTCGCAGCGCTCGTGGCCTTTATCGCAACAGGTGTAGCCTTAGTCGCGGCAGCCGTCGCAGCCGGTTCCGTGAGAGCCATCTTCACGCCGCTCTCATCCTTCTTCTTTGCGTCGCTTTCATCCTTCTTAGCGGCGGACTCGCTCGCCGAAGTAGCAGCGACGCGCCGCGAGCGTGTCTGCGCGCTCGCCGTCGCCACGCTCAAAGAGCACGCCAACGCCAAGCTTGCCACAAACCGCAGCGCGCCTTCCGGCAACCGGGCGGCAACGGCCCTTTCGCAATTCGAGTTCATCGCGTTAACTCGCATCGTCTCCTCCACAGCTAAGACAAAAGATAAAAGCCCGCGCCCTCGCGCTTGATTACTGTCTTCTTAATTCGGGCGTTCGCTCCCGCAGGTTGGCGTCGTAACGGATGATTGTCCCGCCGAAGCCGACGGCCCAACCGCTTGTGCCGTTGAAGCAGAGGCGTTCGAGCGGATGAGTGGTGCCGCTCTGCTCAGGCATCCAATGAGCGCCGCCATCGCCTGTGTGCAGCAACGTCCCTTCAGTCCCGCAGGCCCAACCCTCGCTCGCGCTCGTGAACTTCACGTCGAGCAAATCGGCCTCGACGTTTGAGGCTTGCACGCGCCATGTGCGACCGCCATCGCGCGTGGCGTAGATGCTGCCCTGCGCGCCGACGGCCCAACCGCGCCGCGCGTCAACGAACGTGACGGCTGTAAAGCGCACGCGCGCTTCGTCCATCACAACGCACTCGTGCCAACTCTCGCCGCCGTCCGCGGTTTGCAGGATGGTCGCGCTGGCTCCGACCAGCCAGCCGCGCTCCGAATTGAGAAACGCGCCGCCGAGCAGGAGATGTCTGGTCGGCACGCGCTGCCGCGCCCACGTCAAGCCTTTGTCGCGCGTCGTGTAGAGCGCTCCCGCCTCGCCGAAAGCCCAACCGCGACCGTCCGCCGCGAAGAGAGCGCGCACCAGCCGCGCATCCACATCGAGGCCGCTCACCTTCACGCGCTTCCAACTCGCGCCGCCGTTCGTCGTGCTCATCAAGTAAGTGCGCGGGTCTTCCTTCGTCGCCAGTTGATAGACGGAACGCTCGCAGACGAGCCAGCCGTTCTGCTCGTCCGTGAAGTAAACATCCTTGATGGCGTCGTCTGTCGGGCGACTCTGCGTGCGCCACGTCGCGCCGCCGTCCGTCGTCAACAGCAAAGTTCCCTTGCCGCCCACGGCCCAACCCTTCTGCGCGTCCAGAAAATAGACGCCGTGCAGCCATGCCATCGTCCCCGAACGCTGCTGCCGCCAAGCTCCCACTTGCGCCTGCGCGACGGGCGCGCACGCGAAACACAGCAACAGGAAAGAGATGAGAGACGCGGGAACGCGATGAAGAGACGCGGGAACGCGGGAACGCGGGAACGCGGAGAGAAAGAAAGAGCGGGCTGGCGCGGCAAGCTGCCGCTGGCTATCGCTTTGCCGCGTCTCTGTGTCGCCACGTCGCCGTGTCGCCACATCGCCGTGTCGCCGCGTCTCCGCGTCTCTCATCGCTTCGCCCTCAAGCCTCATCCCTTGCTTACCATCCTCCTGTGAAGATGCGCGCGAAGCTGACGATGGGCATCAAGTCCATCACCTGTTTGATTTTCTTGAAGGTGTTGCCGGGGACGATAATTTGGTCGCCGGGGGCCAGATATTTATCGTCGGGAATTTTGCCCTGCAAGATTTTCTTGACGTTGACGGAGATGGTGTCGAGCCTGCCGTCGGCCATGCGACGCAGGATGGCGACCTTGCTGGAATCGCCCGTGTTCAGCACGCCGCCCGCTTCGGCCAGAGCTTCCCTGACCGTCAGGCGGCGCGACATCAGCTTGATGCCGGGCTGCGCCACATCGCCGATGACGCTGTAGCGATACGACACCGCGCGGTCGAGCGAGACATCAACCTTCGGGTCTATGATGTACTCGTCGTACTGCTTGCGAATCGTCTCCGCGACTTCTTCGACCGTCTTGCCGTTGACCAGAATCCCGCCCGCGATGAGCGGCATGGAGATGCGCCCGCTCGGCGGAATCGTCAGGCCCGCGCGCGAGTAGCGCGGCTGGTCGAAGACCGTCACCGAAATCACGTCTTCAGGGCCGAGGCGATAGGTGGCGAAGAAGTTGTTGTAGTAAGGAGCGATGGTCGCTTCCTCTTCGGAAATCATCTCGCGGCGGTTGGCCTGCGTCTCCGCCGGAACGTCCGACGGCAGAGAGTTGGTGTCGTCCGGCTCAAGGCGTTCAGCCGGGGCAGACGTTTTCTTCGTCTCGCCCGTCGTCTTCGGCGGCGTCTTCTTCGACTTGGAATCCTGCCCGAAGATTTTCCCCAGAAGCCCTTTCTTCTGCGCGGGCGACTGCTCGCCCGACGGCGACGACTGCTGCCCGAACGCCGTCAAGCCGCAACAGAGCGCGAGCACGATTGCTGCCAGCATGATTTTCATCTTCATTTCCAAACACCTCCAAAACTGCTTCCGACAAACAACTTCAATAACGAATCCTCACGCAAAGGCGCAAAGGTCTTGCGTGACGGTTTAGCCTCGCTTGTTTTTCTTCGCGCCTTCGCGCCTTTGCGTGACATTTGTTTTCCATCTTCATCATTCACAAACTAACGCGCGCCGCGCCCGAAGAGAATCGTCTTGACCGTCTCGAAGAGAATCACGGCGTCGAGCACCAAGCTTTGATTCTTGATGTAGTACAGGTCGTATTGCAGCTTTTGCCGCGCGTCTTCCACCGAAGAGCCGTACGGGTATTTAATCTGCGCCCATCCGGTCAGCCCCGGCGCGATTAGATGGCGCTGCTCGTAGTAGGGAATCTCCAGCGCCAGTTGCGAGACGAAGTGCGGGCGTTCGGGGCGCGGGCCGACGAAGCTCATCTCGCCCCTCAGGATGTTCCAGAACTGCGGCAACTCGTCCACGCGAATCTTGCGTATGATGCGCCCGACGCGCGTCGTGCGGTCGTCCTCCGAGCGCGCCCAGACGGGGCCGTCCTTCTCCGCGTCTACGCGCATCGAGCGAAATTTCATAATCGTGAACGGGCGTCCGTTTTTCCCGACGCGCTCCTGCCGGTAGAGAACCGGCCCCGGCGATTCAAGCCGGATGAGCAACGCCGTCAAGAGCGCGATGGGCAAGGAGACGAGCGCGCCAAGGAGCGCGACACCGCGATGCATGAGCGTGCGCGCGATGCCGCTCAACCGTTTTTGTCGCCCGCGTCCCGAAAAGATGAGCCATGAAGGACGCAGCATCTCAAGATTGACGCGCCCCGTCAGTCGCTCGTAAAAGGACGCGCCCTCTTCGATGGAGACGTTGCCCGACAAACTCAGGTCGAGCAGTTTCTCGCTCGGAAATTGGCCGCGCCGCTCGCCCATGGCGACGACGATGCGGTCAACATTTTCACGCCGCACGATTTCGTCCAACTCGGATGTCAGCCCGACCACGCGCGGGTTAATCAAGCTCTTGCCCAAAAGCGCGGGGTCGTTGTCAACAAAGCCGAGGATGCGAAAGCCCGCGTCGCGGCGCTCAATCGTCTCGCGCGCAATCTCTATGGCGGACGAGCCGGAGCCGACAATCAGGATGCGCTCGCCGTAATCAGGATGGCCCAGAAACCAGTGAATCGAGATGCGCCAGCCGACCATCAACGCGAGCGCCAGAGGCAGCGCAATCAGCGTCACGCCGCGCCCGATCATCAAGTGCGGAATGACATAGAAGGCCAGGGCCAGCGCGACCCACGCGAGGCCCAGAGCTTGAATCAGACGAAGCACGAGTTCGCGCCGGTCGTGCATCCGCACGAAGTCGTAGAGGTCGTAGAGATAGAACGCGCTCAAGCAAAAGACGGTCGCCACCGCCGCCTTGAAGAAGCCGTAGTGCTGTATCAACTCGTACTCTGCGTCCGCCGTTCCAAGGCGCAGATAGACGGCGCAAATCAGCCCGCCGAAGAGCAACAGAGCTTCGGCCAGCAGGAGCAGCAAGGTGCGTGCATTGAGGCGCGCGGCTTTCAAGTGGCGACAGCAACCTCCTCTTCATTCATCTTCGCCTGCGATTTCGGCGGCGTCTGTTCTTTATCTTCACGACGATAGTAACGCTGCTGGTAATAGTAAGAGCTTTCGTCCAACTGCTCGTCGGCGCGGTTGAGGATGACGCCGAGCATGCGCTCGCGCGGTAGCTGTTCGAGCAGGCGGTCAACGGCTGCGTAGCGCGTCTTTCCGGCGCGCACGACCAGCATCGCCCCGTCCGCTCGATTAATCAGCACGTTGGCGTCCGTGAAGATGCCGAGCGGCGGCGCGTCGATGATGATGAAGTCGAACATCTTGCGCGCTTCGTTGAGCAGGGACGCGAAGCGCGGCCCCGAAAGAACTTCCGCGACATCATCGCGCACGGAGCCGCCGGGCAGCAGGTGCAAGCCCGAAGGCTCAAGCCGGACGATGGCGTCACGCAACGTCATCTCTCCGGCGAGGACTTCGGAGAGTCCGCCGTCGGCTTCCAGCCCCAAGTAATCGGTCGCGCAAGGGTGGCGCAGGTCGCTGTCAATGATGAGAGCGCGCACGCCGTCCGTCTGCGCCAGCAGCCACGCCAGATTGAGAGCCGTCATCGTCTTGCCTTCGGCCACGCCCGCGCTCGTGATAACGAACGCCTGCATCCCGCGCCGCTCCTTAGCTTGAAGGACGCGCGTGCGAAGCGAACGGAACTGCTCGCAGTAGGCCGAGCGCGGTTGCGTGACGGCGACAAGATGTGGCTCGACGCGCGCCGGGGAGATGTCTATCGAAACAAACTCCATGGCGCGCGTCGACCCGGCAGCGTCCAAAGTTGCCCCAGCATCACGCGAAGACAGTTCGCCGGGGAGTGCCGACCCGACGTTTTTTTCGGTGTGCGCAGTGGACGCTGATGCCTGCGACGCAGAGGCTTGCGGAGCGAAGAGCGGCGAGCTATCCCAAGGATGCTCGTCCTGTTTCTTCGCCGCCGTGGGCGCGCTTGTCCCGCCCTGATGACCGTTGCGACGCTTTCCTTCTCGTGCTTCGTCTGCCTGTTTTTTCTGGCCGCCATTGACGGCTCCGGCGCGTTTCAGCGCATCGTAAACTCTGCCCATTAGCTTCTGCCCCCTACAAGTCCTGACTGGCGAAAGGCCGCGCCGAGTTCGTCGGCATCGGGCGTCGCCTCCTTCGTCTCTTCTTCCTCACGCATCGCCAGAGGCGAAGCGCTTTCGCTTTCCGCTACGGTCTGGGCCGCGCCCGTCCCCGCAGCCCACAACTCCGCGCGACCGGCAGCCGTAAAAATACGCGCCGGAGCTTCGCGCTCTTCTGCCGACTGTCGAACGGTGTCCGAGCGCGGCAGCATGTCGAACGTCTCGGCCACCTCTTCGATGATGGCGCGACCGATGGTGTCTGCGCCCGCCGCATAGCCCGTCAGCAGCGCGTTGTCGCAAAGATTATTGACGTTGCGCGGGATGCCTTCGGAGCAGCGAAAGATGTAGTCAATCGCGCCGGGCGAGAAGATGTCCGTCCGCTCCGCGCCCGCCACCAGCAGGCGCGAAGAGATGTAACGCTCCGTCTCTTCGATGTTCGGCAGCGGCTTGATTTCGCAGCGCAGGGCGACGCGCTGTTTTAACTGCCGTAAGTCCGGGCTGTTGATGACTTCGCGCAGTTCGGGCTGGCCCGTCAGCACAATCTGCAAGTGCTTGGCCGAGTCCGACTCGAAGTTCGAGAGCAGGCGAATCTCTTCCAGGACGTAAGGCGATAGCCCTTGCGCCTCGTCAACAATCAGGACGGTTCGCAGGCCGCGCGAGTGGCGCGACTCCAATGTCTTGCCGAGCGCGATTAACAGTTCCGACTTGGTTTCCCATTGCTGCACGTCGAGCAAGGTGGCGATGTGCTGGTAGAACTCCGGCACGGTGAGGCGCGGATTGAAGACGTAAGCGACGAGAACGGTGCGGTCAAGGCGTTGCAGAATCCAGCGCAGGATAGTCGTCTTGCCGGTGCCGACTTCGCCCGTCACCACGACCAACCCTTTGCCGCTCTCGATGCCGTAATGCAGGTTCGCCATCACCTCCGTGTGCGACGGCGTGAAGTAGATGAAGCGCGGATCGGGCGTCAACGCGAAGGGCAATTCCTTAAGACCGTAAAATTCTCTGTACACGCTCAACTCCAAGCGAAGGCCGGAGGGCAAAAGCTCAGTCGTTATCGCTGACCTCAGACCGTCGGCCTTTAAGCTCTGCTGTTAAGAAACGAAGCGGTCAAAAATATGCGTGGCTTTGAGGGCCAGCGCGAGGGCCGGAATGCTGGCGACGGCGATGATGATTCCGGCGGCCAGCCAGAGCAGGCGGCGGCGCGGACCGTTGCGGGCCTCCTGCGGCGTCAACAACTCCGGCACGGCGACGAGCACGGGCAGTCCCGTGTAATGCTCTGCATCGTTGGTCGTCTGAATCGTGAGCAGTCGCGGGACTTCGACGAAGGAGGCGCACAGCAGCCCGACAAGGAGGCCGAGGCCGAGGCCCATGCCAATCAACATCAAGCGCTTCGGAGCGACGGGCCGCTGCGGCAAACTCGCCGGGTCGAGCACCTGAATCTTTTCGCCCTGCTGCGTGTTGGCGACTTCAGCGCTGGTCTTGACTTTGCTCTGCGTCTCCAACCGCTCATCATAGATGGCTTTGGCCGTCTGGTATTCGCGGTCTAGTTTTTCAAGCTCGACCTGCGCGCCGGGGACTTTGTTCATGCGCTGCTGAATCTCGCTGAGCGCGCCGGAGGTCTGCTGAAGCTCCTTCTCCTGCCGCGCGAGTTCCGTGTCAACGAGCTTCAGGTTGTACTCAAGCGTCTTGACGCGCGGGTCAATCAGGCCGCCGAGGCGTTGCTCTTCTTCATTGATTTTGAACTTCCATTCCTCGACCATTTGATCCATCTCGTTTTTGATGGAGTCCAACTGGGCTTGCTTGGCCATCACATCCGGGTGCTTGGGCGTGTACTGGCTCTTGAGCAGTTGCAACTCGGATTCGAGCATCGCTTTCTGCTGGACGAGTTGCGACCAGCCGAGCGTGGTCTTGGGGTCTGTGATTTTGCGAGCGATTTCGCGGGCCTCCTGCGCGCGTTGCTCCGAAAGGTCGCCGAGTTGATTGCTGAGCAGCGTGCGCTGGTCGCGGAGCCGCCCGGTTTCGGCGATGAGCGCTCTCTGCTGCTCATGCAGCCCGGTCAATTGTCCGATTAAGGCCGGGCCGCCCGAAGGCAGGTTGGAAAGATTCTGCTGCATGTACTCAAGACGGCGATGGTCTATGTCATCAAGTGTCTTCCGGCCCTCTTCTATCTGCGAGTCGAACAGCTCGGTCGTCTTCTTCGTGGTGTTGACGACTTCCTGCAACTGCGCGACGACATACTTGTTCGCTAGTTCAGCGGTGACGGCCTGCGTGGTGCGCGGGTCGCGCCCGCGATACGAGATGCGAAAGCCGCTGGTGGAATCGTCGCGGCTTTTATCAATCTCGACGTTCATGTCCTTGCGCATCTGCTCGACGAGCAATTCCATCGGCTCGCCGCGACTCTCTTCGATGGCATACGGGTGATACTTGACGATGAGCGGCTCAAGGGTCGAACGGCTGGTGACGACCTGATTGATGTTGTTCAAGAGCAACGTCAGATCAGTCGTCAGCGGTTGGACGATGTTGGTCGGAATGGTCGGCGGCTTGACGACGACGAGCGTGGTGGATTCGTAAACGTCCGGCAGTTTAAGGACGACGATGGCGATGGCCGTGGCGATGGCGATGGTCGGCAGAATAATCAGCCACTTGCGCTTCCAGAGGATTCGCGCGTACTCGCCGGGCGTGCGCTGGCGGAAATCGACACTCATGTTGGCACTCCTTCAACCTGACAAAGAATCGGCAGCCGGGCCAAACAATCGCGCGGGCAACGCGCGAAAGATTTCCGGCTTGGCCGTCTAACGGATGACCCAAACGATTGGGCCATGCGCCGCCCGGCCAGATAACAACGGCGGGCGGCCTTTCGGCAAACTTGCTTCGGGCGGCTTGGCTTGGCATGGGACGCGGATGGGGGCAATCAATCGCGTCCAAACAAAGCGGCTCGCGCCTCGAATCAATTCAATGAACGTGAGCGTCCGGCGGCAAAGCTTTTTCATCGCCGCAGCCGAACGCGAAACCGACCACGGCTACAGCGTTGCCAGCGTGCGGCGTGCTTCGTCCGTGTCTGCGAAGCCGACCTTTTCGCCGAGCTTGAGGGCTTGCTCAAGCTCGTTGCGGGCGGCGGCTTTGTCGCCCTTGCCCGCTAAGGCCATGCCCAGATGAAAGCGGTAGGTCGGATTGTCGCCCGCGCGCTCGACCACCTTCTGCAACTGCTCGACCGCCGCCGCATTCAAACCCTGCTTGTAATAAACCCAACCGAGCGTGTCGCCGAAGCCGGGAACGTCGGGCCGTTTCTGCACGACGCCTTGCGCGAGCCGCACGGCTTCATCCAGATTGCCCTTGCCTTCGACGGCGTAGAGCCATGCGAGATTGTTGGCCGCTTCGAGCGTGTTCGGGTCAAGCTCAAGAGCCTTGCGATAATTCTCGACCGCTGCGTCGTAATGCTGACGCCCATGCTCCAGCAGGCCAATCATCGTGTAAGCGAAAGAGCTATTCGAGTCGCCTTCGAGAATGCGGCGATACTCGCCGATGGCGCGGTCAACCTGATTCGTGTTGATGTAGAGAGCCGCCAGTTTTGAATAAGCCGCGAGATACTTCGGGTCGATTTCGAGCGCGCGGCGCAACTCGCCTTCCGCGCCCTCCGCGTTCCGCTCGTAGCCGAAGACCTCCGCCTTCAAGTAGTGCAGCGAAGCGTTGTTCGGCTGGCGACCGAGAGCCTGATCGACGCGCGCATGCGCCTGATCCGTCTTTTTCTGCGGGACAAGAACGAAAGCGATGAGACCATTTAGCGCATCGAAGTTGCCGTTGTCAATCGCCAGAGCCTGGTCATAAAGGCTCATTGCCTCGTCCATCTTTTGTTCCTTGACGGCGACGATAGCGAGGTTCACATAAGAAGCAGGGTCGTTCGGGGCCAGTTCTTTGGCTGCCGTCAAATCGGCGCGGGCAGCCTTCGCGTTGCCCAGATTCAACTGCGCGGAGCCGCGCGCCGTCAAAGCCTTCGCCCGCAGGTCAACGAGCATCGGCGGCGACGTTTCATAATCGGGTGCGGTCTTGCCCAAACGCTCGACGAGTTCGTCGGACAGCCGCAGGGCTGACTTGGAATCGCCGCCCTCAAGATTGATTTGCACCTGTATCAACTTGGCGGGCAGCCAGTCCGGATAATACTTGTCGAGGTCGCCGGCGTAGCTGCGGGCCATGTCAAACTGGCGCGTGCGCTGGTTGGCTTCCGTCATGTAGTAAAGACCTGAGCGCGAGTTCGGCTCCTGCTTCAGGACTTCTTTGAGGTCTTCGATAGCGGCTTTGTTATCATTTGTCTGCATGCGTATGCGGGCGCGCAGGAGCAAGCCCTGCATGTCGCGCTCATTCTTTTTCAAGACCTCTTCGACCTGCGCCGTCGCTCCCTGCGTGTCGCCGCGTTGGAGCATCACTTCGCCGAGGCGATAGCGGCCACGCGTGTAATCGGGCGATTGCGCGAGGATGTCTTGATAGACTTTAACGGCATCGTCGTAGCGTCCGATGGTCGTATAAAAATCGGCGAGCAGTGCGCGCCCGTCCGGCTTGTCCTTCTCCATCTCGGCCAGAGCTTTGTAAGTCTCTTCGGCCTTGTCCATTTGCTTGTTGACGATGTAGAAACCGCCGAGGGCCATGCGCGGCTCGCGCGCGTTCGGCTCGACTTCGACGGCCTTCTTAAATTCCGTTTCGGCCTCGCTCGCGCGATTGTGCGTGATGAGAAAGCGGCCATACTCGGAATGAGCCAGCCCCGAAGCGGGATTGACTTCGACGGAGCGGCGCAGCGTCGCTTCGGCCTTGGCCGTATCGTTGATGCTCGAATAGAAGCGCGCGAGGCTGAGATAGGATTCGACGCGCTTGGGGTCAATCTCGACGGCGCGGTTGAGTTCCGCGAGCGCTCTTTCGGGGTGCGCCTTGTCCTGCGCGAAGAGGACTGTGGCCATCAGGATGTGGCCTTCGATGTAGTTCGGGTCTTTGGCGAGAATATCTTTGGCGAGGCGTTCGGCTTCGGCGATGTTGGGCTGGCGGCCCACCATGTAGTAGTTGCCGAGGCGCGCTCGCGCATCCAGATTATTGGCGTCGAGGTCGATGGCGCGCTGGATTTCCTGTATCGCTTCGGTGTAGCGGCCCAGGCCTTCGTAAGCCTGCGCGAGTCCCCAGTGGGCCGCGCCCATGCGGTCGTCAATTTGGATGGCGTTGCGAAACTCGATGGTGGATTCCTGAAACTTTTTCTCCTTCAGGAATTTTTCGCCGCGCGCCAGATATTCGGCCTTCGAGGCTTCGGCGTTCTTGCAGCCGGAAAAGGCCAGCGCGACGGAGAGCAGAATGACGACAAGGAAAGAGACGGAAAAATAGCGGTGGCGCTCTTGATGATTCATGCGGGCTGACACTCCTTACAAAGCGCTGGCGATTGCCGAGTCGGGCCGGAGCAAACGGCTGATTCGGAAACTGGCTCGCGCTGTTAATATGAATATGGAAGCCTGACAAACGGCGGCGGGCAAGACCGCTTGATTGCGAGCAACCACAAACAGCAAGTTATCACGTCTGTTCGGAAAGCCCCAACAACTATTTCAACTTCGACAATCCGGGCAAAGGATTATCACGCGCGTTGCTTTCCGGCGACGGTTCTCAAACATCCCCGGCCTGCCGCGCCTTCTCGGAAGATTCGTCCGGCGGGCAGGGCGGAGCATTACAGGGGAAACGACCAATCGCCCCGCGTTTCCGTTAATCCGGCACGAAGGCGGGCAGCACGGGCGCAATCTCCGCGGCCAGAGCGGCGGCGGCATCGAGCGCGGATTGTTCGTTGCCGCCGACCGGAATCATGATACGCACCATCGCGCCGTCGCTGCGGCGTCGTTTGAGACTATCAACGATGGTGTAAAACTTCCCCCAGTATTCGCTCGCCACCTTGCGCCCGCGCCCTTGATACCAGTAGACAAGCAGTTGCCTATCGTTGCCGTTCTCGATGATGTAACGATTGGCTTCGAAGGAAGCGGCGCCGTTCGCGGGCTTGATTTCGATGGTGGCGGGGTCGTTCATCGTCCAGCCTGAGCCGGGCAGGCAGTTGAGCGGGCTGTGGTAGGTCGCGCCGTTGCGCTGCGTGGCGTAGTAGCCGACGTAGAAGGAGGCCGTGCGACCTTCGGGGCCTGTGTAGCTGCGCGCCAGATAATCGTCTGCGCGCAAGACCTGCTCCGTCTCTTTGTCAAAGCGCGCGTCCGCGCCGGTTTGTCGCCACGGGCCGACCTGAGTTGGAAATTCATGGAGCGAGCGTCGCTCGACGCGAGCCTCGCCCGCGCGTTCCCAGATGTTGATGACGATTCCGCTCAAGAGCAGAACTGCAAGCAACGCTCCGAAGCGCCAGTGTTGTTTGGGTGTCGCAGCCATCCGCTTAGTCAACTCCTTTGACGGGCATCACGATGACGGGCGCGCTCGGCTTAGTAGTCTTCGACAGAGCCTCTTCCATTTCCGCTTTCACGTCCCCGGCGACCACTGCGCCCGGCCCCTTGCCCTTGCCTTTGCCGCCGCGCCTGCCCACAAAATCGAGCGCCCAACCGACCGCGAAGAGCAGCAGGAAGGCGGCGACGTAGATGACCCAACCGGAGAAGGAATGGAAGAAGCCGTCCGCGACCTGCGTGCCGTAGTAGCGCGAGAGGATGCCTGTGCCGCTGACGCGCGCGGCGTTGGTCAGGATAGCGATGGGGACAGCCGAAGCGACCAGAATGGTCGAGCGCCAGAAAGGATAATGGCGCACGGCGTCGAGCAAGCCGTTGCCGCCGCTGTTGCCGCCGCTGTTGCCGCCGTTATCGTCGCCGCCGCTGCCGCTTTTATCGTCGCGCTTCGGGTGCGTGAAGTAGGCGAAGACGACGGCCAGCGTCAGGAGCGTCATCAAAGAGCGTATGCCGCTGCAAGCTTCGACGACTTCGAGCTTCTTCGTCTCGTGCGAGTTCAAAGGATACAACTCGATGACGTTGCCTTGACGCAGGACTGGAATGTCGAAGAGGCGCATGGCCCAGACGGCGCAGCGCGAGGCGAAGAGTTGCAGCGGGAAAGCAATCTTGTTGAAGAGGATGGCCGGAATCGGAATCGCCAGCAGGAGCAAGCCGAGCGGCACGAGCAGGAACCTGAGCAGCCGGAAGCCCCAGAAGTAGACGACGATGCCGGAGAGCATCAGGACGAGCGACAGGCGTTGCAGGTAAAGCTCAGCCCCGGCGGTTCCGGCCCACAGGGCGAGCATCGCGAAGAAGATGAGCGTCGCGCCCCACAGCAGCGACGGGCGCGTGGCCACGCGGCTCAATCGCTCGCGCTCAGTCCACAGGATGTAGCCGATGATGAGCGGAATCAGCAGGCCGTGCGAGTAGTTCTCGTCCGTCCACCAATCGTAGCCGAGTTTCGAGAGCGTGACGAAGTAAAGGAAGGCGAGCGCGGCAGCGATAGCCGCAGCTTTCCATAGATAACGGGGGGCAGGGACACTCATGATTGGTCTATTATGGGAAATGCCGGCGTCAAAGAAGAGGGGCAATCTCTGCTCTGACGCCAGTTGAAATACCCGTGGGCGAAGTTGAGCGCGCCTGTTGTAGACGCACTCCCCGGCGCGCACGCTCATTTAGCTTAACGCAATCGGCAGCCCGGAAACAATCAAAATCTACGCTTCCCGGCGCATTATTTTCAAACGCCTAATAGCCCGCTTCTTCCGTTTCCGCCCTCAAAACCACAATTTCTTCCCGCTCAGAGCGCGGAGGTTCGCCCTTTGAGCGCCAACTTTCGCGCTTCGAGCGAGAATCTCCGCGCTCTGAGCGAGAACGACGAGGCTCTGAGCGGGAATGTTCGCGCTCTGAGCGCCAACTTTCTCACTCAAAGCGCGAATGGCCGCGCTCAGAGCGCGAACCGTCGCCCTCAAAGCCCGAAAGTTGACTCTCAAAGAGCGAAGGTTCACTCTCAAAGAGTCAACTTTCGGGCTAAAAGCGTGAACATTCGCTCTCAAAGAGTCAACGTTGGGTCTTTAAGAGTCAACTTTCAGGCTAAAAGCGTGGATGTTGGGTCTTTAAGAATCAATGTTCACTCTCTGAGAGTCAACGCTGACTCTTTGAGAGTGAATTTCCGGTCTTTGAGAGTCAATGTTGACTCTCAAAGAGTGAACATTGGGTGTAAAAGAGTGAAAGTTGACTCTCAAAGAGTCTCGGTTCGGGCTAAAAGAGTGAAATCCCGTGTTCGGAAGTCGAAAATCGGGGCGCGAAGCTTCGCTTTAGCCGATTTGGTAGGTCGCCACGCTGGTGGGCGTCTCGAAGCAGCGGACTTTGTAGATTTGGGCGCGGTCGTCGCTGACGCGGGCGGCGACGCGCTCAAGGATGTAGCGGGCCAGATTCTCCGCGGAGGGGTTTAGCTCTTCGTCAAAGGGCGGCAGTTCGTTGATGTTGCGATGGTCAAGGTAGCGCACAACCTCGTCGGCGGCTTCCTTCAATTCGACGAAATCAACGAGCAGGCCGATATTGTTAAGCTCCTGCCCGCGCGCGTAAATCTCTATCTTGTAGTTGTGCCCGTGCAGATTCTCGCACTTCCCTTTGTAGCCGCGCAGTTGGTGCGCGCTGGAAAAGTTGCGCTCAATCATCACCTCAAAATGTCCGGCCATAATCGTCTCTTCCAATATCATTCCCGCGCTCGAATGAAGCGCGCCAAAATTCTAAAGCATCAGGGCTTCGTCCTGCTCGAAGACGCTGCGGACATCCGCGATGTCGGACGTGACGCGACACGGCGGCAGGCTCTCCAAAAACAATCGCCCGTAGCCCTTCGTCCGCAGGCGCGGGTCAAGGACGGCGAGGACGCCTCTGTCCGTCGCGCTGCGAATCAGGCGGCCAAGCCCCTGCTTCAAACTGATAATCGCCTGCGGCACGCTGTACTCGTAAAAGCTTGAGCCGCCATGGTCGTCTATGTAACGCTGGCGGGCCGCGACCACCGGGTCTGAGGGGACGGCGAACGGCAGCTTGTCAATGATGACGCAGGAGAGTTGACGCCCGCGCACGTCCACGCCCTGCCAGAAGCTCGCCGTCGCAAAGAGAACGGCGTTGGGCGTCTCTCGAAATCTTTCCAACAGTCCGGCCTTCGACGCCGTGCCTTGCAGGAAACATGGAAAGTCAACGACTGGCGCGACCGCTTCATACAGAGCGCGCATCCCCGCCGAACTCGTCGAAAGCACGAAGGCTCGTCCCTCTGTCGCGTTCAAAAGCTTGACGACTTCAGCCGCCGCCGCCTCGCCCCACTGCGGCGAACGCGGGTCGGGCATGCGCGGCGGCAGATACAGCACAGCCTGATTCTCATAATCGTAGGACGACGGCGCAATCAAATCCTGCGTGTCCGCCTCAAGGCCGAGCCGCTCTTTAATGAAGCCGAAGCTGCCCGCGCTCGCCAGCGTCGCCGAAGTCAGCACGACCGTCTCGACGCGCTCGAACAGTTTCTCCTGAAGCAAGCCCGACACGTCAATCGGCGAAGCCCGCAGGAAGACGCCGCGCCCGCGCCGCTCCAACCAGTAGACGAAATGCTTGTCGTCGCCCGCCACTATGAACTGCAAATCGAAACGAAGCTGGCGAATCCGCCGCACCACATTCTCCAGTTCCGGCGGCTGCTCTTTGAGCGCGTCGAGCGTCGTCTCCATACGCGACAGCGCGCCGTCCAAACCAAGATAAGCATCGCCGAGCGGCGTCGCTTCAATCTCCCCGTTCGTCCGCTTGCGCGCAAACGTCCCCGGCACAATAGGAGCGCGCCCTTCGTCGCCGCGCCCCGTGTTCAAGCCCATCCAGAAATGGTCTGCGAAGCGCGTGACGCGCGCCCCGATTTTCGTCAGGTCACGATTGGCTTCGACGTTCGTAACCGGCAAGAGCGACAGGTCGCGCACGAGGTCTTCGACCTGATAATTCGACACCTGCGCCCCGAAGTATTCCGCCGCCACGTCTTCGACCTGATGCGCCTCGTCGAAGATGACGGCGGAGTAGTCCGGCAAGACTTGCCCGTACTCGCTGTTTCTCAACGCGAGGTCTGCGAAGAAGAGATGATGATTGACGATAACGATGTCTGCGTCCATCGCGCGCTGCCGCATCCGCGTGATAAAGCAGGCGTCGTAGTCGGCGCACTTCTGCCCCGTGCAGATTTCCGAACGCGCGTCTATGTGACGCCAGAAAGAGAGATGCTCCGGCAAGCCGATAAGCTCCGCGCGGTCGCCCGTCTGCGAGTCTCTGACCCACTCGCTGACCTCCGTGAAATAGTCCAACTCGTCAAGCCCGTCGAGCACGGGCGAGTTCTCCGCGCGCTTGATGCGTTGCAGGCAAGCGTAGTTGCTGCGCCCCTTCATGTAGGCGGCGGTGAATTTTCGTGGCAGCGTTTTCTGCAAGAAAGGAATGTCTTTTTCCATCAACTGCTCTTGCAGATTCTTCGTCCCCGTGGAGATAATGACGCGCCCGCCCCGCGCCGTCGCCGCCGCAATCGCCGGAACCAGATAAGCCAGAGTCTTGCCAGTCCCCGTCCCCGCCTCGACAATCAGATGACGCTTCTCCTCGAAGGCGCGCAAGACCGCCTCGGCCATCAGTATCTGGCCGGGCCTGTGCTCATACTCTGGATGCGCCCGCGCGATTAAGCCTTCGCGCCCGAAGATTTCTTCCATAGTTTCGTTTAAATGAAGACGCGCCGCGCCCGCTTTCGATTAAAGAGTCCTAGCGTGGCTGACTAAACATGAAGGAACTGAAAAACGTGGCGCGCTCGGCAGCAGGATTGCCCGCGCCCGTGAGAAAGATGAGAATCACGCTGCTCTTCTCTTTGAACACCATCTGCGCGAGGCCATTGTAGTCGCCGAGCGTGAACACTTTTTCGTAACCATCAAGGCCGCCGACCTTCACGCTCCGCTCCGAAGTGATATTAAATTTGGCAGGCTCATTCCCCTGCGAGTTGTTCGCAAAGCCCGCGGCAAACCCGTAAATGAAATTCTTGAAGGCGGCTTTCTGCTGCTCTACGGTTTTAGCCTTAACCGCGCCGGGCAAATCTGTCGTGTAAGTAATCCCCAACAGGGCCGTTCCACTGAGCGAATAAAAAGCCCGGACAATCTCCGCGCCGTCGCTGCCCGAAACGCGCGCGGCATGTTCTTCGGGCAGCGACGGAAGAATCGCGCTGAACAACACAGGCTCGCCAAACTGAAAACGCTTCCATCCAGCCGGAACCGACTTGTCATCCGCTTCGACAATCTTCAAAGGCGGCGGAACCTCACGCCCCACAGGGTCGCCGTAAGTTTGCTGCGCAACCACGCCGCCCGCGATGCTCATCATCGCCAACGCAATCCACACGCCCCTGAGCAGCAGCCTCTTCATCCAAACACCTCAGCGCGGTTGACGCTCCGGCTGTGTTCGCCTTCTTCGATGGCGTGGGCCAGCGCAATATCCTCGATGGCTTCTTCCAGCAGTTCGCGGATTAAGTCTCTGCGCTCATCGAGAATCTCAACGATGGCCGACTTGAGCAAATCTTTTAGTTTGGCTTCATCAAGCATTGCTGTTGTCATGCTGCTCTCCATTCCCGCATCTTTTAATCCGCGCCCATCGCTTCCTGCTGCGGCGCTCCCTGTCGCAGGCGGTTCGGGTAGAGCGGGAAACGCGAGGCGAGTTCGGCGACCGAGAGTTTGACTTTGCCGCGCGCTTCTTCGGATTGCGGGGCGTGCAGGATTTCTGCGATGAGGCGTCCGATTTGTCGCATCTCGCTCTCGCCCATGCCGCGCGTGGTGAGGGCGGGCGTGCCGATGCGTATGCCGGAGGTGACGAAGGGCTTGTTGGTGTCGAAGGGAATCGTGTTTTTGTTGACGGTGATGTTGGCCGCTTCGAGAGCTTTCTCGGCTTCCTTGCCGGTGATGCCCTTGCCTTCCATGAACACGTCAACGAGCATCAGGTGATTGTCCGTGCCGCCGGAGACGATGCGCAGGCCCTGCGCCTGCAACTCGGCGGCGAGAGCCTTTGCGTTAGCGAGCGTGCGCTGCTGGTACTCTTTAAAATCCGCGCGCAGGGCTTCGCCGAAGGCGACGGCCTTGGCCGCGATGATGTGGACGAGCGGGCCGCCCTGCACGCCGGGAAAGAGTTTGCGATTGACTTCCGCCGCGTGCTCTTCCTTGCAGAGGATGAGGCCGCCGCGCGGGCCGCGCAAGGTCTTGTGCGTCGTGGTCGTGACGTAATCGGCATGAGGGACGGGCGATGGATGCAGCCCCGCGGCGATTGGCCCTGCGATGTGCGCGATGTCGGCGAACATGCGCGCCCCGACGCTCTTTGCAATCTCGCCGATGCGCTCGAAGTTGATGGTGCGCGGATATGCGGACGCGCCGCAGACGATGAGCTTCGGCTTGTGCTCTTCGGCGATGCGCTGCAATTCGTCGTAGTCAATCTGCTCCGTCTCGCGCGAGACGCCGTAGTCCGCGACCTTGTAGCTGAGGCCGGAGAAGTTCATCGGATGGCCGTGCGTGAGATGCCCGCCGTGCGAAAGGTTCATGCCTAGCATCTGGTCGCCATACTGGATGGCGGCGAGGTAGACGGACATGTTGGCCTGCGCGCCACTGTGCGGCTGAACGTTGGCGTGCTCCGCCCCGAAGAGTTCTTTGGCGCGGTCAATCGCCGTCTGCTCAACCACATCCGCCCACTCGCAGCCGCCGTAGTAACGCTTCTTCGGATAGCCTTCGGCGTACTTGTTCGTGAAGACCGAACCCATCGCTTCGAGCACGGCTTCGCTGACGAAGTTTTCCGACGCTATCAACTCCAAGCCTTCGGCCTGTCGCCTCACTTCGTTATCAATCGTGCGGCTAATCAGCGGGTCGACTTCCGCGAGCGGCGCGTTCATCTTGTCCTTCATCTTCGATTCCTCTTCCGGCGGCGGCAAATTTCTCTCAAGAGCTTTGGCGGCGGCGTGTGAAAGTGGATGGTACATCACGCTCCGACCGCCCGCAATCTGCGAAAGCGTCGCGCGCGGCGTTGCTTAAAGCGCGGTTGCTGCGCGAGAATGGCGGGTTGTTAGATAAAGATTGCCAGAGAAGAAACAGAGAGCTAAAGAATCCAATGCGCTGGTCACAACTTTTTATCCCGACACTTCGTGAAGTCCCGGCTGACGCCGAGGTCGTTTCGCATCGCCTGCTGCTCAGGGCCGGATTGGTGCGCCAACTCTCAGCCGGAATCTATTCTTACCTGCCGCTGGCGCAACGCGTCGCGCTGAAGATTATGCAAATCCTGCGCGAGGAGATGAACCGCATCGGCGGGCAGGAATTTTTTCTGCCCGCCTTGAACCCGCGCGAAATCTGGGAAGAGTCCGGCCGCTGGTCGTTGATGGGCGACAACATGTTTCGCCTCAAAGACCGCAAGGGCGCGGACTTGTGTCTGGCGATGACGCACGAGGAAATCTTCACTTCGATTGCGCGCCACGAACTGCGCTCCTACAAACAACTGCCGCAGGTCTGGTATCAAATTCAAACGAAGTTCCGCGACGAGCAGCGCCCCAAGTCCGGCTTGCTCAGAGTCCGCCAGTTCATCATGAAGGACGCATACTCGTTTGACATAGACGCGGCGGGACTCGACCGTTCCTTCGAGCATCAACGCGAAGCCTACAAGCGCATCTTCGACCGCTGCGGCTTGAAGTACGTCATCGTCGAAGCTTCATCCGGCTCGATGGGCGGCTCCGCGTCGAGCGAGTTTATGGTCAGAAGCGACGCGGGCGAAGATTTAATCGCCACTTGCTCGAACTGCGGCTACGCTGCGAATCTCGAAAAGGCCACGTCGCGCATCGCGGAGATTAAAGACGGACTCGGCTTGGACAAGCCCGTCGAATTTCCCACGCCCGGCGTTCGCACGATTGAAGACCTGACGACCTTTCCCGGCGGCGCGACGGCAGACCAGCAGATTAAAACGCTGGTCTACATCGCCACCAAAGACGGAGAGCAGCAAGCCTTGCTCGCGCTCCTGCGCGGCGACCATCAATTGCACGAAACGAAGTTGATGGACGCGCTCGGCGTCTCAGAAGCGAGGCCCGCGCACCCTGAGGAGATACGTCAACTGCTCGGAGCAAACGCGGGCAGCCTCGGCGGCGTGGGCGCGAAGGCGCAGGCGCGCGAGCAGGGCCGCGAGCTACGCATCCTCGCAGACCTCGCCTTGAAGAATCGCCGCAACATGACGACCGGAGCCAACAAGGACGAGCATCACTTGCGCGGCGTCAACCTTGCGCGCGACATAGCCGTTGACCAATGGGTTGACCTGCGCACGGTCGCCAACGGCGAGGGCTGTCCGAACTGCGAGGCGGGCGCGCTCGAAGTCGCCAAGTCGCTTGAGATTGGTCACATCTTTAAGCTCGGCACGAAGTACTCAGAGTCGATGGGAGCGACCGTGCTGGCGCAGGACGGCAAGGAAGTTCCAATCGTGATGGGTAGCTACGGCATCGGCGTCGAACGCATTCTCGCCTCCGCCATCGAACTGCATCACGACGACGACGGCATCATCTGGCCGAAGGCGATTGCGCCCTTCGATGTGGTCATCACCATCACCAACATGAAGCAGGACGAGTTGCGCGCGGCGGGCGAAAAGCTCTGCGCGGATTTGCAGCGCGCGGGCCTCGACGTGCTGCTCGACGACCGCGACGAACGCGCGGGCGTCAAGTTTAAGGATGCAGACTTAATCGGCATCCCGTACCGCATCACCATCGGCAAAAAGATTGGCGACGGCGTGGTAGAATTATTCGAGCGCAGCACAAAGGCGACGACCGACGTGCGTTTGTCCGAGGCGGTCGAGCGCGTGCAAAAGCTGGCCCTCGCGGGATTGTGAAAACAGAAGTCGGATGACAGCCGCCGTAATACTTGATGAGCGATGACGGATGAAGGCTTTTCGCTTCAAGGCCAGCATCCGTCATCCGAAAATGGCATCTACGCTTTGTGATGAGACGAACTGGAAATTTTTGTCTGGCTCTGTTGCTGTTGCTGGCGGGCGCGAGGAGCGCGCGAGCGCAGGAAGAGTACTTGCCGGAGTTGGTCAGGCGCGTTAAGCCTTCGGTCGTCGCCATCGTGACGTATGATGCGCGCGGCGAAAAGCTCTCGAAGGGCAGCGGCTTTTTCATCGCGGCGGAGCGCGTCGTCACCAACCGCCACGTCATCGACGGAGCCTTCAAGGCCGAGATTCATACGACGAGCGGCAACGTCTATAACGTGCGCGGCGTGCTCGCCGTTGACGGCGAAGGCGACATCGCGCTCTTGCAGATTGACATCGGGCCGAACCTCGTCCAACCGCTCGCCATCACGCGCACCTCTCCGCAGGAAGGCGAATCGGTCGTCGTCGTCGGCAACCCGCTCGGCCTCGAAGGCTCCGTCTCAAACGGCATCGTCTCGGCAGTCCGCGACATTCCAAACTTCGGGCGCATCATTCAAATCACCGCGCCCATCTCTTCCGGTTCGAGCGGCAGCCCCGTCATCAACATGCAGGGGCAAGTTATCGGCGTCGCCACCTTGCAATTGACCGACGGGCAGAGCTTGAACTTCGCAGTCCCTTCAGACCGCGTGGCCGCGCTCGCCATCAGCCAACTCAGGACGCTCAGCGAAGTCGTCTCCGCGACGAAGAAGAGCCAGCGCGCCACCGCCGAACGCTTCTACATGCAGGGCCTCGGCTTTCTCTCAAGAGACGATTGCGATAAGGCTCTGCCATACTTCAAGCGCGCGACCGATTCCGACCCGAACTACGCGGAGGCCTGGGCGCAGATGGGTTTTTGCAGCGGCATGCTTGGCCGCCATGAAGACGCGCTCAAGGCTTCGCGGCAAGCCATTCGCCTGCGCCCCGATTCCGCGGAGCCTTACATCAACATCGGCTCGGCTTACGCTTACCTCGGCCAGTTCAAAGACTCCGCCGACGCTTACAAACAAGCCCTTCGCTTAGACCCCGACAACGCCGACGTGTATTACGCGCTCGGGCTTATCTACAACAAAATGGGACGCGACGACGACGAGGTTCAAGCCTACAAGCAGGCCGTGCGTTTAAAGCCGGATTACGCGCTCGCCTACGAAAGATTGGGACTCGCCTACATGCGCATGAATCGCGCCGTGGAGTCGGTCGCCGCCTTCAAGCAGTTAATCCTGCTCAAGCCCGGCGACGCCTCCGCCTACGACAATCTGGGCCTCGCCCATCTCAAAGCCAAGCAGACAGCCGACGGCATCGAAGCCTTCAAACAAGCGATTCGCCTCAAGCCGGATTTCGCCCGCGCCTACTACAATCTGGGCCTCGGCTATCTCGCCAACGACGACCGCGACGCCGCCCTTGAGCAATACACCATTCTCAAATCCCTTGACCCCGACAGAGCCAACAAGCTTTTCAATATGATCTATCCATAAAAATCTTTCATGGAGGGAAGATTATGCAGAGAACCTTACGCTCGTTGATTCACACCTTTCTGACAGCGGCCTGCGCGCTCTCGCTCAGTCTTACAGGCTTCGACTTACCCGCGCAGGCTGAGGTCAATAACGACAGCAGCAGCAGCGCAGCTTCGTCAAGCCACGCCGCCGCTCAGCAGAAGAAACGCCGCCACGCACGCCGACGTTCGAGGTCTGCTCGTTCGACGGTCGCGCAACGCAGGGAGATCACTGCGATTTCCAGCGCAAGCGTTCCTGTAGCGGGCGCAGTAAAAAGCAGGGTGGATTATATCCCTCCCGGCGGTGGCGCGGTTTATGGAGAGCCGAACGCCGTTACGAGTTCAACCGGCGAACCGCCACCGCCCAGGCCGCCGGTGCGCGGAGAGATAAGAGGCGGCATCTTGAACGGCAAGGCCATCAGTCTGCCGAAGCCTGTCTATCCGGCTATCGCCAGAAGCGCGCACGCCTCCGGCACGGTCATTGTGCAGGTGACGATTGACGAGACGGGGAGAGTGATGTCGGCGCGCGCCGTCTCCGGCCATCCACTGCTTCAGGCAACATCCGTGCAGGCCGCCTATCAAGCGCGTTTCTCGCCGACACAGCTTTCAGGCCAGCCCGTGAAAGTTACCGGCACAATCAGTTATAACTTCGTTCAGTGATGGAAGGCGGAGAAAACGCGCCCTGAGAATTTTCCAAAGGCTCTCACTTGATGGCTTCGCTGACGAGGGCCGTGAGGGCGTTGTCTTGCAGCGTCTTGTTGTTTTGCAGGTCGCCGTGGCGGTCGCAGGCGAAGACGGCGTAGATGATGGGCAGGGCTGTGTTAAAGAGGTCGCTGCGGCGTTGCCCGGCCAGGTCTTCGGCGAGCACGGAGCGGCGCGTGACGCGACCGTCGCCCGGAGCGAACATCGCTGCTGTCGCTTCGCGCGCTGAGACACGGCGGCCTGTTGAATTATGAAAGCTGCGCGGCGCGGTCATCGTTATCCAACGCCCGCGCTTCTCGTCGCGCAGGATGATGGGCGCGTTCAGCGTCTCTTCACAATCGCCGCCGAAGGCGAAGAGCGGGACGGGCGAGTCCATGCCTTCCAACGCATCCAAGGCTTCGTGGAAACGCCTGGCGCGACGCAGGGCGGTGGCAAAGTAAGCATCCAGTTCTTCGAGCGAGCCGCCGCGAAAGGGCGCGTAGTCGCCAAACACTTTGCCGCTCACATAACGCTGGCGAAAGTCCGCGTCGTTGGCCGCCGACCAGCCATACTTGCGCCACACCGCAGGGTCGTAAAGGTCAACTGCCAAAGGCTGCAAATTCTCGTCCAGAAAACGGGCCGCCGATTGATGCGGCAGCAGTTGAAAGAGCGAGGGCGCGGAGAGCGCGTCTTCGCGCGAGAGCTTGTTGAGCAGGCGAATCCGGCGGCGCAAGCCTTCGGTCACGGAATAGCCTTCGAGCAATGTTTGGAAAGCGTCAGCCGAGCCCTCGTTCGGCGTGCCGAACATGATGATTTTGTTGATATGCGCCGCGCCCGCCCACGTCGGCGCAAGCGGCGAGCCTTCGGGCGGCAAATCCGCGTCGCCGTATCTGGCCGCGTAACGCGCGACGAGCCCGCCCATCGAATGCGCCACGACGTTGAAACGCAGGTCGGGCCGCTTCAGCTTCAGCTTCAGGCTTTCGAGCCGCCGTATAAAATCGCGCGCCGTCTCCACGTTGTCGCGCCGCCAATCGTAAGGCAGCACGTAGAACGTGTCGTGGTCGCCGTCCGGCCCCGGATTATTCCAGTCGCCTTCCTTGTAGCCGCCGTATCTTTTGAGAGCTTCGAGCAGGTCGTGATAGATGTAAACTTCCGGCACGAGGCGCGAGAGCCGCAGCGTGTCAACTATCTTGCGCGCGACGAGGTTGTCGCGGTTCGAAGAGAGGTCGGGCGAGATGGGCAAGCTCAAGCCGTCGTCCGACGAACGAAACGCGGAAGGCCAGACGATTTCCCCCGTCTCGTAATTTATCAACTGCGAGCCGAGCACGCCGGGAATGACAATCAACGGACGTTTGCCTGTGCGGCTGCGAGCCTCCGCGAAGATGCGCTCAAGATTCGGCGTGCGGCGCGGGCCGCAACCGCTCAACAGCGGCGCGACGACCAACGGCAAGCAGAGCGCGACGAAGGCGGGGACGCGGAGACGCTGCGACGCGGAGACGCTGCGAATGAACGAGACACGGCGAATGAACGAACGGCGACGTGTGGACGCGGAGACGCTGCGATGCGTTGAGATATAACGACGGAGACGATGAAGGATAGCGACGCATTCATGCGTCGCCGCAAAGAGGCGTAGCGAATCAATCGTCGCTCGGCAAAGGTGAGTTGCGAACAGACGCCGTGGGAGTTTTATCTTCGGCATGCAGATTACAATCTCTGGGCTTTCCGTCTACGAGCCTTCCGTCCCTAATCTTCCAACCTCTTCTCCGTCGTCCCTTCCAGTCTCTTCTCCGTCGTCTCTTTCGCCGCGTCCCCGCGTCTCCGCGTCTGCGCTGTCCGTCGGAGCCTGCCAGCGGCGATTGATTAAGCTGGCGACGAAGCCCGCGCCGAAGCCGTTGTCTATATTCACGACCGTCACGTTTGAAGAGCAGGAGTTGAGCATGCCGAGCAACGCCGCGACGCCGCCGAACGACGCGCCATAGCCGATGCTCGTCGGAACCGCGACGACCGGCACGCCGACCAACCCGCCGACCACAGACGGCAGCGCGCCTTCCATCCCGGCGGCGACGACAATCACGCGCGCTCTTTGCAGCAAAGTGCGTTCGGCAAGGATGCGATGAATCCCCGCTACGCCCGCGTCCCAGATCCGACGAACTTCATTGCCCATCGCTTCGGCGGTCAACGCCGCTTCCTCCGCCACGGGAATGTCGCTCGTCCCGGCGGTGACGATGGCGACTTCGCCCAAGCCCTTCGGCGTGCGGTCGCGTTGAATGCGAATCAACCGCGCCGACTCATGCCACTCGGCGTCCGTCGCCACATTGCGCACTTCCCCGAACGTCCCTTCGTCCGTCCGCGTCACCAGCACGTTCGGAGCGCGCTGAACCAACCGCTCGACGATGCCGACAATCTGCGCCCGCGTCTTGCCAGCCCCGAAGACCACTTCGGGAAATCCTTGTCGCTCGGCCCGCGCATGGTCAACGCGCGCGTAGCCTATGTCTTCATAACTGAGTTCGCGCAGCCGCCGCGCGGCCTCGCCTTCGTCCACCTCGCCGCTTTTGTGCGCGCGCAACAGCTTTTCAATCTCTCGCAAATTCATCACAGCATCTCTTCCCAATCCAAGAGCGAAAACAAGAGCGGGCATTCTAGCATTGAACGCGACCGCTCTCGAAATACGCCCGCTTGCGCTCAGCATTTATGACACGTAAGATTCGTAGAACAGTGACAAGTGACAAGCAGCGAGTGACGAGCAGAAGAAAGCAGCAAGCAATGAGTTATGAACGGCCAGCGACAGACGACAAGTTTTTTTGCTCGTCACTCATCAATCACCGATCACGGCTCATCGCTCATTGTTCGTCGCCAATTCGTCGCTCGCCACTCATCGCTCATTAACTTATTCTTGCTCGTCACTTGCTGCTCGTCACTCGTCACTGTCTTTATGGAACTGACCGTCGCCATCACCGGAGCCTCCGGCGCGATTTACGCGCATCGCACGCTGATTCACATGGCGGCGAGCGGCGCGGTCGAGCGCATCAACCTGATTATGTCTGGGGCGGCGCAGACGGTCGCGCGTGTCGAGTTGGGCGCAGACTTGCGCGAGGCCGACGCGCGCGCCATCAACGAGTGGATCGGGTTGCCCGCCGACTCGAAGCTGGTGCGGCTGCATCGTCTCGACAATCTGGCGGCCACGCCCGCTTCCGGCTCTCACATGCAGGCGGGAATGGTCGTCGTTCCCTGCTCGATGGGCACGCTCGGCGCCATCAGCAGCGGCGCAGGCACGAACCTCATCCATCGCGCCGCCGATGTCACCTTAAAGGAAGGACGCAAGCTCGTCATCGTCCCGCGCGAATCGCCCTTCAATACGATTCATCTTGAGAACATGCTCCGGCTGGCACACGCGGGCGCGCGCATACTCCCGGCCAGCCCCGGCTTTTATCATCGCCCCAACAACATCGAAAGCCTCGTTGACCACCTCGTCTTCCGCATCCTGGACCAATTCGCCATCCCGCACACACAGGCGACGAGATGGCAGGGAGAAAAGGAAGTGACGAGTGACGAGTGACGAGTGACGAGTTAAAGGCAAACGTTTGTTGCTTGATTCTGATTCTTGCTTGTCACTTGTCACTCGTCACTTATCACTGTTTTTATTCGCAGAGTGCAAGGGAGCGGGGCGGCGAATAGCAGATTGCAAAGTTAGCTTGCGAGAAATCGGGGCTTTTGTTTGGATTTGGCGTGGCCTTGCCTTTGCTTTGGTAGGGGTTGAGGAGGAGTTCACAGTTTGGCGGCGTGGCAGTGGGCCACGGCCACAGGTGAACTGAAGAAGAAGATGCTGACCGCGACCGCAAAGAATGTTCGCACGACGCTCGAAATGATTAAAATCGAGCACACGCTGTTTGCCTTGCCGTTTGCTTTTCTGGGGGCGGTGCTGGCGGCGCGCGGGATTCCGACCGTGACGCAACTCATCTGGATAACGCTGGCGATGGTCGGCGCACGCTCCACAGCGATGGCTTTCAATCGCATCGTTGACCGCGAGATTGACCGCCGCAACCCGCGCACCAGAGAGCGCGCTCTGCCCGCAGGCTCGCTCTCGGTCGGCTTCGTCTGGGCCTTCACTATCGTATCGGCCACCATCTTTTTTGTCGCGGCGGCGATGCTCAATCGCTTGACGCTATGGCTTGCGCCCATCGCTCTGGCGAGCATCCTGATTTACTCGTTCACGAAGCGTTGGACGCGCCTGTCGCATCTAGTCCTCGGCTGGTGTCTGGCGATTGCTCCGGCGGGCGCTTGGATTGCCGTGCGCGGCGCGCTCGACAGCCCCGTGCCGTGGCTGCTGGCAATCGTGGTCTGGCTCTGGACGGCTGGCTTCGATGTGCTCTACGCGTGTCAGGACTGCGAGTTTGACCGCCGCGCCGGGTTGCGCTCGATACCGGAGAAGTTGGGCGTCGGTCGCGCGCTCTGGATGGCGCGGCTCTTCCACGCGCAAGCCTTCTCGGCTCTGGTTGCGTTATACTGTGTGACGCAGTTGGGGCCGCTCGCGCTCCTTGGAGTTGTCTTGACGGGCGCGCTGCTCGTCTACCAGCACATGCTGGTGCGCGCAGACGACCTTAGCCGCTTGAACGCGGCGTTCTTTACAACCAACGCCTTTGTCAGCGTCATCCTATTCGCGACTTTCGGCGGGGCGACGCTCATCGGTTTCAGGCTTCAGGTTTAAGCTTTCAGATGACTGAAGACTCAAGCTCGATTTTGACGAACCTGAAACTTGAACAACTGAAACTGGAACCCATGCTTTTTTCACACGACCCGAAACTTAACGACATCGCGCCGAAGGTCGAGCGCGGCTTGCGCCTGACGTTCGACGACGGCGTGGCTCTTTACAACACGGACGATTTGGCTGCGCTGGCGAAGCTCGCCGACAGCGTGCGGCGCAGGCTGCATCATCGCACGACCTACTTCAACGTCAACCGCCATTTCAACCCGACCAACATTTGCTACGCCGACTGCAAATTCTGCGGCTTTTATCGCACGCCGCGCGCGGCTGACGCCTACACGCACAACATACAGGACTCGCTGGCCTTAGCGGGCGAGGCCGTCAAGGAAGGCGCGACCGAACTGCACATCGTCGGCGGCTTGAACACAAAGCTGCCCTTCAGTTATTTCACGGACTTGCTCTCATCGCTCAAGCGCGAATACCCGCAGCTTCATCTTAAGGCTTGGACGATGGTCGAGCTTGACCACTTCGCGCGCTTCTACAAGATGACGGACGAAGAGGTCATCGCGCGCTTGATGGAGGCCGGGATGGATTCGTGTCCGGGCGGCGGCGCGGAGATTTTCCGCGAGCCGACGCGCGCCATGATTTGCTCGCACAAGACGAACGGCGACCGCTGGCTTGAGCTTTCAGGAAAGGTTCACGCCGCCGGACTGAAGACCAACGCGACGATGCTCTACGGCCACATCGAATCCATCGAAGACAGAGTTGACCACATGGCCAGACTGCGCGAGCAGCAGGACAAGTCCGGCGGCTTTCAATGTTTCATCCCGCTCGCTTTCTATCCGAAGGACACGCAACTCTCGCATCTGCCGGGGCCGTCCGGCATTGACAGCCTGAAGACCATCGCCGTCTCGCGCTTGATGCTCGACAATTTCCCGCACATCAAAGCCTACTGGGTAATGCTCGGCAAACAACTGGCGCAGGTCGCTCTGCATTACGGCGCCAACGACCTCGACGGCACAATCACGAACGGCGGCGAGTTGACCGAAAGCTATTCGGTCGAAGCGAACAACGAAGTCAGGATGTCGAAGCAGGAAATCATCGCTCTCATCGAAGACGCCGGATTCGAAGCCGTCGAGCGCGACACCGTTTACAATCGCATTGAACGAGAAGCCACGGCAGTTTAGTTTGAGCGAGCAAGGCAGTTTAGTTTTGAACGAGCAAGCTCTTCAAGAATCACAGATGAGTCGCGCAGCGAAAAAAGCCTGCGGCGGCCTTTGTGTGTTGATGCTTCTCTTCTGCGCGGCGCAGGCCGGCCTTGCGCAACGTTCCCTGACGAACAAGCAGGCGCGGCAATACGTGCGCCAGCTTCAGGCGATTGATAAAGTTGAGATAGCGCAGTTCGACTCCGACCCTGAAGTGAGAGACCGCGAAGTTGTCGGTCGCAAAGTTATCGAAGGCGCGGCGGCGCGACGGCTCGCCGCCTTGTGGCGCGCTCAAGCTTACGCCCCCGACCGCGCCATGTGCCACGACCCTTCGTATGCCGTCAGGTTCTACGCCAAAGGCAAAGAGTTGTTTTACGCGAGCGTCTGTTGGGGCTGCAACAACATACTATTTTTCGCGCCTGACTTTATCGGCGGCCTCCACTTCGAAGGCGAAAGCCGCAGCGGCGAGCGTCTGCGCGAAATGTTTCAAGGGGCTTTTTTAAAACCGGAGCCGACGAAATCATCAAAGAGTCTTCCATCCGATTCAGACAACAAGTGAACATGACTTCCGTAACCGAAACCCAAACCATCAACGTCGCGCACTCGCCGGATTCCGACGATGCGTTTATGTTCTACGCGCTGGCGACCAACAAAATAGACACCGGCGACCTTCATTTCACGCACGTGCTTGAGGACATCCAGACGCTTAACGAAAAGGCCACGCGCGGCGAGTATGACGTGACGGCCATCAGCTTTCACGCCTACGCTTACGTGGCCGACAAGTATGCCCTGCTGCCGCACGGAGCCAGCATCGGCGACAACTACGGCCCGATTGTCGTCGCCCGCGAACCCATCTCGCCGGACGAAATCTCAAAGCTGAAAATCGCCGTCCCCGGAACGCTGACCAGCGCTTTTCTGGCTCTGCGCATCTTCGATTCCGCCTTCGAGTATGAAGTCGTTCCCTTCGACCAAATCATCGAGGCGGTGCAGGCGGGCGCGTGCGACGCAGGGCTGCTGATCCACGAAGGCCAGTTGTTCTACGAGTCGAAGGGACTGCACAAGGTTCTGGACTTGGGCGAGTGGTGGCACACTAGAACGCAGTTGCCGCTGCCGATGGGCGGCAACGCCATTCGCCGCGATTTGAGCGATGAGACCAAACGCAAAGTCTCTCACTTCCTGCGCGAGAGCATTCGTTATTCGCTCGAAAATCGTGAAGACGCGCTGGCCTACGCGATGCAGTTTGCGCGCGACATGGACCCGCATCTGGCCGACCGCTTCGTGGCGATGTGGGTCAACGAATTGACGCTCGATTATACGGATCGCGGGCGCGAAGCCGTGCGGCGGCTCTTAACGGAAGGCTACGAACGCGGAATCATTCCGCAACGCATTGACGTTGATTTTGTAGAATAAAGCGCGCGGCCAGCGCTTCATCAAAAACTAACGGACGCCGGTCGTTTTTTGTAGCGACAAGCGTCCGTTAATTTTTGTCCTCAGCGGGGGAGGGCGCGTGTTTTAACTGGCGGCGGCAAAGCGTCCGCTGTGCTGCATCGGCGGGTCGCGCGTCTCCAGCGCGTTGATGATGCTTTCGGCGCGAAGGCTGATGTGGCCCAAAACGTCCGCCAGCCTCCATTCGATTAAAAAGTCGTCGGCCAGCGCAGAGAGCGGTCGCGTCGTCGCAACGATGATGCGACAGTTGATGGCGCGTGGGTATGGGTCGCCCACGGGCGTATAGCGTCCGGTTTCGACTGTGCGGCAGAGCACGTTGCGCGCCGCCGGAGTCAGCCTTTCCAGATGCGTGATAAAGAGAGACCCCATCCCGGCAGAGGCCAATAGACCTCTGCCGAGGGAAGGGGTGAACGCGACTCCGCCCAGTGCTCCGCCCAGTAGGAGCGAAAGATTGTCGCCACGCTCGTCATCGGCGAACTGGCCTCCGTCAAGCTCTTGCCAAGAGCCTGCGGAGTCATCAGCCATCCCGTGTAGCAACGTGGCCGCTTTACGTTGCAGGTGCGCTGTCGCGCTGTGGAGATTCACGGGAAGGCGAGATGTTGCCAGTCGCCGATATGAGGATCGAAGCTGCGTGCTGTCTGTCTTCCACTCAGCCAGTCCTGTGATGTTGTTGCTCATTACGGTATCAAGTTCGAAGCGATGAAGATGATGATGCCATCGATCGTGCCGAGCGGATCGATGGGAGTTGCGCCGCCCGGCGTTTCCGTCGGCTTAGTGACGCTGGTGCCGCCGCCGCCCGCGTCATCTGCGAAAACCTGCGGCGTTCCCAGCCCCACCACCAGCAGCAATAAAACGGTCGCGGTTATTCTTTTCATTCTGTGCATTTTTCAGTCCCCTCAAAGTTTAGCGTTTTAATTTCTTGAATGTCGGGTCGGGTCGTGCCGGTAAATCAAAGAACATCTATCCTGCCCGACTTTCTTCCTTAACAACGAGCGTGCCAGAGTTGCGCCTGAGATGACAAACGCCAAAAGAGGCGTGAAATCAGGGTTTCCGCTGCGTTGGGAAACGCTAGCAGGAATTTTTGCTGACAAGAATTTTGCGGGCAAGCGGCGAGGCAAGGACGCAAACACGTAGGTTAATTGAACTGCCCTTGAGGCTTAACTCACATAAAGGAAATTTTGCGGCAAGCGCAAAAAATTTTGCGGTGAGAACGTGAGAAACGTCAACCTTCTTGCTCGCCGGACTGACTCATGTCCGGGTGCGCGATGTCGAAGCGGCTCAATTTATAGTTGAGCGTTTGGCGGCGCAAGCCCAGTTGCTCGGCGGCGCGCGTCACGTTGCCGCTGTGCCGCGCCAAAGCTTCGGCCAGAAGTTGCCGCTCGATGTTGAGCATTATCTCTTTGAAATTAACGGGCCGGTTGAAATCAAGCTGAAAGCGGACGGGTGAGGCGAGCGTCGGGGCGCGCAGGATGTCTGGCGAGAGCGATTCGACTCCGACCGATTGGCCGTCTTCGGCGAAGACGACGATGCGCTCGATTTCCGAGCGCAGTTGGCGCACGTTGCCCGGCCAGGCGTAGCTCGTCAGATAGCTCATCGCTTCCGGCGTGATGCCTGCGAGTTGGCGATTGTTGCGCTGGCAAGTCTCCTCGAAATAGTAGGAGGCCAGAAGCGGGATGTCTTCGGGCCGCTCGCGCAGCGGCGGAACTTTGATGACGAAGGTGTTGAGACGATAGAAGAGGTCTTCACGAAAGCGGCCTTCGCGGACTCCACGTTCAAGGTCGTGATTGGTGGCGGCGATGACGCGGACGTTGACCTTGCGTGGAGCTTCGCCGAGCGGCATGACCTCGCCGCCTTGCAGAAAGCGCAACAGCTTGGGCTGGATTTCC
>JAWVFT010000139.1:0-48047 GCA_033855775.1 Blastocatellia bacterium | reverse complement strand
GCCCTCGCCAAAGATACGCTCGTTGACGGGTGCGCCGCGCTCGGTCATCTCTTCAAGCGTCTTGCGCGCCTTCAACTGATTCGGCTCGCCCTTCTTCCAGCCATGCTGCGCCTGCCCCTTCCAAGGCCACCAGTGTCCGTCGTCGCTGTTGCCGTCGAGCGTGCCCTTGCCCGTGACGGCGATGTTCTGCTGCTCGAAGGCATAGATGAAGGGCGAGTAGTTCATCAACTCCATGCCCTCGAAGCGCGTGAAGACGAGCGGCAAATACTGCGCCGTGTCCTGACTAAACTTGATGGTCGCGCCCTCCGCGACGTGCAGATTGACGTTGCTCTTGAGATGAATCGCGCCGGTCAGAAACGTTCCGGCAGGCACGACGACCTTGCCGCCTCCGGCCTTGTTGCACGCAGCGATGGCTTGACGAAAGGCAGCGGCGCAATCCGTTTTGCCATCGGCGACTGCGCCGTAGCGCGTGATGTCAAACTCGCGCTTAGGGAAGACGGGCGGCTTGATGCGTTTCAAAATCAAAGGCAATTGCGCCCATGCGTCGTCCGCCGCGTAGGCGTTGAAGAGCGCGGGCGAAATGCTACCGAAAGCCGTCTGGCCTCTGAGCGCGGGAGCAAGCAGCATCGCGCCGCTGCCAGCCAAAAAAGTTTTCAGGAAATCACGACGAGTCTTCATAGTCGTTCTCTGTTTCAAGCCGTGGCCGGAGTAGTAGTGATGCGCTTCGCTTAAGTTTGACGGCGACAAATTAATGACGACAAGCTAACGCCGCTGCTTTTTCTGCCACGCGGGATAGTCTTGGTCTAAGAGTTCGGCGGGCGTGTAGACGTACCATTGATAGCCGTTGCGCCGCTCTTCTTCAATCTCCGCCACGCTGTACTTGATGCGGCTGTCGCGCCCTATGAAGATGGGGCGGTTGGAGCCGATTTCGTAGAAGCGCGCCCAGATTGGCCCCGCGCCCGGGTCTTGAATCGCCACGCGCTCAAAGCCGCCGGGCTTCGAGGCGTCGCGCTTTTCCGTCCACCTGACACCGTTGATTTTCGATTTTTTATACCACGCGATAGCCGCTTCGATTGCTTCAACCACGCGCCGGTCGGGCTGCTTGATGCTCATCAAAAATTGAACTATCCCGACGCTCTCGCCGCCCGTCAGCGAGATGGGCTCAAACTTTCTCGCCGCCGCGGGCGCGAGCGTCACCTCATCATACTGCGCCGCCCAGACCGTCGGCTTACCTTCCACGGCGACCTGAGTCTTCAGGATTAACTCGATGCCCTGCTGCACGGCACGCGCGGCCAGAGCGCGCCGCGTTTCGTCCACGAAGAGATAAGCCGCTTTCTGTTGGGCTATGTCGCGCAGGAGTTTCATGACGCCAATCATCGCGCCGTCGTTGAAGGTGATGTGAGTGTAGTAACCACGGCGCGGCGGATAATATTGCGGCCAGCCGCCGTTGGCGTACTGCGCCTTCAACAGATAATCGAAGCCCTTGAGAAACGCCTCTTTGTGCCGCGATAGTTTTTGGGCCGTGTAGACTCTGGCGAGATAAGCCAACTGCGTGAAGGTCGCGCCGTTGTCAATGGTGGAATCCGTCTCCGGTTTCTGCTTCAAGAGTTCGGCCCGCTCGCGCTCCGTGAGTTGGGCGGCCATCTCTATGTTCTTGGGCCAGCCGCCCGTGTCGCGCTGGTAGAGAAGCAGATTGTCTGCGATGCGCGCGGCCTCTGCGCCGCCGTACCATTCGGGCTTTTGCTTGAGGCCGTCCTTCCATGCAATCATCGCAGCCGCCGCTGTGTTGCTTGCCTTCTGCGCCGGAGCGATGATGACAGACAGGCTCAGACAGAGGACGACTCCGGCGATGCTAATGGTCGTTCGATTTATCATTCAACTCTCTTGCGGCGGCCAGTCAAGCTCGCTCGGCAGATGCGACATGAGCCGCCGTAGGCTATTAACCAGAGGGCGGCTCACGCGCGTGTTGCTGGCCGGAGAGCTTAAAAGCGTCCGTGCCAGTCGGGGGAGACTAGAAAGTGAACTTGATGCCGAGTTGAATGTCGCGCGGCAAGTTCCTTTGCGTAGTGTAACGAGCGTAGCTCGCGTTGTTCGGGTCGGAACTCAGGTCTATGAAGTACGGATGATTGAAGGCGTTCAAGGCTTCGCCTCGCACCTGCAAGCGCATCCGCTCGCCGAAGTTGAAATTCTTCGTCAGCGAAAGATTGACGCTCTGGAACGGCTGGTGACGCAGATTGCCGAGCGTCGTCGGCACGTTGCGCAGGCTGAAGGAATTGAGACGAATCAAGCCGGTCGTGTCGAACGCCGGACGGTCAATGCCGTACTTCCCGCCCTGCCCATCGTTCTCGCCAGAGTGGCTTTCCAGCGCAGTCACGTCTCCGGCGTAGAAGAGCGGAGTGCTGAACAGAATCGGATGGCCCGACTGCCATTCGTATGTCCCGTTAATCTGCCAGCCGCCGACGACGTAATCAACGAAGCGATTCATCTCTTTGCCGAAGCGACGGCCACGACCCAAAGGCAGTTGCCAGACGCTCGCCAGCGTGAAGCGATGCGGGCGGTCGTCCGTCCCGATGCGGTCTTCCAATTCCGTGTCGGACGGGTTCAGGTAGCCGAGCTTCTCGCGCAGGCGCGAGTACGTGTAGGTCGCGTTGAACGTGAAGTCTCTGGCGAAACGCTTGTTCGCCTGAAGCTGTAGCGAGTTGTAGCGGTTCGTGCCGTTGTAATCCTGCACCCAGACGTTCTGAAACTGCGGGAAGGCGAGCAAGCTTTGAGCGCGCGTGATGGTCGTCCCGGTGTTGAAAGCGCTGTTGGCGTTCGGCGTGTTGTTGAAAAGATTCCTGAACGGGTTGGCTATCGTGCCTGAAAGGTAAGTGTTCGCGGCGGCGTCTAAAGCGACGGCGGCGGCGTTGTCCGTCACGCCGCTCAGGTCTGCGATAAACGAGCGCGGGACAAAGTTCAAATTCCGCGTGACCGCCATGTCGTAGCCCCATGACGTGACGAAGTTGGCTTCGACCACAAACTGTCCGGGCAACTCGCGCTGGAAGCCGAAGATGAGGCGCGCGAACTTCGCGTTCTTGCGATTGCTCGGAACCAGCCCGGCTGTGTCGGCGCCGCCGAGCGTGCCGCCGATGCTCGTCGAGATGCCGAGGCTCGAACCGAAAGCCTGCGTCAGGCCGTTGGGGAACGGATTGTTGAGCGTCGCGACGAACGTGCGGCCCTGATCGTTGGTCGGCGTGAAAGCCGTCGAAGCGGAGAAGCCCGTCTGCTTGATGTCGTCCTGAAGAATGCGGAACGGCGACATGAAGATGCCGAAGCCGCCGCGCACCACAGTCTTTTCGTTAAGCTGGTACGAAGCCCCGAAGCGCGGCTGCCATGTGTTCTTGTCCGCGTTCCAGAGATTGCGGTTGTTCTCGTCAGCGTAGGTCACGCCGCCGATCACGCGAAACTGCGAAGGCGTCAACGGAAAGTTAGTGGCGCGATTCGGGTCTGCGTTGTAGGCCGCGAGGTATGCGGCCTGCGCCTGCGATTGAACCGGGCTCGGCGTCTCCGAATCGAAGCCGCGCAACAAGCGGTTGTAACGCTCGGTTAGGCCCATCTCCAACTCGTAACGCAGCCCCATGTTGAGCGTCAACTTCGGCGAGACGCGCCAGTCGTCTTGAAAGAAGAAGCCGTGATAGACGGACTGCACGGAGTAGTTGGTCGAACTCGTGTCAATCAAGCTCTGAGAAGTTGAAGCCGAAGGGATGCCGAACAGCAAGGCCGCCACGTCGCGCCCGTAGAGATTGCGGTTGCGCTCAAGGTTGGTCGCGTTGTCGCTGTTGGTCGTGGTGGTGGTGGTGATGCTCGTGTAGGTGCCGTCGAAGAAGAAGCGTCCGCCCTGAAAACCGTTGGTCGTAAAGTTTTCGCGCAGCACGCGCACGTCGTAGCCATACTTCATCGTATGGTTGCCCTTAATCTGCGTCACCGTCGGCTCAAGCGCCGCGACGTAGAACGGGCGCAACAGCCCGGCGTTGTAGTCGGAACGATTGGAGCCGAGGATAGAACGGACGGGCCTTCCGGCGTCGTAAGTTCTGACATCGAAGCGCGGCAGATATTCGTAGCCACGCATGACGGAGAGAGCCGCCGACGTGAAGCCAAGCGTCGCGGGGTCGAACGGCACGGACTGTCTTTGAATGACGAAGCGGCTCAGGTTCGCGCGCACGTCCAGAATCATCGTGCTCGACAAGGTGGCCGTGTAGTCTGCGCTCGCGCCGTCGTTGGTTCTGTATTCGACGCCTTCCGTCAGCGGCGTGTTCGTCCAGTTGTAGCGGTCTTCCGGGTTGAAGCTGTGATAGTACTTGCCGAAGATTGTCTGGCTGTCGCTGATGCGATGGTCAATGCGCGTAATCCAGGACCTGTAGTTGGAACTGCGAAGCATCGGCGATGAATAGTTCAAAGTGCCGTCCGCATTGCCGGCCACGTTGGGCAGCGGGTAGAGATTCAAATAGGCTCTGGCCGCCGCGTTGAGACGGCTCAAGGGAATGATGTTCAAGCCGAGCGGATTCGCGGCGGTCGCGCGCGATGGGTCGCGGATAACCGTGCGCGTCACTGTGCCGGTCGCCTGCGCGGTCAAGGGGTCGTAGATTCTGACAGGCTGCGGCAGGTTGAGCAGAGCCGAAAAATCGCCTTGCCGGAAAGCAGCGGTCGGCACTGTGAAGAGTTGCGGCTCCGCCTCGCTGTTCTTGAGCCGCTCGTAGGCGAAGAGGAAGAAGGTCTTGTCGCGCCCGTTGTAAATCTTCGGGATGCGGACAGGCCCGCCCAGAGAGCCGCCGAAGCGATTGTAAGTGCGTTCGGGTTTCTCCTGCCCGGCCCTGTTCGTGAAGAAGAAATTGGCTGTGCGGCTGCGGTCGCGGTTGAACTCATAAATCGAGCCGTGGAAATCGTTCGTCCCGGACTTGACCACGACGTTGACGGTCGCTCCGCCCGCGTAGCCCTGCTGCGCGTCGAAGGCGTTCGTCTGCACCTTGAACTCCTGCGTGGCATCCGAGGGCGGCGAGAAGCCGACGCCGCCGTCCGTCGAAAAGTTGGGCGCGCCGTCGAGCGTCACCTGATTCGGGCCGGTCGCGCCGTTGGCGCGAAACGCCGCGAGGTTGCCGTTCGAGGTCGGGCTGGTGAAGGCCGGATTGCCCGTGTAAGAGATGCCCGGCGCGAGGGTCGCCAACTGGTAAGGGCTGCCGTCAATCAAGGGCAACTCGCTTATCTGTTTCGTGTCGATGACCGTCCCCGTGCTGACCGAGCCGGTTTCCAGAACGGGCGCGTCGGCGGCGGTCGTCGTCACAGACTCGCCAACGCCCGCGACCTGAATCTGCACGTCCAACGTCAACTTGTCGGCGACGCGAAGCTCAATGCCTTCACGAATCGTCGGGTTGAATCCCTGGGCCGTCACCGTCAGGGTGTACTTGCCCGGATTCAGCAGTTGAAAATTGTAGCCGCCTTCATCATTGGTGGTGGCCGTCGTCTCTTGATTATTCTCGATGTTCTTGATGGCGACCGTCGCTCCGGGCAGCACGGCCCCGTTCGGGTCTGTCACCTTGCCGGCGAGCGAGCCTCTGAATTCCTGCGCGCTCGCCGCCATAAAGGCCACTAGAAGCAATAAGACAGCGACGAAGACACGGCGCGCGATAGACTGATGCATCAGTTTGTCCTTTCCTCTAAATGGCATCGTTGACATGCCAGCAAATCAGGGTGTTAATGTGCGCCGTGACGCCCGAAGCGGAATCCAATGTTACAGCGCGTCGGCTCTCTTGCCGGTTCTTAAATTTGAGTAGCTTGGTTCAGAAACGCTTTGACGAATGCGTGAAGGAAACCATGTTCGCGCTCGCTTTCAGGAAAACGGAAGCCGCGCGTCTGGTAGCACGCACGCCCTTTGAGCCGGAACCCCTCACGTCACAACAGGGCGACATCTTACTGGTTAAACCAATTAACTAACGCTGTCCGGTGCGGTGTAACTTCGAGGAGCCGCAAACAAGATGTTGGTTGCGCTGTTCAAGCGAACTTCCATAAATCCCGATAAGCCGCGCCATCCGGCAAGTTATCCCAAAGCTTTATCAGAATTGGCATCTCCGCTTGAGATAGCAAGCTTGAAGCGAAAGGGTATGACCTTTGAATCAAGCGATGAGCCGTGCCCGCCTCGAAGATGCCGAGCATTATTAGCCAGACATTAAGTTTTGTCAAGATAAACTTTTGACCATTTGCGGGATTTATTTTAAAGGGTAAGACCAATTACCCGAACTGCCTGACTAAATGTTCGTCCAAAAAGCTTTTCAGCGATTTCCTCTTCGTCTCTCCGAACGCCGAAACTAACGAAAACGCGCGGCTCTCTTCTCTTTTTTAAACGAGCACGCCACCTCTAAACTCATTCTCCAACTCATGCAAAACGGCGGCGGCTTCAGGTTACAATGAGCGCATGAATGAAGTGACTTTGGAAACAGAGCGGCTGGTCTTGCGTATGTGGCGAGAGAGCGATTTTGAGGAGTATGCGCGCATCTGCGCCGACCCGGAAGTGATGCGCTATCTGAGCGGGAAGCCTTTCTCAAGGCTCGAAGCGTGGCGGCACATGGCGTTCCTCGTCGGTCACTGGCAACTCAGAGGCTACGGCTATTGGGTCCTGGAAGAGAAAGCCAGCGGACGCTTAATCGGGCGTTTGGGCTTGCAATATCCGGCGGGATGGCCGGGGTTCGAGATTGGCTGGACGCTGGCGCGCGAGAGTTGGGGGAAAGGCTACGCGACGGAGGGCGCGCGAAAGGTTTTGGGCTATGCGTTCACGGAGATGGACAGAGAGCATGTCATCAGTCTTATACACTCGGACAACATCGGCTCAATCAAAGTGGCGGAGCGGTTGGGCGAGCAGGTCGAAGGCCGAACGGAAGTGATGGGAATGGATGTTCTAATCTACGGCATCAGCCGTGAGTCGTGGCTTGCGGCCTCAGCCCGCCAGTCTGGATGATTGCCGTCCTGGGAACTTTGGATGAGAAACGCGCGTTAAGCATCAACACTAAGTTTGATGCGGCTCTTGCATAGAGCGCTCGCGCTACGGCGCCTGTTCCGGTCTATCAAGTCCTGAGACGATGACGAATCCAATTGGAGGAATTAATGAACTACAAAAAGCTTGGCCTGTCGCTGATGTTGTTGCTGGCTTCGGCTTGTGCGGCGTATGCAGGGGTTGACGCGCAGGAGCGCGCCGTCGCCGAGATTACAAGATTGGGCGGCAAGGTCGAACGCGACGAAGCCTTTCCCGGCAAGCCAATCATCAAGGTTGACCTACACGGCACGCAGGTCACGGATGCGGATTTGGCAATCCTCAAGAAGTTTAAGAGCCTGCGGACGCTCGATCTGCGGCTGACGCAAATCGGCGACGAGGGCGCGGCCCACCTGAAGAATCTGGTCAACCTTCAAACGCTGAATCTGTTTCGCACTCAACTGAGTGACCGTGGCCTGGCGCAGTTGAAAAATTTGAAGCAACTTCAAACGCTTCTCATAGGCGGGACGAAAGTTAGCGATGCCGGTCTGGTTCATCTCAAATCCATGACCCAACTGAAGAAGTTGAGCTTGTTCAAGACGGAAGTGAGCGATGCTGGCTTAGCTCATCTGAAGGTTCTGGTTAAGCTGGAAACGTTGCTGATTGGCGGCTCGAAAATCAGCGACGCCGGAGCGCAGGAGTTACAGCGCGCTCTGCCTCGATTGAGCTTCAGCGAAACGACCTGAGCGGAGAGGCGCGGCGCGACGGCTTCGCTCTTCTTCTTCTGCTGCCTGCTACTCGTTTGGCTCGACTACTGTGTTGTGCCGAGCGCGTTCGCAATTTCGTTGATGGTTGCCGTTTCGCTTTCGCTCACCTGCGTTGCGCCGAAGCCGAAGAAGCCGCCCTCTTTGGCAGCCGCCGCGACCCTTTCGGCCACCGCCAGCAACCAACGCTTGTACTCGTCGGCCTCTTCCGCTCCGGCCTTCGCCTGCGCAATCGCAGCGGCGCTGCGGCAGTTGTCTAACGCGCGGTCTTTAATTTCCTTGACGGAGATGCTTTCGGTCGGGCCGCGCAGTTCGTCCTGCGCGTTGGCCAGAATGTCTGCGACGACCGCTTCGAGCAGAGAGTCTTTCGCAGCCTGCTCGCCGCCCGCGATGATGGCATCGGCGACCGCCGACATCTCCTGTATAAAGCCGTCCTCGCCGCTCGGAGCCGCTCCGGCCACAGCATAGCTGACCAGCATCGGAGCCTTGATTAAGCTCCGCCACTCTTCCGTCGTGAATTTGTCTTTGCTTCCCATCTGTTGCTATCCTCCCGGTGATTTGCGTCGCCGCCGCTCTCGCATAAGATACTCTTTCTCAACTCTTTCTGCTAAATTCTAAGAAGGCTTTCCCCCCAAAAGCGCTCAACGTTCAACTCTCCGGCGGCGCGGAGCATCCATTTATCAATTCAAAGCGAGTAATTATCCGATGTTGAAGGAACGAACACAGGGCGGCGCGCGACAAGAGAGCCAGCCGGGAGCGGAAGAGATGTTCCGCCTGATGGTGGAGAGCGTCAAAGACTACGCTATCTTTGCGACCGACAGCGAAGGCTTGGTGGTCAGTTGGAACGTCGGCGCGGAGCATATCTTCGGCTACGCGGAGGCGGAAATCTTAGGGCAGAACGCCGCCGTCCTCTTCACGCCGGAGGACATCGCGCGCCGCGCGCCGGAGTGGGAACTGTCCAAGGCTGCGACCGAAGGACGCGCCGAAGACGAACGCTGGCACTTGCGCAAGGACGGCTCGCGGTTCTGGGCGAGCGGCATCGTGACGCCGCTCAGGGACGAGGCCGGAAACTTGAGCGGGTTCGTCAAAGTCGCGCGCGATGAGACGAGACGACGGCTTGACGATGAACAACTGCGCATCTCAGAGACGCACTCGCGCTCGCTCATCGAGCAAGCTCCCTTCAGCATCCAGATGCTCTCGCCTGACGGCCGCACGCTCAAAGTCAACCGCGCATGGGAACAACTGTGGGGCGTGACGCTCGAACAACTCGCCGATTACAACATGCTGGAAGACGAGCAACTCGTCGTCAAAGGCGTGATGCCTTATCTCCTTAAAGGTTTCGGCGGCGAAGCGACGGCGATTCCGGCGATTATGTACGACCCGGAGGAAACCATCCCTGAGCGCAGCCGTCATCAACAGCCGCGACGTTGGGTGAGAGCTTTCATTTATCCCGTGAAGGACGCGGCGGGTCTTGTGCGCGAAGTGGTGCTGATGCACGAAGACATCACGGAGCGCAAGCTGGTTGAAGAGGAGCGCGACCGGCTGTTGACGCTTGAGCAGTCGGCTCGCGCCGCGGCGGAAGAAGCGCTTCAACTTCAACGCAGCGTCGAAGAGCGGTTGACGTTGCTGGTCGAAGCTTCGGGTCTGCTGCTCGGCTCGCCCGCGCTCGATGCCGTGCAGCCCGCTGTTCTAAACCTTTCACGCCGCCTCATCGCTGCCGATGCTTACGCCATTTGGAGACTCGACGCGGCCTCGCAATCATGGCGCGTTGTCTCTCATGACGGACTATCGGAGAGTTATCACAAGCAAAGCGTGCCGGACGTGGAGAACACGCCGATGCTGTTGGAGCGGCCCGTCATCGCGGGCGATATAAAGCAAGCGCCAATCCTGTCGGAGCGGCAAGCCGTCTATCAAGCCGAAGGCATCGAGTCGTTGCTCGCCGTGCCGCTACGGATTCACGGCGTTAACTCCGGCACGCTGACGTTCTATTACCGCGCCCCTCATCAATTCAACGAGACGGAAGTGCGCGTCGCCACGGCTCTGGCCAATCTCGCGGGCTCGGCCATCAGCAGCACGGAGTTATACGAAGAGCAGAGCCGCTTGCGCTCCGAAGCGGAGGACGCGGAGCGGCGCGCACACTATCTCGCCGAAGCCAGCCGCGTGATTGCTTCCACGCTCGACTACCAGCAGACACTCGCGCAGGTGGCCCGGCTGGCCGTCCCGGACCTGGCCGATTGGTGCGCCGTCGATATGACCGGAGAAGACGGCGAGCTTGTCCGTCTGGCGGTCGCTCACGCAGACCCCGCGAAAGTGGAATGGGCGAGCGAACTGCAACGCCGGTACCCGGTTGACATGGACGCTCCACGAGGCGTGCCGAATGTGTTGCGCACAGGCGAAGCGGAACTCTACACGGAGATACCGGACGAGATGCTGGCGGCGGCGGCGATAGATGAAGAGCACTTGCGCATCATGCGCGACATAGGCTTCACGTCGGCGATGATCGTGCCGCTCTCCGTTCAAGGCAGAACGCTTGGGGCGATGACGTTCGTCTTAGCCGAATCGGGCCGCCGCTACGGCCCTTCCGACCTTGCCTTCGCCGAAGACATCGCGCGCCGCGCCGCCAACGCTATCGAGAACGCGCGCCTCTACCGCGAAGCGCAGGCAGCGCGCCACGCAGCCGAAGAGGCCAGCCGCCTGAAGGACGAATTTCTGGCGACCATCTCGCATGAACTGCGCACGCCTTTGACGGCGATGCTCGGTTGGGCTTACCTTCTGCGCGCGGGCCAACTGGATGAGCAGGGGGCGCGCGGCGCGCTTGAGACTATCGAACGCAATGCGCGCTCGCAGTCGCAACTGATTGACGACCTGCTCGACGTGTCGCGCATCATCACAGGCAAGCTGCGCCTCGACGTGCGACAGATTGACCCGGCCTCTTTCATCGGAGCGGCGATAGAAGCCTTGCGTCCCGCAGCCGAAGCCAAGGGCGTGCGGATTCAGAAAGTGATGGACACAGGCATTAGCTCCATCGCCGGAGACCCTGCGCGAATGCAGCAAGTGGTCTGGAACCTGCTCTCCAACGCCATCAAGTTTACGCCCAGGGGCGGGCGCGTGCAGGTGCGGTTCGAACGCGTCAACTCGCACATCGAGATAGCCGTCAGCGACACGGGCTTTGGCATCGACGCGAAGTTTCTGCCGCACGTCTTCGAACGTTTCCGGCAGGCTGACCAGAGCACGACGCGCGAGCACGGCGGCCTCGGCCTCGGCTTAGCCATCGTCCGTCATCTGGTCGAACTGCATGGCGGCACGGTGCGCGCCGAGAGCCACGGCGAAGGCAGCGGCTCGACCTTCACGGTGATGCTGCCGCTGTTGACCGTCTATGAATCGGGCGCGGGTGAAGTGCGCGCGCATCCGAAAGCCTCCGACGACGCGCCTGCGCCGGATTGCCCGGAGAAGTTGGACGGATTGAAAGTCTTAGTGGTTGACGATGAAGCCGACACGCGCGAGTTGCTCGGCATCGTGCTCGGACGCTGCGGGGCGCAAGTGACGACCGCCGCCTCAGTCTTTGAAGCCCTCGCCCTCATCGAACGAGTTCAGCCCGACGTGCTCGTCAGCGACATTGGGATGCCCGGCGAAGACGGCTACGAGCTAATCCGCAGAGTCAGAGCGCTCGCGCCGGAGCAAGGCGGGCGCGTCCCGGCTGTGGCCTTGACGGCCTACGCGAGAACCGAAGACCGCCTGCGCGTCCTGCGCTCAGGCTACCAGATGCATCTGCCGAAGCCTGTGGAAGTGACCGAACTGGTGGCGATTGTGGCCAACCTATCTGAACGCTCAAGACAGTCTTAGGCAAGCTCCGAGGCAGCGCGCCAATAAGCTCTCACAGCATCGAACAAAGTAGACTAGAAAAAACATGTCGCCCATCAGGAAGCCAATCGCCTCACTCTCGCTCGCTCTCTTGCTGCTGCTTCCAACGGGCGCGCTGGCTATTCAACAGCGCGGCTCAAGAGCGCAAGGCTCAGCCGTTCAGCGTCGGGCCAGACCCAGAAGAGACCTTGGGCAAGAGCGGCGTGAGAAGACGTTTGAACTCGTCTGGCGGACGGTCAACGAAGAAAATTTTGACCCGACTTTCGGCGGCGTCAACTGGGTTGCGGTCTACTCGCGCTACTCCTTTCGCGCGTCGCAAACGAAAACCGATTTCGAGTTGCACGTGCTCCTTCAGCAGATGCTCAACGAGATACCGCAGTCGCATTTTGCGATTGTCCCGCCGGAAAATATTCCGCGCATCAAGTCGAAGAAAAAGTCTACGACCACGGCGGACGGCGCTGAGACGGCGACGGAAGCGGCTGAGACGTTGACCGAAGAGATGGAGAGCGATAATGAGGTGGCGACGCAGATGTTGAACGGCATCGGCGTTGATGTGCGCGTCCTAAGCGGGCAAGTGGTTCTCACGCGCGTTGCCCCGGACGGCCCCGCCGCGAAGGCCGGATTGCGTCCCGGCTTCATCATTAAAAGCGTTGACCAGTTGCCGCTCGAAAACATTTCAACGGAAGAGGACATCTCGCCTGAGTTGCACATGCGAGTGCGCCAGATAGTTCTGGTCAACTATCTTGGAGGCGAGCCGGGAACGGACGTTCATCTCAAGTATCTTGACGAAGAGAACAAAGAGCGTCAGGTCGTCGTCAAGCGCGAGCGTTTGAAGGGCGCGCTGTCGCCGTCGTTCGGCAACGTCCCGCCTTTATACACGGAGCTTGAGGCCAGACGTTTGCCGGACAACATGGGCTACATACGCTTCACGGTCTTCACGCCGCAACTGGCGGAAAGGCTTTGCGAGACGATTAAATCCATGCGCGATGCGCCCGGCCTCATCATAGATTTGCGCGGCAATCCGGGCGGCGTGATGGGCATGGCTTCGGGCATCGTCGGGCTGTTGACGAATAAGACCGGACTCATCGGGACAATCAGAACGCGCACGGGCGGGCTGCCCATCCCGACGTTTCCGCAAAGGTCAAACTACAAGGGGCCGCTCGTCGTCCTGATTGACAGGCTCTCCGGCTCGACCGCCGAAGTGATGGCGGCGGCCTTGCAGGAATCGGGGCGCGCTCTGATTGTCGGCGAGCGCAGCGCGGGGCAAGTCCTCGGCGCGAACATCAAGCTGCTGCCGACCGGAGCCTTGTTCGAGTATGCGCGGGCCGGGTTCAAAACATCCGAAGGCGCGACGCTCGAAGGCGTCGGCGTCAAACCGGACGTTGAGAAAAAGCTAGACCGCGCCGCGCTCTTGAAAGGCGAGGACACGCAACTGCAAGAGGCCGTCAGGCAGATAGAGCTTCACAAAGAAAGCGCCAAGGCTAACTCGTCAAACGCCGCCGGGCCGCCGCCGCCAGTTGAGATAACGGTCAAAACTTCGCCGCCGAGCGCGCCTCCCATCGTCGCCACGGAAAAGAGCGCCGCGACGGCTACTGCTCCTGCTCCCGCGCCTGCTCCCGCGTTCAAATCAACGCCGGAGGCGGAGGCGGTCATGGAGCGCTACATCGCTGCGGTCGGTGGCCGCGAAGCCCTCTCTCGTTTGCAGAATCGCGTGTCGGTCGGCGTCTGCTCGTATCCTTTTCAAAACCTCAGCGGCAAGCTTGTCATCTACGAGCAGGCTCCCGATAAAAGAAGCATGATTGTGGAGATTCCCAATCTGGGAGAGTTAAGAACTGTCTTCGACGGCCAGCGCGGGTGGGTGCAAAATTCACTGATGGGCTTCTACGAATATAAGGGGCCGGAGTTGGCCGAACTGCGGCGCGATTTTGATTTCTACAAAATCACGAAGTACAAAGAGATGTATTCCGAGATGATGTACAAGGGCGCGATTGACACATCCGAGGGCCGTGTGGAGATACTTGAGGTGGCGATGCCCAACGGCGCACGAGACGAGCTACACTTTGACGCGAAGACGGGGCTGATGATTTACGGCGGCGGAAGCAAGCTCGGCGACTATCGCCAGGTGGGCGACGTGAAGGTTCCCTTCCTGACAATCATGCTCGTCGGCGGACTCGAAATAAGAATCCAGCTTTCGCAGGTCAGCCATAACGTGCCGGTTAGCGTGGAAGCCTTCGCCGAGCCGCGAAGCTGCTTTACAGGTCAATAGCGCGAAGAGAATTATCAGAGCGCGGAGCCTCAAGCGAAGTTATCGAGCAGAAGTTTGATAAGCAATTATAGACGATGCTTCATCAAGGGGACGTTGGCGCCGCCTTGCTCAAACGTTCGCTGTCCTTCCTCAACTGCCCGCTCAACTCGATTATCTCTTCAAGGTCGCCGCGCGCTTTGGCCGACAGCTTAACGTCAACCACGCCGCTCTGCTTGAAGACCGGATTGTGCGCGAAGCCCGCGACCAGCTTTCCCAGTTCGACGACTGCCGAGCGCAGTTGCTCGCGCTCCGCGGAGGTTTGCGGCTTAGGGCGTTCGGCATCCTTCGCGGGCTTCGGCAAGTCCAGATTCGTCTTGAGACGTTCGGCTATTTTTCTGATGTCGGAGGCCAACTTGGCGACGAACTCAAGGTCTAGCGTGACGGCGCGCAAGGCCGCCTGCGCCAGTGCGTTGTTGATGACCTGTATGCGCGTGAAGTCCGCGCTGAGTTGCGCGAAGGGCGCACGCGCGCGTGGCCGCCTCGCCGGTTTCGGCGCAGCCATCTCTTCCAACATCAACTCGCGCTCGGATTCAGTCATCAGCGTGTCCGGCGCTGCGGCTCTGCCCGTCCGGCGAGGGCTCGGCTGCCCCGCGACCGTAACGGCCAGCGCTGACATGAAGACGAGCGCGGCGATGATGCGCGCGGCCCGCTTGTTCTTGTCTCTCATCGGCTGCCGCCTTTCTTCAGCCAACGGTGTCCGACAGATTAGACTTGTACTTCGTGCCGGTCTTCCGGTCTGTCAATTCAATATAGACCCAGCTTGGAGGCAGGACGCCTTCTTCCAGAGCGAACCAGAGCTTCTTCAGCCCGGCGCTATTCCCTAGCGCGCAGAATCCGTTGAGCCGTTTTCCGCTCTGGTCGTAGATGTCAACCCACGTGCGCGAAGATTGCTTGTTCGCGCCGCACGGCGGCAGGTCTGGCGCGGGGGCGAACATCTCTTTCGGGTACGCATCCAGATTAAAGACCTCGAAATTGTATCGCTGCCAGTGCTTGCCGCCGGTCGTAAAAAATTCCGGCCCCGTGTAGATGATGACGGGATTCGGCAAAGTGTAGGGCGCGGTCAAAACGGTGTCGGTGGCAAAGCCCATCAACACCAGAGTGGCTAACAACAGCATGGCTTTTCTTCCGACGCTTAATCTCATAGTTGTTTCCTCTCTTTCGGTGAATGAAGGAGAAGCGATGCGGCCAAAGCTTCAGCTTCTCTTCGGGTGAAATTGATAATTGAAATCTTAAGCTGACCCTCGGTTCCCGTTAAGTCGAACACGGTTCGCGCGCCCGCAGGAATTTGAAGGACGGGCGCGGCTGGCTCGCCGCACAGGCGAGACTGGCTAACTGACCGGCTTCATGGATGAGCGGCGCCGCTATATTCTTCGAGCATCTTTTGCGCTCTTGTTCCGGGGCTAATCAAGGCGAGCTTCTTCGACCAATCGTAGCCGCTGAAGACGCCGACCAGTTCGGCCCGCTCGTTGTACACGGGGCTGCCCGAATAGCCGTCGCGCACGTCAAGCTTCGCGGACAAATATTCTTGCCCGCGAAGCTGGTACAGCCCGTAAAAGATTCCCCGCCGCACCGTCTTGCTGCCATGCGGGCGGGCGATGAGCAACAGCTTCTCGTCCTGATTAAGGCTGGTTTGAAAGGCCGCGAGCTTAGCTTGCTTTTGTGATTGACAGACATGCAGCAGGGCCAAATCTGCGGCTTCGTCCACCTTAATCACCGTCGCCTGACAGCCGTTGATATAGACCTTGACCTTGAGTTGGTCTTTGGGCGCGAAGCCCAACTGCATTTTCTTCGCCGCGCTCAAGTCTCCCGAAACGACGTGATAAGCCGTCATCACCAACCCGTCGCCGACGACAAAGCCTGTGGCGTGACCGTTGGGGCCGTAGTCCAGAAAAGCGATAACGTGTTCCAGCGAGCTCTGGCTCTTCTTAGTGAACTTCAAATCCAGCGAGACGGTGTGGCCCTCTTGCTTCAGAACAAGAGCCAGCGGGTCGTCCGCCGCGCATTCCGGGGCCAGCAGCGAGACGACCGCTATGATGAAAGCAAAGCTGCAAGTTAAACGCTTCATCGGCGCCTCCTTTAGACGAATGACAGGTCACAATTGCGAGAGCTTGAGCCAGAGAGGTCTTCGCTCAACGGGAATCGAACGCCGGAGTTGAGCTTTTGACTCGACAGCTTATGCAGGAATAGGCGCCGATGCAAGCATTATGAAGAGCGGGCGCGCAATTTTTTATTCCGGCTCGAAGGCGCGAGGAATTGGTCTGGGGAAGCAGACGCCGCCATGTGGAAGCACAGCGGCGATAATGAAGGTCGTATCTACGGCGCATCGCGCAAGCAATTGCCTGCCGCTCGCGCCCCTTGAGGCGACGTTGAAGCGCGAGCGATGATGAAGCGATGATGAAGGGCGAGCGATGCGAGCGGCGATGGCTGCGGCGATTGATGTAACGCGAGCGAGGCGGGCGGCGTCTTCTCGCCTCTGGTCAACGAAGCTTGCTCAAACGATTCGCGGGTGGAGCGGAGTTTGAAAACTGCTGCTCGTTGGCTTCCTGCGTGGCGTCTGTTTTCTTCTGCGAGTAGATGTAGCTGTCGCGGGCCACGACGACGAGGTTCGGCTCGTTGACGCGCACCTTGATGTGTCGCCGCTGGCCCGCCTGACCCGACGGCTTCGGGTAATAGCCCAGGCTATACTGTCGTCGCAACTCCTCCGCGACTTGCGCGAAAGCCTGAGAGACGCCGAGCAGCGTGTTGCCGTTGTAGAAACGCCCGCCCGTCCTTTGCGCCAACTCGTGCAGGTATGCGCCGGCTCGCGCGTAGTCGCCACGCGATGCGCCGCCGCCTCTTCCGCCGCCCGGCAGGCGCGGAAACGGCAGCCCCAGAATGACGCCGCCGCGCCCTCCCGGCAAAGGCCACTGCGGGTCAATGCCGCCGCCGCGCACGCTGCCGCCCGTGTCATACGCGACCGGATAGATTAACGCGTCGAGTTCTTCGGCCTCGCGCAGGGTGCTTTCGTATGTGGCGCGCCTGCTCGTCGTGTCAACTCCGTCCGTGAACAAGACCATCGCCTTGCGCCCGCTGATGTTTTTGAGATGCTGTTTGATAACGAGGTCAACGGCGTCGTAAAGGCGCGTGCCGCCGCCTGTGCGCGTGCGGCGAATGGCTCTGGTCAATTCGGCGCGGTCGTTGGTCGGTCTTGCCAGAACTCTTATCTCGTCGTCGAACGAGATGACCATCACGCGGTCTTCCTCTTTCAGTTGCCCAACGAAGGCAATCGCCGCGTCCTGAATCTCATCGAGACGGAAGTTTGTAGAGTTGCTGGTGTCAATCAAGAGGGCGACCGTGAACGGCTGGTCAACGGTGGCGAAGTAGGCGAGCCGCTGCTCGACGCCTTCGTCAAAAACATGAAAATCCTCGCGGCTCAGATTCGGCACGTACCTGCCGCTCCTGTCCATGACGCTGACCGGAACAGTGACGAGCGTAGTGTTGACGCGCACCACGTCGCCTTCGACAATCTCCGCTTGAGGGAGCGCGCCGTCATCATCGGAAGGGTTGGTTGTCGTCGCGTCGGTCGAAGTCCGCGCGCCGTTGATGCTCGTGCTGCTCGCGCCCCTGTCGCTGCGGCCTCGTCCTGATTGCGCCCGCGATGCGACGGGCAAGAGGATGAGAGCGAGGGCCAACAGCAGCAGGATGAACTGCCGCAAAGAGCGCGACGGCGCGACTCTCGAATCAAGCTCTGTTCGTCTCTTTGAGTAGCTCATACAACTTCTTTCTGGCCTTGTGCAGTTGCGACTTGCTCGTCCCGACGGAGTTGCCGCAGATGCGCGCTATCTCCGCGTGCTCGTAGCCCTCAACGTCATGAAGAATAAAGACCGCGCGATAGCCCGGAGCCAGTTGCTCAATCGCGCGCTCAAGGGCGAGCCGTTCAAGCACGGGCGCGTGGCTTTGCGCCTTGGCCGTCGCGGCCAGCGGCTCCGGCGTCTCGCCGTCTTCGGTCGTCCGCTCGCGTCGCACCGAGTTCTTGCGAAAGTGCATCAGCGTCTTGTTGACCGCGACTCGATAGAGCCACGTCATCATCGTTGATGCGCCGCGAAAGCTGCCGATTTTGCGATAAACGTGGATAAAAATCTCCTGCGTCAGGTCTTCGGCTTCGGCCGCCTGATTGGTCATGCGGAAGCAGAGGTTGTAGACGCGGCGATGATAGCGTTGATAGAGTTCCTCGAAGGCGAGCATGTCGCCGCCCGCGATTCTCTGGGCCAACTGGTAATCCAATTGCGCGGCTTCGCTCGGCTGCATGTCCGCTGCCGCGGCAGCCGTCCACAACGGATTAGCATCAGCAAGGGTCGTTGCCTGACTCATCATGTTCCTGGCTTTCCCATTTGAAAAAGCGGGCTGTCGTTCGCGTTAGCAGAGCTTTGACGCGCAACCGGCTGGAGGCGGTGTAAAGAGTTGGTCAATGCAATGTAAAGTTTTGTAAAGAGCCTGAGAGTTGAAGCCATAATTCGGCTCTCTCAAGCAAGAGAAGCGACCGCACGCGCGCGGTAGATGAAAAGGGAGGGCAGTTCGCCTGCTCTCCCTTTCATTTATGGAAACGTAACTGGCAGGCTCTCGCCGCCCGTCGTTTCTGGATTGAGCTTAATTGCTCTGGACTTTCTCGCGTTGCGCGTCATGTTCCTGACGCCTTTGCTCGAACTGCTGGCGACGCTCGTTGAGTTGAGCTTTCTGCTCGTTGGTCAGCAAAGCGAAAATCTGCGAAGCCATCCGCGCGTGCGCCACTTCCAATTCGACCTCGACCTTAGAGCGCGCTTCAGCCGCCGCGCGCACAGCCGCTTCATCGAAGGCCGCGCCCGCGAAGGGGTCAGCCTGGCTGTCATGCAACGTGCGCAACTGCTCGCGCAAAGCCTTCGTGCTCTCTTCAAAGCTCGCCCTGATTTTCTCGACCTGCGCCTTCTGCTCGTCGGTCAGGTTGAGGTCGCGCAAAGGCCCCATTCCATCGCGCGGCCCGCCCGGCCCGCCATGGCCGCCCGGCCCGCCGCGAAAGCCACCGTCGGGCGGCGGCCCCTGCGGTCTGCCCTGCGAGAAGGCAAGCGCCGCCATCAACAAGAGCGCGCCCACGACGGCCACGATGCCGTCTATCTTCCTCCACTTCAATCTCATCATTCTCTCTCCTTCAGTCTTCAATTTGCTTCAAGGCCCGCCAAGCGGGGAGTTCCGGCGATGTTCCAGAACGCCGGAACTCCACGTCAGGCGGATTAACACATCCGGCCCGGTTCATAAGGCGACAAGATTTTGAAACTCTCTCATCACGTTCGCTATTATGATGGATTTCGGCCCCGCCGCGTCGTAAAGAGTTTGCCAAGGCTGTGTAAAGTTTTGTCAAGAGCGCGCCCTTTTCGTTGACACTTCTTTACAAGGCTGAAGGCTCGTTTAAGGTAGAATGATGCGCCGGGCGAACGCTCAGGCTGTCGGACTTTCGGCTAAACGGAAGAGGGATGAAGATGCAGCCGGTGCTGGTGATTGACGACGACGTTGGACTGTGTGAACTGGTCGCGGAGTATCTTGAGCATGAAGGATACAAGGTTGAGGCGGCGCACAACGGCGAGGCGGGCGTCGAGCGCGCTCTCTCCGGCGAGCACGATTTGGTGGTGCTCGATTTCATGCTGCCGGGCATCAACGGCTTCGAGGTCTTGCGTCGCATACGCGCTCGCTCGCGCCTGCCGGTCGTGATGTTGACGGCGCGCGGCGACGACCTTGACCGCATCGTCGGTCTTGAAATCGGGGCCGACGATTATCTGCCGAAACCCTTCAACCCGCGCGAACTCGTCGCGCGCATCAACGCCGTGCTCCGGCGCTCGCGTCCCGGCGAGCAGGAGTTGATGAACGCGGGCGGCGGCAAACTCGTCGTCGCTGACGTTGAGATGGAGACTGGCACGCGCGTCGTGCGCCGCGCAGGCGAGACGATTGAACTAACGGTTGTCGAATACGATTTGCTGGAAAAGCTGCTGCGCGCTCCCGGTCGCATTGTGACGCGCGAAGAGCTTGTCAGAGACGTGCTGCATCGCAGCCTCTCTCCGTTTGACCGCAGCATAGACATGCACGTCAGCCACCTGCGAAAGAAGCTCGGCCATCAAGTTCAGGGCGCGGAGCGCATCAAGACCGTGCGCGGCGTCGGCTATATTTACGCGCAGCCGGGCGGCGCGGACGAAGAGCGCAGTTGAAGGCAAAACGCTCCTGAAGATGCGCTTGACGGCGCAGGCTCTTGACGGCAAAGCTTGGATGAAGGAATGCGTAGTCTGTTTCTCAAAGTCTTCTTGTGGTTCTGGCTGGCGATGGCTCTGGTCATCGGCGCGTTTCTGCTCGCCACTGTGTTGAGCCGCTCCGGCGAGCAGTTTCCGCGCAACTCCGTGACGGACAAGTACACGGCTTTCATCGCTCAGACCGCCGCCCTGACCTACGAACGCGAAGGGCAGCCGGGGCTTGTCAGCTACCTCGAACGAATGGAGCGGGAGACGAATCATCGCCCGCGACTCTTTGACGAGCAGGGAGCGGAACTGTCAGGACTCGGCGCGCAGGCGGGCGCAGAGATGATGGTCAAGCGCGTGCGCGAGTCATCCGCGCCCGTGTTCACTCGACCGAGCGAACGATTTCTCGTGGCCTTCCCCGCGCAGACCGATGGCGGGCGTCGCTACGTTTTCATCACGGAAGTCAGCGCGCCGTTTGGCCCGCCGCCCGTTAATCCGTGGGCATTGATTCCGCGCATCCTCGCCGTGCTCTTGACGGCGGGCGCGCTCTGCTACTTGCTGGCGCGCTACATCGTCTCGCCGGTCGTGAAGCTGCGGGCCGTGACGCGGCAAGTCTCAAGCGGCGACTTCTCGGCGCGCGTCGGGCCGCTCCTTGGCCGGCGGCGCGACGAGTTGGCAGACATGGGGCGCGACTTTGACGCGATGGCGACGCGCATCGAATCGCTCGTGACGGCGCAGCGAAGATTGCTCGGCGACATCTCGCACGAGTTGCGCTCGCCGCTCACGCGCCTCGGCGTCGCCCTCGAACTCGCTCGCCGTCGTTGCGACCCGCAAGCGGGCGCGAACCTGGACCGCATCGGGCGCGAGGCCGAAAGCATCAACGAGATGATTGGACAACTGCTCACGCTGTCGAGCCTCGAAAGCGGCACGGACGGTTACAGGAACGCGCGCATAGACCTCTGCCAACTCGTGCGCGACGTGGCCGACGACGCAGACTTTGAAGCCCGCAGCCGTCAACGTTCGGTGCGCGCCGAGACATGCAAAGCGGCGATGACAAACGGCGTCGCCGGACTGCTCAGGAGCGCCGTCGAGAACGTCGTGCGCAACGCCGTGCGCCACACAGCCGAAGGCAGCGAAGTTGAAATCACGCTCCATCATGAGGAAGCGAGCGGCGCGAGCGAGGCTGTCATCCGCGTGCGTGACCGCGGGGCGGGCGTGCCGGAAGAGACTCTGGATAAAATCTTTCGTCCCTTCTATCGCGTCGAAGATGCGCGCGACCGGCAGACGGGCGGAACCGGCCTCGGCCTTGCCATCGCGGCCCGCGCCATGCATCTGCACGGCGGGACAATCGAAGCGGCCAACGCGCCCGGCGGCGGCTTGGTTGTGGAGATGAGGCTTCCGCTCAACGATAGCGTCAAGCGCGGAGACGAACGCGGACGAGAAGACGCGACGGATGATGGTCTGAGCCGTGGATGATGGCCTGAGCCGCGAACACTTGTCGCGCAGCCGAGCAAGCTTTGATAACAGAGCTTCCGGTAGCTCTCCTTTCATCCCTTACTGTTAAGCAACTCATGCATTCAATCGCTCCTGCCGCATGAGCCATTCTTTGATGACCGCGAGGACATGCTGCTTCTCCGCCGCTTCCAGTTCGCGGCCCTTCGGAATTGCGTGCCACTTCTGAAGACAGCCGCGACAACAAGTGGCCGTCGCATGCTGCGCGATGAAGACTGGATGATGGCGCATCGGCGTCTGCTTTCCATCATTAGCCGGAGCGGCGGGAGCCAATCGCCTCTCTATAAAATCGGCGGCGTGCTCCATGACGGTCGGCAACCCTTTGTCGCGCAGGTACTCAAGCTCCTTGCCGCGCAGGTTGAAGCGACGCCGAAACGCCGACCCCGATAATGCGGCAAAGAGTTCATCAAGATTGCGGCTCATCGCGGTTGCCCCTTGTACTTGAAAATGTAACGCTGGCTGCGGTTGAGAAACATTGTGGCACGCGGGGCGCGCATCTTGCCAGAGAGTGAACGAGCAGGGCCGCGCGAGTTGATAGTCTCAAGAGATTGGACGCGCCCGTTTGCGTTGCGCTTCGTGATAGTTGATGGACTCAAGCCACGGCGGCGGCCACGGCAACCGCGCCTTTGCGAGTTAGACGCGCGACGACGGGTTGTGTTATTCTCCGCGATTGAAGACGCCGTTGGGCTGAGACACAAAGGAAGACATCGCAGCCTCACTAAGCCGCGCAAGTCAAACAGTCTCTCCCGAAAATAATTTATCCGTTCAGTTTGTCACCCCCGATTTAACTCAACCCTTTCTTGTGATTTTGGTGGAAAGCTATGCCCCTTCTTATTTCCCTCTCGAAACGTGAAGGCTCTGCCGCGAGCCGCAACCATCTCTTCATCATCTTTCTGCTGCTCGCGCCAACCGTGTTGGCGAGCCTGCTGCTTTTGCCGCGCGGCAATTCGCCGCTGGCCTTGAGCGCAACGCGTGCAGCGGCAGCAGCAGACTCCGCGAAGTCGGCGCATGAGACGGCGCGGGCAATCGAAGCCTACGGCAAACTGCCGCTCAGGTTCGAGGCCAATCGCGGGCAGACGGACGGCGCGGTCAGCTTTATCTCGCGCGGCAACGGCTACACGCTCTTCCTGACGCCCGCGGGAGCCGTGCTGCGCCTGCGCGACCCTGCGGAACAATCGAACGACAACGCCAACGCCGCTCGTTCTTCACAATCAACGCAATCAGCAAAGACGGCGAGCACGCTTCGCATCCGTCTGGCCGGCTCGAACCCATCGCCCGCCGTCTCCGGCGTGAGCGAGTTGTCGGGCCGGAGCAACTATCTGATTGGCGAGACGACAGCGTGGCTCACGAACGTTCCGAATTTCGAGAAGGTCAAGTACGAGTCTGTCTATCCCGGCGTTGACCTCGTTTACTATGGCAATCAAGGGCGGCTCGAATACGACTTCATCGTCGCCCCCGGCGCAGACGCGCGCCGTATCCGTCTTCAATTCGACGGCGCGCTCGGCGTCCGCGTTGACAAGCGGGGCGACCTCATCATCAACACGCAGGTCGGCGAAATTCGCCAGCAGCAGCCGCGCGCTTATCAGGAGACGACCGCTGGCGCGCGTGAGAAAGTCGCTGCTCGCTATCGCGTGCGCAGGGACGGAAGCGTCGGCATCGAAGTCGGCGCGCACGACTCGCGCCGCGCTCTCGTGATTGACCCCGTGCTCATCTATTCCACGTTCCTCGGCGGCAGCGGAGCCGAGCAGGGCTTGGGCCTCGCGGTCGGCCCGGACGGCAGCGCCTACGTCACAGGCAGCACAAGCTCTTTGGACTTTCCCGGCCCTAGCCCGATTCAGGGCGGCAAGGACGGCTTCAACGATGCCTTCGTGCTCAAGCTCAATCCGGCGGGCAACGCTCTTATCTACGCGACCTACATCGGCGGCAACGGCGACGACATCTCCAACGCCATCGCCGTTGATTTCAACGGCAACGCTTACATCGCAGGCTTGACCGGCTCCGGCAGTTTCCCGCGCACCGCCGGAGTCTTTCAGGACGCGAAGGACGGCGCGCTCGACGCCTTTGTGACGAAGATTAATCCGGCGGGCAGCGCGCTCGTCTACTCGACATATCTGGGCGGCAACAGCACGGACCAAATCTACTCCATCGCCGTTGATTCGCTCGGCGCGGCCTACGTCGCGGGCAGCACCAATTCCATCAACTTCACCCGCTTCCCCGTCGAGAATCGCAGCGGCAATCCGCTCTTGAAGAGCACTGACGCAGCCGCCAATTGGTCCGGGACGAGCAACGGCCTGACGGCCAGCATCGTCAACGACATCGCCGTCGTCGGCAATACGAGCCTCATCTACGCAGGCACGAATCTTGGCGTTTACAAGAGCGCGGACGGCGGCTCGTCTTGGCAGTTGACCGGCGCTGTGCGCACTTCGACCGCGCCGCAGTCAACCAGAGCGGTCGTCGTTGACCCTTCGAACCCGAATATCATTTACGCCGCAACGAGCGGCGGCAGCGGCCTTTACAAGAGCACGGACGGCGGCAATCTTTACGAAGTGAAGAACAGCGGCATCAGTATCCCTAGCGTCAACACGCTCGTCATAGACCCTTCCGTGCCGACGACCCTTTACGCCGGAACCGTCTCTGGCATCTACAAGACGACGAACGGCGGCGACACTTGGGCCGAAGTGCGCGGCGGCATCACAGGCTCGTCCCCGAACGTCAACAAGCTCGCCATTGACCCGACTAACCCGCAAATCGTTTACGCCGGAACGTCCGGTCGCGGCATCTTCAAGACGACGAACGGCGGCGCAAGTTGGACGGCAATCAACGCGGGCTTCGGCAGCGCGAACGGGCAGATTATCACTCTCGCGCTCAACCCGTCGCAGCCATCCACGCTCTTCGCGCAGGCGACGGGCGTGTCAACCAACGGCGTCTACAAGAGCCTCGACGGCGGCGCCAACTGGACGCTGAGCAGCAACGGATTGACCGGCACATCCGGCGGCCAATCCTTCTCCGTGACCGTCAACGCTCTGCTCTTCGACCCGTCTGCGCCCTCGACCGTCTACGCGGGGACGACCGCCTTCGGCGTCTTCAAGACTACGGACGGCGGCGCCAACTGGACGGCCAGCAACAACGGGCTGACGAACAAATTCGTCCTCGCGCTCGCCGCGCGCATCAACGGCGGCCAGACGAGCATCCTTGCCGGAACGAACATCGGCAACGACGGCTTCGTGGCAAAGTTCAATCCGTCCGGCTCGCAGCTTGAATACCTGCGGCTTCTCGGCGGCTCTGAAAGCGACGACGCGCGCGGCATCGCCATAGACTCCACCGGCAGCGCCTACGTCACAGGCCCGACCGCCTCCACCAACTTTCCGTTGGCCAACGCCTTCCAGCCCGCGCCCGGCGGATTCACCGATGCATACCTCACGAAGCTCAGCCCGGCGGGCGATGCCTTCGTCTATTCAACCTATCTCGGCGGCAGCGATAACGACAGCGCGCGGGCCATCGCCGTCGGCTCGGACGGCAGCGCCTACATCACAGGCTCAACCCAGTCCGCCAACTTTCCGCTGGCCAACGCCTTGCAGCCAACATACGGCAGCCCGTCCTTCGGCAGCGATGCCTTCATCGCCAAGTTTGCCGCCAATGGTCAATCGCTCTCCTACTCGACATATCTCGGCGGCGACGCGACAGACCAGGGTTTCGCTATCGCCATCGGCGCCGACGGCAGCGCGTATGTCGCGGGTATCACTTCGTCTTCAATCTTCCCGCTGGTCAATCCGCTGAGCGGATGGGCGGGCGGCAACGATGCCTTCGTCGCCAAGCTCAACCCGGCAGGCTCGGCGCTTCTCTTCTCGACGTATCTCGGCGGCTTCAGCAGCGATCAAGGCAACGCCGTCGCCGTTGACGCCGCGGGCAACATCTACTTGGTCGGCAACACTTCGTCTTCAAACTTCCCCCTGGCCAACGCTCTGCGCGGGACATACGGCGGCGGCACGGATGCCTTCATCGCCAAGCTTGGCTCGTCCATCGAACTCAGCCTGACGATGACGGACGCGCCCGATCCCGTCGCGCTTGGCAGCCAACTGACCTATACCATCGAGGTGAAGAACAGCGGCGAGTTGACCGCCACCGGCGTCGTGCTAACCGACACGCTGCCCGCTGGAGCCACCTTCGTCTCCGCCACTCCCGGCCAGGGCTCATGCTCCGGCACGAGCACCGTCGTCTGCAACCTTGGCTCCCTGAGCAGCGGGGCCAGCACGACCGTCAACATCGTCATCACTGCGCCCGCCACGCGAAACATCAGCAACACGGCGAGCGTCACGAGCAACGAGATTGACCCCGTTCCGTCCAACAACACCGCGACGCAGACGACGCAGGTCAACTTCGCAGACCTCTCCGTCACGAGCGCGACGGCCTACAACAAGGTCGCGCCCGGCTCGCGGATTAACTATCTCTTCCGCGTGAAGAACAACAGCGGCGGCCCGGCTGACTCCGCGACGTTGACCGACAATCTTCCGGCGGGAACGACCTTCGTTTCCTGCAACGCTGTGGGCGGCGTCTGTAGCGGCTCCGGCAACAACCCGACCGTGACCTTCACGTCGCTCGCGGTCGGGCAGTCGGCCACCGTCGTTATCGTCGCCACCGTCAACCCCACAGTCTCCGAAGGCGCCGTTCTCAGCAACACCGCGACCGTCGCTTCAGCCGTTCCAGACCCCAACCCGGGCGATAACGCTTCGACCGCCAGCGTCACCGTCACGGCCACGCCGCTCCGGCAGAAAACGAACGGCCTCGTCGCCTACAGCACCGACCGCATCTACACGGCCAGGGCGGACGCGAGCGAAGCCCCGACGCTCTTTCCCGGCCTCTCGTCCGCATACGTTCCCAGATGGTCGCCCGACGGCGCGCGGCTGGCCTTCATCGTCAGCAAATTCCGGGCTACTTTTCCCAACGACTTGTACTACGAACTTCAAGTGGCGAACGCCGACGGCTCAGGCTTGCTGCCGCTCGCGGACAATCTGGCCGACGTTTCCACCAACTTCCGAAACTGGTTCTCCTGGTCGCCCGACGGCACGCGCCTCGCCTACATCGGCAAAGACACTTTCATTTACATCGCCAACGCCGACGGCTCAGGCTTTGCGAAACTGCCCAACAGCCCTTCGCAGGTCAGAGACATAGATTGGTCTGCTGACGGCTCGCGCTTCGTCATCTCGAAAGACTTCGGCGAAATCTACGTCATGAACGTTGACGGCAGCGACCTGACCAAGCTCGTAGCCTACGGCACGGTGCCTGACGGCCCGACACGCTACGTCGGGCCGCGCTGGTCGCCCGACATGTCGAAGATACTCTACGTGCAGGTGTCGAATAACTACTCGGACGTGTTCATCATCAACAGCGATGGGACGGGCGCGCGCCGTCTGCTGAACACGGACACCTCGTTTGCTCCCGCATGGTCGCCCGACGGCGCGAAGGTGGCTTTCTATCAAGGCACGCAAGTCCACGTCATCGACCTCGACGGCAGCAACGACGTGACGCTCGCATCAAATGAAGGCTGCTGCAACTTCGGCTCGATTAGCTGGCAGCCGCTGCCGACCAACACGCCGCTGCCGCCGCCCGCGCCCTTGCCGCAGACCTTCACCATCTCCGGCCATGTCACGAACGACGCTAACAGTTCGCCACTCTACTTCGTGACCATCACGCTGAGCGGAACGCGCAACGCCGTCATCCATACCAAGCCGGAAGGCGCCTTCGAGTTCGTCAATCTTCCCGCTGGCGGCAACTACACCATCACGGCTTCCAACACAACCTATAGCTTCACGCCCGCGAGCCGTGTCTACAACAACCTCGGCGCGAATCAAACCGGGGCCGACTTCGTTGCCACCTACATTCCATCGAACATCACCGGGCGCATCACGGACACCAACGGCAATCCGCTCTCCGGCATCCGCGTCAGTTCGTCCGGCGGCTTCCCGCAGGGCAACACCTTCACGGACGCCAACGGCTTCTACTCGTTCCCCAACGTGCAGCCGTTCCGCAGCTACTTCATCTCTCCCGACCCGTTCCTCGCCTACAGTTTCGCGCCGCAGTACTACTCGTTCCCGAACCTGACGACGAGCCAGACGGCAAACTTCGTCGGCACGAAACTGCCGAGCAACATCATCAGCGGGCGCGTCGTCGAATACGGAACCGGCAACGGCATCGCCGGGATTCAAGTGAATCTTGCCCGCGACATCTACGCCGTCACGGAGACATTCACCGACGCTAACGGCAACTTTTCTTTCGGCGAGAGGCCGTCGAACTATCAATACTCGCTCTCCATCTTTGGCCATCCGACCTACGACTTCGAGCCGCGAGTTGACGCCCCGAACCCGTTCGCCCAGATAGTCATTCCCAATCTGACGAGCAACCAGAACGTGACCTTCATCGGCACGCGGCGCAACACCTTGCAGTTTACTATCGCCACGCCTTCCGCCGGAGAAGGCGACGGTCGCGCCGAAGTCTTCGTGACGCGCAGCGGCGACACGAGCACAGCCGCCACCGTCAACTATTCGACCGCCAACGGCACGGCCTCGCAGGCTTCCGACTACACGACCGCCGTCGGCACACTCAAATGGGCGGCGGGCGACGCCGCCAGCAAGAGCATCAAGATTATCCTGACCGACGACGCTTACGTCGAAGGCACGGAAACCTTCACGCTGACGCTCGACAGCCCCGTCGGCGCGCAACTCGGCGCAACGAAGGTGGCGACGATTAACATCACGGATAACGACCCGGCTCCTGCCGCCTCCAATCCGATTGACGATGCGCGCTTCTTCGTCCGTCAGAACTACGCGGACTTTCTCAGCCGCGAGCCAGACCAGGGCGGCTTAGATTATTGGACAGAGCGCATCACGCAATGCGGCGCGAGCATCACCTGCATCAACTTCTGGCGCTCGGCAGTCTCCGCCGCCTTCTTCATAGAGCTTGAGTTTCAAAACACGGGCAGCTTCGTCTACCGTCTCTACAAAGCGAGCTATGGAACGAGGCCGACGTATGGACAGTTCACGCCGGACCGCGCGCGTGTCGTCGATAGCCCGAACCCTGAGCAGAGCAAGCAGAGCTTCGCGCTGCTCTTCGTTCAGCGTCCTGCGTTCACTGACAGATATGCGCCGACGCTCAACGGCGCGGCCTTCGTCGACGCGCTGTTGCAGACCGTGCAGCAATCCTCGCAAGTTGACCTGACGAGCCAGCGTGACGCGCTGCTCAACGCTTACAACACGGCGGGCGGCGGCGACGCAGGACGCGCGACAGTCCTCAGACAGGTGGCCGACAATCAGGCTTACGCGCAGGCCGAATACAACAAGGCGTTTGTCCTGATGCAGTACTTCGGCTTTCTGAAGCGCAACCCGGACGAAGGCGGCTACCAGTTCTGGCTGAACGTCGTTAACAACAGCGTGCCGAATGACCCAAGCGGCTATCGCTCGATGGTCTGCGCGTTCATCACCTCGCCGGAATATCAACAACGCTTCAGCGGCGTCATCACACGCAACGATACGGTCTGCGCTCCGCAGTGAGCATGCTGTTCTCTATGTAGGATGGATTGAAACAATAAAGCGGCGAGCCATCCCACGATGGCTCGCCGCTTTAGTTTTGATTATGACATCGCGCTTAATGAACGCGCGTTCGTCTTGTTAAGCGTCGCCGCGCCGGATGACGACGGAGCGTTGCTGCTGCCGTTAAGTGCGCTTCGCTCGCGGTGAATCGTAACGGATGATGCTCCGCCTGCGACTCTTAATCGGGCTTCTCAGTCCAAGCAAATTCTTGTGGCGCGTGCTGAGAGCATGTGAGAGAGCCTGATGACTGACGCCCAACTGTTTCGCCGCGCGCGAGACGCTGCCCTGCTCCACTTCCAAGGCTTCCGCGATATAACGCGCTTCGTAAGTCTGAACCACGTCCTGCAACGAGAAACCTGCGCCTTCCAATTCCGGCCCCAATAGTTTTTTGCTGACGATGCGGGAGCAAGCTCTGAGCCTCGTGATGTGCTCGATGTCCTGAGTCTCCTTGAGCAGTTCATCGGCGCGGCGGTAGGCGCGGTACAGCTTTGTTTCCGTCAATCGCGCTTCGCCGTGCTCTTCGATGAGCGTGAGGGCCGCGACTCCGGCGTTTGAGAAAGAGCCTGATTCTTGACCGATGCTGATGGCGCGGTTAAGAATGTTGATGGAGCTTTCGTGCGCGCCGAGCTTGGCCCAGACAAAACCTTGCAGCGTCAACGCATCGGCCAGAAAGCCATGATCGCCGCCCTGCTCGAAGGCTTCGATAACGCTTGAGATAATCCAGTCGGCCTCCTCGTAGCGCCGCTCTGCGATGAAGACGCGCGCCCTCGTTTCGTTCACTTGCGCGAGGCTGCCGGGGTCTTCGTAACGCTTGAAAATTTCCTGCGCGCGGTCGAGGCTTTCGTGCGCTTCTTTGTAGCGTCCGAGCTGGTAGAGCAGCATGGCGAGGTCGTTCAGATTATTGCCGCAGTAACGTTCGTGGCCCGCCTGCTCGAAATGGTAGATGGCGGCGGTAAACTCCATGATGCCGCTGTCGGCATAATCCGCGCGCTTCTCCGTCAGAGCCAGCCTTTGCAGGACGAGTCCCTTTTGGCCGTGCCAGCGACCCCTCAAAGCGTCGCCGCCCGCCTCGAAAAACTCTCTCGCTCTTTCGAGAATGTCCCAGGCGTCGTGATAGCGGCCCGTCCAGATTTCGACGAGCGTGTGGCGAATCAAAATTCTCGCTCGCAATTGGACGTCTTCGGCTCCAAGCCCGCCGAGAGCTTCGTCTAAAACCACACGCGCTTCGTCGTAAGCGCCGAGCCGAAAGTAGCACATGCCGAGTTCGAATTGCGCCGCAGACACCTTTGCGCTCTGCCCCTGCGACTGGAACATGCGCAGGGCTTCGAAGAGCAAATCTTTGGCCGTCTCCTGCGCGCCCGGTAGATGCTGCGCGCTGCCGAGCCAGCCCGACAACGTGCCGCATTGCAACAACACTTCGGCGGCAGCGGCGCGCGATTTCAGCTTCTCCACTTCGGGCCGACGCCCGACGCCTCGCCATAACTCGCCTAACGCTTCGCGCGCCGACTCGTATTGCCCCGTGTGGATAAATTCCGAGGCCAGTTGGCAGCTCATAAAGACGCGTTCGTCCTGCGGCAGCGAAGGGGCATCTAGTTGTTTCAGGTCTGTATCTGCTAAATTCATGTGAGGCTTGCCTTTCTGTATGTTTGCAAAAACGTGGCAAAGACACTGCGGCTGTCACGCACTGTTATGACGTGACAGTAAGATTGAACAAATTTCATCAAAGTGAAAAGGAAAATCGAAATGAAAGCTCTAAGAGCGTTATTGCTTGTGCTGGCACTTTCCGTCTGTGCCAATGCTGATGGAAACATGGGCAGCGGCATCGCTACCCCACCGCCGCCGCCACCGAACCCGCCCGCATCGGCAACCGCCGCGCCGGGAACTGGCGACGATACTATCACAGGCCAAATGCAAACGGGCGTTGTCGAGACAGACCCGGTTACGGAGATTACGCTGACTCTATTGCAAAGCTTGCTGTCGCTAATCTAACAGAAACGCAAACACTAAAGGATGCGCTGCTGCCGTGACGCACTTCACTGGCGGCTCAGTCTTAGTGTGTCTTAAGAGCGTCTGGATGCCGGAAGTCCGGCGGGGTGACACTCATAGCGCCACAGAGTAACGCCTCGCCAGACTTATTGCAACAGATTTTCATACAGTTTCCGCTGACGGCGCGCTCCGCCCCATTGTCACTGAAGAGAGAAACGGCGAATAGCGTCCCGTTTCAGATTCCGTGTTCAGAGCCATTTAGCTCATCGGCCATCCAAAATTCCTGAAACTCGACAGACCGGGCCGTCGTTGTATTTGACTGAAAAGTCATTCCGGTCAGCGGTCAACAGCAAAGCTTAAAAGTTTAGTCCGGCTTGAATCAAACAGTGGCCGCGTTGGTCTACCGGCCCAAAGAAAAGCTCTTGTGCGAATCAAGGCCAACCGCCCGGCGATGACAGCGAAGGAGCGCGGCCTTCAAGCACACAGCACGGACGGATTCTCGATTGGTGAGTTGCTTAAAGTCAGGATAAGAGAGATGAGAAAGATTGTTTCCCTGCTGATTTTATTGACGGCCTTCGCGTCGTTCGGGCGAGCCGCTTCGCCGGATTCAAAGACGACGGCTTTCGTCGGCGTGAATGTTATTCCGATGGACAAAGAGCGCGTGCTGCGTAATCAAACCGTCATTGTCCGCGACGGCGTGATTGCCGAAATAGGCGCCGCGCGAAAGGTGAAAGTCCCGGCAGGCGCGCAGCGTATTGACGGAGCCGGAAAGTTTTTAATTCCCGGCCTCACGGACATGCACGTTCATCTCTTCTCGGACGACGACTTCCCGGACGCTCTGGCGGAAGACGAATTGAAGGTCATGGTGGCTCAAGGCGTGACGACGATTCGTTTGATGACCGGAACGCCGGAACAGCTTGTGCTGCGCGAAAAGTCGGCGCGCGGCGAAATCATGGCTCCGACGATTTACGCCGCGAGCCCGCAGTTCATCGGCAAGAAGTCTGGCAACGCCTACGTCGTGACCAACGAACAGGAAGCGCGTGATTCTGTGCGCAGAGCAAAGCGCGACGGCTACGATTATTTGAAGGTGACGACCAATCTCAAGCCGGAAGTTTACGAAGCGATAGTTGACGAAGCCGCACGGCAGAGCATACGCGTCATCGGCCACGCCGACAGCCGCTTCGTCGGGCTGCAACGCGCGCTCAAGGCTCGACAGCAAATCGAACATCTCGATTCGTATCTCGAAGCGTTGCTGCCCGCAGGCTCGCCCATCAAAGGCTCCGTCTCGGACATCTATCTTTATCAACCGAAGAACTGGGAGAGCCTCGATGTTTTGGACGAAAGCAGGATTCCCGAACTGGCTCGCGCGACTGTTCAGGCAAATCATTTCGCCACGCCGACGCTGTATCTCTTCAAATCAACCTTCGGCGTTGGCCGCAGTGAAGAAGCAATCAAGGCACAGCCGGACATTCGCTTCTACCCGCAGAAGCAGATTGATTTCTGGCTCGGCGTCAATAAAAGATATTGGGCGACGGCGGCCTCGCCCGAAAGACGCGCCCGCTACGTCGCCATCAGAAACAAGATAGTCAAAGCGATTCACGACGCGGGCGGCAAGATTCTCGCAGGCTCGGACACGCCCGAATGGCTCTTGCTTTACGGCTACACGCTGCACCGCGAACTGCGCGCTCTGAATGAAGCGGGGCTGTCGAACTACGCGACGCTTGAGGCGGCCACGCGCAATCCGGCTGAGTTTTTCGGAACGCTTGACAAGACCGGAACCATCGAGCGAGGCAAGCGCGCCGATTTGGTTTTGCTCGAAGCCAATCCGCTCGACAACATTGCGAACACGGAGCGACGCGCCGGAGTGATGCTCAAAGGTCGCTGGTTCACGCAGCCACACCTGGACGCGATGCTCGACGAAATCGCGCCGCGTTTTCGACACGCGCTCGACGATGAAAAATAGAAGGCAAAGAATCCAATGAAAAAATTTATCGCGCTCTTGATTTTCGCGCTCGCCGTGTGCGCTCCGGCAACGGCGCAGACCGCCGCGAAGAATGACGCCAAACAATCATCGGTTGGAGCTACGAAGCAGGAAGCGTCGGCTGTCGTCAACAAGTTGTTTGAAGCGATGCGGGCGAAGGACGCCGCCGCGATTCGCGCTCTGTTTACGCCCGAAGGCCAACTCGTCGCCATTGACAAACCGCGCACGGGCGAAGGCTTGTCCACCACGCGCGTCTTCACCGCGGACGCTTTCGCCAAGGCAATCGCGGAAGCCAAAGCTCCAGAGTTCATTGAAAAGATGAGTGAGCCGAAAGTTGAAATCTTCGGCGATATGGCGCTCGTCTACGGGCGTTACACTTTTCACGTCGGCGATAAATTCTCACACTGCGGCACAAACTCTTTTCACCTCGTCCGCACCATTGACGGCTGGAAGATTGCCAACGCCGCTTCGACGCTCGAATTTGACTGCGGGCAAAAACGATAGCCGCTTCGACGAAATTCGATTGAGACATCCATGAAGAACTTGGTGTCTAAAATCTCTCCCCGTTCATCGCTCGGACACATTCTCTGTCGAGCCAATCTCGATTATTCGTGCGCGCAGCCTGGAATGTTTTTGCAGCAGTCGCGCATACAGTAATTCTTCCGCTCCCGCTTTAGCGCGCACGATGCGGACGACTGCTCTCTTCTCTTCGCTTGACCAGCGCGCGAGGTCTGGAATGAGGTCGAGCACGAGCGCGAGTTCGGAGAAAGCGCGACGCTCCGGGTCGTTCCAGTTTGCCGCTTGCGCGCCGAGAGCGCGCTCGACTCTTGAGACGCAGGCGCGACGCATCTTCTGTTCGACGCCGCCGAAGCGCTCGACCATGCGCCGCTGGATGGCGAGGCCGATGTTGCGTATGTGAAAGTTGTCCCAGTCGCCGGAATGTTTGGTGGCCGGAGGTTCATACAGCAGATGCCCTGTGGCGAGTTGGCGCAAAGAGCGCGCGGGCGTGCGATAGCCGGGGAGCGCGGCAATCTTGCGCTCTTCGCTCAAAACCAGGCGGGCGAGCTTGGGTTGAATAGGACGGAAACCGAGTTTGCGATAGAACCAGAATGAGCCTGACTCGATGCCCTCTTCGTTCTTGAAGCCGAGTTGGTAAGGGTCAATCGAGAAGACCTTGACGCCCAGATATTGCCGGAAGAGACGAAGCAGGCGCGCGTAAATCCAAGCCGACTCGCCGTCGCGGAAGGTGTAAAAAAGATTGAGGCCGCACTCGGAGCGTTCAAAGAGCGAGAGCGATTCGGAGTAGCCCGCCGGGACGCCGTTCTTGCAGATGAGCATGGAATGATAAGCGAGCAGCGGCAGGCGGCGCGCGGAGGGAACGCCCCAAACGTAGAACTCTACGCCGCGTCCTGCATCGACGCGAAGCACATGGCGCGCGTCGCCGTGTGTAAAGCCGTGAAGCTCACGATAACGCACGGCCATCGTGTCGCGCCCTTGAGAGAGCAGCTTCAAGCCTTCATGCTTTGAGAGTTTCTCAAGCGGCAGCGGCGCTGAATCTTCCAACTCGCGCGCCAGCGAAACATCGCGGCGGCCAAGCAGCGGGCGGTCGTGATAGAACACGCGAGGCGCGGGTCGCCGCATCTTCGTGCGCGTCGCCTGAGAGTTGCCGAGTTCCCAGTGAACCCAGATTTTGAGAGCCTCGAAGAGCGCGGCTTTCTCTTTGTATGGAATCTCGTATTGCTCAAAGCATCTGAGCAGACACGCGAGGTCACGCTCGCCGCGCGTTTTGGCCGCCCGCAACCACTTCAGATAAGGAACAGGATATTCGACGTAAGCTCCGTCCTCGAAAAACGGCAGGAGAATTTTCAAGACGGCGATGAGCGTCGCTTCGCCTTCATAATCTTCCCAATCAATCTCGACTCGCGCCGGATGGCTCGCGGCGAGATGGCGCACGATGTCGTAGCCCCAGAGAGCTACGAAGGATGTTCCCGCGATGCCGGACACTTCCGGTTCCGTTAGGGCGTAGAGGTCTTCGGCGCCCGCCGCGTAAAGCTGCTCGACACGTTGATGGAAAGAATCGAGGAGGTCTTCGGTCTGCCGGAGAGTCGCGGAATCGCGCGGGTAGGCGCGCAGGAAGAGCAGGATTTCGTGAAAACGAATGAGCGAAGCGGCGTCTGTGAAACGACGACGGGCGAGTTGCGAGAGCGTCTTTCCGACGCGCAGGCTCTCGCTTGTCCCGAAGCTGCGTTTTAATTCTTCGAGCCGGTCGAGCGTGGCGTTAAGAGTCTTAGACGACACTGTTTCTCCACGATGTCGGATTCTGTCATGAGCGCATCCATCATCATCTGTTCCACTGCACCAATCTTAAGTCATCCATCAAATCATCCACCGCGTCGCCCGCCCATTGCACCTTTCTGGACTTCCAGACGATGCGCCCCTTCGTGCCGGATTCAGGCTTGACGATGACGAACAATTCGCCATACGGATAAGGAGCGCCGAGCGGCCAGCGATACTCCAGAAGATTGAAGAAGATGACGAAATCAGCATCTTCGACTCGTTCGACCACGCCCATGTTTTTGCGCTTTTTCAGAAACTTATTCAGCTTGCGCGCGATGGTGTTGAAAGCCATGCGGTAACGCCTGAACGTGCGCGTCTCAGGCTTCAAAGCTTCTTCAACCAGCGCGCTCTGCCCGTCGCGCACATCAAACACAGACAACCGCTTGACCAGCAGCGCGACGCGATGCTTGTCTATAAGCTCGGATAGAGAGCCGTTAGCCTGCGCGGAAATAATCGAGCGGTTCTGTGCGGAGACGGTCGCGGCGAAGATGAAGAGCAACGCCACCGACGCTGAGAAGCGGAGAACGCAGCATTGCCCTTTGCGCTTAGCGCGTGGACGCTGATTAGTTGTTGTCGTTGTCGATGTCAATCGGTTCATCAAGCTCTCTCGCAAGGCGACTGTCTTCTAAGAGACTGGAACCAGCGCTTTTTTCGCGGCATCGAGCCGCGCCGTTTCCACGCGGCTACGTTGCTCTTCGGCGCGACGCTCCAGGCGTTCATAGTCGAGCGCGCGTAGCTTCGGCTCGTCCTCCGCCGCCGTCGCCAGGGCCCGCCAGAGAGCGCGTTTCCCATCAATGCCGAGAGCCACCGCTTCGATTGATTCCAGCAAACGCAAGTCGCCATCGGCTGCCGGGTCATCAAGGCGCAGCTTGAGTTCCGTGACCTTCTCCGTGAGCCACGCCGAAGCCTTTCGCGTCCGGCTTTCAGAAATATTGAGCGCGCTCATCAGCGACTCAAGCTCTTTGCGGTCTGCCTCGATGTCGGCGCGCAACTCGGCGACGAAGCTTTCAAGGGGCGAGCCTTTATGCGCCGCTTCGAGATGCTCCAAAAGCTCAAGAGCCACCACGGAGCCGGCCAGATGGTCGTTCAAATAAGTTGCGATGTGTTCGTCTGCCATGTTCTTCCTGCTTTCTCTATGTCGAAGAGCCGGGCGTTTCGCCGACCGCTCGAAGTAGCCCGCGCTGTTTTCGTGTCAGTCGTTGGAGACGTGCGCGTCATACGCCGCGCGCGCGAGTTCGGCGATAATTTTCTCCTGCGCCGCGTCCGCCAACTTAGAGCCACTGACGAGAACCGCCATCGCCAGATGCCCCTTCCCTTTGGGCAGCGTGATTAGCCCGACGTCATTCGTGGACGAGCCGGGTTCGCCCGTGCCGGTCTTGTCGGCAACCAAAGTTCCGGCGGGAAGGTCGCCGCGCAAACGTCGCTCGCCCGTCATCGCTCGCGTCATCAATCCGAGGAGAACTTCGAGTTGCGGCGGCTGTAGTATCGCTCCCTTTTGCAGTTGCGCGAGCAGTCGCGCGAGGTCGGAGGCCGTGCCTGTGTTGGGCGTTCCGCCCTGCGCCGCGAACTCTCGAACTGTCGAGCGAATATCTATGTGCTCGAAACCAAGCGAGCGCATACGCTCTGTGACCATTGCCGGGCCGCCGACGAGTTGCAGGAGTTTGTCGCTTGAGGTGTTGTCGCTGCGCACGAGGGACAGTTCCAGCAACTCCGCGACAGTTCGTTCGACGGGCTTGCGCCACAGGTCTTTGTTTCCCTTCCAACCCGGCGCGACCTCGGCCAGCGTGACCAGAACTTTCCGGTCGAGCCGCAGCCGGTTCGCTTCGACCTCCTTGAGCACGACGACGGCCAGCGGCAGCTTGAAGACGCTGTAGAGAGGCAGCGGCGTCGCGCCCTGAAGCTCCACGGCGCGGCCCGTCTCGACGTGAATCACAGCCACGCCGACGATGCCGCCCGCGCGGTCGCAAATCTGCTGAAGGCGTTTGGTCAACTCCGCATCAACGCTCGACGGTTGCTCTGTTTGAGTCGCGCTTGCCGCGACCGGCGCAGCGACCGTAGAAGCTATGTGGCCTGCGCCCGCGCGATTGTCGCGGCTCTGCGCGGAAAGGCTGCTCTTGAACAGACCGGCGGCGAAGGCCACGGCGGCGACGACAAGGATGAGAACGCCAACTATGGCGACCACTGAATTTCTAATCCGCATAAGCGACTCATGATGCCCGCGATGAAATAGAAGCAAGGCGGCGGCGGACAGCATTCTACCAAATCGGGAGGAGAAGGATGAAAGAAATGCTGTCGCGGCTTCGCGCGCTTTTGAGCGACGGCGGAGAGGCGAGACGCATTGACAGTCGCTGTGTCTTTATCTATCTTTTCCATTCAGCAACAGGCGGCAGCAAAGGTTAGCATCGCTGCTGCCCTCATCCCTTGAAGTTGAGCGGGCATGAGCGTCGGATGACGGCCTCGCTCCACGTTCCCGGCGGCACAGCGAGTCTGCGACAGTGGCAGCAGCCGGGGCTTCATTCGTTATCACCGGAGACAAAACATGGGAATACTCTTGCTCTTGCCGTTTCTCCTGCTATTGATGTTGCCGGGTCAGGACACGCCGCGCACTAACGACGGGTCTGCGGTGGTCGTGCTCAGTTCCAAGTGGGCCAGAAGCCATCAGGCGGTCGAGAAATTGGACGAGCCTGTCATGGCTCCGGCGGCGGCGATGCTTCCGGCCAATAAAAACTTTGAGCGAAACCGCAGGACGAATGACCCGGCGGGCGTGAGAGACCCGAACGCAGACTCGCTTGACGGGCGCAGCGCCGCGCTGGAAAAGAGCGTGCAGGAAGCGCGCGCGCCCAAGCCGAAGGCCGTTGACGGCTATGCGTATCGCGTCAAAGTCCAGAACGCGAGCGCGAAAATTATCGAAGTCATGTTCTGGGAATATCAGTTTAAAGAGAAAGCGAACCCTGCGAACGTCGTGCGGCGGCAGTTTCTCTGCGGCGTCAATATCAAGCCCGACAAGGATAAAGAGTTGCAGGCTTTCAGCGTCTCCGGCCCAAGCGATGTCATCAGCGTCGGCAGTTTGCGCGACAAGTCGGAAGACCTCTTCGAGGAAAGGGTCGTCGTCAATCGCGTCGAATACGCGGACGGCACAATCTGGCAGCGCAAGGACTGGAACTATGCAGAGGTGAAGTTAGGAATCGCGCGCGCCATCGGAACGCCCTGGGGAACGGAGATGTGCCGCAGCCTTTGAAGCCTGCGCAAAGGCCATCCCTCAAGGATAGCGAAGGCGGCGAGGCGGCTGTCCGCTCCGCGAACACGTTGACAGCGCAGCGCCATGTTGTGACGATGGCCGCAAGCCTCCGGTAGCTTTCAGGTTTATTCCGCCAAGAATTTAGATAGACTCTTCAGCTCAAGAATCAAGCTCAACATTTAGGCGCGCGGCGAGTCTTCGAAGCGACGTGACGCGCGTTTTCATTCAACGGTCTGCGCGCCGTGCTATGCTGAAGTCTGACCAGCCGGTTTGTTCACACGGCGTTCACAACTTTGCCGGACGATTCATCGTTTAAGCAGATATGAAGCAAGAAAAATGGCCGGAGATTGTGAACGCCAACGGAGGAGGCTCTATGCCCAGAAGCAAATCTTTCATCATCGCGGCAGCGCTGATTCTCATCGCTCTTGTCGTCGGAGGAACGGCGACTTACTCGAACATCAAGTTTGCGCAGGAAGGAACCGTGCAGGTCGTGACCAAGTGGGGCGCGATTGAGCGCGTCTACACTCCGTCGGACGGATGGTTCACGACCATTGCGCCGGGGCGCAAGAGCTACGAGGTGAACATCAAATCGTTTACGGAGAGCGCGCAAGTGCGCGTGACCAGCAAGGACAACGCGGCCTTGCAGGTCGAGATTGCGTTGACGGCCTACACAGACCCCGCGAAGATAACGGAGTATGTGCGCAAGTACGGCTTCTCGGAAGAGGAAAGGCACCGGCGGCGCAACGAAATCCTGAAGGGCATCGTGCAAACCGAAGCGCGCAACGCTTTCGCCGATTACGGAGCTTACGAAATTTACGCCAACCAGGAGCAGATTCAAAAGCGCATCATTGAATCTCTACGCCCGCAGCTTGGCAGTCAACTGCTGCTCATCACCGAATCCGTGCAGATAGGCAATCCAGACTTCCTGGATGACAGGGTTGAGGCTGCGGCCTCCGGCGTCGTCGCCAACGAGAAGCAGAAGCAGGCGGAAGAGGCACGGCTTGAGGCCGCGAAGGTCGCCGCGCAGACCAAGCAAATCGAAGCGCAGACTTTCGCCAATCCGGCTTTGCTCGAAATCAAGAAACTGGAATTGCAGCTTGAGATTGAACGCGCCCGCGCCGAAGGCATCAAGAGCCATCAGGGCGCGCTGACCATTATGTACGGCCAACCCGGCGTGCAGTTGCAAGTTCCCGCCGGGCGATAAGCTGCGCAGGAAAGGAAGACAATCACCGGCGCCGTCTCGAACAACTTGTTCGAGACGACGCTTGAGTCGCTCATTCAACTTTCCCTTGAGTCACTCATTCAACTTTAAAGCGAAATGATGACAGTCGATAATCATCCTTTTGTTCAAGTAGAAACGATGAGCGGCAAACCTCTGCACGCCTGAGTCTAAATGAAACTGGTCGCACTTTTCCGCCCTCGCGTATTCGACCAGCCAATCAAACAAAGCTCCGCCGTAGCCTTTGCTGCGCTCGCCGCTTTTAGCGACGAGATCATCCACATAAAGGAACTTGCCCCACGCCAAACATTCCGAGATTCTGAATCCGGCGACGGCCCTCACCTCTCCATCCGTCAGGCAAGCCAACCTGTAATTTGCCGTTTCAGTTTGTCTTTTGACTCTGAGCAGAAATTCATCCGGCAGCACATGAGGCCGCAGTTCGGCCATGACCGGATAGCAACTTCGTATCTCATCATCCTCTTCTGCAAGAATTATTCGTTGCTTCATATATCTCAAATCCGGCAATCCTTGCGCCCGGATCTGTTTCTGCATAAGCTGATGAAGAGTTCGCTCGATTCGAGACTTAGACTCTAAAGCCACCATCGCTTATGACAAAATTTCAAGCCGAGGACGCAAACTTCGAGAGCAGAGTTCGCGCGAGCTTCGCCAGACAGCAGTTGATGCAGACGCTCGGAGCCGCTTTGACGCTGGTCGAACCCGGCGCGGTGGAGATAGAGCTAGCCTACCAAGCGAGCTTGACGCAGCAGCATGGATTCATTCACGCGGGCGTCGTCGCTTCGGCCCTCGACAGCGCGTGCGGATACGCCGCTTTCAGCCTGATGCCTGCCGATGCGGCGGTCCTGAGCATAGAGTTCAAGGTGAATCTGCTGGCCCCGGCCAAGGGCGAGCGTCTGATTGCGCGTGGAGAAGTCAAACGCGCCGGGCGCACGATAACCGTGTGCGCAGCCGACGCGTTTATGGTTGAGGGCGGGCAAAGCAAAGTGGTGGCCACGATGCTTGCGACCATGATGTGCGTGCGAGGCCGTGAAGGTCTCGCCGGATAGATTCGCCGCGTCGCGCCCCCCCGGAGCTTCGACGCAACTCATCTTGCCGAAAAGAACGCAGGCGATTATTCGCTGCCGCAGTCGGCAGACGTGGCGTTCGTAATCGTCCACTGCGCCGCGCCGCCGCAACTAACAACCGAAGAGAGAAAACATCCGTCGCTGTCTTCAGCGATGACCTTAATCTCGCTTCCGCCGCAGGAGACATCACTCAGCGTCACGGATTGACCATTGGTTAATCGGGCGTCGTTAAGCTGATCCGGCCCCCAATTGTCTTCACCTACGGGCGAGAGATAGAGATAGCGAATCTCCCGGCTCGAACTATTGACGACGGTGATGCCGGTCGCGTTTGAATAAGCGCTTGAGCGCGACGGCCCTGCCGCCAGAGCGCACACAACGGTCGCTAAGATAGCCAGACGACAAGCAATATTAATCTTCCTGTTAAGATGCAGGCTCTTCATCATCAAACTCCTTTCGGGTAGTTGGGATGGCGGCGTTATCCGCGCATCCGCTCACTGGAAGGATGGTTGGACGCGACCGTCAGAACCCGCGGGCTTCTGTGCCGGAAGCCCGCTTCGGACGGTCGCGTCCATTCCATTTCAGCCCGCTTGCTTACGGGCAATTGCCGGCGACGGTGTAGCGCGGCCCGCTGTCCACAGCTGCGCCTCCATTGCCCTGACTCTTCGGCACCGTGACCTTGAAGACAGCCGTCCCGGCGTTGCCCGCAGCGTCCTTCACCCTCAGCGTGATTGAGTAGACACGACCGTTGCCGTTGCCGGAGCGTTCGGCCCTCAACTGCACTGACTTGCAATCGGCGGCGATAACGATGTCGTTGGTCGTGTTGCCATCGCCATCGTCGTTCTCCGCTTCGTCGCTGGTGACTTGCGCAATCACGACGCTGCCGATGCCCAGGTTGCCGCCGCAACTATCACTGACGCTCTGCACGAGGCTGGTGACGTTGACGGTCTGGTACTTATGGTTGGGCGGCCAGAGCGTGATGGGCGTCGTCTTCAACGTGATGACGGGCGGAATGGTATCCACCACGTTGACGGTGCGTGTCTTTGTAGTGGTGCGCGCTCCGTCCGTCGCCGTGTACGTGATGGTGTAGGCTCCGGTCACGTTGACGTTGACGCTGCCCGATGTCGTGACCGGGCGGCTGGCGTTAAGGCAGGCATCGAACGCCGTCGCGCCCGCGTCCGTGTAGCTGGTGTGGCATTCGACCGTCGCCGGATTCGCGCCGTTGATAGTGATGACCGGCCCTTGAGTGTCCACGACGTTGACCGTGCGTGTGACGACAGTGGGCGGATGCGAGCCGTCGGTGGCGGTGTAAGTCAGGCTGTAGGTTCCGGGCGTATTGGCGTCAACGCTGCCGGAAACCGTGACCGCAACGCTGCCCGTGCAAGCATCGTTGGCAGTCGCGCCCGGGTCTGTAAAGACGGTGTGGCATTCCACCTGTAGCGGATTGGCCCCGTTCAAAGTGATGACGGGCGCAGCGGTGTCCTCGACCGTCACGGTGCGATGAGTCTCGGCTGACTCTGTGCCGGAAGTGGCGGTGTAGGTGATGGTATAGGTTCCGGGCGTGTGCGTGTCAACCGCGCCGGAAGTGGTGACAGGGACAGAGCCGTTGCAGACGCTGGCCGTTGCGCCAGGGTCTGTAAAGTTGCTGCCACACTCAATCGTCATCTGGTCGGCGCCGTTGAGCGTGATGGTCGGCGGCCCTGAAGTGGTCGGCTGGTCAAGCTCATCCGTCGTAAAGTTGCCGACAAGCACTTTCCGCGTGGCAGTCTCTGTGTGAGACCCGTCAGTGGCGGTGTAAGTGACGGTGTAGGTTCCGGGTGTGTTGGTGTCAACGGTCGTGGCGCCGCCCGGCCCGGAGACGGAGCGCGTGACCGGGACGATGCCGGAGCAGCCGTCGGCAGCCGAAGCGCCCGGATCAACGAACGGCAGGCACGAACCCTGCTGAATCCGGTAAGGGTTCGCTCCATCAATCGTGATGCTCGGTTTCGTTGTGTCCGACACAATAACAATGCGCGTCGTCGAAACGGAGTTTGCGCCTTCGGTCGCGGTGTAAGTGAGCGTGTAGCTGCCGGAGTGGGTCAAATCAACGCTGCCCGTCACCGTCACAGGCACGCTCTGGCCGGCAGCATTTATTGCCGTTGCGCCGGGGTCGTTGAAACCTTGCGGAGGCTCGTCAGCGACGGACACGCCGGAACCACATTCGGCGTTCATCGGGTTCGGGCCGTTAAGAGAAATCGTCAGGCCGCCCGGATTTTCCACCGTCACAATGAAGCTGCAAGCGTCGCCGGAGTAGCCGGCGCAGGTCACAAGCGTAGAGCCGACGGGGAAGAACGTGCCGGAGGCTTGGCTGCAACTGATGGGGCTGTCACCGGCGACCGGCGGCTCGCCGCAAGCGCCCACCGAAGTCGGCGTGTCGTAGCTGACCACGGCCCCGGCCTGCCCTGTGTCAGCCTGAACGGTAATGTTCGACGGACAAGAGACAACGCAGGGCGCAGCCGCGATAGGCGTTTCAGCGGAATCACTGTTGTCGTCAGGATTGCGCTCCGTGGTGTTGCTGACGGCGCTCGCGCTATCGGTGACGGGGTTGGTCGTCGTGCTGGCAACGTCGTAGGTAATGGCAAAGATGGACACTTCATTAGCCGGCATGAGGGGTATCGTGCAGGTGGTGGCTACGGTGTCGTTAGTGCATGTAAAGATTGGCCCTGAATTTTGGACGATGCCGACGAAGGTCGTGTCGGTCGGGAAGGCATCTGTCAGGACGACGTTCTCGGCTGCGTCCGGGCCGTTATTGAATAAGACCACAGTGTAGGTGATGGAGTTTCCGGCAGTCACCTTGCCGGGGCCGTCAACGTTGAGCGAAAGGTCAGCGGCGGGGTTGGCGGCATCGCTGACGGTGAAGCTGCCGAAAGCGCGGCTCGACCCGCCCTGGTCGGTGATGTTCGCCTGCCACTCGCCGACGGATGCGCCTGCCGAAAGAGTGAACGTGCGCGTCTGCCCGCTGGCGGTAATCTCCGTGCTCTTCGCCAAGATAAAACCGTCGGGGTTAGCCCAGTCGAAATGGGTTTTGAATAAGCTTGTGTCTAATCCGTCTATCTTCGCGCAGACCGTATCGCCGGGGCTGAACGTTGTTTGCGGAGTTGAGCAATCAGATTGGTAAAAACTTATCGCCGGGGCGGACGTGGGTGGAAGCGGCGCGAAAGCAAGCGGCGCAACGACGCGCCAAGACGACGCATGATTGAGCGTTCGCTCGCCGGACGAGGCGGTCACACTGAAGTCGCCGCCGCGTGTCGCGGCCAAGGCTACAGGCTTAGCGCCGGGCGCAGCAGCAGTAGCCGGAGCGGAATCCGGCAGAGCGCGCCGCGCAAAGCTGTGAAAGGATGGAACAGATAAAGCCGTGAAAGCCACTGCGGCAAAGACAATGAGCGCGCCAATGCGTCCTGCTCTGGCAGCGAGGCGGCGAACGGGTCTGCGGTTGCGCGTTGTTTGAGATAAGGAATTTTTCGCCCTGTCGGCAAGATGACGAATCATATCAGCATGGGGGGATTTCATAATGCGTTCCTCACTTTCGATTTCCCTTCAAAAGAGACTGGCTTGATGACCTATCATGGCCAATCATTGCGAGAGCCGGATTTCCCGGAGAGACATCCAGAAGGGTTGACCTCAGCAGCCTACTCAACTAAAACCGTCAACCCGGACGGCCAAGAGCATCAGGCCAAGCGGAGAACAGATGAGCAAAGTCAGGCCACGTTTGAGTTGGGCAACGTGGTTGACCGGCCATCTCTTCTTGCAGAAGAAGGACAGCAACAGCCTTCCGCTCCCAACGCCGCTTGCGGCCAAGCGGCGTTGGGAGAAGCTGATTTCAGTTCGGAGACGGCTTACTGCTGCAAGACGCCCGACACGGCATCGTCAGCCGGATTGCCCCTAATCCGGTTGATGCCATAGGACTCGACGGTTCCGAGCGCGCCGCCGCCCCTGCTGACGCCTTTAGTGATGTTATCGCTAAGCGTGCAGTCGGCAATGCGTATGATGGCGGAGTTGTCTGACTGGACTCCGTTGCCGTTGTTGGTGGACATGCAGCTATCGAGATTCATTCTGGCGGTTGAGCCGTCGGCCAAGAAACCGGCGCTCATGCCGGAGGCGTCGCATTCGCGCGCCGAGACGCGCGAGTTGGCCCCGGCCTTGATGCCAAAGTTGGAACCAAAAATAGAGCTGTAGGCGACGGCGACGCGAACCGGGCTGGCGTTGTTCTGCGTCACGTTAATGCCGCCGCCGACGCAGTTGTTGATGGAGACGTTCTTGATGGAAGCGAAGCCGCCCGCCGCCGCGCCTCTGTTGATGTCTATGCCAAAGCCTGTGAAGCCGTAGATGGTTGTGTTTTCCACAGACAGCGTGCTGCCCTGTATGAACCTGATGCCGTTAAGCCCGTTGCAGGCTCCATCAATGCTTAAACTCCTGAGAGTGACGACGGCGTTGGCTCCGTTGACGATGATGCCGTTGGTGAGCGAAGCGAGAATACCGGCGAGCGTGCCGTCGCCGTTAATCGTGATGGACTTGGTGATGGTGACGGCTCCGAAGCCGCCGGGGTCAAGCACGGAGATTTCGCCGCAAGCGGCGGTCTTCGAAATCGCGCCCGCGAAGGTCTTGCAGGGAGCGGTGCGCGAGCAGGGGTTGGCGTCATCGCCGACGCCCGAAACCCATGTGCGTGTCGCCTGAGCCTGAGCCAGCGAACTGCATGCTAAGATAAGGACAAACAAGGTGGTCGCGCTAAGCGCAAATCTGGTTTTATTCATGATGATTCTCCTTCATGGGGGTTAAGAGTCACGTCTTAACATTTTGCGGCTGTGGTGATTGATGTTTAGGCGCGAAGAGAGCGACGCGAAAGGAAGAGACTGCTGGGCCACATCGTCTCTGCCTTTTATTGCTCTCTTGCTATCCGGGAAATGTGTTCATGTGCCAATTGCTCACACCGGGTTAAATTCGGAATCCGTGGCAGCCGCGCCTTATATCACACGGGAGCGGAAAACGCCAAGCCCAAATGCTTCGACTGTCGGCCAGCCTCCGCATTCTGCTCGAAAGAATTTTTACGGGCGAGCTTTTGCCAGCGCGTCGTTCAGCAGCTTAACCGCCGCCTCCGGGTCAGCCACTTCGACAACCAGCTTGTTGTATCTCTCGTGCGCGAGTTCGACGACGATGGTCTGCTCTGGATGATGCACGTCCCAGAAGACCAATCCGCCTTCCTGATAAAATGTTCCCGCACGAAAGATGTTCGGGATGTCCGTGCCTGCCAGCTTCAATCCCTGAAACCAGCCCATCGCCGGTTGCGTGTCAACGCGCGCTCCTTCGATATGCGCCAGAGGAATTTCCAGACGACTGCGCAATGACCAGAGCTTGTCCCATCCCTGCACTTCGAAGCTAACTTTGTCTCCCTCGATTTCTATCTCGACCATGATGTCTCCTTCCGATTCGTCTCTAAGAGAACGCGCGAAGCTGAAGCTAGGTTGCGGGCTGCCGTACGCGAGCGACGAAAGGATAGCTCAGTCTGGATAATCGTCGCGGAGAATTTTTCTTGACAGGCTTCGCCCTCGCCTTTAAGTTTGATTGCCGGTCAATCAGCCATCATGTTTTCAGCCAGCGGAGGTTCGCATGCGACGGTCGTCCTCACTTTTATTCACAACTCTCATCATGCTGAGCTTCGGCTCCCTCGCGGGCGCGCAAACACGTTCGCAGTTTCCGAAGGCAAACCAGTAAGGAGACAGCCATGACGAATCATGCAAAGGGAGCGTTTGAAGTGAAAGTGGTTCCGCAGACGCCGGAAGAGAAAGTGGGCGACCCGACCGTGGGCAGGCTGTCGCTCGACAAGCAGTTCAGCGGCGATCTGGAAGCGACCGGCAAGGGGCAAATGTTGGCCGTCAGCACGGAGGTCGAAGGCTCTGCGGGCTACGTGGCGATGGAGCGCGTCGTCGGCAAACTGCATGGCCGCAGCGGCTCCTTCGCCCTTCAGCACAACGGCACGATGGCGCGCGGAGCGATGCAACTCAGCATCACGGTCGTGCCGGATTCAGGCACGGGCCAACTCGTCGGGCTAAAGGGCAAGATGAACATCAACATCGTTGACGGAAAACATTTCTACGACTTCGAGTACACGCTCGAAGAGTCTCAGCCCAAGCCTGCTCCCGGCCCTGCGTCTCCTTAATAACGAAGAGCGCGCAGGGCGCGTGTGGCCCTCGCAACTCTCTAATATTTTCGCGCCGGATATTTAAGCCAATCGACGAGCGCGCTAGTCGATTCGCTTTCGCCACACTCTTCTTCTTCCCAACTCTTGAGCGAATACTCGTTCTTGAGGCTGCGGAAAATTACGACCTTCACTTCCTGCCTGACCTCCGTATTATTCTCTTTGTCCTCTATCTCCACTTTCAGACAAAGCCTGTAATTCATGCCCGCAACTACCTGACGCTCGGCGTGTTCGACGGAGACGAGCTTGACTTCGCTCTCCAACTTTTTCTCCTGCGCGCCGACAGCGAACTCGGCGGCGGCGACGACTTCCAGGTTGTCGGCTTCAACCGCTTTATAGCCGCCCACGATGGGCGGACGCTGCTGCGCGCCAACTATCGTCAACGAACCGAAAGCAATGCTTAGCGCGACGAGGCCAAGCATAAATCGCAAACTCTTTATCATTTTTCACTCCACTATGATGACGAAACCTTGAAAGACTTTGAGCACAATAACACGGCCGCAAAACATAAAACAGGCAGGCCGTTATGATTGCCGCCCGGACCAATAGCAGACGAAGCTGCGGCCAACAGTTTGCTCAAGGCCGTGACTAATTTAACGTCAGTTCGACATAAGCAATGAGAAAGAGAACTCCAAAACAGTAAGATGTAGTCGACCAAGACAACATGCTGCTGCGACAAGGAGTTCTCTCAATGAACATTTTACCCATTTTCTGTGACAT
>JAWVFT010000138.1:0-59925 GCA_033855775.1 Blastocatellia bacterium | reverse complement strand
GTATTTCAGTTCCGCGTACTGCTGGCCAATCGTTAAGGAGCGCGCGAAGATTTTCGTTTTCACGCCGCCGGCCGACATGCCTTTCTTCACAATACGGTGATACACCTTCTCGAAAAGTCGCGGCACGGCAGTCATGATCGTCGGCCGCACTTCGCGCAGGAATTCGCCGACTTGATCGAATGACGCGGCGTAGTTCACAGAGACGCCGACGTAGCAGAAGACGTAGAAGACCGTGCGCTCGAAGATGTGCGAGAGCGGCAGGACGGAGAGCGAAACGTCCGTCGGATAGATGGGCAGCGCGTTCGCAACAGACAGGACGTTGGAGATGAAATTGTTGTGCGTCAGCATGACGCCCTTCGGCTCGCCCGTTGTCCCTGAAGTGTAGATGATGGTCGCCATGTCGTCGCCGCCACCGTTGCCCAGAAAACGGTCGAAGGCTTCGGGCTGCGCTCGGTCAAAGGCCGCGCCGCTCTCTTCCAGAGCTTCGAGCGTCATCGCGCGCTCCGTCCCCGTTGCGGCCTCCGCATCGAAGAAGATGAGATGTTCCAGTTGGTCTAAATTCTCGATGGCGGCGCGGGCGTGCTTGTAGACTTTGCGGCCCGAAATGAAGATGGCGCGCGCGCCGGAATCCGAGAGGATGAAGCGCACTTGCTCGACGGCCTGCGTCGTGTAGATGGGAACGTTGACGGCGCCGAGGCTCAGGATAGCAAGGTCTGTGATAGACCAGTCGGGGCGATTCTCGGAGAGCAGGGCCACGCGGTCGCCGGCCTTGATGCCGAGTTCGCTCAGGCCGAGCGCGATGTGCCGGACGCGACGGATAAACTCTTCGCCGCTGATGTTCACCCACGCTTTATCGCGCTTATGATTGAGCGCGTCGCGCTTCGAGTTTTTTTTAATCGAGGCCAAGCACAGTTGGGGAAGCGTCGTGTGCGCGGTCTTTGTTTCGCTTGGCGAGTGAGTCATCGGCTCCGTTTGTGGACAGAAAACAGGCGCGTCTTTGGTTGAGATAAACGGGCGCGCAGTTTCTCTTGCTTGAAATTATGACTGCTTAGATGACGACAAGCTTACATCTTCTGGGGGCAAGTTACAAAGAGGCACGGCCTCGCCGCGCTTCATTCGGCTTCGGCGAGCGCGCTGCCCGGCTTGAAGGCCAGCGTGCAGCGCGATGTGCAGATGAGGCGGTCGCGGTCGTCCTTAATTTCGATGGCCCAGACCGTCAATTGTCGCCCGACGTAGACGGGGCGGGCTTCGGCGCGGACGCGCCCGCTCGTCACAGAGCGCAAGTGGTTGGCGTTGATTTCGACGCCGACGGGCGTAAAGCGTCGAAGATCTGTGTTGAGGGCCGCGCCCATCGAAGCGGCTGTCTCCGCCAGCACGACCGACACGCCGCCGTGCAGCAAGCCCGTGTATTGATGCACGCGCTCCGTCACCGGCATGGACAGCACAACGAGGTCGGCTGCCGCCGATTCGATGCTGATGTCGAGCGTCTTCAAGACGGTCTGCTCCGTCTTGCTGCGTAACATCTCAAGCAAGTTCATCGTCTCTCCATAACATATCAATAAGCGAGTTCATCATCACTTCATTGCGCCGTGAATATCGCCGTCACACGCGCGGCGGAAAACTCGGTTGCGGGATGGTCGCGCGGCGACGGCGGCGACGATGTCCCTGCGGCGGAAGCTCGACGCGCCCGTTCAGGGTTGCCAGCGCGGCCAGCACAAGAAAGAGCAGAGCGTTGGATGTCGTGTGCAAAGTAAAGTCAAAGAAGCTGTGGACGAGCACGGCGAAGCAGCCCGCGAGCGCGCCCGTCGCCACGCCGCGCCGGAACACATCATTGCTCTCTCTTCTTTGCAGGCCGCCGCGAAAGAGCGCGCCGATGAAGAAGAGTCCGAAGAGCAAGCCGATGATTCCGGCGTCGGTCAGGGTTTGCAGATAGTCGTTGTGGGCTTGCTCAAGACGAAAGAGTCCGTTGCGCGTGTCGTAGCGCGTGTAGGCGAGGCTGAACGCGCCGAGGCCGACGCCCATGACGGGATGGTCTTCGATAATCTTGAGCGAGGTCGTCCAGAAATGAGCGCGGCCCGTGGTCGGGTCTTCGGCGTTGACGGTTCCGACAATGCGGCTCAGGGCCGCTTCGCCGCCGAGCAGCACGACGCCCGCAAAGAGCGCGATGACGACGCCGAGCGCAAGACCGACGCGCACCAGAGCCGTGCGAATGCGAGCGCTTCTATCATCAGTCTCATCCGCTCCGTCGTGCCTGCGCCCGAAGCCCGTCAGCAATAGCAGGAAAAAGGTTTCAACGACGAGGCTGATGAGGCCGCCGCGCGAGTTGGTCATCACCAGCGCGATGCCCATCATCGCGGCGGCGAAGATATATAGCGGCCGCTTCTCGCGCTCGATGGCCCCGGACAAAAGGAGGCCGAGCGTGACGCCGAGCGTCATCTCCATGTAGCCCGCGAAGTGGTGGCGATTGATGAACGGGCCGAACGGCGCGGCCTGCGGCAGTTCTCGAATCCAGTAAACTTTGTTCGGGCTGGTGTACGACTGTATGAGGCCGAAGATGGCGAGCGCGAAGCCGAAGATGACAATCGTGCGAACGATGAGACGCAAGCGGCGCGGGCTGTCGATGAAGGCGAGCGTGGCGGCGAAGTAAATCAGGAGCGCAGTGATTTGGACGAGCGCTAGGCGCGTCGAGTAAGGGTCGAACGAGAGGCTGCGGACGGGCGATTGCGAGATGATGCCCGCCGTGTCCGGCGCGCTGCTGCCGAGCGGCAACAGTTGAACGAGGCCGATTAAGAGCAGGCCGACGAGCGGCAGTTGCAGCCAGTTCAAGCTGAAGCGCAGATGATTGCTGAGCCACGCATCGGCGGCCCAACAACAAACGATGGCGCACGCTCCTATGCCAAAGACGGCGAGCGCCCAGTAATGCACCGTGCCGTAGGCCAGCGTCGAAAGCACTATGGCCGCGCAGAGCAGGAGCATGATAAAGCGGCTGGCCAGCGTGTGCGGCAGCCCCGCGCGCTCGTTGCTATCTGGACGCGGCGGGTTTTGTGTTGCCGCCTGCTCTGGGAGCGGGGACGGAGCCGAGTCGTTGGAGATTGAAGTCGTCATACCAGACAATGCCGTAAATGGGACAGACAGGATCGCCGACGCAAGCGGCGCGAACGATGCGAACTTTGATGGCCTCGGTGGTCGCGGGAGCCTTGAAATCAACGGTCAACTGCTGCCAATCGCTGCGGCCCACGGCGAGCGGCAAAGTCGCGCCAAGCACGTTGCGCTCGTCCGCCCCGTCAAGGATTTCTATCAAGGGCGTTCCGGCGCTCTTCAAATCGTCTGTCCTGACAAAGCAGTTGAAGCGATACTGCGCGCCCGGTTCGACGACGATGAGTTGCGAGATATTTTTGAACTCAAGCGTCGAAGGCGACTTGAAGAGCACTCGCAAAGAGCGTTGGCCCGTGTGGCGATAGTTCGGGTCAACGGCGACTTGCGCCTGCGGAACTGATGTCACCTGCCAGCCGAACATCCCGGCGGCGCTCGCCCCGACATCGCTCTCGAAGCCGCCGTTCGTAAACTGCTCCGCGCTCAAGGTCGCCGCGACATCATCCGTCGCAAGGTCGCGCAGGATGCTTTGCGAAGCGCGATAGCGGTGGGCCGCGACGAACGCGTTCATCAACGCTTCGCCGTTTGCGCGCTGCTCTCTTTTCTCCGCCGCGCTGAGCGTAGCCCACAAGCCTTGCGCGTCTTCAAAACGCCCGCGGCCTCCGAGGTACGCGGCAAACTCCGCGCGCGCCACCGGAGAATTGCCGACAGCATTTTTGACAGCCTGCACATCTTCGCCGAAGACGTGCCACGCGACGTTGAAAATCTGCGGGCGCAGTTTCGGGTCGGCATCAGCCGCGCGACGCAACTCCTGAAAGGATTCGTCGCCGCGTCCCGCGCGCAGCAGCAAGTTGCCAAGGTACCAGCGCGGGTAGGCATAGGCTGGCGCGAGTTCGACGGCGCGGCGCAGAGCCTTTTCGCCGCCCGCCGCATCGCCCGCCTGCTCGCGCGCCCGCCCCAGGTCCATCCAGAAACGATAGTCGTTCGGCGACAGCCTGACGGCCTCTTCATACTGGCTCACGGATTCCTGCAACACGCCCGGCTCGAAGCTCGACTTCGCCAGCCCCGCATACGTCCAGTGCGTCCAGGGGTCGTTCGGAGCCAGACGCAAAGCGGAACGCGCAGCATCAATCCCGCCGTCCTCAAGGCGCGGCGCAAACTCCGCCATCGTGTTGCCGATATACCAGCGCGATGCCTGCCAGCAACCCAACAGAGCCAGCAACACAGGAGCCAGCAGCAGCACACGCCACCCCGGCCCGCTCACGTTGATAATCTTCAGTTGCTCCATAAAAACAGTAGCGAGTGACAAGTGACAAGCAGCAAGTTAAAACCAACTGCTCAACGCTCGCGGCTCATTGCTTGTTCCTGCTTGTCTCTTCTTCCTGCTTGTCACTCGTCACTTGTCACTCGTCACTTCTTTTCACTCTTCGCTTATCGTTTCAATCTCGATGCGCATGCGTTTGAGCGTGATGCGTTGTTCTTCGCAGTCGCGCTTGATTTCGCGGATGCGTTCTTCGGAGACGCGCGTGCTGGAAATGAGCACTTCGTCAACGCGATATTTGCGGCAGATGCCGGGCAGCGCGCCGTTGCCGCCGAAGACGCGCAAGCCGTGTATGACCTTGCCTTTCTTGTTCGGGTCGTCGTCAACAAAGCCGACGGGCGCGTATTGCAGTTCGCGGTTGTTCAGGAGTTCGCGCAGGAGCAGTTCGCCCGCGTCGCCCGCGCCGTAGATGAGCACGCGGCAGCCCTCGCGCGTCTTCGAGGCGGGCAACATCTGGCGGAAGAGACGAAAGGCCATGCGGCTTCCGGCCAGCATCAGCAGCAACAGCATCGCGTCCAAAATAAAGACGGTGCGAGAGAGACTCTCAAAGCGAAACTTGAAGAGCAGGGCCAGCATGCTCGCGACCGAGCCGATAACAATCGCCTTCGCAATGTTGATGAGGTCGCCGACGCCCGTGTAGCGCCAGATGCCGCGATAGACGCCCATCACCAAAAGCGTCGCCATCTTGACGAAGACCAGCACGGGCAGCGTACGCAGGAAGATAGTCCACGCTCCGCTCTGCGACATCGCCCCGAAGCGCAGGACGTAGGCGCAGTAGTACGCGAGAATTATCAACACCACATCGAGCAACACTTCAAAGATGCGCCGCTTGTATGAGAGGTCAATCAGAAACGCGAAGAGCGGCTTGTCGTGCGCCGCCTTGACCTCTTCTTCGTCGTAGACCTTGACGCCCGCCAGATAGACGCCGAGCAACGTCAACGCGACCGTGAAGCCGAGGATGACGGGCAGGCTGATTTCAAGTTTGGCTTCACGCACCAGCATCGCCAGCAGGCCCGCCACTCCGGCGAAGCCGTAGAGCATCCAGACCGCGCGCCGCTCCGACATGCCGAGCGCGACCAGACGATGCGATGGATGGTCGCGCCCGCCTTGTGAAGCCGCGCGGCCCGACAGCTTGCGCACGACCGTCACGAACGTCGTGTCGAAAATCGGGATGAAGAGAATCAGAATCGGCACGGCCAGCACGGGCAGAAAGCTGCGCGAGCGTCCGCCCATCGCGCTCGACATCAAGGCCGTGCTCGCCAGAAAGAAGCCGACGAACATCGAGCCGCAATCGCCCATGAAGATGGAAGCGGGGTTCGAGTTGTAGACGAGAAAGCCGACGAGGGCGGCGGCGAAGACGGCCAGCATCAAGGCTTCGGTCGTCTGCCCCGTCGTCAGAAAACTGAGCGCGAGAAAGGCCGACGCGATGGCGGCGATGCCCGCGGCCAGCCCGTCCATGTTGTCCAGCAGGTTGATGGCGTTGGTGATGCCGATGAGCCAGAAAATCGTGATGGCCATGTTGACGGGCGCGCTCGTCGTCCATGGCAAACTCAAGCCGTAGTAGATGACGAAGGCCGCGCCCATCACCTGTCCAATCAGTTTTTGATAAGGCTTGGCGTGCAGGAGGTCGTCGGCCAATCCGATGAGAAAGAGAAAGGAACTGGCTCCGACGACGACCCAACCGTAGGGCGTCTCGTGCGGCACGAAGAGCAGGTAAGCCGCGAGCACAAGCGTCACCGCCAGCCAGATAGCCACGCCGCCGAACATCGGCGTCGGATTCTTATGCCAGCGGTCGGTCTTGGGTTTGGCGACCGCGTTGCGGCGCCTTGCAAGGCGGCGCACGAGGGGCGTCAGCGCGAGCGACAAGACAAGCGCAGCCGCCACCGTCATCAGATGCAACGAACGAACCTGCATGTTCAATCCAGTGACCGTAAAGGAACTCGGAGCGGGTTAAGAAAATGAAACCCTAGACGATTGAACGCGACAAATCAAGCGCGCGAGACAGCGCGCAAACGCGACTGTGCGCCGCCTGCGACGCGCGACTCGCCGTAGAAAGCGAGCCTCGCACCGCCAGCCGAGCCTTGTCCGTCAAGAGTTATTGAGCCGCTGAAGAGTTGTTAAGGCGTCGCCGGTTGGCTCAGGGCTGCGGCGGACTGCCGCCCGCTGTGATAGTTGATGACGCTTTGCAGGATGCCGTCGAGCTTCATCTTCGGGCTGAAGCCGACGAGCGCGCTGACCTTCGTGACATCCGGCACGCGGCGCGGCATGTCTTCAAAGCCTTCCTCGTAAGCCTCGTCATACGGCACAAGCACAATCTCGGATTCCGATTGCGTCAACTCTTTAACGCGCTCGGCCAGTTGCATGATAGAGACTTCTTCGCTTGAGCCGATGTTGAAGACTTGTCCGACCGCCGCCGGATTGTCCATCAACTTGACGAGAGCGTCCACCACGTCGCCGACGTAGCCGAAGCAGCGCGTCTGCTCGCCCGTGCCGTAGACGGTCAACGGGCGACCCGCGAGAGCCTGCTTCACAAACGTCGGGATGACCATTCCGTACTGCCCCGTCTGGCGCGGCCCGACCGTGTTGAAGAGGCGCACGACGATGGTCGGCAGCTTCTTCTCGCGCCAGTAGGCGAGGGCCAGAAATTCGTCTATCGCCTTCGAGCAGGCATACGACCAGCGGCCCTTCGTCGTCGCGCCCATCACCAGATTGCCGTCCTCCCGAAATGGGACTTCGGCGCTCAAGCCGTAGACCTCCGAAGTCGAAGCGATAAGGACTTTCTTCTTCTTCTTGTTCGCCAGATTGAGCACGACTTCCGTGCCGCGCACGTTCGTCTCAATCGTGTGGACGGGGCTTTCGACAATCAGCTTGACGCCGACCGCCGCCGCCAGATGAAAAATCACGTCACACTGGTCAACCAGTTCGGCGACGACCGGCGTGTTATGCACCGAGTCAATCGTGTAGTGAAACCGCGGGTGAGACTTGAGGTGCTGTATATTCTCGAAGCTGCCGGTCGAGAGGTCGTCAATGACGTAAACTTCGTCGCCGCGTTCCAGATAAACGTCGGAAAGGTGAGAGCCGATAAAGCCCGCCCCGCCTGTAATCAAAACTCGCAAACTATTTATGCTCCCTGTTGCTGGATTCAATAACTGATTCTTCTTAAACTCTGCGCTCCGACGAGACTACTCCTCTTTCGCCCCGCTTGTGAATCTCCGAAGGGCGTTCCGGCGCGGCCATCGTCCTCTGCGCGCCCTGCGAGAACTCCGCGTAAAGCTTCTTCACGTCCGCCAGCAGACGCTCCTTCGAGTAATGCTCTTTGACGAAGCCGAGCCCGCGTGTCCCCAGTTCGCGCCTCAAGCTCGCGTCGCCAATCAACCGCGCCAGCCCCGAACAGAAAGCCAAAGCGTCGCCCGCCGCCACGCTCACGCCGCGCTCGCACAAGACACTCGCCCCGCCCTCAAGCTTGAGAGCCAGACTGTCATCCTTCGGAGCCGCGCCTTCATCCTTGAGAGCCGCGCTGTCATCCGTCAGCGAACGCGCGACGGGTTCTCCGAGCAAATCAACGACGCCGCCGACAGCCGTCGCAATCACGGCCCGCGCGTTCGCCATCGCTTCGATGAGCGTCAGCGGCGTGCCTTCGTTCAACGAAGTCAGGGCCACTATGTCCAACGCCGGATAAAAATTTTCGGGGTCGTCGCGCGTGCCTAGAAACGTCACGTCGTCCGTCAGCCCAAGCTCACGCGACTGCTCTTCTAAAGCGGCGCGCAAGTGTCCGTCGCCGACGACGACGAACGAGACGTGCCCGCCGTCCTTAGTCGTCAATCCATGTTTCTCTTTATAGCGCGCGGCGACGCGCAAAAAGAGCGCGTGGTTCTTCACCTCCGTCAGGCGACCGACGATGCCGACCAGCACGTCCGCGGAGTTTGCCTTCAACTCTTCACGCAAGCCGAAGCGTCGCTCCGGCCAGCCCGCAAACGCGTCCAGGTCCAGGCCGAGCGGGATGATTGAGAACTGCGCGCTTCGTCCGACCTTGAACTCTTCGTGTATCTCTCTGTACTGCTGCCGACTGATGACGACGATGCTATCTGTGCCGAGCCGCGCCAGCGCTCGCTCGATGGTCAGGAAGATGCGCGTCTTGAGTCGCCCGTAGTAGCTGTGAAAAATGTGGCCGTGATACGTGTGAACGAAGCGGCACGGGCGCGGTCGCCCGATGAGCGCAGACGGAGTGAGCCAGCGATAGAGCATTCCGCTGACGCGCCCGACCGTCCCGGCCTTAGCCGTGTGCGTATGCACCATGTCTGGCCGCTCGCGCCTGAACAGTTGATACAGCTTCCAGACGGTCACGGCGTCTTTCAAGGAAATCTCGCGGCTCATCTGCGGAATGATGCGCGGCGCGATTCCCTTCGCGGCGGCGAAGTAGCTCATGTCGTCCTCGCCCGGCGGAACCGTTCCCGCCACCAGCAGCGTCTCATAGTCCGGCGGCTGCAATCCTTCCGCCAGCCACACGACATGACGCGCCGGGCCGCCGACGTTCAAACGGGCGATGATGCGAACAATCTTCATGAGCAATAATCAGTCAGGCAGCCATCCGTAATCAGCGAGAGCTTGCGGCGATTGACTGACGACACGAATGGCTGATTAGTCGTCAATGCGATAAATCGTCTGCGGGTCGTCTTCGTGGCGAATCTCGTCAATGGGTTCGCGCTTGGCTTGTCCCATGTAGAGACGGTTGGGACAGTTGACGACGATGCCCGACGAGTGGCCGACGTTGCGGTAAGCGTGGACGACGCCTTTCGGGACGACGACGGCGCGCGGGTTATCTTCGCCGACAAAGAGCGTCATGACGTGATTGAACGTTTCCGACTCGCGCCGGTTGTCCCACATCCGCAGCTTGAAATTCGACGGGCCGATAAAGCAGAAGAGGTCTGCCTGCTCGACGTGCTCGTGCGGCCCGCGCGTGATGCCCGGCAGCGTCGAAGAGATATAAGCCATCGCCGGGTAAAATTCTTCGGCGAGGTCGTCATGGCGAAACAGTTCGGCCAGCCAGCCGCGCTCGTCAACAAACTTGCGCAACTCGTAGACCAAAACATCTTTTATCTTGCCACGGTGAAACGGCTCACCGGCGGGCGCTTGAGACGGCTGCATCCTTTAGCTCCATTTTGTTTGCCCCGGTTTCGGCCACCAGATTCGACGCGCGCAGCAGACTCTCGAAAGTTCCGGCGTCAGTCCACCAGCCTTCCAGTTCGTCCCATGTCATTTCGTCGCGCTCGATGTAAGCGTTGTTAACGTCCGTGATTTCCAGTTCGTTGCGCTCTGACGGCTTGAGCGTGTGAATAATCTTGAACACGTCGGCGTCGTAAAGATAGATGCCGATGACGGCGTAGTCAGATTTCGGCACGGCGGGCTTCTCTTCAATCCGCACGACGCGCCGCCCGTCCAACTCAGGCACGCCGAAGCGTTGCGGGTCGTCCACCTGCTTCAACAAAATCTTCGCCCCGCGCCCCTGATGACGATAAGCGCGCACGGCATCGCGGATGTTGCCTTCGATAATGTTGTCGCCGAGCACGACGCACACGGGGTCGCCGTCGGCGAAATCTTCGACGAGCGAAAGGGCGTCGGCGATGCCGCCTTCGCCTTCCTGATACGTGTAGTTGAGATGCTTGAGGCCGAAAGCCTTGCCGTTGCCGAGCAGCTTCAAAAAGTCGCCCGCGCTGTTGCCGCCCGTCACAATCATAATCTCCGTAATCTCCGCGTTGACGAGCGTTCTAATCGGATAATAAATCATCGGCTGGTCGTAGACGGGCAGCAGATGCTTATTCGTCACCGCCGTCAGCGGCCTCAGCCGCGACCCCAATCCGCCAGCTAAAACGACACCTTTCATTCAACCTCCTAAGAACAGTGACGAGTGACAAGTGACGAGTGACGAGTTAAAGGCAAAAGCTCAACGCTAACAGCTTACGGCTCGTCTCTTGTTCTGGCTTACCTCTTCTTGCTCGTCACTTGTCACTGTTTTATAAATCTGTCGAACCATAATTCCAACATCAGCAGCGTCCAGAGTTGATGCTCGTGGTTGCGTTCGCCGCGCGTGTGTTGTTCGACGAGGCGCGTGACCGTTGCCGGTTGGAACAGCCCGCGTTTGAGCGCGCGTTCCGAGAGCAGGGTTTCGCGCAGGAAGCCCTGCATCTGGTTGCGGAACCAGTGGCCGATGGGAACGCCGAAGCCCATCTTGCGGCGTTCCAGATTCTCGACGGGCAAGAGTTGCCGGAGCACACGCTTCAATAAATACTTGGTCGTCAGCCCGCGCAATTTATACTTTTCCGGCAGGCTCGCCGCAAACTCTATCACATGATGATCCAAAAAAGGCGAGCGCGCTTCGAGCGAGACGGCCATGCTGGCGATGTCAACCTTGACCAGCAAATCGTTCGGCAAGTAAGTCATCGTGTCGGCCAGCAACGTCGCGTCCACGATGCCCGCGCCGTTGGCCCGCGCAAACCATGGCGCGAGGAAATCGGCTGCGTCGAGGCGCGCAGTTTCATGACGAAAGCTGTCGGAGTACAACTCGCTTTGCGCGTCGCGGTCAAAGACGCTCGTCCAGCGCAGGTAGCGTTCGACTTTGGGCAAAGCGGCGGCGCGCATGAAACGCTTGACGCGGCCCACGCGCGTGCGATTGTTCGCGGCGGCGGGCAGCATCTCGACGGCGCGACCGATGAGCGATTGGCGCAACGCGCCCGGCACTTTGTGATAACGCTCAGCCAGCCGCATCGCCGCATAGCGTTCGTAGCCCGCGAAGCACTCGTCGCCGCCGTCGCCGTTCAAAGCAACGGTGACGTGCTTGCGCGTCTCGCGCGCGACGTAGTAAGTCGGAATCGCGGACGAGTCGGCGTAAGGCTCGCCGTAATGCTCGACGAGCGTGGGCAAGACTTCCATCGCATCTGGACGAACAATAAATTCGTGATGCTCGGCCCCGACGTGTTCGGCGACGCGCCGCGCGTGATGAAGCTCAGAGAAATCCTGTTCCTCGAAACCGATGGAGAAAGTCTTGACGGGCGCGCTGGATTGCTCGCTCATCAGGGCGACGACCGCGGAGGAATCAATGCCGCCGGAGAGAAACGCTCCCAAAGGGACTTCAGACATCAGGCGAACGCGCACGGCCTCGCGCAATTCCGCGACGGCGCGCTCGCCCGCTTCCTCTTCGCTGATGTCGAGCTTCTTGGAAAAGTCCGGCTGCCAGTAACGCTCTATGCGAACCTCGCCGTCGCGCGGGCGATAGCTCAAGGTGTGTCCGGGTTCGAGTTTGCGAATCGAGCGGTAGGCCGTCAGCGGCGCAGGCACGCACATGAAGGTGAGATAGTAATGAAGAGCGTCGTAATCAATCTCGCGGCTGATGTCCGGGTGCAGCAGGAGCGCGCTGAACTCGGAGCCGAAGACGAGTTGATTATTGAGGCGCGCGTAGAGTAGCGGTTTCTTGCCCACGCGGTCGCGGGCCAGGAGGAGTTCCTGCTTGCGCTCGTCCCAGATGGCGAAGGCGAACATTCCGCGCAGGTATTTGGGACACTCCGCGCCGTAGCGGTCGTAGGCGTGGATGATGACTTCCGTGTCGCTGTCCGTGTAAAAGCGGTCGCCTAGTTTCTCCAACTCGGCGCGCAACTCCCGGTAGTTATAGATTTCGCCGTTGAAGACAATCCACGCCGAACGATCTTCGTTATGAATCGGCTGCTGCCCGCCTTTGAGGTCGATGATAGCGAGCCGTCGCATCGCAAGGCCGACCGAGTTGTTTCTGTAAAAGCCGTCTTCGTCAGGCCCGCGATGGTGAATCGCCTCGCACATCCGCGCGAGCAGAGATTCATCCGCGCGCTGATTTTCCTGACCGACAATGCCGACGATGCCACACATCTGCAAATACCCTTTTGACGATTCGCTGCTTTCAAAAGCACGGACGACGCTTCGCGCTGTCAAGCAAGCTTGAGCTTTCAAAAGCGGCTACGCTTTCGTCTCTTGCCTTTCTTCCCTGCTCGCTTCCGCTTCCCTCTGTTCGTCTGTCCAAACGTAAGGTTGCTGGTGGCGTTGTTGAGGCCGTTTGCGTTGCCGCTCTCTGGCCGCCGCTTGCTGCCGCTTGCTGTCTTCGCGCTTCTCCTTCATCAACACGATGCCGACGGCGACGAACATGAAATAGAAGACCAGAATTTGCGCCCGCTGGCGATAAGCCGTGCCGACGTTGCCTTGAAAGACGGAATAGGCGAGCGTCAGCATCGTCGTGAAAATCAGAATCGGCGAAATCCGCCGCAGCTTGAACTTGACCGAAAACCAGAGGCCCAAGACCAACATCGGAAAGACAGACCACCAGATCAACATCTCCGGCAGCGTCACAATCTGCCGCAAGCTCGCCAACTGCCAGGGGAACGGAGCGAACAAAAGATAGACGAGGCCGATGGGAATGGCTGCGATGGCCCCGGAGGTGGTGGACACGTCAACGTCCTTGCCAAAGCCGGAGTTGGCGGAAGTGGCGAGGTCTGAGCGGCTGCGCTGGACGGCTTGCAGGTTAGCGAAATTCTCAAGCTGAGTATTCGACACGCGCGTCACGCCCAAGTAAGTCAGCCCCAACCCCAGGAAGATGATGACAACAAACTGGCGCAGGAAATTGCGCGCCGTCGCCTCGCGCATCCCGATGACGAAAGCCCCGGCGATGGCCGCCGCCACCATGTAAAAAATGTAGAAGCGCAAACTGAGCAACGCGAACAGCGTGCCCACCAACAACACGATGTATTTCAGGCTTAACTTTTCTCCGAGCTTCAAGGTCGCCAGCATCGCAAACGAAAGCAGGAAGATAATCGGCCCGTCCTTTAACCCTTGAGCCGACCACAAGACCAGCGAAGGGAAAAAGGCCACGAGCAGGGCGGCGAGACGAGAGACGCGCTGGTTGCCGAAAATCTGTTTCGCGCAGAGGTAGATAATCGGAGCGGTGGCGGCGCCCATAATGGAGTTGACGAGTTGGACGGCGAGCATGTTCTGGCCGACCAGCCTGTAGATGCTGGCGACGTAGTAGAGCATGCCCCAACCGCTGCCGCCTTCGGCTCCGGCGAAGAGGTCAACGTAAAACTGGTAATACTTTTCGCCCTGCATGACCTTCAGCATGTAGCTGCCATAGAGGTCATAGGTCAAAGCGTCGCCGCCGAAGAAGCTCTGCGCGCTGAAGAAGTAAATCAGCGTTCCGATCAGCATCCTGACCAGCAGCCCGCCGATGAAGACGCGCAGCAGAAACGGGCCGTCCTCTTTCACGCGGCTGATGATGAAGCCCGTCGCGGTCGCCAGCACAACACACAAGCCGACGGCGGGCGCGCCGTAAGTCGGCACAAGAACCGAGACGGCGGCGCACAGTGCGACGGCTAAAATGATAAGCAGGCTATTCATCGTTCATCGTTCATCGTGTCGGCGTTGAGCGTTGAGCGTTCCGGCAGCCGGTCGCGCAACGGGCAAGGCGCGTCACACGTCATCGGGCAAATCGGGGCGCGTCTTGTATTCGATGAGAAACTTGTCTTCCTCGCTCAACTCTTTAATCAGCCTGGCGGGGACGCCGCCGATGAGATGATTCTCTTCCGTCAGGCGACTTGTGACGACAGCCCCGATGCCGACGATTGAGCGCGACGGAATTGAGCCGCCCGGCGCGACGCGAATCTCCGAGCCGATGTAGACGAACGAGCCGATTTCGATGGGGCGCGTGCGCTGGCGATTATGCGTCCAGAGCGACGAGTTGCGCCCGCCGAGGATGGAGCGGCGGCCAATCTCAACGCGGTCTGTAAAGTCTATCTTATGGCTCGCCGTCAAGACGCTGCCCGCGCCGAGCAGAAAGCGCGGCTCGACCGCGTTGACGACATCCGGCTCAGGAATCGAGTTGATTTCGTTCAAGCGAATGATTTCCGAGTAACGCCCAAGCCGTATCTCATCGCCGCCGCGCAGGATGTTCAAATGGCCGATGCGCGCGTGGTCGCCGATGCTCAAACGCCCGACCCCGATGACGACGTTGAAATGACCAATCCGCACGTCGTCTTCAATCACACACTCGCCCGCGTCCAAAATGCTCAAGCCGATGCGGACGCGCTGGCCGATGCGATAACGAAAGAAGAGGCGATAGCACGGACGCTTGAGAAACGACGGCAGCACGGCCACGAACAAGAGAGCCGCGAGCCTGAGCCGCGAGGCAGAGCCGCGACGACGCGGCTCTGCCTCGACGCGGTGACGCGGCGACGCGGCGACGCGGCGATTAAGAGCCGACTCCGCCGTCGCTGCATCTTCGTCCGATGTGCTTTGCGTTTCCACTTCCATACGCTTCCTGCGCCCGCGCTTGCGGCTTCATCTCCGCGTCGCCGCGTCCCCGCGTCTCACTTTACCGCTGCTTCGCGCAGGGCGGCGGCGAGTTTATCGGCCTGCTGCGGGACCGTATAGTGTTCGAGGGCGTGGCGGCGTCCGGCCTCGCCCATCGCCGCTCTACGCTCTTCGTCCGTCAATAACAGATGGAGCCGCGCGCTCCACTCATCAAGCGTCGAAGCCGAAAAATGTGTGACGCCTTCCGCTCCGATTTCTGCGCTGGCTCCGACCGGCGTGGCGATGTAGGGAATGCCGACCGCCATGTATTGAATCGCCTTGAAGCCAGACTTGCCCGCCGCCCACTTGTCCGCGTAGAGCGCGGCGTTGATCGGATACAGCCCTATGTCGAACGACTGAAAGTCCGCGATTTCGCGTTCCAGATTCCAGTCCAGATTCTCCACCTCGACGCCCGCGAGCTTCACACCAGCGCGCCCTGAGCCGACGATTTTCAGCTTGAACGAGTGCGAGCGGGCCAACTCCTGCAAGGCCGGGAAGATGGATTCAAGGTATGGAAAGGTCGAATGCGTGCCAATCCAGCCGAGCACGGGCGCGACTGCGGCGTCGCCGTCTTGGCGGTCGCGTGGCCGAAAACGCTCCGTGTCAACGACCGTCGGGATAATCCGCGCGTGTCCCCCCTTGCTTTCCACATACTCGGCGATGGAACGATTGCCGCACGTCACGACCCGCGCCCAACCGATGAGGTCATCGGTCTTGCTAAACCACTTCAGCCAACTGCCTGCGCGTCCATACGTCGGGCTAGTATAGGAGACATAGGTAGCATCGTCCAAATCGAGAACCAGCGGGCGATTGCCAAGGCGAGCCGCCAGCCATTCGACGACGGGCGGGCCAAACAACATCGCCTCGCGCTGCACCAGCAGCACGTCTGCGGAACGCGCCGCCACGGTGTCCATGACGCGCCGGAGCGCGGCGGCGGCCAACCCAAGGGCGACGCGCGGCAGTTGGTTGCGGCGATAGAGCGAAGCGAAGAGGCGAGCGTCAAGGAAGGGGCGCACGTCCAGTTGGATGCCGCGCGCGGCCAGCGGCTCGACAAACTGCGCGAGACGATAACGGGTGGCCGCCGCTTCGACCGGATATGAGGCTAGAGCTAAGACCTTCATGCTGGCAGAGCGTGAGAGCCGCGCGCGGCGCGCGACGATGAAAGCTCAGCTATCCCGTGCGGCATTGTTTGAATTTCTCCGGCTACAATTCGCGCGTGAAGCGCTCGAACGTCTCGCGCATGACCGCCGTGTTCAAAAGCTGAAACGGGTCTATCGCTCCCGCCTGCTCAACCTTGGCCGGAGCCACAGCAGCGCGCGGCGACTCGACCGTCGGCGCAGGCGAAAGCTGTCGCGCGTTTGTCATGGCTCTGCCCGTCGCGGCGCGGGCAGTAGCGGCAGCGGGGCGCGCGGCGGGCAAACGCTTGACGGGCGCGCTTGCCGCCAATCTCTGTCCCTGCCTTTGTTTCTCTTTAAAGTCGCCATTGATTGTGAAGATGAGCCAGATTCCCGCCGAGAGCAAGCAGAATGCGAACAAGATTGAACTGAGTTCCATCGTTTCACCTCGCTTTAAGCGCTATTTTTGAAAGCTCCCCGCTCGTTCCCTCCTGCTCTTCGAGACGCCCGTAAAGGCTGCGATAACGCGCCCCGCCCACCTTGCTCAAATCGAAATGCTTGCGCGCCGCCGCGACGCAGCGCGCCGCTATCGCCGCCTCGTCCGCCAGAGCCAAAGCGTGCGCGGCGGCTTCAGCCAACCCTTCATCCGTCAACGATTCGACGACCACGCCGACACGCTCGTCGCGCAACAACTCGTCCATGTCGCCGATGCCCGCGTTGCACACGACCGGCAGCCCCGCCGCCAGATACTCCGGCGCCTTCGTCGGCGAAGCCGCTATCTGCGAAAACGTCCGCTTGCGAAACGACAAGCCCAAACGCGCTTGCCTCAGATAGACTGGCACTTCAGACGGCGCGACCCGACCGACCCAAAAGTCTTCCGCCTTTAACCCGACGCTTAACAAGCGCGCTCGCGCCGCTTCGCTCGACGAATGAGTCATGATTCTGAGAAACGCGCCCGCGCGCCGCGCTTGTATCTGAAGAAAGAAACGCGCCATCTCTTCGAGCAGGTAAAGCCCCGTCACGGAACCCGCGTACACGACTTCAAAGCGCGTCGCCTCCGTCGCCTGCCGCTCAATAGCAACGCTCTCATCGAAGCGCGAAAAGTCAACGCAGCACGGAATCACTTCAATCTGCGACGCGCTCTTCAACTTGCGCTCAACGAGCCAGTCGCGCATCTTCCTTGTCAACACGACGAGTTGGTCTGCCTTGCGAATCCCGGCGCGTTCCAATCGCTTGACGGCGCGAAACGGCGCGGACTGCTCCCGCCACACGCCCGCGTCCGCATACTCTTCGGCCATCAATCCGCGTATGTCAAAGACGAGGCGAAACTTTATCAGGCGTCGCGCCAGCAGAGCCATCGCCAGCGGAATGTGCGCGCGCGCGTGCAGGACATCAATCTTGTGTCGCCGCGCCAGACGCGCCGCCATGCGCGCTCCCTGCGCTATATCGTAAGCGGTCGCCGGAACGCTTGGCCGCTTGTGATACGGCAGTTGAAACCAGCGTATGCCTTCACCGGCCAGACGCTCGCGCTCCGACTCTAACTCTTCCGGCTTCCAACCGTCCGCGAGTCGCGGCTCGAAGGTCAACAGGAAGACTTCGATTCCGCCCGCGACCAGTTCGCGCAGGTAAGGCAACACCTGCGTCTGCACCAACGGCTCCCGCAAGCCGAAGTAACAAAGATAGAGCGTGCGCGGCGGCAGACGAGTCAAACCTCAAACCTCAAAAAGGGGAAAAGCAGGGACGGCAAAAGCAGAGCGTTAATTTAACAAGCGACTGACGAATGACTGACGAATGACTGGCGGCGACGACTCCGCCGTTTTGGCGACGCGGAAAATCTCAAAAGCCTTTCCCTCATCCGTCGCTCTTAACCTGAGCTACGACTGGCGCGGCTCAGGCTTGTAAAACTGCTGCGCAGAAGTTGGCGCGTGCAGCCCCAGAAGGGACGGCGGCAGACGCTTTCGGGATGCGTGACGAGGGCTTTCAAGAGCCAGCGTCCGGCCTCTTTGACGCGCCCGCCACGGCTGGCGAAATATGAGCGGCGCAACGAACTCGTCGCCGCGCACCAGCGTCGTCCCGCGCCCTTCAACTGTCCTTCGTAAATATCTGCGATGGCGTCAAACTCTTTATCGAAGCCTTCGGATTCGGCCACGGTCTTGCTCGTCCCGTGCAGGCGATAAGCGGCGACAGGCACGGGCAGGAGTTCGCACTTATGCCCGGCCAGCAAGAGCCGCACGTAGAGTTCGTGGTCGAACACGTAGTTCCACTTCTCATCGAACCCCGGCTGCACCAACTCGCGCTTCCAGAACATGCCCGGCTGCGGAGCCTGATAAGCCCACGAGAGAGCGTGCGCGGCGGACTTAGGCACCTCCGTCTTCAACAACTCCGTGCGATGCCCCGCCTCGCCGAACATCATCGTCTCGCCGCACAGCCACTCGCACTCAGGATTGCTGTTGAAATGCTCGACGACCGCCGCAAACGCTCCCGGCAGATAGAGGTCGTCCGAGTTGAGATAAGCAACGATGTCGCCCGTCACGCGCTCCAAGCCTTTGTTGATGGCATGCACCTGCCCTCTATCCGGCTCGCTCGTCCAGTAAGCAAGACGGTCTTCGTAACGACGTATAATCTCCACGCTCTCGTCCGTGCTGCCGCCGTCAATGATGATGTGCTCCAACCGCTCATAGTTCTGATTGAGCACCGACTGAATCGTCTGCTCAAGAAATTTCCCCTGATTGAACGAGGGCGTGACGATGCTGATTTTCGGAAACATACGTTTGGGAAACGGGGGTTGGGGAACGGGGAAAGGGGTTGGGGAAAACTAAAGACGAGAAGCGATACTCTCAACTTGATTTTTGTCTTCCCCAACCCCTTTCCCCCAATCCCTAACCCCTGCTCCCTTCCTTCTTGTACCACTCGATGGTGCGCTGCAAGCCGTCTTCGAGCGAGGTTTGGGCGCGGAAGCCGAATCGCTCGAAGGCGCGCGTAACATCCAGTTGGCGGCGCGGCTGCCCGTCGGGGCGGCTTGGCTGCCAGCGGATTTCGCCCTTGAAGCCAGTCAGTTTGACAATCATTTCGACCAGTTCACGAATCATCACCTCGCGCCCGTTGCCGAGGTTAACGGGGTCGCTGTCGTTGTAGTCGCGGGCCGCGCGGATGATGCCGTCGGCGCAATCTTCGACGTACAAAAATTCGCGCGAGACGCCGCCCGAACCCCAAGCCTCTATGAAGGGAGCGCCGGCGCGCTCGGCCTCGACGCACTTGCGAATCAGGGCCGGGATAACGTGCGAAGTCTCAAGGTCGAAATTGTCGCCGGGGCCGTAGAGATTCGCGGGCAGCAGAAAGATTGTGTTGTAGTCGTACTGCTCGCGATAGCTCTGGGCCTGCACGAGCATCATCTTTTTCGCCAGCCCGTAGGGCGCGTTCGTCTCTTCCGGGTAGCCGTTCCAGATGTCGTCTTCCTTGAAAGGCACGGGCGTGAATTTCGGGTACGCGCAAACCGTTCCGAGCGCGACGAACTTGCGCACGCCGCGGAGCCTCGATTGCTCGATGAGTTGCGTTCCCATCATCAAGTTCTCGTAGAAGAAGCGGCCCGGATTCTTTTGATTGGCGCCGATGCCGCCGACGACCGCCGCCAGATGAATCACCATGTCCGGCTCCGCGTTGTCGAGCATGCGAACAATCGCCTCGGCCTTGGTCAGGTCATACTCATGGCTGCGCGGAACGGAGACTTCGACGTTCGGCAGGTCGCGCAGTCGCGCGACGAGGTAGCGACCGAGAAAGCCCGCGCCGCCTGTGACGACCACACGCTTGTAAGGAAACTCTGCTGTTGCTGTTGTCTTCATTCTCAATCTCGCGCGCCCTTCGGCAACGAGGCTCGCCGCCTTGCCGGCAATCGCGCTCTCAACGTTCTCTCTTAAGCTTTAGGAATTGACGGGCTCTTTAACGGTTCGGGTGAATCAACACTATATTATACTTTTCCGCGAGTTTAAAATGATGTGCTTGACCGCCGCCAGAAATCTGCGCCGAAAGACCGAAGACGGCAGCACGCGGACGGAATCCTTCAAGTGCCTGCACGCGCGCCTCGCCTCGCCGCTCATCGCCAGATGCAGGGCGATGTATGACAAAAACTCGTTTTCGATGACGCGCCGCTTGTCGCCATATTTTCGGACGAACGCCTCATCCTCGAAAAGATACTTGAGCGTCAGGTTCATGCGCTTCAAGAGCGCCGCTTCGTTGACGGTCAAGACGCTGCGCTCGTCGTGGTTGACGATGACGGACGTGACCTCGTTCGAGTAGTGAATGTGAAAGCGACTGGCGAGGCGCAGCCACAGTTCCCAATCTTCGGAAGCGGAAAGCCCGCGGTCTTCGTTGAACGGAAACTCGCGCGCCACATCCGCGCGCAGGAAGACGCCGTTGCAACTCAACAGATTGCCGCGCGGCAGTTGCTCGTTGAGGTTTCCCTTCATCGCATCAACGCGGTAGAGCAGACGCCCCGCCGCGTCCTTCATCTCAAAGCCCAGATGAAAAATTTCCGGCTCGTTGTGCTGCTCGATTAAGCGACGCGCCGCCTGTAGATGGTTTGGGTAGAGCAGGTCGTCGGAGTCGAAGAAGTTGAGGTAACGACCGCGCGCCAGCCTTGCGCCGTAGTTGCGCGCCGCCGCCCGCTCGGCGTTCTCTTTTTTGTGGTAAGCCAGGCGCTCGTCCTCGATGGAGCGGACGACCGCCTCCGTGTTGTCGCGGCTGCCGTCGTCAACGACGATGACTTCAAAGTCGCCGTCTTGCTGCGCGAGAACCGATTCGATGGTCTTGCGGATGAGATGCGCGCGATTGTAGGTCGGGATAACGACGGAGAAGTAAGGAGTGTGCTGCATGTCTCTGTAATGCGTCCGGGCCGCCGCGCTCGCGCTGCTGTTGCTGCTGTGAATGATGAGAAGCGCGCTCTCGCTCCTTGTGTAGTAGAGCGAGCCTGCCGGAGTTAGCCGCTCGCGGCGTTCAAGCTGCTCGCGGCTTTAAGTCAAACTTACTTGCCCTGCGTCATCCGGCTGCGCGCCCCGAAGCCGAAGGCCAGCAGGAAGACGCCCGCCGCTACCAGCGAGATATTGACATCGCCCTTCCGCACATACGCGATGAGCGCGGCAGAGAACGCCAGAACCGCCGCGATAATTGACAGCACAAACGTTAGCTTCGCAGAACCTTCTTTCGTCATGTGGACTCCTTATTTGTGTAGCTTCCAATGCGCGCCCGCGCTGCTCGCGCTAACTCGCATCAACAGCGAGAGCCGCGAGCCTTCAAACCGGGAAAGGTTGAATATCGTTCTATTTTCTCCGGCTGTCAATTTCGCAATTCCGGCCCGCGCGAAGTCGGCTGCTTGCTCGAAGGCTTCATCTCGTTTATGGTATGCGGTTCGGAAGCGCCGCCCGGTTTTCCTGTGGCTCGACCGCTTGACCACGGCCCGCGACAACGCGAGCGGCTCAAACAAGACTTCCGCAAATTACGCGCTCGATAGGAACCTTGATTATTTATGACCAAACGCGCTCTCATCACCGGAATCACAGGGCAGGACGGCTCGTTCCTGACGGAGTTGCTGCTGAAGAAGGACTACGAAGTGTACGGCATCATCCGTCGCTCGTCCTCCTTCAACACAGACCGCATTGACCATCTCTACCAGGACCCGCACGAGAAGGGGACGCGGCTGCGGCTCGTCTACGGCGACCTCAATGATTCCAGTTCGCTCAACACTGTTCTCAGACAAACGCAGCCCGACGAGATTTATAACCTCGGCGCGCAGAGCCACGTCCGCGTCAGCTTCGACGTGCCGGAATATACGGCGGAAGTGACGGGGCTCGGCACGGTGCGCATCCTCGAAGCCATCCGCGAGACGGGCATCAAGCCGAAGTTCTACCAAGCCTCTTCGTCCGAGTTGTACGGCAAGGTCTTGGAGACGCCACAAACCGAGCGCACGCCCTTCTACCCGCGCTCGCCCTACGGCTGCGCCAAGGCTTACGCCTATTACATCACGGTCAACTACCGCGAGTCTTACGACCTCTTCGCCTGCAACGGCATTCTCTTCAATCACGAATCGGAGCGCCGTGGCGAAACCTTCGTCTCGCGCAAGATTACGCGCGCCGCCACGCGCATCAAGCTCGGCCTTCAGGACAAGCTCTACCTTGGCAACCTCGACGCGCGCCGCGATTGGGGCTACGCGGGCGACTACGTTGAGGCGATGTGGCTGATGATGCAGGCAGACGAACCCGACGACTTTGTTATCGCCACGGGCGAAACCCACTCGGTCAGAGAATTTCTGGACGAAGCCTTCGGCCTGCTGGATGTTGACTGGCAAAAGCACGTTGACATTGACCCGCGCTATTATCGCCCGACCGAAGTTGACCTGCTGCTCGGCGATGCCAGCAAGGCGAAAGAGAAACTGGGATGGGAACCGAAGGTGAGTTTCAAGGAGTTGGTGCGCCTGATGGTCGAGCACGACATGGAAATGGCGCAGGCCGAGCAGGCAGCCCTCGCCGCAAAAGACGCGCCCGTCGTCGGCAAAGTGCGATGGGGAACAATCTAACATCTGCTGTGCGTGGCCGGACCGCCGCCGCTCAAGCTGGCCCGGCCACGTCGTTTAAAAAATTCGGCGCATCCTGCTCATCCTGCTCCTGAAATCTTAAAACTATTTGACTTCGTAATATTCCACACCTATACTGCGCGAGCATTTTCAGAATGAGATGTCCCCCGCGCCTTCCGCCTAAGCGACCAATCCATAATGTCGGCGTGTGGGAAGACTAATCCAGCAATCCCAGTATCACGGTAAGAGCGCGCCGCTGTCTTATTTCTTACCAGCCGGACTCCTGAAAAAGTTGCTGTAGGTATTGTCTGCCCTCAACGAAGACGAATCACGTTTTTGTCCTCCTTGAGGCGGTGCCCTTTCAACCTTCGACCGCGCGCCGGAGTCCGCCGGACTTTCGTCGCACACAGCGGATTATTGTAATTCGTCGGTTTCCGAGTAAATCATCAACAAGTCAGAGCCACGGCGATTTTGTCGGCGGAGCAATCTGCCGGCGAAACCGGAAAAGAGACTTTTGCGCAAGTAATCTTGGCGGATGTCCTTCATCCTCGCTTTGCGCGAGCGGCAAGCTCTGTTCCCCTTATCGTTCCCCAACCAGCTTTAGGCCTAAGGAGGGCCTAACTGCATGAAGTTAAATTTGAAGAAGAGAAAAGGATGGCTGCTCATCGTCGTCGCCGTGGCCTTGCTCGGCGCGATGTTTGTGATGCCCGCGCCATTCCGCACGCAGGCCGCCAAGCAGACCGGACCAACCTCCGGCAAGAGCATTGTCTATCATCCGGCCCTTGAAAACTACGACATCCGCTTTGACGACAAATCGAGCAAGAGCCAGACGAAGCTGGCGAGCTTGCGCCAGCAGGCGAGTCGCAAAGCTCAATCTTCCGCCGCTCGTTTCGGTCAGAGCATGGAGCAGGCGAGCCAAAGCTTGGCCGCGCGCGTCAACGGATTGCGCATCGAGATGAATCCGGCCGGCAATGCTCCTGAAATCGTGGGCCTCGCGCCGACCTCCAAAGGCTTTTTGACGGCCCCGAGCGCGGACGCGCACGAAGCAATCTTTCGCGGCTTTCTCGCCGAGAACAACGAACTCTACGGCCTAACGGCCAGCCAAATCGCGCAGCTTGTCAGCGTCGCCGACTACACCAACCCGGCGGGCAATCTCTCATGGGTCGAGTATGAACAGCGCGTTGGCGGCATCCCCGTCTTTCAGGGCTACGTCCGCGCGGCCCTGACCAAAGAGGGCGAGATTGCGCGCACCACAGGCAACCTCGCGCCCGGACTCGATTACGCAGCGTTGCAGACGAAGCCGGGAATGAGCGCCGCCGATGCGGCTGTCTCGGCGGCCAAAGCCGTCGGCGTTGACACGAGCGCGTCCGCCGTGAGCGCTCAATCCGTTTCCGACAGCGGTCGCGCGACCATCCTGTCGAAAGGCCCGTTCGATGAGAACATCAAGGCCGACCTCGTTTATTTCTACACAGAGCCGGGAGTGGCGACGCTCGCCTACTCGATGACGCTCTGGAGCAAGGACGCGGACTACTACATTCTCGTTGACGCCAACGACGGGCAGATGCTCTGGCGCAAGAACATCCGCGCCGAACAGACGCAGAGCGTCACCTACAACATTTATAACGATGACAGCCCGGCTCCGTTTTCTCCGTCAACGGCGCTGCCCGGCTCCGGCGCGCAGGGCGCGGCCATCGCGCGCACGGACGTGACCGTCATCAACGAAATGCCCGCCGCACAGCCTTTCAGCAGCGACCCCTGGCTGGCGGACGGCGCAGGCAATGTCACCACCACCGGCAACAACGTTGACGCTGGCTTGGACGTTGACGGCACCAACGGCATTGACGCCGGAACTCGCGCCGTCGGCACGGGCCGCGTTCTCTCCTTCGTCTATAATCCGGCTCCCGGCATCCCCGCCCCCGGCGATGCTCCGACCGGAACGGCCTATCGCAACGGCATCGTGACCAACATCTTCTTCTGGACGAATCGTTATCACGACCGTGTTTACAATCTCGGCTTTACCGAACAGGCCAGAAACTTCCAGACCAACAACTATGGTCGCGGCGGCCTCGGCAACGACTTCGTGCGGGCCGAAGCGCAGGATTCTTCAGGCACGAACAATGCCAACTTCTCGACCGCTGCCGACGGCACGCTGCCGCGCATGCAGATGTACATTTTCACCGGCCCGACGCCCGACCGTGACGGCGACATTGACGCCGAAATATTCATTCACGAAATGACGCACGGCACGTCGAATCGCCTCCACGCCAACGCTGCGGGTCTACTGACAGCGCAGGCGGGCGGCATGGGCGAAGGCTGGTCTGACTTTTACGCCCGCTGCATCCTCTCGACCGCAGGCGAAAATGTCAACGGCCTCTATGCGTCCGGCGCTTACGCGACGCTCCAACTCGGATCCCTCGGGACCGACAATTCTTACTACGGCATTCGCCGCTTTCCCTACGCCGTCAAAACCACCGTCGGCACAAACGGCAAGCCGCATTATCCTTTGACCTTCGCCGACATAGACCCGGCGAAAGTCAACACCACCGACGGCGCTTTCACTGAAAGCCCGCTCAACTTCACCGCCAACAACGGCGCGGCTGAAGTCCACAACATCGGCGAAATCTGGTGCATGATGTTGCTCGAAGTGCGCGCCCGCATGATTAACCGTCTGGGTTGGGCCGTGGGCAATCAACGCGCTCTGCAAATCGTCACGGACGCGATGAAGTTAGACGTGGCAAGCCCAACGCTGGTGCAGGCGCGCGACTCAATCATCGCCGCCGATAACGCAGGCTTTGGCGGCAATGATGTTGACGACATCTGGGCTGGCTTTGCCACGCGCGGCCTCGGCTTCGGCGCTTCCGTGACCGGGACTTCGACCGTCACCGAATCGTTCCTGACGCCGAACCTCGTGCTCGGCACAGTGACCTTCTCGGACGCGGGCGGCAACAACAACGGCTTCGCCGATCCGGGCGAAACGATTGCGCTCAGCGTTCCCATCAATAACCCGCTCGGCTCGACGGCCACGGGCGTGACTGCGACCGTTGCTGGCACGACCGTCAACTACGGCAGCATCGCCGGCGGCGCGACCGTCACGATGACGATTCCCTACACCGTTCCGGCGGCCACGCCCTGCGGCGCGGCGCTCGTCATTCCCGTTGACATCAACAGCAGCATCGGCCCCGTCGTGCCGTCGCAGACCTTCAATCTCAGCATCGGCCAACCCATAGTCGGCTTCACGCAGGCGTTTGACGGCGTGACTGCTCCGGCCTTGCCCGCAAGCTGGACGACTGCGCACACAGGCACTTTGGCCGACTGGGTGACTTCAACCACGACGCCGAGCAGCGCGCCCAACGACGCGTTCTCGAACGAAGTGACGACCGTGGCGACGAGCGAGATTGTCACGCCCGACATCCCGGTCAGTTCCGCTTCGGCGCAGTTGACCTTCCGCAATCTCTTCAACCTTGAGTTCAGCAGCACGACGCCTTCGACGGCCTTCGACGGCATGGTCCTGGAGATTGCGATTCCGGGCGTCGCGGGCGGGGCGTTCCAAGACATCGTGACCGCTGGCGGCAGCTTCGCCAGCAACGGCTACAACAAGACGATGAGCACGGGCTTCAGCAGCCCGCTGTCAGGCCGCGCGGTCTGGTCAGGCACATCGGCTGGCACAACCGCCGCTCCCGATTACGTCACGACCGTCGTCAACTTGCCTGCCGCCGCCAACGGTCAGTTAATCAAGTTGAAGTGGAAGCGCGGCGACGACACCAGCGCGGTCGCAGTCGGCGTGGCTGGCGTTCGCATCGACAGCATTCAAATCACGACCGGCTCATCCTGCTCGCCCGTCATCCCGCCGATAACGGTTCGCCATCCGGCTGACTTCGACGGCGACGGCAAGACGGACGCCATCATCTTCCGCCCGTCGGAAGGCAAGTGGTACGTCCGCAACAGCGCGACCAACACGGCGTTCTCGCTGCCCTGGGGACTCGGCACGGACAAGGTGGTCTACGGCGACTACGACGGCGATGGTCGCGGCGACTTCGCCACCTTCCGCGAGAGCGAGGGCAACTGGTACATCCTCAACAGCAACGGCCCCACCGTCACAATCGTCGGTTGGGGACAGTCGGGCGACAAGCCCGTCCCCGCAGACTACGACGGCGACGGCAAAACCGATGTCGCAGTCTTCCGTCCGTCGGACGGCAACTGGTACGTCAAGAAGAGCACCGGCGGCAGCAGCGTTCAGGGATGGGGCAACCCGACCGACACGCTCGTTCCTTCGGACTACGACGGCGACGGCAAGGCAGACATCGCAGTCTTCCGTCCCTCGGAAGGTAACTGGTACGTCCTCAAGAGCACGGGCGGTTCCACAGTCACAAGCTGGGGCAACTCCGGTGACAAGGCCGTGCCGGGAGACTACGACGGCGACCAGAAGTCGGACATCGCGGTCTTCCGCCCGTCGGACGGCAATTGGTACGTCAAGAAGAGCACCGGCGGCTCCACAGTCACCAACTGGGGCAACGCTGCTGATAAGCCCGTGGCCGCAGACTATGATGGAGACGGCAAGTTCGACATCGCCATCTGGCGCGAAGCGGAAGCCAACTTCTACATCATCAACAGCGCCACGAACACCGTCAGCATTATCAACCTCGGCACGACCGGCGACATTCCCGTCATCGGCGCGTTAATTCCCTAACGCGCAGAGCGACGGCGCACAAAGAGCGAAGCCTTCATCGCTTGCCAGCAGTGGCAAGCGATGAAGGCTTCGCTCTTTCAAGTTCAACGACAGCGCGCATGACAAACGACAGGCGCGCTCTCTTTGTTTACAACTCTACGCTCTTAGCTTTTACAACTCTACCAGTCGCCCGCCTTGATTGATTGATTGCTGCGCGGCTTCGAGCAGGCGGACGACGCGCAGGCCCGAGTCCGCGTCCGTGAGGGGCGGCCTCGCTTCGCGGATGGCGGAGAGAAATTCCTGACAGACGTAGCGGAGGGCTTCGGTCGTGTCCAGCTTCGGGACCCACACGTCGCCCGTTCGATAGCTGACCAGCGTCTTATACTCGTCCTCGCGGTCTACATCGTCGGCGCGTCTATTCATCGTCACGCCGCTATCGTAGACGCGGATTTTTTCGGTCGGCTCGATGTCGTCATAGACCACCATCTTGCGGCTCCCGGCAATCAGCGTGCGGCGAATCTTGACGGGCGAGAGCCAGTTGAAATGAAAGTGCGCGATAAACTCGTCCGTGAACTTGAGCATCACGTAGGCGATGTTTTCGATGCCGCGCTCGATGTGGCAACTGCCGGTCGCGGAGAGCGCGCTCGCCTGACGATTGAGGATGTAGTCCATAATCGAGAGGTCGTGCGGAGCCAAGTCCCAGACGACGTTGATGTCGTGCTGAAAGAGCCCAAGGTTGATGCGCGTCGAATCGAAGTAGAGCAACTCGCCGAGTTCCCCGCTCTCGACAATCTCCTTAATCTTGCGCACCGCGCCCGTGTAGATGAACGTGTGGTCAACCATCAGCGTCAGGCCCGCGCTCGTGGCCAGTTCGATTAACTCTTCGGCCTCGCGCACGCTCGCCGTGAAGGGCTTTTCGATGAGGACGTGTTTGCCCGCCAGCAAGGCTTCGCGCGCGAAGTTGTAATGCGTGGCGACGGGCGTGGCGATGACGACGGCTTCAAGCTCCGTGTCGGTTAGCAGCCGCTTGTAATCGCGCGTCGTCTCGGCTAAAGGATAACGGCGCTTGAGAGCCTCCAAACGCTTCGCGTCCAAGTCACACATCCAGCGCAGCCGCGCCCCCTCGTTCTCCGCGAAGTTGCGCAGCAGGTTCGGCCCCCAGTAGCCGCAGCCGATGACACCGATGGTTGTCACGCTCATAGGTTGTTAATGACTTTCGCCACTCGCTCAATCTGCTCGTCCGTCAGTTCGGGAAACATCGGCAGCGACAACACGCGCCGCGCCTGCCGCTCGGCTTCTGGAAAGTCGCCCGCCTTGTGACCGAGAAAAGCGTAGGCCGGTTGCAGGTGAATCGGGATTGGATAGTGAATGCCCGTCTGCACGCCCGCTTCGTTTAGCTTGTGTTGGAGCGCGTCACGCTCATTCGTCTGCACGACGTAGAGATGATAGATGTGGCGCGCGTAGGGCATCTCGCGCGGGGTGACGACGAGGGAGCTTGACGCGAGCAGTTCATCGTAGCGCGCGGCGTGGGCGCGGCGCAGGTCGTTCCACTTGTCAAGGTGGCGCAGCTTCACATTGAGGACTGCGCCCTGAATGCCTTCGAGGCGAAAGTTATAGCCGATGATTTCGTGCCGGTACTTCTGCTCGGAGCCGTGGTCGCGCAGCAAGCGCACGCGGCGCGCAACGTCCGCATCGTTGGTCACGACCGCGCCGCCCTCGCCGTACGCGCCCAAATTCTTGCCCGGATAAAAACTGAAGCAACCGGCTTGAGCGAGCGCGCCGACGCGCCTTTCTTTATAGCGACTGCCGTGGGCCTGCGCCGCGTCTTCGATGACGAGCAGGTTGCGGCGCGCGGCAATCTCGAAGATAGCATCAAGGTCAGCCGCCTGCCCGTAGAGATGGACGGGCATGATGGCGCGCGTGCGCTCGGTGATGGCGGCTTCGATTGCTGCCGGGTCCAGGTTGTAAGAGATGGAATCGCAATCAACGAAGACGGGCGTGGTCCCGGCGGTGGAGACGCCTTCGGCGGTGGCGAAGAAAGTGTTGGCGGGAACGATCACTTCGTCGCCCGCGCCGAGGCCGCAGGCCGTGACGGCCAACTGCACGGCAGCCGTCCCGCTGTTCAGCCCGACGCAAAACCGCGCCCCGACATATTCGGCGAACGCCGCCTCGAAAGCCTCAACCTCGCGGCCCAGGATAAAGGCGGTCGTCTCAAGCACGCGCGCTATCGCTTCGTCAATCTCCGCTTTGATTGAGACGTACTGCGCCCGCAAGTCAACGAAAGGAATCATAATTTCAAGTGACGAGTGACGAGTGACAAGTGACAAGCAGAAACGAGAAACGAGCAGAAAAAGAGACGCGCGATAGATGACAAGCAATGGCTTTTAACTCGCCAGTTGTCTTTGTCTTTAACTCGTCACTCGTCACTTGTCACTCGTCACTGCTCTTACTATTCGCGCGGGATTGCCCGCGACGATTGAATCGGGGGGAACGCTTTTGGTGACGACCGAGCCCGCGCCGACGATTGAGCGCGCCCCGATTTCGAGGCCGCCGAGGATGGTCGCGCCGGTGCCGATGGACGCCCCGCGGCGCACGATGGTCGGCAAGACCTGCCAGTCGGCTTCGGTTTGCAGTTGGCCGCCCGGACGGGTCGCGCGCGGATACTTGTCGTTAATGAAGTTGACGTTGTGGCCGACGAATACTTCGTCTTCGAGGCGGACGCCTTCGCAGATGAAAGTGTGGCTCGATACCTTGCAGTTGCGCCCGATGCGCGCGCCCTTTTGAATCTCGACGAACGAGCCGATTTTCGTGCCGTCGCCGATTTCGCAGCCGTAGAGATTAACGAAATTGTAGATTGCCACGTCGCTGCCGAGTTTGACATCCGGCGCGATGAGGCAGAAGTCGCCCCTCATTCGGTAGTCCAAAGTCTAGTGTCCAAGGTCCAAGGTCCAAGGTCTGAAGTCTCAAGCGTTAGAAGTCTCTCATGATTTGACTTTAAGGCTTCTGGCTCTGGACTAAGCCGGGCGCGTCCGGCTCGTCGTCCGTGTAATAGTCGGCGTAGTAGCTGCCGTAGTAGTAGTCGTGCGATTCGAGCTTGACGTTGTTGAGCACGATGCCGAAGAGATGCGCCCCGACATCTAGAAGCTGTTGCTTGGCGCGGCGCACCACGGCGCGCGAACTCTTGCCGCCGTGGACGACCAGCATCACGCCGTCAACGAGAGTGGAGAGAATCGCCGCGTCCGTGAAAGAGATGGCGGGCGGCGAATCAATGACGACGTGCGTGAAGCGTTCGCTAAGAGCGCCGACAAGCTTGCGCATCTCGTCGGAGCCGAGCAGTTCGGCGGGGTTGGGCGGAACCGGCCCGGATGTCATCAAGCGCAGGTTCGGCAGTTTGTCGTAGGGCTGCATCACGGATTCCAGGTCGGATTCGCCCGACAGGTAGTTGGTGACGCCGCGCCCGTTGGGCATCCCGAAATGCGCGTGGATGCGCGGGCGGCGCAAGTCGCAATCAATCAACAGCACGTCCGCTCCGGTCTGAGCCAGCATGACGGCGGTGTTGATGGCCGTCGTCGTCTTGCCTTCGGAAGGCTGGCTGGAGGTGACGAGGATGGTGCGCGGCGGCTGTCCCGCGCTTGAGAGCAAGAGCGATGTGCGCAAGTGACGATAAGCTTCGGCGACGGGCGAGCGCGCGTCGTCAATCAAAGCCAGAGCGGTCGTCTCATGCCCTTCGGCGGGAGCGTTCTTGCCGCGCAGGCGCTTGTCCGAACGATTCGACGGAATCAAAGCGAGGGCCGGAACGTGTATGTAGCGGTCAACGTCGTCAACCGACTTGACCGTATCGTCAAGGTAATCGAGCAGGAAGGCCAGACCGATGCCTGCCCCCAGAGAGAGCAAGAGCGCGATGAGAATATTGCGGACGCGCGGCGGGCCAATCAACTCTCCGCGCCGCCCGTAGTTGGTCACGGTGATATTATTCGGCGTGCGGTCGCTGGTCGTGTTCTCAAGCTCTCGCTGCCGCTGCATCAACGTCGCCAGCGATTGCTTGTCTGTCTCAAGCTCCATCTTCATGCGGCTCATCTGAATCTCGGCGACGTTCTGCGCCGTCGTCGTGCCGCGCTGTTGATTAAAGGACTGCCGCAGCTTGTTCTCTCTGGCGACCGCAGCCTCGTAGCGCGACTTCATCGCCGACAGAACTTCGCGCGGGGCTTTCGTCAGAGCTTCTTTGAGCGGCTTAATCTGCTCGTCAATCTTTCTGACTTCGGGCCACTCCGGCGTGTAGATGACCAACAACTCGGCGCGCTTCTGTTCTAGGTCTTCAATCTTTTCGCGCAGCATCTCGATGCGCTTGCTGTCCTGCACGAGCGGAATGGCGTTGGGGTCTGTTTCCTTGACCGCCGCCTCGTAGATTGATTGCAGGTTCTTGCGCTCGTTTTCGGCGTCGAGCAGATTGCGGCTCAGGATTGCCAGCTTTTCGCCTTCGAGATTCGACGAAGGGCTTGAGGTTTGCGGCAGATTATTTTTGATGGCGTAGTTGAGAACTTCGGAGTCGCCCGCTTTGACCTTCAATTGCAGGTCGGCGATTTTGCTGGCGAGCACGTCCGCGCTCTTTTCCGAGCCCATCGTCTCGCGCTGGATGTTGTTATAGACGAAGACATCGGCCACCGTGTTGACAATCTTCTGGGCCAGTTCCGGGTCTGTGTGTTTGTAGCGGAGCGTGACGAGGTTGGTTCCGACCACGGGGTCAACCGCCAGATTAGCGCCGAGCGTCTCTTCGTAAGGCTCAAGGCGGGCCAACTCTTCGGGCGTCAACTGCTGGCCCTTCACGTCTTCTTCCTTGACGACCGGCAATTCGTCAACGGGCGCGACGGGCGCGGTCTGCGCGGGCGTTTTCTCGCGCGAGAAGAGACGACGCAGCGACGACATCAAATCGGTCTGCGATTGTCCGGCGAAGAAGCGCGCGTCGTTCTGCAAGTCCAGAGTCTTGATGACCTGACGCGCGAGCGCAGGGTTTTCGAGCAAGCGCAGTTGCGTCTGCCAGTACACGGGGTCGGTTCCGTTGTTGCCTGTGTTGATGACAATCTCTTTGCCGGTTTGCAGGACGCTGGCGCGCTTCGGCTCAATCTGAATCGTGGTCGAGGCTTCGTAAATCGAAGGCATCCGGTACATCTGAAGCGTGACTAAGGAAGTTACGACGAGCATCAGGGCGAGAATCAGCCACTTGCGCTTGAGCACGACGAAGAGATAGTCGCGGATGTTGGTGTCCGCCTGAGTGACGCCGTACGGCTTCGATTGAGCGATGTCGCCGAGCGGGCGTTCGAGAGCGCGGTCAACGGCGGGCAGCGGCAGCAAACGATTATCTTGAGACATAATAAACTTCTAACCTTATCCACAAAGAAAGCGCTGAAAACAGTCGCAAACGACGAATCATAATAGCAGAGAGCGGCTTTGCGGCAAACCATGTGGTCGCCGGATAAACGTCCGGCGCGGCGCGCGAAGCAGAGCGCGACGGCTCTAAAAAGTCGGCGGCGGAGGCGGCGACGGAAGCTCTTTGCGGCGTGAAAGAAGGCGTCGCGTCAGCGTCAGGCTCCCGATGGCGGCAGCCAGCGCGGCGGCATATGCCAGCAGCAGGAAGAGCGGCGACGGTCGCTCCGGCCAGCCCCAGAGCGCGGCTCCGAGCCCGTAGAACATCCCCAGGCCGAACGCGACCAAGACCTCCGCGCCAAGCCACGCGCCGATGCCGATGAGACTCCAGGCAACCGCGCTGCGTTTGTGCTCTCTGGCAAGGCGGCGCATCATTTTAGGAATCACGAAAATGATAAAGCAGAGCTCAATCATGCTTGTCCTTCAGTCAAGCCTTGCTCTCGTGGAGCAGTCGAAGAGTTAGCGGCAAACTCCGCGAGGGCTGCGCGCCAGTCCGGGAGCGGCTGCAAATTGAGGGCTTCGGAGAGCAGGCAGCGCAGCCGCGAGTTGCGCGGGCGCGGAGCCGGACGCCGCAAAGAATCCATAGCGACGCTTTCAACCTTCGTCGTCAAATCTCCGGCAGCCGCGAGAGCCGCGCGCGTGAACTCTTCAAAGCTCGCGCCCGCGCCGTCATTAACGATGTGATAGATGCCGGGCAAATCGAGCGCAACCAACTCACGCAGCCGCGCCGCCAAGTGGACGGCGTAGGTCGGCGTGCCGTAAGCGTCGCCGATGGCCTTCAAGGTTTGCCCGCCTTGCGCCAGTTCAATCACGCGGCTCAGGTAGTTGCGCCCGCCGGGGCCGAAAATCCAGCCGGAGCGGACGATGCTCGTGCGCGCGCAAGCAGCCTGCGCGAGTCGCTCGCCTTCGAGCTTGGCCTTGCCGTAAACGCTGATGGGCTGCGGGTCGTCGCGCTGCGTGTAGAAGCCTTGCTTCGCGCCGTCGAAAACATAGTCGGTGGAGATGGTGATAAGCTGCGCGCCGGACTGGCGGCAGGCGACGGCCAGCAATTCCGGCCCGCGCGCGTTCGCGGCCCGCGCGCGTTCGGGGTCTTGCTCGCAGCCGTCAACGTCCGTCCACGCCGCGCAATTGATGACCGCCGCGGGTCGCTCGCGCTCGAAGACGGCATTGATGCTCGCGGCCTCCGTGATGTCAAGGCTACGATGGTCGTGCGCGAAGACTTCATCCGCGGCGGCGCGGCAATGCAAGACCACAGCGCGACCGAGCATCCCGCCCGCTCCCGTCACCAAAATCTTCATAACAATCAAGAGTTGGAAGCCTGACAGTCTTGCTTCAAGAGTCAGGAGCAACTACGGCTTCCGGCTCATGGCGCAAGACTGTTGCGCTTCCGGTTTACGTTAAGATTTCCGCTCCGTAGTGGCGCGCGTAGTATTCGCGGTAAGCTCCGCTGCGCGCGCGGGCAATCCATTCCGCGTTCTCTTCGTACCAGTTGATGGTTTTGCGGATGCCGCTCTCCCACGTTTCTAGGGGTCGCCAATCGAGTTCGCGTTCGGCCTTCGACGGGTCAATCGCGTAACGACGGTCGTGGCCGGGACGGTCTGTGACGAAGCGAATCAAAGAGTGCGGCTTGCCGAGCGCGGTCAGGATTGACTGGACGACTTCAAGGTTGCGCCGCTCGTTGCGCGCCCCGATGTTGTAGACGGCGCCGGTCGCGCCCTTCATCATCGCCAGCAGGACGGCGCGCGCGTGGTCTTCGACGTAAATCCAATCGCGCACGTTGCGCCCGTCGCCGTAGACCGGAATCGTCTGGTCTTCGAGGGCGTTGGAGATAAGCAGCGGAATCAGCTTTTCGGGAAACTGGCGCGGGCCGTAGTTGTTGCCGCAGCGCGTTATCACCGTGTCGAGTTGGTGCGTGTGCTGCGCGGCGTTGACCAGATGTTCGGCGGCGGCCTTCGTGGCCGAGTAAGGATTCTTCGGGTCGAGCGGCGTCACTTCGGTGAAGAAAGCCGCGTCGTCATCTTCCGGCAGGCTGCCCATCACTTCGTCCGTCGAGACTTGCACAAAGCGCTGGACGCGCATCTCGCGCGCGGCGTCGAGCAGGACTTGCGTGCCTGTGATGTTGGCGCGCAGGAAAGCCGCGGCGTCCTTGATGCTGCGGTCAACGTGCGTTTCGGCGGCAAAGTTGATGATGACGTCCGCGCCCGTCCTGAGCGCGCCGAAGACGGCCTCGCGGTCCGCGATGTCGCCGCGCACGAAGCGATGGCGGCTCTCGTCGAGGCCCGCCAGATTGTCCGGGTTCCCGGCATACGTGAGCGCGTCGAAGTTTGTAATCTCGCAGGTTGGAAGCTCCGCGAGAGCCAGCCTGATGAAAGCCGAGCCGATGAAGCCCGCGCCGCCCGTGACGAAAAGTTTACGCATTGAGTCTGGCCGAAAAGGTCAACAGAAGTTTTAGAGTCGAACGTCGAACGATGACGGCGCGCGTCCTGCAAAGAGTTTGTTCTCAATCGCTGTCGAGAGTTTGCGTCGTCGGTCGCAGTTAAAGAGCGGAGTATATCTGTTCGCGTCTGCCTTGCCAAACGGCAGCGGGCGGCACTGCTGGCATGAACAGAGTTGTCGCTCTGAGCGCGCTCTGCGAATCCGGGCGGCGCGGGCGGCGCGTGGCTTCCGTCTGAGGCCGGAGAGCGAGCGTTGACGCCGCTCGCCCTTGTCGCTTGACGCACCTGCGGCGGGCAGTTAGACTTCGCAGTTCGTTCAGCTTAAGCGAAAATCTCTATGGATGGTTGACTTTAAAAGTCGCGCGGGCTGTGGGCGCGCGGGCGCGCAGTTTTGCAGGCGAGCCAGTTGATTTTGAGTTGATGATGATGATTTGACGGCCCGGCAACGCGCTGGCCTGAGTCACCGCCGCCACACACGAACCGCCTCGCCCGCAAACGCCAACAGCAGTTCATCAATCATCATCGAATAACAGGCAATGAGGCCGGCGCGCGGGGCGCAAGCTCTTGAAGGGGAAGCAGAAGGATGCAGACAGGCCAGCCAGCAATCGCCGTCATCGGCTGCGGCTACTGGGGCAAAAATTTGGTGCGCAACTTCGACCGCCTCGGCGCGCTCGCGCTCTGTTGCGACGCGACGAACGAAGGGCGCGCGACCGCTCATGAGTTGGCTCCGCAAGCGCGCGTCGTCGCGGACTTCAATCAAGCCCTTGAGGCCGCGGAAGTGTCCGGCGTCGTCATCAGCACGCCCGCCGAAACGCATTATGAATTGACGCGGGCCGCGCTCGAAGCAGGCAAGGATGTCTTCGTCGAAAAGCCGCTGGCTCTGACCTTCGAGCAGGGCGCGCAGCTTGTCAGGCTGGCCGCGGAGCGCGGGCGCATCCTGATGGTCGGCCACGTGCTTGAGTATCACCCGGCGATTGTGCGCCTGCTTGAACTGGTGCGCGCCGGAGAGCTTGGCAAGGTTCGCTACATCGCCTCGAATCGTTTGAACCTCGGCAAAGTCCGCCGCGAAGAGAATATCCTGTGGAGCTTTGCCCCGCACGACATCGCCATCATCCTGCGCTTGATGGACGGCATGCCCTTCCAGGTCGCGGCGCACGGCGGCGGCTACGTGCAACCGAACATCGCCGACGTGACCATCACGCACATGCTCTTTAACGACGGCGTGCGCGCGCACATCTACGTCTCATGGCTGCACCCGTTCAAGGAGCAACGGCTCGTCGTCGTCGGCTCGAAGAAGATGGCGAGCTTCGATGATGTGACGAAGCAACTCGTGCTCCACGACCAGCGCGTAGAGGTGCAGGAGGGACAGCCCGTGCCGATTAAAGGCGAGGGCGAGTTGGTCGAGTTCGCAGCAGACGAGCCTTTGCTTTTGGAGTGTCAGGCGTTTCTCGAAGCAATCCGTTCACGGCGTCCCGCGTTGACCGACGGCGCGAGCGGCCTGCGCGTCTTGCAGGTCTTGCAGGCCGCCCAACGCTCGCTCGTCATGAACGGCGAGCCGTTGACGCTCCCGATGGAAAATTTCAGCGACAAAGGAACAGCGGTCTTTTCATGAGCGAGCGAAACTACTTTGCGCACGAGAGCGCGTACGTGGACGAGCCGGTCGAAATCGGCGCAGGCACGAAAATCTGGCACTTCAGCCACGTCCAATCGCGCGCCAAGATTGGCGAGCGCTGCATCCTCGGCCAGAACGTCAACGTGGCGAACGATGTCCGCATCGGCAACAACGTCAAGATACAGAACAACGTCTCCATCTACACCGGCGTCGAGTTGGAAGACGACGTATTCTGCGGCCCGTCGTGCGTCTTCACGAACGTCATCAACCCGCGCTCGCAGATTGTCCGCCATAGCCAGTACTTGCCGACGCTCGTTCGTCGCGGCGCGACGCTCGGCGCCAACTCAACCATCGTCTGCGGCGCGACCATTGGCCGCTACGCTTTCATCGGAGCCGGAGCGGTCGTGCGGGGCGACGTGCCGGACTACGCCCTGATGCTCGGCGTGCCTGCCGCGCGCAAAGGCTGGATGAGCCGCCACGGTCACAGGCTTGAGCAGCAGGACGCGGAAGGCAATCTCGTTTGTCCCGAAAGCGGCTGGCGTTATAAAGAGACTGAGCCGAACGTCCTGCGCTGTCTCGATTGGCCGGAAGACAAACCTTTGGAAGTTGCCAACTGAAGACGCGCTCGCTTCGTATCGCTGAAGACGCGCTCATGGCGCAGCAAGTTAAATTTTTAGATTCAGGAAGTGACAGCAAACATGCTTGATGTTGACGCGCAAACGCAGCCCGTGCCGCTGCTCGATTTGAAAGCACAGTACGCGGCCATCCGCGACGAAATCCGCGAGGCGATTGACCGCGTGGCCGATTCGCAGCACTTTATTCTCGGCCCCGAAGTCGAAGCGTTGGAGGCGGAGGTGGCCGCCTATTCGCAATGCGAATTTGGCATCGGCGTTTCTTCAGGGACGGACGCGCTGCTCGTCGCGCTGATGGCTATCAACCTCAAGCCCGGCGATGAAGTCATCACAACGCCTTACACTTTCTTTGCGACCGCGGGCGCTGTGTCGCGGCTCAACGCCAAGCCCGTCTTCGTTGACATTGACCCGCTGACTTACAACCTCAACCCGGCAGTAATCGAAGCCGCCATCACCGAGCGCACGCGCGCCATCATCCCCGTCCATCTCTACGGGCAGATGGCCGACATGAATCCTTTGATGGAAGTGGCTCGGCGGCACAAGCTCTACGTCATCGAAGACGCGGCGCAGGCCATCGGCTCGGAATACGAAGGACGACGCGCAGGCTCAATCGGCGACATGAATTGCTTCAGTTTCTTTCCGTCGAAGAACCTGGGCGGCTTCGGCGACGGCGGGATGGTGACGACCAACGATGCCGAACTCGCGCGTCAGGTCAAGCTGCTGCGCAACCACGGCTACGCCCCGAAGTATTACAACAAGGTGGTCGGCGGCAATTTTCGTCTGGACGCGATTCAAGCCGCCATCCTGAGAGTCAAGCTCAAGTATCTCGACGATTGGACGCGGCAACGCCAGCGGAACGCGGCCATCTATCGCCGTCTCTTCATGGAAGCCGAGCTAAGCATTCAACCGCAGTTGGTCGGGCTGGCAGGCGACGGGCATGACGGCGCGGCGGTCAACCAGTTAAGCGAACTGTCCGGCGTCGTGCTGCCAGTGGAGGCTCCCGACGTGCGCCACATTTATAACCAGTTCGTTATCCGCAGCGGCCAGCGCGATGCGTTGTTGGCCCACTTGAAGGAGCGCAAAATCGGGACGGAGATTTACTATCCGGTGCCGATGCACGAGCAGGAATGCTTTGCCGATTTGGGCTACGCGGCGGGCGATTTTCCGCAGAGCGAGCGGGCCGCAAACGAGACGCTGGCCTTGCCCATCTACCCGGAATTGACCGAGAGCATGATTGAAAGAGTCGTCTCGGCGGTCGCCGATTTTTATCGCCAGAGGACGAGCGCAAGCCAGTGAAAGTCTTAACGGTCGTCGGCGCGCGGCCACAGTTTATCAAGGCGGCGCCCGTCAGCCGCGCGCTGCGCGAAGCAGGGCATACAGAATTTCTGGCCCACACCGGCCAGCACTACGACCGGCAGATGTCGCGCGTCTTCTTTGAAGAGATGCAGTTGCCGGAGCCTAGCGTCAACTTGGAAGTCGGCTCCGGTTCGCACGGCTGGCAGACGGGACAGATGTTGATGGGCCTTGAGATGACGATGCAGCAGCAACGCCCCGACAGCGTGCTCGTCTATGGCGACACCAACTCGACCATCGCCGCCGCCCTCTCGGCCTGCAAGCTGCAACTGCCCGTCGCGCACGTCGAAGCGGGCCTGCGCTCCTTCAATCGCGCGATGCCCGAAGAGCATAACCGCGTGCTCACAGACCATTGCTCCGACCAGTTGTTCTGCCCGACGCAAACCGCCGTCGAAAACCTGAAGCGCGAAGGCGTCACGCGCGGCGTTCATCTCGTCGGCGACACGATGCTCGATGCCGTCTTGCAGTTTTCGGAAATCGCGAGCCATCGCTCCACGATTCTCAATCAACTCGGCGTCGAGCCGCAACGCTATTTGCTCGCCACGCTGCATCGTCCCTACAACACGGACGCGCCCGAAAACCTGCGCCACATTCTCGAAGCTTTCGCCGCGACGGGCGAGACTGTCATCTTCCCGGTTCACCCGCGCACGCGGGGCAAGATTGACGAGTTGAATGAAAAGCTCAGCGCGTCTGCCTCCAACGTGAAGATGATCGAGCCGGTCGGCTATCTGGACATGCTCATGCTCGAACAGCACGCGCGCGTGATTCTGACAGACTCCGGCGGGATGCAGAAGGAGGCTTACTTCTTCAACGTTCCGTGCGTCACGCTGAGGCCGGAGACAGAGTGGGTGGAGACGGTCGAAGCCGGATGGAACGTCATCGCCGGAGCCGACGGCGAACAAATCTTACGCGCCGTCACGGAGCGCGCGTGGCCTCAGACAGAGCCGCCGCGACTCTTCGGCGACGGCCATGCCGCCGCGAAAATCGTCGCGCAGCTTGCGGCCTCTGACGCCGCAGGGGAGCGAGGCCGATGATGAGCGGCGAAGCGGTCAAGAGCCGCGAAGCGCAGGATGCGAGGCTGGCCGCGAAGACCGCGATGGAGGCGCACGAAGTCGTCATCGAGCCGTCGCGCGGCTGGACATCGCTGCGCCTGCGCGAGCTTTGGGAGTATCGCGAGCTGCTCTACTTTCTCGCGTGGCGCGACATCAAGATTCGCTACAAGCAGACTGCTCTGGGCTTGGCCTGGGCCGTGCTGCAACCGCTTCTGACGATGCTCATCTTCGCGCTCTTCTTCGGGCGGCTGGCGAAGATGCCTTCGGACAATGTGCCGTATCCTTTGTTCGCGTTCGCGGCGCTCGTCCCGTGGACGTTCTTCGCCAACGGGTTGACGCAATCGTCGAACAGTCTGGTCGGCAGCGCGAACTTGATTAAGAAGGTCTACTTTCCGCGTCTCGTCGTGCCGATTTCGGTCGTGCTCGGCGGGCTGCCCGACTTCGCTCTCTCCTTCGTCGTGCTGCTCGGAATGATGTTGTACTACGGCATCTATCCGCAGTTGTCCGTCGTCGTCTGGCTGCCGCTCTTGTTGTTGCTGACGACGGTGACGGCGCTCGGCTGCGGCCTCTGGCTGTCGGCCTTAAACGTCAAGTACCGCGACGTGCGTTACATCGTCGGCTTTCTGACGCAAATCTGGATGTTCGCGACGCCCGTCGTCTATCCGGCCAGCTTGCTGTCGGGGCGTTGGCGGCTGGTCTATAGCCTCAACCCGATGGTCGGCGTGGTCGAGGGCTTTCGTTGGGCATTGCTCGGAACAGACACCGCGCCGGGCATGTCCGTCGTTATTTCAGCGACGACGGCCCTGCTGATTCTCGTCAGCGGCACGTTCTACTTCCGGCGCATGGAGAAGACTTTCGCGGATATTGTTTGACGAAGAGAGAGGCTGAGAGCGATGAAGGATGAGCTATCGAGAGCAAGGCTTTCATTCATCGCTCATCATGCATTGCTCATCATATATTGCTCATCATGCATCGTTCATGGTTCATGGTTCATCACGCGCACGGCGCAGAGCGCGCAGCGTGCGCTGGCTCAAAGTTGATAGTTGATTCAAATGTCTGACGTAGCAATCACAGCGGAGAGCATTGCGAAGGAGTATCGCATCGGCGGGCTGCAAGACAGCTATCGCACGTTGCGCGATGTGTTGGCGGGCGCGGCGTTGGGGCCTGTGCGGGCGTTTCAATCGCTGCTGCGGCGCGGGCGCGTCGTGCCGGACAACGAGATTATCTGGGCACTGAAGGACATTTCGTTTGAGGTCAAGCGCGGTGAGATTGTCGGCCTCATCGGGCGCAACGGCGCGGGCAAGTCAACGCTCTTGAAAGTTTTGTCACGCATCACCGAGCCGACGCGCGGGCGCGCTCGCATCAACGGGCGCGTCGGCTCTCTGCTCGAAGTCGGCACGGGCTTTCACCCGGAGTTGAGCGGGCGCGAGAACACCTTTTTGAACGGCGCGATTCTGGGCATGAAGAAGTCGGAGATTAAGCGCAAGTTTGACGAAATCGTCGCCTTCGCCGAAGTCGAAAGATTCGTTGACACGCCCGTCAAGCACTACTCTTCGGGCATGTACCTGCGCCTCGCCTTCGCCGTCGCCGCGCATCTTGAGCCGGAGATTCTGCTCGTTGACGAAGTGCTGGCGGTGGGCGACGCGGCCTTTCAAAACAAGTGCCTCGGCAAGATGAGCGACATCGCGGGCGAAGGCCGCACGGTTCTCTTTGTCAGCCATAACATGCCCGCGATTAAGAATCTATGCCATCGCGCGCTCTTGCTCGACGGCGGCTCAATCGAGCGCGAAGGCGACGCGGCGGCGGTCGTGCAGTACTACTTGCAGGGCGATTATCAAGGCAGCAAGAAAGTCTGGCCGCAAGGAGAACGACCGGGCAACGAATCTTATAAGCTGAACAGCGTCCGCATTCTCAATCAAGCGGGCGAAGAAGTCTCCTCCGTTCAGTTGTCCGAATCGCTCGTCGTCGAGATTGATTACGAAGTCGTTCAAACGGGAGCCTACGTCTCCTTCTCGCTCGTCCTCTTCGACGCTGACGGCCTCGGCCTGTTCGCTTCGCTGAGCAACACGGAGAAGGATTTTTACGGCAGGCCGCTGCCCTGCGGACGCTACAAAAGCCGCTGCACGTTGAGCGGCGATTTGCTGAACACGGGCAAGTTTAGTTTCTCGCTGATAGGTTTTTCGGCCAACTGGACAGACCATTTCAGAGTTGACCAGGTTGTCTCTTTCGAAGCGACCGACGACGGCGTGTTGAGAGGCGATTACTACGGCCCGTTCGGCGGCCCGTTGCGGCCCAGATTTCCATGGGAAACGGTCGCGTATTGAGAGCGGCGGGCAAAGTAGTTGGATTGAACATCAGTTAGTCAGGAAACAGAATCGCCGTGAAGAACAAGAGCGTCTATGCCAGAGAGCCGCTGCGGGTGCAAGACGGCATCCCCGTCTTCTCTGAGACAAACGAATATACGGAGAACTACGAAACCATCTCGCACGACCATCTCTCAGCGATGGAGAAGGACGGCAGCAATCCTTTCATCGCCGAAAAAGTCTGGCAGGAGATGGAAGGCTCGACCGTCGAACTCGTCCAGAAATATTCTAAGCCGGACGACGCCGTGTTGGATGTCGGCGTGGGCCTGGGGCGCGTGCTCTCGAACTTTCCCGCGCTCGACCGCTACGGCATGGACATCAGCTTCGGCTACTTGAAAGAGGCGCAGAGCAAGGGCATCGAAGTCTGCTTCGCGCAGGTCGAAGAGATGCCTTTCAAGCCGGAGACGTTCGACATCGTGATGGCGACGGACATCCTTGAGCATGTGTTGGATTTGAACACGAGTTGCGCGCGGATGCTCTCGGTCTTGAAACGGGGCGGCGTCCTTATCGTCAGGGTTCCTTACCGCGAAGATTTGAGCGGCTACCTCGCGCCGGAAAATCCTTACAAGTATGTCCACGTCAGAAATTTTGACGAAGACTCTCTGCGGATTCTGTTCGAGCGGATTTTCGATTGCGAGTGGGTCGAGGCGACGCAGGTGGCGCATCATGCCTACAGCGGCAGCCGCTTGAAATATCGTTTGCCGCGCGCAGACCAACCGATGCGGCGCGCGCTGGCGCGGATGGAGACATCGTTTCCCGGCGCTTACCGGAAGTGGACGCCGAAGCTCGTGCTGCCGATGGAAATCAACGTCGTGGTGAGAAAGAGATAGCCGCGCTCAGACGATAGCCGCGCTCTCAACAGTTTTAATCAATGGCCCGCAAGCTCAACATCCTCGTCATCTTCATGATGAACAAGTATCCCATGAGAGCCACGCTCTGGGACCAGCTCTACTGCTTTCGCCACTATTCCAATCACAACTGCTTTTATCTGAATCTCTCCATGCGCTCGGTTCCGCGCTATCTCAAGCGCATCGAGTTTGACATCATCGTCTTCGGGACAATCTTTCTGGCGAACCGCGTCAAGGCCGAATGGTTCGAGCCAATGTTGGAAAAGGCCCGCGCCCTGAAAAGCTCAAACGCCGTCAGGATAGCTTTCCCGCAGGACGAGCACGCGCACACGGATGTCTTGATGGACTTCCTCGAAGAGTTTGACGTGGCGGCGGTCTTCTCCGTCGGGCCGCCGTCCGAATGGCCGAAGCTGTATGACCGCCCGCGCTTTGCGCGCGTCAAATTCTTCAACGTCCTGACGGGCTACCTTGACGACGCGACCGTCGGCAGAATTGACAGGCTCGCGGCGGAGAATAGAGAGCGCGATATAGACATCGGCTACAGGACCTGGCTGGCCGGAGCATGGCTCGGACGCCACGGCCTGCTGCGACAGAAAATCGCAGACCTCTTTCTTGAGTACGCGCCTCTGCGCCGCTTGAAGACGGACATCTCGACGCGAAGCGAAGACACCATCTGGGGCGACGACTGGTACAAGTTTCTGCTGCGCTGCAAATACACCATCAGCGTCGAGGGCGGCTCAAGCGTGCCTGACCGCGACGGCACGTTGAAAGAAAGAATCCAGGCTTATCAACTGAAGCATCCGGATGCAGGCTTCGCAGAGATTGAGCGCGCGTGTTTCCCCAATCTTGACGGCACGCTCAACTACGTCGCGCTCTCGCCGCGCCATCTGGAATGCTGCGCGACGCGCACCTGCCAGATTCTCGTCGCCGGAGACTATAACGGCATCCTTCAAGCGGGCCGTCACTACATCGAATTGAAGCCGGATTTCAGCAACATCGCGGACGTGCTGGACCAGATGGAGCGCGAAGACCAACGCCTTGAGATGACCGAGCGCGCCTACCGCGAGATTGTCGCTTCACGGAAATACACGTATCAGAGCTTCGTTGATTTCGTGCTCGCGGAGTCAATGAAAGAGCGCGCTCTTGAACCTTCGACGACGCCGCGCTCCGTCTTGAACGCGGTCGTTTACTACTGGATGCGTCTCTCGGAACTGGCCACATGGGCGCAGGTCGCGCTCCATTTATATGATTTTATTCCGCACCTCAAAGGCTTGGTTCGCAGGAGCCTGCTAGGTGTCTTCTCCGAGCAAACTGTGGTATCAATGCTCGGTCGCGTCAAGCCAAACAAGAGGGAAACTGACTAGTTTTATGAGTTACGTTGAGCGTATCAAGTGGCGTTTGGGCTACACCCTGGACACTACGAAGAAGCAGACGGCTGAGTTGTTCTGGTCTGTCACGGGCAAGTTCAACAAGCCCGGCCCCGCGCCCGCGATTAAGCGACTGGACGTTGATAACACGACGGTCGTGGATTCCTTCTGGGGCGAGCACACGGTTGACACGACGCTCTTCAAGAGCGCGCTCCAATCCAAAAAGCATCTCGAATGGCGAGCCGGACTCTACCCGCTCTTCACGGAGTTCATGAACCTCTACGGCAATCATGACGGGCAAGTGGTTCTTGATTACGGCTGTGGGCCGGGCAATGATTTGGTGGGCTACAGCATCTACACGAACGCCCGCAAGATTATCGGCATCGACATCTCCGCCAAAGCTTTGCAAATGGCTCAGCATCGTCTCTCGCTGCACAACGTTGACCCCGCGCGCATCGAGTTGATTCATTCGGCTGACACTGCCACGCAGATTCCGCTCGAAGACGAAAGCGTTGATTATCTTCAATGTCTCGGCGTGCTGCATCACACGAGCCATCCCGAATCGCTGCTCGCGGAGTTTCGCCGCATCCTGCGCGCAGGCGCGGAAGCCCGCGTGATGGTTTACAATCGTGACAGCGTGTGGGTGCATCTCTTCGCGGCTTACGAGCGGCTGGTGCTGCAAGACGCCTTTCCGGGCAAGAACGTCTACGAGGTTTTTCACCGGACGGTTGACGTTGAAGACGACGGCACGGGCAACTGTCCCATCGCGCGTTGTCATACGGGCGCGGAGTTCACGCGCTTTTGCGAGGCCAACGGATTTCGCGCGGAGTATCTGGGCGGCTATCATTCCGATGTCGAGTTGAACGCCCTGAAGAAGTATCTGCCGCAGGCTTTAAAGGATGAAAGATTGGCTGAAGAACACAGGGATTTTCTCGCGCGCCTAGTGATGGACGAGCGCGGCTTTCCCCTTTACGAAGGCAAGCACGCCGGACTCGGCGGCGTGTATCGTCTCTTCAAAAAGTAGATTCTTATGTGTGGCATCGCGGGAGCATTGAGCCTCCCATTAGCAGAGATTCCCAACCTGGGCGGGCGCATCGCTGCGATGAACGGCCTGCTGCGCCATCGCGGACCGGACGGCGAAGGCTCATGGCAGCACGCGCGCCGCGCCGTCGGCTTCGCGCATCGCCGCCTTTCCATCATAGACCTTTCGACCGGCGACCAGCCGATGACCGGCGCGGCCGGCAACTGGATTACCTACAACGGCGAAATCTACAACTACATCGAACTGCGCGACGAACTCGGCGCCGAAAGTTTCCAGACCACATCCGACACGGAAGTCATCCTCCGCGCTTACGAGAAATGGGGCGCGGACTGCGTTAATCATCTGCGCGGAATGTTCGCCTTCGCCATCTGGGACGAAGCGCGGCAGCAACTCTTCTGCGCCCGCGACCGCTTCGGCATCAAGCCTTTCTACTACACGACGATTGACGACACCTTCTACTTCGCCTCCGAAGTCAAAGCCCTCTTGCCCTTCGTCCGCGAGATAGAGACAGACCTCGAAGGCTTCAAAGATTATCTGGCCTTCCAGTTTTGTCTCGCCGGAAAGACGCTCTTCAAAAACGTCCTTGAGCTATTGCCCGGCCACACGCTCAGCATCCGAAACGGCTCGCTCGACATACGCCGTTACTGGGAAGTCTATTACGAGCTTGACTTCGACCACACGCCGAAATATTTCGAGGAACGATTGCAGCAACTCTTGCCCGAATCGGTGGCTCTGCACCTGCGCGCCGACGTGCCGGTCGGAACCTATCTTTCCGGCGGACTCGATTCGAGCAGCGTTGCCTCGCTCGCCAGCCTGCACACCAACGGCGACTTCGCGGGCTTCACAGGCAAGTTCTCCTTCAGCGCGGACTACGACGAATCGGCCTACGCGCGCGCGCTCGCCGAGTGGCGCGGCTTCAGCCTGCACGAGATTGACATCACGGCCACGGACTTCATCGAGAACATACGCAAGGTCATCTATCATCTCGATTATCCGGTGGCGGGGCCGGGTTCGTTTCCGCAGTACATGGTGTCGCAACTGGCTGCGCGCCATCGCAAGGTCGTGCTCGGCGGCCAGGGCGGCGACGAAATCTTCGGCGGCTACACGCGCTACTTAATCGCCTACTTCGAGCAATGCATCAAGGCGGCCATTGACGGCACCATCAACGATGGCAACTTCGTCGTCACCTACGAATCCATCATCCCGAATCTGACGGCCCTGCATAACTACAAGCCGATGCTGCAAGAGTTCTGGCGCGAGGGCTTGTTTGAAGAGATGGACAAGCGCTACTTCCGCCTGATTAATCGCGCGCCGCTTTTGCAGGACGAGATTCACTGGAATCTGCTCGGCGACTATTCGCCGTTTGAGACTTTCCAGACGATTTTCAATGGCCAGAACGTAGGGCGCGAGTCTTACTTTGATCGGATGACTCACTTTGATTTCAAGACGCTTTTGCCCGCCCTGCTTCAAGTCGAAGACCGCGTGAGCATGGCGCACGGCTTGGAATCGAGAGTCCCGTTTCTGGACCATCCGCTCGTCGAGTTTGCGGCGACGATGCCCGCCGACATCAAGTTTAAAGACGGCACGATGAAGCAGGTCTTGAAGAACGCGATGCGCCCAGTGTTGCCCGACATCATCGTTGACCGCAAAGACAAGATGGGCTTCCCGACGCCGTTGACCGAATGGCTCAAGGGCGAGGCCCATGATTTTGTCCGCGACGTTTTTAGCGCGCCCCGCGCGCAGACCAGAGAGTTGGTCAACAACCAACTCGTCCTCGAAGGCTTGGCGCGCGAGCCGAAGTTCGGGCGCAAGGCTTGGGGCTTGCTCTGCCTCGAATTGTGGCAGCAGGAATTTCACGACCGCGCAAGCGAGTTTAAATACAGTGATGGGTGATGAGTCATGAGTGATGAGCAGCAAGCGATTGCCTTTTACTCATCACTCATCACTGCTCTTAATAGAAGGAGATTTTAACGAATGAGAGTTTTGATTACAGGCGGCGCAGGCTTTATCGGCTCGCATCTGGCAGACAAATTGTTGGAGCGGGGCGACCAGGTTCTCGTCATAGATAATTACGCGACGGGGCGCAGAGACAATCTGAAGCCGCGCGACAATCTAATCATTGTTGAAGGAACTATCGCCGACACGGAGTTGGTCAACGAGTTGTTTGACGAGTTCAAGCCGGACGTGGTGGTTCACGCGGCGGCCGCCTACCGCGACCCCGACGACTGGGCCGAAGACGCGCGCACGAACGTGCTCGGCACAGCCAACGTGATGCTCGCCGCGAAGCGCGCGCGCCCGCAGCGTCTCATCTATTTTCAGACCGCGCTCGGCTACGGCTTGAAGCCGGTCGAGCAGCCGATTACGCTCAATCATCCTTTGAAGCCGGAAGGCAGCAGCTACGCCATCAGCAAGACGGCGGGCGAACACTACGTCGAACTCGGCGGCCCGGACTTCCTTTCCTTCCGGCTGGCGAACGCCTACGGCCCGCGCAATCTGAGCGGCCCGCTCCCGACCTTCTATCAACGCCTGACGACCTCGAAGCCTTGCTTCGTGATGGACACGCGGCGCGACTTCGTGTTCATTGACGACCTCGTGGCCGTCGTCATGAAGGCCATCGACGGGCAGGGCGAGCCGGGCTACTACCACATCTCTTCCGGCTCCGACTTCTCCATCAAGGAACTGTTCGACGCGACCGTCAAAGCCCTTGACATCAAGCTCGACAACGAGGTCGAAGTGCGCCCGCGCAACCCGGACGACACCTACACAATCCTGCTTGACCCGTCCAAGACCGAACAGGCTTTCGACTGGCGGGTCAAGACGCCGCTCGACGAAGGCGTCCGCGCCGCCATTGACTGGTACAAGGAGAACGGCATCACGCAGACCTACACGCACCTCAAGAACGTCGAGGCGAAGGACGCGAAAGCGTAAAACGAAAAGCGACGAAGGCGGCGATGATGAACGAATGACGAGGCGATGAGCGAAGGACGAAAGCCTTGCTCTGGATAGCTCATCTTTCATCGCTCTCGCGGCCTTCGTCGCGCCGCTTCGTAAGGAGTCAGACTTGGACGAGTTCAAAGAGAAAAAGATTCTGGTGGTCGGCGGCGCGGGCTTCGTCGGCAGCAATCTGGTGAAGAAGCTTTTGGAAGCAAGCCCGCGCGAGATTGTCATCGTTGACAACCTGCTGTCGGCCGAGCGGGCCAACGTGCCTGAGAGCGAGGCTGTCACGCTCATCGAAGGCTCGATTACGGACGACCGCGTGTTGCAGGCGTTGACGAACGACCTCGACTACGTTTTTCATCTGGCGACATATCACGGCAACCAGAGTTCGATGCACGACCCTTTGGCCGACCATGAAAACAACACGTTGACGACATTGAAGCTCTACGAGCGAATTAAGGGCTTCGACAAAATCGAGCGCGTCGTCTATTCGTCCGCGGGCTGCACCGTCGCCGAGAAGACTTACGACGAAGCTCTGGCGACAGAAGAGGACGCGCCCGTCTCGCTCTACCTGGACAGTCCTTACCAGATTTCCAAAATCATCGGCGAGCTTTACTCGAACTACTACTTCATGCAGCATCGCTTGCCGGTCGTCAAAGCGCGTTTCCAGAACGTCTACGGCCCCGGCGAAATTTTGGGCGCGGGCCGTTGGCGCGGCACGCCCGCGACGGTCTGGCGCAACGTGACGCCGACCTTCGTCTATCGCGGCTTGAAGCGGATGCCGCTGACCGTCGAGAACGAAGGACGAGCGACGCGAGATTTCATCTACGTCGAAGACATCGTGCGCGGGCTGATGCTGTGCGCGACGCGCGGGACAGCCGGAGAAGTTTATAATCTGGCGAGCGGCGTCGAGACTCCTATCTTAGAACTGGCGCGACTCGTCAACGCGCAGACCGCGAATCCGACGCCCGTCGAATACCTGCCGCCGCGCCCTTGGGACCATTCGGGCAAGCGTTTCGGCAGCACGGAGAAATCGAAAAAGGAGTTGGGCTTTGCGCCGCAGGTCAGCCTCGAAGAAGGACTCAGGCGAACGATTGACTGGACGCGCGAGCATCTCTCCTTCGTTGACGCCTGCATCGAAAAACATCGCGTGCATCTATCAAGCGCGGGCAGCGTTGCTACGGCGATTCAAGAGCCGGAGCGCGGCGAGCTTGAGCCACAGAGTTCAACCGCGAGCCGTTGAAGCGCCAGAAGCATCTCAACGCGAGGAGACGGGCGGGCGCGCTTTGATGAGAGAGACGTTGTTCATCGTCTGTGCTGTCTGCGTCATCGTCTCCGGCGGGTTGAGGTTTTGAGAGCGAACGAATTTGATGGGTTTGAGAAAGCTAATTCCGCAGCCGGTCAGGAAGTCAGTCCGGTCGCTGCTTGACAGGCTGCCGCTGAAGGTCGAGCGGCGCGGGCCGAGGCCGGAGTGGCCGGGCGAGACGCGCCGTTTCCAGTATCAGCAGCGACACGTCAAGTTTGACATTCGCGCGGGCGAGCGCGTGCTCGACATCGGCAGCGGCGGCGACCCGTTTCCCTTCGCGACCTTTCTCGTTGACCGCTACGTCGAGACGACCGAGCATCGCTACGGCTCGATTGTGCATGACGGTAAGCCGCTCGTCTCCGCTGACATTCACGCGCTGCCGTTTCCAGACAAGAGCTTCGACTTCGTTTACTGCGCGCACATCCTTGAGCATGTGGACGACCCCGTTAAAGCCTGCGCCGAGATAATGAGAATCGGCAAGCGCGGCTACTTAGAGACGCCGACCATCAGCGAAGACATCCTTTTTGCGTGGGCCAGAGGCAGGCATAAGTGGCATGTCGTCGGCATCGGTCGCGCTCTCTGCTTTTTCGAATATTCCGACCGGCAGTTAAGCGGCATCGGATCAAGCGCGTGGGAAGATGTCATCATGGACAAGCGCTTTCACCCGCTGCAACAGGCTTACTTTGAGAACCGCGACATCTTCGACGTGATGTTCCCGTGGGTTGAGAGCTTCACGGTCTACGTGTTTCGCTTGAACGGCCACGTCGAGAGCTTGAATGCCGGAAGCCACGCTTGAGATTTTCGCCAGAGATGTTGAAACGAGCCATCGTCCAATTGTTGGGCCGCGAGCAAGCCAATCGCGTTTCCGCTCCCTATCACGACTGGCAAGCGCGCCGTCGCTCCAGACGAAATTTGGCCGCGCTGCCGTCGAAAGATTTGTGCGTCAATCTGGGCTGCGGCCCCGTGCCGCTGGCCGGTTGGGTGAACGTTGACATCTCGCGCGGTGCCGGCGTTGATGTGGTCTGGGACTTGCGGCGCGGGCTGCCGTTCGCGGACGAAAGCTGCTCGGCCATCTTCTGTGAGCACGTCATCGAGCACGTCTCGAAGGATGATGGATTGAAGCTCTTGCGCGAGTGTCATCGCGCGTTGCAAAGGGGCGGCGTGCTGCGTCTCTCGACGCCGGATGCCGGACGCTTTCTTCGTTCATACGCGGGCGACGGCGAGTTTCTGCGTCACCCGGAATTTCCGCAGGCCGTCGAGACGCCGCTCGACCGCATCAACATGATGATGCGCGAAGACGGGCAGCATCTATGGGTTTACGATAGCGAGTCGCTCTTGTTGCACTTGCAACGCGCGGGCTTCGCTGCTTGCGCGGAGCAGCAGTTCGGCGTCTCCGGGCATCCGCGCATGCGAGGCATTGACACGCCCGCGCGCGCCTTCGAGAGCTTTTATGTCGAGGCCGTCCGGTAAGCGTCTCGCAACAGACCGCGAGAAGGCATTTTTATTTTGAAGACACCCGTCGCCTTTTTGATTTTCAATCGCCCGGAGACGACACGCAAGGTCTTCGCAGAGATTCGGCGGGCGCAGCCGCCCGTGCTGCTCGTCGTCGCAGACGGGCCGCGCGCTGGCCGCGCCGATGAAGTTGAAAGGTGCAGGGCGGCTCGCGCCGTCATCGAAGGCGTGGATTGGGACTGCGAGGTTTTGACCAACTACGCGGAGAGCAACATGGGCTGTAAGCGGCGCGTGTCGAGCGGCCTCAACTGGGTCTTTGAAACGGTCGAGGAAGCCATCGTGCTCGAAGACGATTGCCTGCCTCATCCTTCGTTCTTCAGCTTCTGCGAAGAACTGTTGGAGACGTACCGCGCCGACGAGCGCGTGATGATGATAAGCGGCGACAACTTTCAGTTTGGCCGTCGTCGCACCTCCGATAGCTACTACTTCACGCGCTTCGTTCACATCTGGGGTTGGGCCACGTGGCGCAGGGCATGGCGACATTACGACGTGGAGATGAAGCTCTGGCCCGAACTGCGCGAGACAAACTGGCTCGCGGATATTCTCTGCCACGAGGAAGCGGCCCAGTACTGGCGACAGATTTTCGAGTTGGTTTATACGAACCGGATTGACACATGGGATTACCAGTGGGCCTTCGCCTGCTGGTCGCAAAACGGGCTGTCGGTCGTGCCGGAAATCAACCTCGTTTCCAACATCGGTTTCGGAGACGCCGCGACGCACACGCGCCCCGACAGCATCGTCAACAAGCTTGAGAATCTGCCGACCGCCGAGATGCCTTTGCCCCTCACGCATCCTACATACATGATGCGTCACAGCGAGGCCGACCAGTTCACTTTCCAACACGCCATCGCCCCCGAAGCGTTGCGCCGTGGCCTCTATCAACGCCTGCGCGGCAAGCTCTCGACGATGATGTCGAGCAAGAACTAAAGACAGAGCCGGAGGCGACTCGAAGAAGGTCTTGCGAGAAAGAGTGGAGACAAAGCTCAAAGATGTCGCTAAGGATGAAGCGCAGGCTCCGGCGCCGTTAGCGCAGGAGGCTACGGCGACTGAAGCCGCAGGCTCGCTCGATAGCGAAGGAGTTTCGCCCGACATTGAATTTGAGGCCGTCGGGCAATGTCCCGTCTGCAATCATGCGGAGGCGCGCGTCGTCTTCGCTGAAGTTGAAGACTATCTCTATTCGTTGCCGGGCAAATTTCGCTACGTTCAATGCCAAGCTTGCAGCCTTGTCTATCAAGACCCGCGCCCGACCGTCTCAGACCTGCCGAAGTGCTACACGGATTATCACACGCACGAAGCGGAAGCTTTGCCTGAGAGTTTCATGGGCGAGTGGACGGGCGCGAGCCGCTGGATTCGCGGCGGAGTGCTGGCGCGAAAGTATGGCTATAGCCATCTCGCGCCGTCGCGTCAAGAGACGCTGGCCGCCTGCCTGTTAGACCTCTTGCCGCCCGTCAGGAATCGCGCGCGTTGTTACCTTGGCGCGAGCCTTCCGGCTTTCGCGGGCGAGGGGCGCGCGCTCGACATAGGGACGGGCGGAGGCCGTTATGCAGCTTCGCTCAAGCGTCTGGGCTGGCATGTGACGGGCGTCGAGTTTGACCCGACCGCCGCCGCCAACACAGCCGAGCGTTACGGCTTGACCATCAAGACGGGCACGCTCGAAGACGCGCGTTTCCCTTCCGGGTCGTTCGATTTCATCTCCATGTTTCACGTCATCGAACATCTGCCGGACCCTCTGGCGACGCTGCGCGAATGCCGCCGCGTGCTCAGGGAAGGAAGGCGCATCATGCTCCGCACGCCCAACTTTGACAGCCTGACGCGGCGCGAGTTCGGCAAGTTCTGGCGCGGGGTGGAAGCTCCGCGTCACTTGTGTCTCTTCAACGGCGCGTCTTTGCGGCACGCGCTTGAGGCCGCGGGCTTTCGCGTCGTCCGTGTGATGACGATTCCAACGGCGACCGCTTACTACGCGCAAGCGAGCAGCGAGATACGCGCAGCTCAGGGCGCGGGCGAAGAGGGCGCGCGTTCGGCCCTGTGGACGGCGCGGCGTTATAATTTGCTGGCGGCTGGCGGGCGTCTTCTGCGCGGGCAACTGCTCGGCGACGAATTGCACGTCGAAGCGATTCGTTAAAGCGGAAGGCAGTTCGGCCACGCGGGCAGCGATTCGGTTGCGCGGGCGGCGAGAAGCATTGATGTCAGTTCCTTCGGTTCACATCGTCATCCTCAACTGGAACGGCCTCGCCGACACGCGCGAATGTCTGGCCTCGCTCGGCGAGCAGAGCTATCCATCGCTCAGGATACACGTCGTTGACAACGGCTCGGCGCATGATGAAGCGGCGACTATTGAGAGAGAGTTTCCGCGCGCCAACGTCCTGCGGCAGGAGCGGAATCTGGGCTTCTGCGAAGGCAACAACGTAGGCATTCGTCGCGCGCTTGAAGAGGGCGCAGACTACGTTCTGATTCTGAACAACGACACGCTCGTCCCCTCGAATTTAATCCAGACGTTGATTGATGAAAGCGCGCCGCTCGAAGCGGTCGGAGCGGTCAGCCCCGTTATCCTTTATCATCCGCAGCGCGAGACGGTCTGGTTTGCGGGCGCGGTGTGGGACGGACTGACGGCGGGCTTTCGTCATGTGCTGGCGGGGCGGCCGCGCGCGGAGTTGCGCGAGCAGGAGCCTTACCGGAGCGCGTATGCGTGCGGCTGTTGCCTGCTCGTTCATTCGTCCGTGCTGCGCCGCATCGGGTTGATGGACGCGCGCTACTTCGCTTACTACGACGAGGCCGACTGGTGTTCGCGGATGAAGGAAGCGGGGCTGGAATGCTACGTCATCCCGCGCGCCTTGCTCTACCACAAAGTCTCCGGCTCGACGCCGAGCATCATCTCGACCTACCTGATGGCGCGCAATCGCCTGCTCTGGATGAAGGAGCATCTCAAGGCGCGCGAGCGGCTCAAATCTTACCCGTACCTGCTCAAGGAAACGCTCTGGAATTTCTGCAACGTCGGCGGCATACGGCGTCGCAAGCATTCGCTCTCGGTCGAGCAGAGCAAGGCCATGCTGCTCGCCTCGCGCGATTTTCTGCGCGGCAAATTCGGAGCATGGCCCAAGCGCGTCGAACAACTACGGCGCGGCCACGACGGCAATTCGTGATGAAGGTTGCGTCCCGGCAAAGGCTGGCAGAGGCCGGAAACTTTTTTCTCGAACGGAGCGCGACGGATGAACAACTTTGTCAGGGCGGCGGCGGTCGTCGTCATGCTGTTTGAAGCTTTGTGCGGCAGCGCGAGCGAGACGCGGGCGCAGAAGTCGCGGCCCGGAGCGCGACGCATCATCAACGCCGCTCGCGTTGACAACTCGCCGGAAGAGTTTCGCGGCGGCCCGCTGTATGTGACCATCAACGGCAGAGAACGAAAGCTCGCGGAACGCGCTCTTCGGGCGTGGATTATTGAAGGCGGGCGGCGAGTCGTTTACTCTAGCCGTGGCGGGGCCGGTGGCTACGAGAACGAGGGACAATCGCTGACCATCTACGACGCGCGCACGGGGCGGCGGCGCAACATTATGTCCGAGTACGTTGAGGTTGATAAACTGACGGCGGTGACGACGCGGACGAAGCGGACGGCGCTCCTGTTGGAGATGTCGGACGGCGGCCTCGGAGCTTCTTACCTGGCCGTCGTTGACCCGGAGCGCGGCGAGGTCTTTCACAGGCGTTGGGCCAGATTGCTGTCGCGCCGTGGCGACACGATTTTAATCGGCCACTACAACGAAGACGCATGGTGGGATTTGAGCACGGGCGAAAAAATTGCCGTCAAGCCTTACAAGCGAGAACGGCAAGACCTGAGCGCGATTCTCCGCCGACCCGTCATCTACAACAAACCCGATTTTCCCTGACGCGTTTAGTGTTATGCTGTCTTCAGTCATTTGCTAATCGTCGGAGCGGGCGCGATTGCTCATCTTTCATCGTTCTTCCTTAAAGTTTATTTATGGCCGAAGCAAGCAGCACAGTAGACATCCTGACCGGCACGGTGAAGGGGCCGGGCGAGTTGCCGCACGAGTATCTGTTCATCACGGCGGACAACCACCGGACGCGCATCGGCGAGTTTGTCTATTACACGGCGAGCGACGGCGAGGCGGAGCGCCACATCCTCGGCAACATCACTTCGCGCCGCCTCGTGCGCAACCTGCCGGACGCTTTTCTCTCCGACCCGCAGACGCCGCCCAACGTCGTTTCATCGCTCATCGGCTTGAACACGGATTGCGGCGAGCTTTACGAGATAACGGTCGAAACCATCGGCTACTTCAGCCGCGCGCTCGGAGATTTCGTCAACCCTCGCATTCCGCCCAATCCGGGCGACCCCGTTTTTCTTGCTTCGTCGGACACGCTATCGGGCGTGCTTAGCGCGCGCCACGCGGGCGACACGGGCTCTGCGCACATCGGCAGCCTGCTGACCAGAAACGCGGGCGAAGTTCCCATCGTGCTCTCCATCAAGGATGTCGTCTCGACGCATCTGGCCATTCTCGCTTCGACCGGCGCGGGCAAAAGCTATACGGCGGGCGTGCTCGTCGAAGAGTTGATGCGGCCATACAATCGCGCCTCCGTCTTGATTGTTGACCCGCACGGCGAGTACCACACGCTCGGCACGATTGCCACCGACGCGACCTTTCACGGCGCGGACAATTATCAACCCGAAGTCAAAATCTTCACGCACGACCGCATCAAGGTGCGCGTCTCGACTTTGACCGAAGCAGACCTCCGCTACCTCTTGCCCGAAGGCACGTCCGACAAGATGTTGCACTACCTGTCGCAGGCTTACCGCAAGCTGACGGCGGGCGAGAGGGGCGAGCGCGGGCTGTGGGGCTATCAGGATTTGCGCGACATGGTGACGGCTGAGAAGTATGGCGAAGACGACGGGCGCGGCTCAGGCGGCAACGTCGGCTCGATTGACGCGCTGCTCTGGCGCCTCGACAATCGCTTCGACCGGCCCGATTCCATCTTCTCCGACAGCGAGCACATCCCGCTCAGCGAACTCTTTCAGCCCGGTCGCTGCACCGTCCTGCAACTCTCCGACATAGAGCAGAACGAGCAACAGGTCGTCGTCGCCACGCTGCTCCGTCGAGTCAACAAAGCCCGCGTCGCAACCGTCCGGCAGGAAGCCGACCGGAACAGCGACCACTATCTTCCTTATCCAGTCTTCACCTTGCTCGAAGAAGCGCACCGCTTTGCTCCGGCGGGGCAAACGGTCGTCTCGACAAACATTCTCAAGCAGATTCTCTCCGAGGGGCGCAAGTTCGGCGTCGGCATCGGCCTCATCACGCAACGCCCCGGCAAGCTGGATCAGGACGTGCTCTCGCAATGCATGACGCAAATCATCATGCGCATCGTCAACCCGATTGACCAGGACACCGTTGCCAAGTCGGTCGAAGGCGCGGGCCGCCAACTCCTTGACGAACTGCCCGCCCTCACCAAAGGCCAGGCCGTCATCTCAGGCGTCGGCGTCAACACGCCCGTCATGTGCCGCATTCGCCCGCGCATCACGCGCCACGGCGGCGAAACCTTCGACGCCCCCGCCGAATGGGCCAAGTGGCACACGGGCGAAGAACGCGACAAACGCACGCAGGACACAGCCCTGCTCGTTAAGCCCGCCTCCGCCAAGAAAGTCGAAAAGCTGCGCGGCATTCAGATTTAAAGTTTCATCGCGCCGGCCATTGCGACAGTTTCTCTCAGGAGCGTTATAATCACCGCCAACGATTTCGCAGAGAGTCATCCATCATGAGCCAGCAAATTACCATTGAAGTTTCCGAGCAGGTTGTGCGGCAAGCAACGCAAGTGGCGGCGCAGACCGAGCGCAGCGTGGAAGAAGTGCTGGCTTCATGGCTGGAAACCGCCGTCACTGCGCGGCCCGTCGAGGAACTGTCTGACACGGAAGTTCTCGCCTTGACCGAATTGCGGCTGACGGATGAACAGCAAGCTACTTTAAGCGACCTGCTGGCGCGGAATCGGGAAGGCGCGCTCGCGGCGGAAGGACAAAAGCAATTGGATGAGTTAATGCGGCTCTACGAGCACGGCTTGCTGCGTAAATCGCAAGCCCTGCGCGTCGCGGCGCAACGTGAACTCATCGCGCCGCTTCAATCATGACCGCGGCGCAGATTTCAGAATCGCTGCGGCAACGCGTGCGCGAAGCCGCGCGTGACCGCTGCGGCTACTGTCTCAGCCCACAACGCCTTGTCATGGGCATACTCGAAATCGAACATCTCCTGCCGCGCGCCAGAGGTGGCGGCAACGAAGAAGAGAATCTATGGCTCTCCTGTAGCCTCTGCAATCGCCACAAAGGCTCGCAAACTTCCGCGCTTGACCCGCTCACGAATAGCGCCGCGCCGTTGTTCAACCCGCGTCTGGATAAGTGGAGCGAGCATTTTCGCTGGCGCGCGGACGGCGTTATCATCGAAGGTCTGACGCCTGCCGGACGAGCGACAATCGCGGCCCTCAAACTGAACAACGAGCTTTCCGTAGAGGTGCGCCGCAACTGGACGCTCGCCGGTTGGCATCCGCCTGTCGTCGATAATTGAACGGCTAGGCGATGTTTTGCGCCCGTTCAAGCTGCCGGGATTGAAAAGCTCTGCGCGCCATCCAGATTCAACTGTCAGCGCGGTTGAGCCTTCAGGCCAAACTTATTGAGGTTGAGCGTGATTGCTTTCGCGCCGGGATTGCGCGTTAGTTGAAAGAGGCGCATTGTTATTTCGCTTGCATAAATTTTTGATACCGGAGCTACAAGATGTCACAATCATTTCCTAAATCGTCTGTTGAACCTTCGCCGCTGTTGTTCATGGATGCGGTGAACGCTTACCAGCGTTCGGCGGCCATCAAGGCGGCGGTCGAGTTGGATGTTTTCACGCATATCGCCGAGGGGAAAACCACCGCGCGCGAGTTGGCCGCGGCGTGCGGGGCAGAGGAGCGCGGGGCGCGTATCCTGTGCGACTATCTGACCATCACCGGCTTTCTCTCGAAGCAGGACGGCCAGTATCAACTGACGCAGGACTCGGCTGTATTTCTGGACAAACGCTCGCCAGCTTTTCTCGGCGGAGCGATAGAGTTTCTGTTGTCGCCGATGCTGATTGAGGGCTTCAATAATTTGACGACCGCCGTGCGACAGGGCGGAACGGCTCTGCCGGAAGAAGGCTCCATCGCGCCGGAGCATCCTGTCTGGGTGCGCTTTGCGCGGGCGATGGCTCCGATGATGGCGATGCCCGCGCAGTCGATGGCCCAACTCGTCAAAGAGCAGGCGCCGGAGGGCAAGCTGAAGGTGTTGGACATCGCCGCCGGTCACGGGATGTTCGGCATCGCTGTGGCGAAGGCTCTGCCGGAGGCGGACATCACCGCGCTCGACTGGCCGCACGTGTTGGAGGTGGCGCAGGAGAACGCGCAGCGCGCGGGCGTCGGCGAGCGTCATCATTTGTTGCCGGGCAGCGCCTTCGAGGTTGACTACGGCGGCCCGTACGACTTGATTTTGCTGACCAACTTTCTGCACCACTTCGACACGGAAACGTGCGAGCAGTTGTTGCGCAAGGTGAGGGCCGCTTTGAAGGATGAGGGCAAGGCTGTGACGCTGGAATTTGTGCCGAACGAAGACCGCGTTTCGCCTGCGGGCGCGGCCATGTTCAGCCTCGTCATGCTCGGCTCGACGCCGCGCGGCGACGCCTACACGTTCCCCGAACTCGAACGCATGTTCAAGAACGCAGGCTTCAAGCGCAGCACGGGTCATCCGCTGCCAAACGATTACCCGCAGCAGATAGTCATCTCGGAAAAGTAAAGCGCGCACGAAAGTAAAGCGCTCTGGCGGCAGTGACGACGACAGCCGGATGGTTGCGGAAATTAGTATCCGCGATTATCCGGCTTGTTGTATAATCGGCGCGTCGCGCTCCCCCCACTTTCCGTACATCCGATGGAGGTCAGCCATGAAAGCATTAACGAGCGCTCTCTTTATCGTTGCGCTGGCAGTCGTGTCGGCGGCGCAGTCACAGGTGGCTTCAACCAACCCGCCTGACATCGCAATCAGCAAGGCGAGTTGGAGCAGGTCTTACATCAAGCCTGACTTCAACGACAGCTCCTTCTTCTCCGCCGAAACAGGCTCCGGCTTGTTCGACGGCAACAACAACAGCGTCACAGTGATTCGCGCCAGAGTCAGCAGCACCACGCCGCTTCCGACCACGCACGAAGTCCCTGCCCGCAAGAAAGACCCTTACAAGATTGATTCTTACAAACCGGCGGCGGCACCGTTCGCCAACGGTTATCGTTATCAGGCGACGCTCAGAAATACGGGGACGCGAACCATCAAGGCTCTCGAATGGGAGTATGTCTTCACGGACACGATAGACCAGAATATCGTCACCCGTCATCGCTTCCGCACGCGCACAAAGATTGCTCCCGGCAAAGAGAAAAATCTTAACGAGCTTTCCAAGGCTGCCCCGACCAGCGTCATCAACGCCAGGGCAGTTGAAAAGAATCCGAGCCAGCCCTTCACGGAGCAGGTGATTATCACACGCATACTGTACACGGACGGCTCCGTGTGGGAACGGCCCGTCAAATAAAGTCCGGTAAAGTTTAGGCAATGCGCCACGCGGAGCGATGACAGGCAAGCGATTCCTTGTTCATCGCTCCGCGTTTGTCATTCATCGCTCCGCGTCTATCTCTACGGCGCGACCTTTACGGCGCGACGACGCGATCGCCCTTATCGCCTTCCTTTCATCTTTCCCTCGTGGTCGCCGCATGCGGTTGATTTTCCCTGCCGCGATGTTAAGATAACAATCCAGCTTCACCAATTCAGGCCGGCTGGCGACAGCGGCGCGAATCTTTCCCCCTTTTGTTGACGACTATCAAAGCGCGCCCATCTGTGCGGGCGGAGCGCGCGGCTCTTGAGGATTGAAGGATGGCAGTTGAAAATAGAACG
>JAWVFT010000137.1:0-18909 GCA_033855775.1 Blastocatellia bacterium | reverse complement strand
ATCTCTTGGGGCCATGGCCTCAATATCATCTACGGCGACAACGCGCAGGGCAAGACCAACTGGCTCGAAGCCATCTATCTTCTCGCCACCACCAAATCTTTCCGCACAGGGCATCTACAGGAAACCGTCCGCTTCGGCGAAGACCTGACGGTCGTGCGCGGGCGCGTCGCGCAAAGCACTGAAGTCTCGCGCGACCTGCAAATCAGTCTTCAAGGCAACACGAAATCAATCTCCGTCAACGGCAAACGCGAAGCCGTCACGCGCTACTTGGGCCAACTGCACGCCGTCGCCTTCACCGCCGACGAACTCAACATCGTGCGCGGAATGCCCGAAGCTCGCCGCAAGTTTTTAGACCGCGGCGTCGTCGCTCTGCATCCGGCCTACGTCCAAACTTTGGCCGACTACAATCGCGTCATTAAACAGAAAAATCGCCTGCTTCAAGACGCCGCAGATTCCGAATTGAGCCTCGAACAACTCAAAGAACAGATTGCCCCCTGGAACGAACAACTCGTCGCCTTAAGCGCGCTTATTCATCACGCGCGCAACGATTACGTTGAGCGTCTGCGACAGGCTCTCGAACGACGACTTTTCGAGCGTGAAGACGTGACCATCCGCTACGTCTCGGCCCTCGAAGGCAAGGGCGATTTGAAGGACTACGAAGCCCTCATCACGGAGCGTTTACAGCTTCGCCTGCAAGCCGAACTGGCCTCCGGCTACAGCCTCATCGGCCCGCACAGAGACGACCTGGAAATCCTTTTCGACGGGCGCGATATGCGCGCCTACGGGAGTTCCGGTCAACAGCGTAGCGCATTGATAATACTTGACTTAGCTGCGATTTCGGTGTATCATTCATGGCATCAGGAATATCCACTTTTCCTCATTGATGATGTGGATGCAGAGCTTGATCGGAAGCGTATCGGCAGCTTGCTGGAATACCTTGAAGGTCGCACACAAACGTTCGTCACGACATCCAAAGAGAGCCTCGTCGAACAGTTTGTCGCGCGCGCCCGGATTTACCGGATTGAGGCTGGAGAAGTCAAAGATGACAACGCTTCGGCAGCGTTAATTCAGACCTCCGCAAAGGCCCTTGAAGGCATCTAAGAATAAGCCTGAAAAGGCACGGCTCCCGGCGCGCTCCGCAACGTTTATTTAGAAAATTATATGGGTAACAGTTTCAAAGAGGAGATTGGTTTGGCAACACCTACATCAACTATTTCAAAGAAAAAAAATATGGCCTACGATTCGAGTTCGATTACGGTCCTGGAAGGGCGCGAAGCTGTCCGCAAGCGGCCCGCCATGTACATCGGCTCGACCGGCGACATGGGCTTGCATCACCTCGTCTACGAGGTCGTGGACAATTCCATAGACGAAGCCCTCGCCGGGTACTGCGATACGGTCGAAGTCTCGATTCATCTGGACAACTCAATCACCGTCATTGATAACGGTCGCGGCATTCCCGTTGACTATCACAAAGGCGAGAAGAAATCCGCCGCCGAAGTCGTCATGACCAAACTACACGCGGGCGGCAAGTTCGATTCCAACGCTTACAAGGTTTCCGGCGGCCTGCACGGCGTCGGCGTCTCCTGCGTCAACTTTCTATCGGAAACGCTGCGCCTCGAAATCTGGCGCGACGGCCTGACCTACGAGCAGGAGTACGAGCGCGGCATCCCCGTCCGCAAACTCGAACAGACCGGCAAGACGCGCAGGCGCGGCACCAAGATTACCTTCCGCCCAGACTCGGAAATCTTCGACGCCGTTCTCTTCAGCTTCGATAAATTATCCGAACGCCTGCGCGAAAAAGCTTTCCTCAACAAAGGCATTCGCATCACCATCAAGGACGAGCGCGAAGAGACGGAACGCTCGCACGAGTTTTACTACAAAGGCGGCATCGCGGAGTTCGTCAAGCACCTCAACAAAAATAAGACGACCCTGCACGACAAGCCTTTGTACTTCGAGCGCGTCAACGACATACTCTCTATCGAAGTGGCGATTCAGTACAACGACGCCTACGACGAAAAGGTCTACTCGTTCGCCAACAACATCAACACGGTTGACGGCGGCACACACCTTTCCGGCTTCCGCTCCGCCTTCACGCGCACCATCAATGCCTACGCCCAATCTTCCGGGCTGGCGAAAAACTTCAAAGGCTCGCTCTCCGGCGACGACGTGCGCGAAGGCCTGGTGGCCGTCATCTCCGTCAAACTGCCGCAGCCGCAGTTTGAGGGACAGACCAAAGGCAAACTCAATTCAGACGTGAAAGGCGCCGTCGAATCGTTCCTCAACGAGCGGCTGACCGAATTCTTTGAGCAGAACCCGACGGTCGCCAGAAAAATCGTCGGCAAGGCCGTGGACGCTGCCCGCGCACGCGAGGCCGCGCGCAAGGCCCGCGAAATCGTCCGCAAGGGCGCAATCGGCTCGACCATGCTTCCGGGCAAGCTGGCCGATTGTCAGGAACGCGACCCTTCGCTCTGCGAGATTTACATTGTAGAAGGAGATTCGGCGGGCGGCTCGGCCAAGCAGGGACGCGACCGTAAGAATCAGGCGATTCTGCCGTTAAAAGGTAAAATCTTGAACGTCGAGAAGGCCCGCGTCGATAAAATGCTCGGCCACGGCGAAATCAAGACGTTGATTACGGCTCTCGGCACAGGCATCGGTACGGACGTTGACATCAGCAAGCTGCGCTATCACAAGATTATCCTGATGACCGACGCCGACGTTGACGGCTCGCACATCCGCACTCTTCTCCTGACTTTCTTCTACAGGCAGTTGCCGCAGCTTGTCGAGGGCGGCCACGTCTACATCGCGCAGCCTCCGTTGTTTAAAGTGAAACGGGGCAAGAAAGAGGAGTACATCAAGGACGAGCGATCTATGGTGCGCTACATGATGCGGATGGCGACCAATGACCTCAAGGTCAAATCAGGCGGCTCGGAGACGGCTATCGAGGGCCGCGACCTCGCGCGCGCCCTGGAGCAGATGGTCGAGTTCAAGCGTTTCTGTGAAAAGACGGCGCGGCGTCTGGGCGGCGACGGCCGGATGCTCGTCGCGTTGCTGGAAGCTTTGGCAGGGCGCAAGGGCATCCTGCGCAATGAAGAGTTAACGCTGCGCAGCGTCTTTGAAAACGAGAATTATGTGGCGCGGCTCGAAGGCGCGCTGGCCGGGAAGGGTTATAAGACCGAACTCAACGAAGACGAAGAGCACGGCATGTGGGAGATTGAAACCACCTCGGAGTCCGGCGTCGCCGTTCGCATCGACTGGAATCTGGCGAGCTATGTGGAGTTTCAAAAGGCCGTAGAGCTTTACAAATCGTTGGAAGACAATCTGGCCGCGCCCTTTGTCGCCGGCGAAAACGGGTCGAGTGAGCATCTTGAAACGCGCGAGGCTTTGCTGGAACGTGTTCTGGCGGCGGCCAAGAAGGATTTGACCATCCAGCGCTACAAAGGGCTTGGGGAAATGAACCCTGAGCAACTTTGGGAGACGACGATGAACCCTGACAAGCGCACGCTGCTGCAAGTGAGGGTGGACGATATGGTGGAGACGGACGAAATCTTCACGGTCTTGATGGGCGATGCGGTCGAGCCGCGCCGCAAATTTATCGAGGACAACGCGCTCGACGTGAAGAATCTGGATGTCTAATTTTTGACACAAAGAAAGCGTGGCGCGTCCCCTTGGCGATGCCATTTGACACACCACGCTTTACAGTGTACACTGGGCTTCCTTTTCCTCCTGTGAATCTTGCCGCTGCATGCATGGATGTATGCAGCGGTTTTTTTCTCCTAAAATTCGAAACCGTTTGGTCAGTTCGATAAATGACGCGAGCGGGTCGCGCTATTTTGTCGTCCCATCTTTAGACGTTGTGGTAGCCGTGTATTCGTCCAGGTCAAGCCGCTCGGCCTCCGTAATCCCGTGCTGGTTGTAGTAGCCGCCGGGCGCAAATTGCCCGGACTCGCCGATGTCCAACGAGCGGTCGTCGTTGGCCGGATTGACTTCCTCTGCGGCGTTCGGCATCCGCTCAGGCTTCAACTCCGGGTCTGCCGGGCTATCGCTGACTGAAGATTTTCTTGGTTTGTCGTCATCTGCCATTGTGTGTGCTCCTTGATTCTAAAGTTGTATTGGGCCGCGCCGGTTCACGAAAGCGTTCGACACGGAAACGAGAAAGCTTGAGGGCTGTGCCGGGCGCGATTCCTGCTTTGCGCGCGGCGATGTCAACTTGCTGGCGCGCTGTCTCGACGCCGCGAATGTCCGGCAAGAGCAAGCCGCGACGAACGCCGGCTTCGTCTTCGACAATCACTCCGTAGGTGGCCGGGTCCAGGTCTTCAAATTCTGCGGGTTCGGGCGCGTGAAGCACGTCAACGGAGTAACTGAGAGACGGAAGTTCCGCCGCAGCGACGGGCGGAAAGCGCGGGTCGCGCGTGGCGGCGCTGATGGCGTTAGCAATCAACTCTTCGGCGAGACTGTTTTTGACTGGCTCAATCGTGCCGATGCAGCCGCGCAAATCTCCGTCATGAGTTTTCAGAGAGACGAAACAGGCGGCGCGCTGTTTAAGCAAAGCGGAAGCCTTCGTGGGTGGCTCGATGCGTGTTCCTTCACGGACGAAAGTTTCGACGGCGCGGCGCGCGAGCGCGGGCAATTCTTCGCCGCTTGTTTCTCTCGCTTCCGATTGATGGTTGGTTGCGCGTTCAGCAACAGCTTCGGCTTCCGTGAACGAAGCTTGAGCGTGCATGAGTTGGGCGACCATGTAGCCGACGCCGAACGGCGCTTCATAATGCAGGACATCGCAGTCCGCCTCCAATCCTGCGGTCGCTCCGACGGCGACGAGCATTGAGCGATAGCCGCATTCGCCCGCCAACTTTCTCAAGCTCTGGTCAATGTTGACGATGCGTTCCGGCTGGCAAGCGCGCAGGGAAGCGACCACTTCTTCGTCGAAGAGATGAGCCTGCGGCTGGTATCCGGCGGGGGCTTCGGGTTTCAATCGGTGGCTCAAATCGCCGCTGGCGACGAAGGCGACTGCGCGATTCGTCGTCTCTATAGCGCGCCGGATGCAGGAGCCGAAGCGCAGGTGGTCTTCGTTGTTTAGAAAGCTGTAGCCGAGCGCGACGAGACGCCCGCGCCAGCCGTTGCGCAGCAGAAAGTAGAGCGGGACAGCCGTTCCGTGATCCAACTCGTAGCCTTTGACGCCGAGCACTTCATAGCCTTCTTCGGCGGCAGAGCGCGTGATTGAGCCGAGCAGTTCTTCGTCGAGCGGGGCTTCCACTTTTGTTTCGGGAGCGCGAAAGTTGGCAAAGTCGCCGGAGAGCGTCGCGTCCTTGTAAGCGACGAAGGCGCGCGCGTCCAGCGGCGCATGGGGCGAGATGATGATGATGGTTTCCGCGCCGCTCCTGACAAGTCGTTCCGTGAAATCTCGCATGGCTTCAATCGAGCCGCGCACTTCCGCCGCCGCCTCACGCCCGACTTCTGGAACCATAATCGGCGGGTGCGGCGCGACGCCTGCGAAGACAATTGAACCCGTGCTCATCTTTGACACCGGAGCCTGCTCGTCGCTATCTCGCGGCGCGCGTTGACTTGCTCAAGAGCGCGGCGCAAGACGTTTGACCTCAAGCCGAGTTCTTCGAGCGGCCAGCGGTCTGTGAAGGGGAAATGAATTTTGGGGAACGAGCGCATTCTAGCACACCGGGCGCGCTCGCCCGCAAGCTTGAATTGCGCCGCGGTGGAAAGGCCATTTATGATGTCAGGCCGAAGCGAAGTAAACTGAAGCGCGGCGAGTTGGCGCTCGCACAGCTTGAACGGAAAAGAACGATAAAGAACGATGGGCGGAGCGTGTCAAAAGTTTGAGGTCTTAATTGTCGGGGCGGGGCCAGCCGGTTCGTTCGCGGCTGAGCATCTGGCGCAAGCGGGCGTGAGCGTGGCTCTCTTTGACGGGCGGCCTGCGCATGAGCCGAAGGCTTGCGGCGGCGGCGTGACCTCGAAGGCTTTGAAGGCTTGGCCGCAGTTGCTCGGAGCCGTCGGGCGCACGATTGACGAAGTTGAGATGTACTCGCCCGCCGGAAAGCGGCTGCGACTGAAACTCGAAGAGCCGTTCGCCATCTACTCGCGCACGGCCTTCGATTCATACTTGCTTGAGAGAGCGCGACGTGCCGGAGCGCAAGTCTTCGCCGGGCGCGTTTCATGTCAGATGCGCGCCAGCGAAAAGGACGATTGGATTGCGCGAAGCAGAAGCGGTGAAGAGTGGAGCGCGCCGCTTCTCGTCGCGGCTGACGGGGCGAACAGTCCGATTGCGAAGCGGCTGGCAGGCGCGTTGCCGCCCGCCGAGATGGAAGTCGCATTCGGCTATCGCGCGCCGCTGCCCGCTGTGGAAAGCGCGCCGACCATCATCGCTTTTCTGCCGCGTTGGGCCGGTTACGCCTGGGCCTTTCCGCGCGTTGACCATCTCTCCTTCGGCATCGCCACGTCGCAGGACGCCTTCGACCACAAAGCCCTCGACCGCATGCTCTGGGATTTCATGATTGGTTATTATCGTATGCGCGCAGACAGCGCGGCGCCGCTCTGGGTGGCGAGAGACGAAGACCGCGCGCGCGATGAGTTGATTAAGGAGAAGCTGCAAGCTGCGACCGAGCGATACGCGGCGCGCATTCCGGGACTCGCGGCGGAGACCTGGAAGACCAGACGCGCGGCTGGTCAGGGTTGGGCTTTGCTTGGCGATGCGGCGGGCTTCGCGGACCCCGTGACGGGCGAGGGCATCTTCTACGCGCTGCGCTCGGCTGAGCTTTTCGCGCAGAGTTATCTGGCGGGGCGTCCGCTCGATTATGAGCAACTGTGGCGCGATGACTTCGGGCGCGAGTTGAAGCGAGCCGCCGAGATGCGCGGGCGATTTTACGGGCAGCTCTGGGGAGCGCCGTTTACCGAAAGAATGATTGAACTGGGGCGGGCGCACGGCGGCATCCGTCGTGTCCTGCGCGAGTTGGTCGCGGGCGATCAAGGCTACGTCTCGCTCAAGCGCAAGCTGGCCCGCAGCGCCGTCTGGCCGCGCTAAGCAGCGATTCGGAAAGCGACGATGAAGGATGAAAGCGTGGCGATTCAAACGTTTGAAACGCCACGCTTTCATCGTTACATTTCATCCTTTCCGCTTTCGTCATTCATCACGCCGTCATCCTTCGTCGCTCATCAAACGTCGTTCATCAAACGTTGCTCGTCAATCGTTACGTGTCAATCGTCATTCATGATTGCTCTTCAAGTCCGAGCAGCAAGGCTCTGGCTTTTTCGAGGGCGGCGGCGTTGTCTAAGACGACGCCGAGGGCTTGCAGGATTTTCGCTTGTGAATGAGAGCGCGGCTCGGAGAGCATGGTGATGAGGCGGGGCATGTCGCGCAAACCCTGAATGACGTAGAGCGCGATTTTTTCCGACTCAAGACGCTCGCGTCCCTGCGTGACGAGGACATGGACGAGCCGCTGGCGCGCGTCCTCGAACATGTCGAACTCCAAGCTCGTGTCGTCAATCATGGCTGGCTCTCATCTTCCGCCGTCGGTTGCGTGTAGGGCGCGAGGCGGCGTTTCAACTCGGCGGGAAGGGCGACGGTTTCGAACGTGTCGCGGCGGACGGCGACGAGGATGAAGTGCGCTTCGGCAACAATCTCTTCCGCGCCATTGCGGCGCACTTCAAAGTTGAGCCGCAGCGATTTTGTGCCGATGCGCCCGATGTAGGCGGAGACGACAAGCAGGTCGTCCAACTGCGCGGCGCGGCGAAAGTCGCATTCCAGATGAGCGCGCGGCAGCCAGATGTCGAGCTCGTCGAACATGACGCTGTAGGGCAGCCCGACCGCGCGGAAGAGTTCGGTTTCCGCAAACTCGAAGAAGCGTATGTACGCGCCGTAGAAAATTATCCGCGCCGCGTCAACGTCGCCCCAACGCACGCGTTCCTCGATGCTGTATTTCAAGAAATGATTCATCGCTTCAATCAATCTTCAAGGTTGCAGCGCTTGCAGAAATCTGTCGAGCGCGCGGTTGAACTCGGCGGGCCGTTCGAGGTTGGACATGTGCGCCGCCCCTTTAATGATTTCCAGACGCGAGCCGCGAATCTCACGATGCATCAACTCCGAATCCTGCGGCGGCGTCAGCTTGTCGAGGCTGCCGACAAGGATGAGCGCGGGCGCGTAAATGCTCGGCAGAAAATTCGTCTGGTCAACGCGCGCGGCCATGCCTGCGAGCGCGGCGGCTGCGCCTTCCGGCTGCGTGCCGGTTATCATCCGGCGGACGCGCGCCACAATCTCCGGCCGCTCCATGAACGTCGCGGGCGCGAGCAGCTTGGCCAGCATCTCGCCCGCGATTGCTTCCATCCCTTCGCTTAGGATTGTTTGAGCCTGCTCCGCGCGATTGCGACGCGCTTCGTCCATGTCTGCGTGCGCGCGCGTGTCCGCGAGCAAGAGAGCGCGGACGCGCAAAGGGAAGCGACGATAGAAAGCGAGCGCGACGTAGCCGCCCATCGAAAGGCCGCCGACGGTCGCGCGGCGAATCTCAAGCTCGTCCAGCAAGGCCGCCACGTCGTCGGCCATCTCTTTCATCGTCGCCGTCTCGCTTGTTGCCGTCTCTCCGAAGCCGCGCAGGTCGGGCGTGATGACGCGGTGGTGACGCGCGCTCAAAAATTCCGCCTGCTCGCGCCACAGCGAGCGATTGAAAGGGTAGCCGTGGAGCAGCACGATTGACGGGCCGGAGCCGACATCATCGTAAGCCATCTCGATGCCACGGACGCGGATGCTGTTCATATCTTCAACCTGCCTTTGAAACGATGAGCGCCGCCGGCGAGGAAAGGTGAAGGATGCGCGAGGGATGAAAGAGAAGCTCTCGATAGTTCGTCATTCATCGTTCTGCTGTAATCTGATTTTGAGCGCTTATTCTACATCCAACGGGCAAAAGTTTTCAGCTTTTTGTGACACGTTGGGCGGCCAGTTCGGCGACGGCTGTGATTAAGTCCGAAGGCTCGACGGGCTTCACCAAATGTCTCTGGTAGCCAGCGGCGATGGAGCGTTCGCGGTCTTCCCCTCTGGCATACGCGGTCAGAGCCATCGCGGGAAGACTGTGCCCGCGCGTCGCTTCCGCCGCTCTCACTTTTTCCATCAACTGGTAGCCGTCCATCTCCGGCATCCCGATGTCTGAGACGAGCACTTCCGGGTGCCATTCTTCGATAGCCCGCAAGGCTTCGTCGCCGGACGCGACCACATAGACCAGCGCGTCGCGCCCCTCAAGAATCATCTGAATCATCGCGCGCGTGTCGGCTTCATCTTCGACCACGAGCACGCGCAAGCCCGTGAGCAGCGGTTGCTCGTCGCCGTCGTCGGCTTGAGCGCGCGGCGTCTGCGCGTGTTGCGAGTCCTGCGGCGCGATGTCCGGCTGCGCCCGCAGCCCGAGCAACGGCAGCTTCACTTTAAAGCTTGAGCCTGCGCCGGCGCCGGGGCTTTCGGCCTGCACCGTTCCGCCGTGTAGCTCGACCAGATGACGCACAATCGCAAGGCCGAGCCCGAGGCCGCCGTGCTGGCGCGTGGTGCTGGCGTCGGCCTGACGAAAGCGGTCGAAGACGTAAGGCAAAAACTCCGCGTCGATTCCTTGCCCTGTGTCCGTCACAGTCACTTCGACGTGCGAAGCGACTTGCTCAAGACGAACCTGTATGCGGCCACCCGCGGGCGTGAACTTGACCGCGTTGGCGAGCAGGTTCCAGATGATTTGTTGCAGGCGATTGCCGTCGCCGCTGACGAGAATCGGCTGCGCGTCGAAGATTGTCTCCAGGCGAATGCGCTTGGCGTCGGCCGCCGGGCGGACGGCGTTGGTCGCCGCCTCGATGATGCCGCCCATCTCGACCGCTTCGACATCGACGTGGAGCTTGCCCGTGATGATGCGCGAGACATCCAAAATGTCGTCGATAATCTGGGCCTGCGACTTGGCGTTGCGCTCGATGGTTTCGACGGCCTGCTTCGCTTTGGCTTCGTCGAGCGAGCCGGACGAGAGCAGGCGCGACCAGCCCAGAATCGAAGTCAGGGGCGTGCGCAGTTCGTGCGAGACGGTGGCGAGAAATTCGTCCTTCATCCGGTTGGATTCTTCGGCGAGGCGGCGCGCTCTGTTTTCGTGCTCGAAGAGACGCACGTTTTCAATGGCGACCGCAGCGAGGTTGGCCGCCATCCTGAGAGCGGTCGCGTGTTCTTCTTTGTAAGCTGCGAGGTCGTAGCTCTGAACATCAATCGTGCCAACGGTGCGCCCCATGACGGACATCGGCACGACCAGCGACGAGTTCGGCAGCAAGCCGTTATCCACGCCGACCTTGATGCCCGGATGCCCCGGCGCGCGAGATTGATAATCATCGGTCACGATTATCTCGCCGGTTCTGATGGCGCGGCTGTTCGGGCCGTCGTTCGTTATCGGCAACGGCGGCAACTGCGAGATGTCAATCTCTTCGCCGTCGCCCCATGCGTATGCGGCGCTGCGCACGTCGCGGCGCGGGTCATAGAGCGAGATGAAGATGCCGATGCAGGGCGCGGAGCTAATGGCGAAGTCGCGCAGGGCGCGATAGACCATGATGAGTTCGCGCGCCGTGCCGAGGGCTTGCGCCAGACTGCTGATGCGCTCAAGCAAGCGTTTGTATTCGGTCAGGGCGCGACGGTCTGCTTCGCGCAACACTTGCTCGGAGCGCTTGCGCTCGGTCAGGTCAAGGATAAAGCCGACGGTCGTGTCGTCCGGCCCGCCGAGGTAAGCCATGCCGACGAGGACTGGCACGCGCGTTCCGTCTTTGCGAATGTACTCCTTCTCGTAAGGCACATGGCTGCCCGTTCGTTTCATCTCCGCGGCGGCGCGTTCGTAGAGATGCCTGTATTCGGGCGGCGTGATTTTGGCGCGGTTGAGTTTGCCGCCCGCGAGGTCTTCGCGCGTGTAGCCGATGATGTTCAGGAAGGCGTCGTTGGCCTCGACGATGTAGCCTTTGACATCGGCGAGAATCAGCCCGACGACGTTGGCTTCGACCAGCCGCCGGAGACGCGACTCGCTCTCGCGCAAGGCTTCCTCGGATTGTCTGAGTTCAAAGGCAGAGCGGCTGGCCGCCGTGCTGGCGCGCGTCTGTGAAAGGGTGACGCCAAAGAGCAGGACGCTAATCAATAGCCCGCCGATGGGAACCAGCGGGACGAGGCGCGAGCCTGAGACGCTATCGAACTCGGGGCGCGAGCCGAAGTTGATAGTCCATGTTCGCCCCGCGACGCGCAGGCTCGTCGTGGCCGTGTAATGCGGCGTGCCGGAGCTTGCGCTCTGCTCCGAGCGATGCAGCAGCGTGTCGGGCGTCGCCCGCTCGCCATCGAAGATTTGAAAATCAACGCTGTGATAACTCTCGTTGCCGAAGATGCCCTGAAGCAGGTCGTCAACCCGAAACGGGCTGTAGACGAAGCCGACAAGCGCGGCCTGACGTTCGGCGACGGCGGCGGGAATCTGCCCGCCGCGATAGACGGGAACGTAGATGAGAAAGCCCGCCTGCTTCTGCTCTTCGTTCTGTTCCTGTAGCAGCGTGACCTTGCCCGAAGCGGCTGCCGCGCCGCTGTCGCGCGCCTGCTCCATCGCGGCGCGTCGCGTTGGCTCCGTAAACATATCGAAGCCGATGACAGGGCGGTTGCGCTCGTTCAGCGGCTCGATATAGATAATCGAGTGATACTCGTCGCGCGGCTCCTCCGGCTTAAACTTGAAATCCGCTATGCCCTGCCGCCTCATCTCCGCCGCGAACTGCTCTTTCTCTTCCGGCTTGACGCGCGCCGAAAAACCTATGCCCTGCACGCCCGGATAACGGCGCGACACATCCAACTGCTCGACGAACGCATGAAACTGCTCGCGGCTCACGGCACCGTTCACGGCAAAGAGCGCGCTGCCTGAGTGGAGCAAATCAATGTAGACATCGAGGCGGTCGCGGATGTCGTCCTGCGCTCGCAGGACTGTGTTTTGAAACTGTATCTGGTCTTTCGTGTCGGCGGTCTTCAACACGTAGTAGGTGGCCACCAGCGTCGTCAGCAGAGCCACCGCCAGAATAAAGTAGGGCGTCCACGTGCGCCTTGAGTGACCGGAGTTGGGAGGCCGCGCTGCTTTCATAAAGGGACGAGGGACGAAAGATGCCGGATGACTGGTTCAGCCGAGCGGTTGAGCCAGTCATTCATCCTTCATCTCTTATTTAACCCGGCTGGTTCTGCGTTTCAGAAAGTCCATCAGCACAAACTGCGACAGGTTGTTCGGATTGGCGAAGTAGGCTTTGCCGTTCGTCATCGAGGTCATCTCTTTGACGAACTCGACCAGATAATAATCGCTGGCGAGCATGAATGTGTTAATCATCACCCCGGCCTTGCGGCACGCCTGCACTTCCTTGAAAGTCTCGGCCATGACGAACGGGTCCATGCCCATCGAGTTCTTGTATATCCTGCGCTCTGCTGCGCCCGCGCGCGCGCCTGCTCCTCGCGCCCGCTCGTAGGGAACAACCGCCGCGTTGTCTATGAAGCAGGCGGTCGGCTTGCCGTCCGTCACCATCACAATCTGCTTCATCTCTTTGCGCTGAGCTTGCAGGAGGCGGCGCGCGAGGCGCAAGCCCTCGGCTGTGTTGGTGTGGTAGGGGCCGACCTGCGTGGTCGCCAGTTTCGCCATCGGCAACTCTTCGGCGCTGTCATGAAAGAGCACAATCTTGAGCGAGTCGCCCGGATACTGTGTGCGAATCAAATGAGCCAGCGCGAGCGCGACCTTCTTGGCCGGAGTGAAACGGTCTTCGCCGTAGAGAATCATAGAGTGCGAGCAATCGAGCATCACGACGGTCGCGCACGACGATTGATAGTCGCATTGATGAACGTGCAAATCGCTGTATTCGAGATTGAGCGGCACGCCGAGTCCTTCGCGCTGGATGGCCGACAGCAGCGTCGCGTTGACATCCAGGTTTACGGTGTCGCCAAACTCGTAGAGCTTCGAAGCCTGCGCGGCTTCCACGCCCGTCGAGAGATGCGGCGTGTCATGACGCCCGATTGAACTCTTGCCGAGACTGCCGAGCAAACTCCGCAAAGTCTTGTAGCCTAGAAAGTCCAACCCCTTCTCCGTCACTTCGAAATGGACGTTACGCGGCAACGGCTCGGACACTTCGCCCGGCCCGCCCTGTCCCTGCTCGCGACGTTGCTCTGCTTGCGCCTGCTCTTCCTTCAAATTCAGATAGCCTTCCTCGACCAGCCGTTCGATTAACTGGTTGAGCATCTCTTCGAGGAGCGACCCCTTGAACTTGTCTTCGTTGTCGGCCAGCATCTCGCGCACCTGCTGCTCGTCAATCAAGCCCTGCGCGAGCAACGCCTCAAGCAGAGCGCGCCTGAGCGCGTCGAGCGAAGTGTCCTGCTCGCGTCGCTCGCGCCGCCAGTAGTAATCATCGTCGTAGCCGGACTGAAGCAGTGAATCCGAAAGCGCGTCCATCAAATCGCCGAGGTTCAGCGACGACACATCGAAGCCCTTGAATTTTGAATAACGTGTGAACTTCATAAAAGTGATAGGTGATGGGTGATAGGTGATGGGTAGTAAGTGATAAGGGCAACACGTTTGCTTTTACTTATCACTTACTGCCCATCACCTATCACCGCTCTTAGCTGTAGCGACCTGTCTCCGTCAGGTCGTCGTAAATCATGCCGCGCCGGTCTTTCTTCGCTTTGGTGGCCGCGGTGTAGCCGCCTTCTTCGTTGCGGCTGATTTTATTCTGGGCGTACAAACCTTCGAGGGCAAACTCGCAGGCCGCGACCGCCTGCGCCGCGTCAGCTTGTTTGAAGTCGAAGGGAATCGTCGCCGTTTCGAGCAGTTCGGGGACGGCCTGAAGCAGGTTGACGCACTCGTCTGCGGAGGCCGTGTCAGCGAGGCGCAAGTTATTGCCCTGATCGAACCAGCGGATGGCGTCCGTGAAATCAATGCCGACGAAGTAGCCTTCGAAGATGACTCCGGCGGCGCGCTTGATTAAGTCTCTGGCAATCCTGCTGGCCCCGACTTGCTCGCCTTCGTATTCGAGTTCCATCTTGCCGGTCATCGCGGGCAGGGCGGCGTAGATGTCCGAGATGCGCGGGACAATCTCTTCGTCTTCGGTCAGAAGCGAGCGGCGTTCGGCGTTGGAGACGACCGCTTCCATGACGCTGATGGGCAGGCGTTGCGAGACGCCGGAGCGTTTGTCTATGCGCTGGTCGTCGCGCGCTTCGAAAGCAATCTGCTCAACGATGTCATTGACGAAACCGGGAATCGTCAAGTTGGCTTCAAGGCCGTCGCGCGTTGTCCAGGCCTCTTGCTTTGTAATCTCGACGCCGAGTTGGAGGTCTGTCGGATAGTGCGTGGAAATCTCCGCGCCGATGCGGTCTTTCAAGGGCGTGATGATTTTGCCGCGCGCCGTGTAGTCTTCCGGGTTGGCCGAGAAGACGAGCATCACGTCGAGCGGCAGGCGCACCGGATAACCTTTAATCTGCACGTCGCCCTCCTGCATGATGTTGAAGAGGCCGACTTGAATTTTGCCCGCGAGGTCTGGCAGTTCGTTGATGGCGAAGATGCCGCGATTGGCGCGCGGCAGCAGGCCGTAGTGAATCGTCAGTTCGTCTGAAAGCAGATGCCCGCCTTTGGCCGCCTTGATGGGGTCAACGTCGCCGATGATGTCGGCGATGGTCACGTCGGGCGTCGCCAGTTTCTCGACGAAACGCGCGTCGCGCTCGACCCATGCGATGGGCGTCAGGTCGCGCTGCGTCTCAATCATGTGGCGGCCATGCGCGCTGATGGGATGAAACGGATTATCGTTGACCTCGGAGCCGGCGATGACCGGGATGCGTTCATCGAGCAGTTCCGTCAACTGGCGAATGATGCGGCTCTTGGCCTGGCCGCGCAGGCCGAGCAGGATGAGATTGTGGCGCGCGAGAATCGCGTTTGTGATTTGCGGGACGACCGTTTCATCGTAGCCGACGATGCCGGAAAAAAGTTTTTCGCCGGCGCGCAGCTTGCGCACCAGATTAGCGCGCATCTCGTCCTTGACGGAACGCGCGCGGTAGTTGCTTGCTTTGAGTTCACCTAGATTCTGTGCCATTGCCATTGCTTGAAACCCTGTTCTGTGTAGTCTTCTGTCCAGTCAGTTGATTGTGTTCGTTTGATTTTATCCAACTCGCCAACGCTTCGGCGAGCGTGCGATAGGTGCGCATTCCTGCGAAGTCAACGCCGAGGCCGACGAGGCTCTGCGCGGCTTGCGCCGTAACGCCCGTGACGATGGCTTCCGCTCCGATGAGCTTGAGCGAGGCGACGAGGTTGCTCAGGTTGGCGATGGCGTGCGAGTCAACGATGCGCGCGCCCGTGATGTCTATGATGCAGGCGCGCGCGCCCCTGCGCACTACTTCGTTGAGCGCGGCCTGCGTCGCGCGATTCATGCGCTCCGTGTCGAGCGAGCCGATGAGGGGCAACGCCAGCACGTCGCGCCAGACCGGAACCACCGGCGTCGAAACTTCTTCGAGCATCTGCGCACGCTCGCTGTTGATGCGCGCCAGCGTCGCCTCTATCAATTTTTGTTCTTCGATGTCCGTGTTCGTCCCGAACCATGCGACGACCTTGCCCGCGTCGTCCCGTAGCGGCATCGCCTGTCCGAGATGCCAGCGATAGGAATCATCCGCGGCGCGCTTGAGACGAAACTCAATCCTGTAAGGCTCGCCCGTTTGCAGGGACGAACGCCAGCGTTCAAGCGATGGCTGCACGTCTTCGGGATGCACGGCGTTTTGCCAGCCCCAACCGAGCATCTCTTCCATCGTGCGCCCGAAGTAGTCGAGCACGCGGCGGTTGACGTAATCGAGCGCGCCGTCCGGCTGCGCCGTCCAGACTTGCTGCGGAATAACTTCGGTCAGCAGACGATAGCGTTGCTCGCTCTGCTCTCTTTCAACTTCGGAACGCTTGCGCTCTATGAACTGTCCAATCTGGCTGCCGAGGCTCGCCATCATGTTCAGCAAATCTTCGTCGGGCGGGCGCGCTTCGCGGCTGAAAAATTCCATCACGCCGAGCGTCTGTCCGCCGAGCATGATGGGAAAGCCGAACGTCGCGTGGAGGCCCGCGCGCGCGGCTACGGAACTGCGCGGAAAATTGCTGGCGGCGATGTCCGTCACCCACGCAGGCTCGCCTTCGGCCCAGACGTGGCCGGGAAAGCCTTCGCCGCGCTTGAACGTCTGCTCGCGGTTCGTCGTTTCAAACTCCGCGACATCCACTTCGGGCGTGTGCCATGTTTCGACGCAGCGCAGAGCGTCCGCTTCGCGCGCGACAATCCAGAGCGCGCCCAACTGCCAGCCCAAACTCTCGCAGATTGCTCGCAGCGTCTTCGGTGTCGCTTCATCAATCGAGGCCGATTCGGCCAGCGCGCGCGTCACCGCATACTGCATGATTAGTCGTTCTTCATCCTTCATCTTGTGTCTATCGCTTAACTGGCCGCCGGGCTTGGGTCGTTGGCGACGTACGAGCCATCTTCGCGCCTTGCGACGAGATTGTCGGCTGCTAACTTTTCGAGGTGCGCGAGCACGGCTCTCTCGGCCATCGCGTGTGCCTTCGGATGCGTGTCCGTGTAAACGCGCGCGACGATTTCCCGCGCATCGCTCGCGCCCATTTGCACCGCCGCCAGAATGTTCGCTTCGCGTTCCAAACGATGCGCGATGTACTCTTCAATCTTCGCGCGCGGATTGCCCATCGCAGGCCCGTGCGCCCCGAACAGCACGGACAAGTTGGGCAGAGCGCGCAGGCGTTCGAGCGAGTTGAGATAATCGCGCATGTCGCCTTCGGGCGGGTCAATCAGGACGGAGCCGAGGCCGACGATGTTGTCGCCCGTGATGAGCGCGCCCGTCTGTTCTTCGTAAAAGCAGAGATGACCGCGCGCGTGTCCCGGCGTGTGCAGCGCGCGAAGCTTGAGCGACGGCTTGCCCGCCAGTTCAATCAACTCTTCGTCTTCAATCAAGCGGTCAACGCGAACGGAATCGCGCAAAGGCTTAGCCGTCAACCAGTGCGCTGCGACGGGAACGCGGCCCTGCAAGTGTTCGCGCAGAGCGTTGACTCCGCCAACGTGGTCAGGGTGCAAGTGTGTCAGGATAATCTCACGAATCCTGCGCCCTTCCATCATCAAATCATCGACGCAGGACGCGAGCGCAGCTTGCTCTTCTTCGTAGATGGATGCCGGGTCAATGACGACGACTTCCTGATGGCCGACGATGTAACAGTTGGTGTGTGTCGCGGGCGGCTTGGTCGGCGTCCTGACGGGAAAGCAGATGAAGCCGGGGCGAAACTCTATGCGACGAACGGGCTGCCCGTGCGCTTCAGGGATGGAGAGCAAGCGCTCGACCGTCAAGTTTGTCAGCCCGCCCGCCAGAGTCTTCAAAGCGTGCAGCGTGGGCGGCGCGACTAAAATCTCCGCGCGCTCCCAAGCCTTGACAGCTTCGCTCGCTTGCGTCCACTCGCCGGCATCCAGTTCGCCCTCGTCCTTCAGTTGCGGCTCCTGCTTCGCTGGACAGTTGACCATGAAGAACCATGTGTCGAAGCGTCGCGGGCTGAAGGGCGGCGTGATCCACCGACCGGCGAAGGTGAAATCGCGCGCGTCTAGATGCAGCCCGTAGTGATTCAGCAGCTCGGGAAACGACACGCGGCCCGATTCCAAATCATCGAGCAGCGATGCGCGTTGTCCCTTCGTCAATGTCTCGCCGCCGCGAACGACCAGCACGCCCGTCTCTTCAAACAACTCGCGCGCCGCGCAGGCAATCATCGCCGCGCTTTCATCCGTCTCGCTATTCTCGACGCGCACGAGCGCATCCGACGCCTCAAGCTGCCCGCCCGGAAAAGAGTGAAAGCCGCCGAGGAAAGCCATCCGCAGGCTGCGCCGCGCCCAGAATACTTCCGTGTCTGCGGCGCCGCCGCGAGCGCGCAGCAGGATGACAGCCGCAGCGTCTTTCGGAGTCGCTCCTTTGGCCGCGCCCCTTTGCGCTTCCGTTGTCTGGTTGGTCTGCGCTTCCATTGTTTGGTTGATGATTGTCTTCACTTCTAAAGTTTATTCCTGCCCGCGAAAGCGTTCGCCGTCGCTCCCGTTCCAGGGCACGCCGCGCATGTGATAGCCGCCCTCTTCCCAGAACCCCGCTTTGTCCTGCTCTAGAAACCTGACGCCCTTGACCCACTTGGCCGACTTCCAGGCGTAGAGTCGCGGGACGATGAGACGCACAGGGCCGCCGTGTTCGGGCGGAATGGGAGCGCCGTCGTGCGACCATGCGAAGAGGGAATCTTCGGCGAGAAAATATTCGAGCGGGATGTTGGTTGACCAGCCGTAGTCGTAACCGAAGGCGAGCGCGAAATTCGCTTCCGGCTTAATGCCAGCGAGCCGCGCCAACTCGCGCGTTGAGACGCCGCCCCACACGTTGTCGAGCCGCGACCAGCGCGTCACACAATGAAAGTCAGCGTAGACCTTGACCGCCGGCAACTGCATAAACTCGTCGAGCGACCAGGCGATGGGTTGCTCGACGAGGCCGTCAACCTCGAACGTCCACGTCGCCAAATCAATGTCGGGCGCTCCATGAGCATCGAGCACGGGCCACTTGCGCGTGCGCGTTTGGCCGGGCGGAATGCGCTGGTCGCGCCGCGTGTCCGGGCTGATGATGACTTCGCTGCCCGTCAACTCCTCCGGCTTGCGCGGCTCGTTCTTCTGGTACAGCGGGTCGTTAAATAGATTGCCTAGAAAACTCATAACACTTCGGAAAGCTGGCGGTCGCGGGTCATCGGTTGCGCTTCCATTAGTCATGCGAATCAAGAGTAGAAAGCAGACGGCAGAAGAGGCGTAGAATTGAGTTTGTGGAACAACAACTCATCGCTCTCTACCTGCACGTCTGCCGGGCTTACGATAACCAGCCCGACTTGAAATATC
>JAWVFT010000136.1:0-11864 GCA_033855775.1 Blastocatellia bacterium | reverse complement strand
TCAACACAGATTCGCTGAAGGCTGCGGCGCCGAGCAAGGCAAACGAAAGGACGGCCAGGGCCAGACATAAACGCAGCGCGCGTCCACGCTCCGACCTGAGACTACGCAGGTCGCTCTGCGCGTGCGCGGCCACGACCCGCGAGAAATTTTTCGGCAGAGCGATGTCGCCGTCCTCGCTTCCGCCGAGCGCGAAATCCAGCGTGCAGAGCAAGCGTCTTTGTTCCAGCAACTCCGACTGGCAATCAGCGCATTCCTTGAGATGTCCATCGAAGAGCGCGGCGGACTGAGCGTTTAATTCGCCGTCGAGATACGCCGCGATTTCTTCAGTCGGGCAGTCGCGCTGTATGTAGTCGGCGTCGCTCATCATGCTCTCGTTTTAAATGCCCGTGATGCCCCGCTGAACGAATTGCTGGCGCATAATCTCGCGCGCCCGGAAGAGACGATTCTTGACTGTGCCGAGCGGCAAGCTGGTCACTTCGGCAATCTCGTCGTAGCTGAGGTCGTGCGAATGACGAAGAACTATCAACTCCCTGTAAGCAGCTGGCAATTGGCGCACGACCAATTCAATCTCGGCGCAACGCTCGGCCTTCTCGCTCTCCTGTTCGGGCGAGAGCCGTCCGCTTTCAATCGGCAAGTCGTACTGCTCGCCGTCCACCTGATTGACGAGCGATTGCTCGCGCGTCGAGTGTCGCCGCAAGTGGTCAACCGCCGCATTGTGCGCAATCTTGTAAATCCACGTCGAGAACTTAAACTCGGAGCGATAGCGCGCCAGCGATGCGTAGACCTTGATAAAGACTTCCTGCGTCAGGTCGAGCGCCGCATCGTAGTCGCCGACCATTCGATAGACGTAGGCCGCAATCGGACGCTGATAACGACGGACTAACTCCTCGAACCCGTCCTCACGCCCGGCCATCGCGCGCGTCACCAAATCGCAATCCGCAACCGCACTCGCACTCTTGAAAGAAACAGTGGCACTCATACTCATGATGCTAAGGTTTTACGCGCGCCCGGCTTTAAAAGTTTCAAAAGCGGGGGTTGGGGGAAAGGGGTTGGAGGTTGGGGGTTTAGGGAAAACAAGAGCCTCGTGTTTAAGGCAGCAGGTTTTTTCTTCCCCAACCCCTAACCCCTTTCCCCCAATCTCTCGTTCATTTCCATGCCAGCGCGGCGAGTCCGGCGGGCGCGGCGATGAGGTCGAAGTTCAGGTCGCCGGAGGGCAGCGTTAGCCCGACCTCTCCGGGGCCGAGCGCGTGCAGGCTCGTGTCGAGCGTCTCCGCGATAATCTCCGAGACGTGCTGTTTGTCGAAGCCATCACCCGTCACGAGCAGGCTTTGCAGCGCGGACGCGCCGCCGCCGCCGCTGCCCGCCAGCCGGTCACGATAAAAAAGGAGCAAGCGGAACAACTCGTCGTCGCGGTCTTCGGCATCACAGATGACTGAGCGCATGATGAGCGGCTGCGTGTCGCGCACGAACATGGCTGTAAAGCCTGCGGCGTGCGAACTGAGCAGCAAGGCGTCGCCGACCGCGGCGCCTCGCGCCAGCCAGCGCGCCTCGCCCATGTGACGCGGCAGAACCAACCCGACTCGCCAGTTGAGGGCCGCGAAGACCGCTTCATATTCTTCGAGCACGCTGACGCGCATGCTCGTCACCAGATAACGAGCGCGCCCTTGCGCGTCCGCCCTGATTTTGTCGCGCGTGATACGCAGTTCTTCGAGTCTTGTGCCAAAGCCGCGCTCGGTTTTCCAGCGCAGGACTTCATCCAGTTCGCCGCGCGAGGCGGGCGCATTCTCAAGCGTCAGAATCAGCGTGCGCGTCGCGGCCTCCGGCATAGCGACAGACCACTTCTGCTGACGCCCAAGGCCCGCGCCCAGAGCCACGTCGTTGAGCGATTGCGCCAGCGCGTCTGCGTCCTGAATATTGCTCTCGTCAAAGGTCGGCGCGAGCAGCCCCGCGGGCAAGGCCAGCGTCGCCGCGCGCCGCAGCATGAATCCCTCGCGCCTGCGATAATCAAGCTGAAGCGCGGTCGCGTCGTGGCTTTCGAGGCCGACGGCAGCCGACGGATAACGCGGGGCGACGAGTTGAGTAAACGGATTAGCGGGCATAAAGAGATTCTGGATTTTAGACGTTGGACGTTAGTTCAGCGCGGCTCTCAAATTCGCAGCCTGACTTGAGAAAGCCCGGCTCTCATCGCTCGTCGAAAGCCAACACATCCGCCGCCCAAAAAATTCCGGGCTACCATTCATTGTAAGGCGTGCCGCCGTCGGGCGGCGCATCGGTGGAAGCGCTGCGGACGTTAATGATGCCTGTGCCGCCTTCGAGCGAGGCCGGGTCGTCGCCTGTTTCGAGCGTCCAGTTTTTCTCTCCGGTGATGGGGTCTTCGGGAATCTCGCGCATGTAGCCAGCCGCCACCACCTCGTCGAGCGACTGCGGCAGCTTCCCCTTGTCAGCGGCATACTGGTCAATCAGCTTGCGCATTTGAAAGAGGTCATCGCGGAGCACAGTCTCCTTGGCGTGGCGCGTCGCCTTCTGATACTGCGGCAGCGCGACCGTCGCCAGAATGACGATGATGGAAATGACAATCATCAGTTCGAGCAACGTGAAGCCCGCCGCGACGCGGAACTGCGGAGACGCGGCGACACGGCGACATGGCGACACAAGAACCGTCCAAAGACTCGCCCGCGTCAGGCTTCCCCGCGTCACTGCGTCGCTGCGCCTCCGCGTCTCCGCGCTTGTCGTTCTACCATTCATTGTACTTCGTCCCATCGAGCGCCGTCTCAGTAGATTTCGAGCGCACGTCGAAAACATTCTCGCCGCCCCATGACGCGGCGTCAGCCGAATCGTAGGTCGAGCGCAAATCCCAATCGGACTCTCCGGTCATCGGGTCAATCGGGATTAAGCGCAGGTAGATTTTCTTCTTCGTCGAAGTCAGCGTGTTGTCCGTCGCGGTCTTGTCCGAGCCGCTCAGGCCGACGATGCCGCCGCCCGTGCCGCCCGCCGCGCCCGGAATCGGCGTCACGCTGACGCCCTTGACCAACGTTTCAAGGTCGGGCGGATAACGGTCTGGATTGTCCGAACTGAAAATCAGTTGGTCAGTGATGCCGACCCTGACACGCGGGTCGAGCGCGCCGCCTGCTCCGCCCGCTGTTCCGCCGGGAATGCCAGCCTGATTGATGCCGCCAACCGGGACACCGCCGACGCCGCCGTTTCTTCCCTGAAATTGAAGACCCGCCAGAGCCTCACGATGAAACTGGTCAATCGCCGTCCGCATCTGTCGCAACTCTTCGCGCAGGCGTTGCTCACGCTGGCGTTTGACAGAGACTTTGAGGAGCGGGATGACGCCAATCGTCAACACGGACAACACCGTCAGCGTCATAATCAACTCGATGAGCGTGAAGCCACGCGCGCCAGCGAAGAGAGACGCGGCAACGCGGAGACGCGGAGACGCGGAGATAGAAACGATTGTTCGCCGCGTCGCCGTGTCGCCGTGTCGCCGCGTCTCTCTGCCTTCACGTTGTCGTCTAAAAAAGCTCATCGCGCTTACTTCACCAGGATGCGGCTCTCGAAGAGTTGCGGCGTGATCTGAAAACCGGCGGATGAGAGATGGACGTTATCCTTCTCAAAGCTGAGCGCGCTCTCGCCAGCCGCCGTCGCCTCTATGTCTAAGAAGACGAGCACGCTCGCGCCGTTTTTGAAGTTGGCGCCAGCGGGCGGCATCACGGAAATCGTGACGATGCCGGACGGGTCAATCGACTGCATGATGGTCGGAGCGTTGGCCGCAGAGTCGCCCTGGCTGATGCCGCGCACGGCGATGAAGCGCGGGTCGAAGCGCAGCCGTAGCATCGCCGAATTGAGCGGCGCGTTTGAAATCAACGTCAAGGCCAAGCGCTGTTTTTCGCCGACGCGCATCTCCTGCTGAGCGGGCATCAAACGCAACTCTGCGATTGAGGCGGCGACGGGCTGCGGCGCAGGCGCGCTGCCAAAGACCTTGTTGATTATTTTTTCAGCGGCCAGAGGTTTCCCAACCATTGCCGGGCGCGCATACGATGGCGCGGGTGCTGTCGTCGTCTCCTGCGCCGAATTGATGGCCGCGTCGGTTGGCTGCGCGGAAGACGCGGGCGTCACAGTCGTTGACGCTTCGGGCGGCGGCGCGGCAAACAGATTGACGAGTCGCGGCGTCGGAGCAGCAGAGTTGCTGCCGCCGAAGTTGGCGCTCGTGCTGGCCGGAGTGTTGCCGACCAACTGCGCGACGGCAGCCGCGACGTTGAGCGAGTTGGGCTGCGCGCCCGCATTGTCGCTCGCGGGAGCGGCGACGGGAGCGCTCGTGTTATTGGTCGCGGCGGGAACAGCGGCGGCAGTTGTTGTTGTAGTGTTGCCCGGCAGCAGGGCTTGCGGCGCGGGGATGTACGCGGGCTGTTCCGTCGCGGGCAATTGCGCGACGACGTTGGAGGGAGCGCGCTTTGAAGCCGCGAGTTGTTCTTCGCGTTCGGCTTCCTGCACCATCGCTTCGAGCGAGCCTGTGGTCGGCGTCTGAAGCGTGCCGGAGGGGCGCAACTCAAGGTCGCGCGGCGTCACAGCCGGAGCGCGCAGGACGCGCGGCGTGACGGCGATAACGATGTCGATCTTATTGTTGTTGCGCGTCGGCGCGGAAAACAGGCGACCCAGAATCGGCAGCCCGCTCAAGATAGGCAGCCCGCGCCGCCCGTTCGATTGCGTGTCCTGCGCGACCGAGGCGAGCATCATCGTGCGATTGTTCTGAATGCGAGCCGTGCCGGTCAGCGTGCGCTCGGTGAAGGTCGGCGTCAGACTCGATACGCCTTGAATATCTTTCGACTCGATGGACATCTTGACCTGCACGTCCAGATTCGGGAAGACCTGCGGCGTAAACTTCAAGGTCAGGCCGGTCGGCTCGTACTGAATGACAGGAAAGCCGCCGGAGAAAACTCCGCCGGTCGTGCCGCCCGTGCCGCTGCCCGTGCCGGTCGTCGTGCCGAAGGGATACGTCTGCGCCGTCTGCACAGGCACGCGCTGGCCGATGCGGGCCGACGATTCTTCGCCGTTGAAGGCATGAACCTGTGTCGAGGCGACGAGGCGGCTGTGGTTTTTGTCTTGAAACGCGCTCAAGGCCGAAGTGGGCAGGATGATGGCCGCGCCGAGCGCCGTCGGGACTGCGCCGAAGACTTGATTCGCCACCTGCTGGCTACCGGCGACGCCGCGAACAGAGCTTGTGCCGCCGAGCGTAATGATGCCGCCTTCAGCCGAGCCGAGTTGATTGCCGAACTGCATCAGGTCGCGGCTCGACACTTCGTAGATGCTGACATCCATCACGACTTCCGCGCGGTCTTTATCAATGCTCTGAAGAATGTCGCCGATGAGGCGGATGTTCTCCGCCGTGTCGCGGACGGTGATGGAGTTGGTCGCTTTGTCCGGCAGGACGATGGCTTGCGGGCGTCCCTGATTGGGCGGAATCGCCGCCGTGATTAGATTGCGCGCGTCCTGCGGGTCAATGTTTGAGAGATAGAAAGTGCGGATGACGAGTTGCTGGTACTGCGGGCGGCGCGTCTGGTCTGCGACGAGAATCGTGCGACGGCTAATCTTCTGGAAGAAGAGTTGCTCTTGCAGAAAGATGTAGTCGAGAGCCTGCGCCGTCGTCACGTCGCGCAGGTTGACTTCGATGGTGCGCGCCTGGCGAAACGACTGCGTATCGAAGATGACGTTCAAGCCAAGCTCGGTCGAAAGCTGGCGGATAAACTGCTTGAGGTCGCCGCTGTAGGTGATGACGCGCAGACGCTCCGTGCTGGTCGGCGGCGCGACTACCTGTTCCTGCTGCGCCCCGCGCGCGCTGGTCGAAGGCTGGCGCGGCGTCGCCGGATTCAAGTCGCCGCTTTGCTGGTGGTACGCGGTCTGCGAGACGCGCGGGCCGTTGCCGCCATTACTCTCGTCAGCCGGAGGCGGAGTTCCTTCCTTCTCTTGTTGAAGGCGGAGCATGCGCTCCATCTCGGAGAGCGCGAGTTGATTCACGGGGTCGTAGCCGTATGCCTGGCGGAAGGCGTTGTAAGCTCCAACGTAGTCGCGTTGCTCGGCCAAAGAGCGGCCCTGCTGCATGTACTGCTGCGAGGCGTTGAAGACGGCGCGGCGGTAGTGCAACTGATACTCCGTGTTGGCCGGGTCGGCGGCGACGGCGAGCGTAAACTCCTGCGCGGCCCGCTCCCATTGTTGGGCCGATTCATAGTCCAAGCCCTGCCTGTAATTCTTCTCGCCCTTCTTGGAGGCGAAAGCCGTCATCGGGGCGGCGAGCAGACAGAAGACCACAAGCAGCGAGGCCAATGAGCGCAGACGAACGGATATTTTCATTTCACACCTTCTCAAATTTTGAGTGACCGGCAAAGAGCGGTTGCAAACCATAAGCGGTAGCTCAAGGGCAACCGGGATTTTTTAAACTCCCGTCGAGCGCGGGTCGGGCGATACTCAACGGTCTTACACGCTAACCAGACAACACAGTTCCAAAAGCAAGGATGAAGGACGCGGGCGACAGCGATGAAGTAGAAGGCATGACGGCGCGGCTCTCAATCTTGAGCGGCTTTAAGCCTTGAATAGTCTCTTTCTCATCTCTCATTGCCGCCTTCGTCCTTTGACGCTTACGCGTGCTCCAACTTTATCTCTTCGACGAACGTGACGCGATTGATTTCGTGCAAGGTCGAGACGCCGCTGAAAACTTTTTGCAGGGCCGAGTCGCGCAGGCCCGTCAAGCCTTCGCTTTCGGCGGCGCGGCGCACTTCGGAGCCGGGACGCCGCTCGACAATCATCTCGCGTATATTGTCCGTCAAGTCGAGCAGTTCGTGAATCGCCGTGCGCCCGCGATAGCCCGTATGATTGCAGGCATCGCAGCCGACGCTCATGTAAAAGACGACGCCGCCATGTTCGTCGGGGCGCAGGCCGGATTCCAACAACTCTTCGTCCGCCGGATGATAAGCGCGCTTGCACACGGGGCAGAGCATGCGTATCAATCGCTGCGCCAGCACGCAGTTCAAGCTCGACACGAAATTGTACGGCTCAACACCCATATTCAGGAAGCGTCCGATGACATCAATCACGTTGTTGGCGTGGACGGTCGTGAAGACGAGGTGGCCGGTCAGGGCTGATTGGATGGCAATCTGCGCCGTCTCGTTGTCGCGGATTTCGCCGACCATGATTTTGTCCGGGTCGTGGCGCAGGATGGAGCGCAGGCCGCGCGCAAAGGTCAGCCCCTTTTTTTCGTTGACGGGAATCTGCGTGATGCCGTGCAACTGGTATTCAACCGGGTCTTCAATCGTGATGATTTTGTCTTCCTCGTTGCGAATCTCGTTGAGGGCAGCATAGAGCGTCGTGGTCTTGCCGGAGCCGGTCGGGCCTGTGACGAGAACCATGCCGTAAGGCTCCGCGATGTAGCGGCGAAACTTTCGTATGTCGTCTTCGGAAAAGCCGACGACATCCAGATTCAGGTTGCGAAACTCTTCGTTAATCTGTTCCTTGTCGAGAATACGAATAACGGCATCTTCGCCGTGAACGGTCGGCATGATGGAGACGCGAAAGTCAACGTTGCGCCCCTTGTAGCGAACACGAAAGCGACCGTCCTGCGGAACTCTGCGCTCGGCGATGTCTAGTTCGGACATGACTTTGATGCGCGAGATGAGCGTTTGATGATAGGCGAGGTCAATCGGGTCAACCTTGGCGTAGAGCGCGCCGTCGATGCGAAACTTGACCTGCACTTCCGTGTCGCGCGTCTCGATGTGTATGTCGGAGGCGCGCGATTCCATCGCGTTGAAGATGATGGTGTCAACGAGCTTGATAATCGGCGACATGTCGGAGTCTGTCGCCAAACGGTCGAGGTCTAAGACTTCCTCGCCCTGTTCAGTCTCCTTGACGAGCGAGATGCGAAAGCCGGACGTGGCCTCTTGCAGCACGCGCTGCGTGGCGTCGCCTTTACGGAGCACAACGTCAATGGCTCCGGCGGTCGCCACGTGCGGGATGATGCGAGAGTGCAGAGCGCTGGCGAGTTCGTCCAGGATTTCGAGGTCGGTCGGGTCGGACATCGCCACGTGCAGCCGCTTGCCCTCGCGCCTGAGCGGGACGAACTGATGACGCACCATCAAGTCAACCGGCAACTCGCTCAAGAGCGCGTAGTCAATCGGCGAGTCGCCTTCGGGCGGCAGCAAATCCACGTAAGGCAGGCGATAACGTCTGGCCAGAGCCAGAGCCTCGCGCACCTCCGGCGGCTCGTTGCCGTCCGTCGCGGGCACGCTGAAAGAAGGGATAGTGGCTGTTAATTCTTCCGATGCTTGTTTCATAAAAAGCTTTCAGTAGCCCGGCGAGCGGCGCTAAGTTTTGAGAAATTTTGCGGCGCCGTTGGGCTCTTCAAGAGCGCTTCGTTTCAGGGCTGTCAAAGTCGGGGGAAACGGCTTAACTGTTGACTACGGCTCTGCCTCATTGACGGGGAGCATTTGAGATTGACTGAATAATCGGGAGATAAATGGAGAGCAGAATCGTGATGACGACTCCGCCCATGACAACCAGAATCGCAGGCTCGATGGTCGTCGTCAACTGCTCAAGCTTAACTTCCGCCTCGGCGTCGTAAAAAGTCGAAACCTCGTCGAGCATCTCTCGCAAAGAGCCTGAGCGCTCGCCGACGCCAATCATGTCGAGCGCGAGTTCCGGTATCCATTCCGCCGCTTCGAGGCTCTCCGTGAACGAGCGGCCTTCGCGTATCATCGGCAGGATGGCCGAACTGCGCCGCCTGAGTTCGCGATTCGTGATTGACTCGGCGGCAATCTCCCAGGACTCGACCAAAGGGATGCCGCCCGCCAGCAGGGTCGCCAGCGAGCGCGTCGCCTGCGCCACGGAAAGATGCGTCAGCAGCTTGCCGACCAGCGGAATCTTCAAGAGGAATCCGTCCACCGTTAATCTGCCAGACGGCGTGCGCGTCCAGACCACCAGAAAAACGACCGTGCCGATTAAGACGGGCGCGAGCCAGAAAATGTTGCCCGCTATCCAACCCGAAAGCCCTACGACGATGAGCGTCAGCGTCGGCAACTGCGCGTTGCCGAGGCCCGTGAACAAATCCTTCATGCGCGGCACGACGTAGACGGTCAGAAAGGCGACCATGCCGAAGGAAGCGAGCAAGAGCAGCGTCGGGTAAGCGAGCGCGCCGCGAATCTTGCGCCGCAGTTGCACGTTGCGCCGCATGTAAGCGACGTAGCGCGACAACACTTCGTCGAGCGCGCCCGAACGTTCACCGGCTAAAATCGAAGCCGTGTAGATGCGCGGAAAGATGGCTCCCTGCGCGGCGAAAGCCTCCGAGAGAGCCAGGCCGCCGCGAATCTTCTCCTCAACGTCCGTCAGGACGATTCGCAGGCCGCCCGACGGCGAGCGTTTGCGCAGCATCGAGATGGCTTGCAGGATGGGAATGCCCGCGCGCAGCAGGGCCGAGAGTTGCTGGTTAAAGAGCAGGAAGTCATTGGCTTTGAAACGGGCTTGCGTGCCGCCGCCGCCACGGCGCGTCAGGGCGGCGACGCCGGAAGTCTTCGGCGGCGTGACGGCGAAGACACGAAAGCCCTCGCTTTCCAGACGCGTGCGCGCTTCCTGCACGCCGACCGCTTCGACTGTCCGCGTCACAATCTCCCCGGCGGGCGTTCCTAAACGACAAATAAATTCAGCCATGACTGTTCGTGTGCCATTGAATTATGCGACCCTTCAATCTCATTGATTGAATAATTCAATGAAAAGTTGGATGAAAAGTATAGCATGCGTTTTGCGACCCGCGCGAACGGGGCCGACCGTCCACGCTGCCTTCGACCTTCCTCCGTACACGCGCTCCCTCTCGGGAAGTTGCAGGCAGATGAAAGCGCGCGTCGCATTTATCTTCCGCTCGACTTTCTCGGAGCCGTGCGAGCGGTCGGCTCAAGCGGCGGCGGCCTTCGTCGTCTGGCAACCTAAAAACTAAAAACATAGTCTTAGCATACAGCTTTCACAATTAGATTGTTGCGCGGGCGCAGACGGTTCGCATACAATGATTGGCAGCCATCGCTTCGGAAACCAATTGAATGTGGCGAACGGCAGTCTCCCCGTCAGCCGAACTACATCGCTCCTAAAAATTGTGTGTCGCGTCTGCCGGCCTTTCTGTTTTGGAAGGCGGGCGACGGGCGACCAATCATTAAAAGCATCGGGCCACAGGCTGGCCTTTTGATGGCAGAAAAGTAAGAGGATTACATGAACGCACAGCGCCGCTCGCACGTCTCTTTGCTAGCGCTTGTCTCAGCCCTCGCCCTTGCGCTCTGCGCCCTCTTCGCGCCCGCGCTCACACGAGCGCAACAGAAGGCCGACGAGACGAAGAAGACTGACGAGCAAAAGCCGCCAGCCGCTCCGGCGGCGACGCCTGCCACGGTCGCCCCGCGCCCTGCGGGCAACGACGAAGAGATTATCGTCAACACGGATTTGATTAACCTGACGGTGACGGTGACAGACCAGTATGGCCGTTATGTTTCGGGCCTTGAAAAGAAAGCCTTTTCCATCTTCGACGGCAAAGAGCAGCAGGAGATTACGCACTTCTCTGATGACGACGCGCCCGTCTCGGTCGGCGTCATCTTCGACGTGTCGGGTTCGATGAGCGGCGACAAAATCCGTCGCGCGCGCGAAGCTCTCTCGCGCTTTATAGACACGAGCCACGATTCGGACGAATACTTTCTCATCGCCTTCAACTCTCGCGCCCAACTCATTCTAGACAAAACACGCGACGGCAAAGCCGTGCTCGACAAATTGACCTACGTTGAGACGCGCTCGAACACGGCTCTGTACGATGCGACCTATCTGGGCGTCGAGAAAGTCCAGCGCGGGGCGCACCAGAAACGCGCTCTCCTCGTCATCAGCGACGGGCAGGACAACGATTCGCGCTACACCTTCTCGGAAGTCCGCAGGCTCTTGAAAGAGTCCGACGTGGTGCTCTATTCGATAGGCATCCTCGGAGGCTCAGACCCCGGCAGTTCGCTCGGTCTTGAAGGCCAGGCTATCCTTGATGAGTTGTCGTCAGTCTCCGGCGGCAAAGCTTTCTTCCCGAACTCGGCCCCGGAGATGGACGAAATCTTCGAGAAGATAGCTCTCGAACTGCGTCATCAATATTCCATCGGCTATCGCCCGAACAATTTCACGAACGACGGCAAGTGGCACAAGATTAAAGTCAAGGTTTCGCCGCCGCGCGGTTTGCCGAAGCTCTTCGTTCGCAGTCGTGAAGGCTATTACGCGGTCACTAATCCGCATTAAAAGTTTGGCCGCCGGAGCCGCGCGTTCGGCAACGCTCAACGCCCGCGAGGCATCTGTGCAAATGCGCGTCCCTTTGTGCCGGGGCGCGCGTTCAATTTAAAAGGTTCTTTGCCCCGGCCATGCGAGAGTCGCCAGCGGCGGCTTTGAGAGCAAGCCAAAAGCGCCCCGCTCTTCCCTCCCCGGCAAGACCGAAGCCAATGGGAGGCGCGCGGGGCGCTTTCGTTCGGCAAGCTGAAATGAGACAGCCTGAGGCGGGTTAAGATTTTCGCGCCCGCCTTGCGGCAGCGACCATCTCTGGTTGATGAAGTGAGCAAGACTAGGATGAGAGAGATTAGAGTGCAGAAAACGAGACGCGTCCGGCGCGCGCTGGCCCTGGCCGCAGTTTGCGCGATGGCCGCAGCCCTGCTGGTCGTCTCCAATGCCGGCCGTGCGCAGAACGCGCGCCCGCGCCGCGTCAACCAGATACAGCCGCAGAGCGCGCCGACGCCGACGCCCAGGCCGACGCCCGCGCCGCACATGACGAAGCCCGCGCCGACGCCCACGGGGACTCCCGCACTGCGCCCTTCGCCGACGCCCGA
>JAWVFT010000135.1:0-57134 GCA_033855775.1 Blastocatellia bacterium | reverse complement strand
ACCCGACGCGCACGCCTTGACGGTCAAGTGTCAAGCGGCGAGAGCCAGGCAAACGCCCGCTCTCCTGGCTTAAGACTTTCCGAGACGCGCCGCTTCATCGTTCAGACTTTTTAATGATGGTCGAAATTGCTCCTTCAATTCTATCGGCTGATTTCACGCGGCTCGGCGAAGAGATTGCGGCGGCTGAGCGCGGCGGCGCGGGCGTCATCCACGTGGATGTGATGGACGGCCATTTCGTGCCGAACATCACGGTCGGCATTCCGGTCGTCAAATCGGTCGCGCAGGCAACGCGCCTGCCGATTGACGCGCATCTGATGATTATGGAGCCGGGACGCTATGCCGAACAATTTGTCGAAGCGGGCGCGGCGATGGTTTCCGTTCATGTCGAAGTTGACCCGCACCTGCACCGGACGTTGATGAGCATCAAGAGCAAAGGGGCGATGGCCGGTGTCGTCCTGAATCCGACGACGCCGCTCAACGCTCTGGACGAAGCCCTGCCATATGCCGACTATATTTTGGTGATGTCGGTCAATCCGGGCTTTGGCGGGCAGAAGTTTATAGAGACTTCGCTCGACAAAGTGAGACGGCTCAAACGCATGATTGATGAGCGCGGACTAAAAACGCGCATCGAGATAGATGGCGGCATTGACCGCACGAATATTGCTGAAGTGGTCGCGGCGGGCGCCGAAATCATCGTCGCCGGTTCCGCCGTCTTCGGCCATTCAGACCCGGCGCAGTCCGTCCGCGATTTGCGCGCGGCGACGCTACAGTGGGCGTAGAAACGCAGTGACGAGTGATAAGTGACAAGTGACGAGCAAGAATAAGTAGCAACTATGCATGACGGGCAATCGGATTTAACTTTTCACTCGTCACTTATCACTTGTCACTGTTTTATTCGGAGGTTTTTTATGATTCATAAACGCTCTCTTTCGTTAATCGCGCTCTGTGCGATTCTTTTATGCGGCTCGGTTGGCGCTGTTTCGGCGCAGACGGACGGCTCTCCGGCGCAGCGTCTCGAAGTCCTGCGCTCGCGTCTTGACGGCCTGCGTCGCTCGCTCAACAGCGCCGTGGCGGTGATGAACTCCAAGGACAAAGGCGACAAGACGACAGCCGCCGACGACCCGCGCACGCGCCTGCGTGGTCTTGAACAAGAGGTCAATTCCATGCTCTCGGAAGTCGCAGACCTGCACGGCAAGCAGGAACGCGCCGAGCGTATTGACGCCACGCAAATTGATAAGCTGGAAACTTCCGCCAACGATTTGAACACGCGCGTGCAGGCCGGACTACAGGCGACCGCCGGCGAGCGCGGCGCGAGCGCGGCCACGCCGAAGAAGAAAAAGAAAGGAAAGTTTCTGGGTATCTTTGGCGGCGGCGGTAACGAAGAGTTGGAGGAGTTGACCGGAACCGTCGCGCCCGGACGCGACCGCGTGCTCTTTGCCGAAGCCGCGCAGCAGGTTCGCAAGAGCGGCTACGATACTGGCCGACTGCTCTTCAACACTATCATCACGACCTATCCCGACTCGCCGTTTCTTCCGCTGGCAAAGCTCGCCATCGCAGATTCATTTTATCTGGAAGGCACGACGAGTTCGCTCATTCAAGCGGGCGCGGCTTATCAAGATTGGTTGACCTTCTTTCCGACCGACCCCTTAGCAGAGCAAGTGATGCTGAAGATGGCCGAGGCAGAGATGCGGCAGATGGGTCTTGCCGACCGCGATGTCTCGCACGCGCGCAAGGCCGAGCAGCGTTTGAAGGTGCTCTTACAACAATTCCCCAACACGGCTTTGCGCACCGCCGTGCAGACGCGCCTCAACGAAGTGCAGGAAAATCTCGGCCTGCACACGATGGAGATTGGCGACTTTTACTACGAGCGCAACCGCCAGCAGAAGGGCGGGCTGAAGGGCGCGCAGTCGCGCTATCGAGAAGTGATTGAAAGGTATCCCAACTTTTCATGGATGGCGCGCGTGCTGTTTCGCTATGGCGTCACGTACCAGCAGGAAGAAGAGCCTGACGAAGCCGCCAAGCAGTTTCAGCGTATCGTCAGAGATTTTCCGAACAGCGAATATGCGGAAAAGGCCAAGGAGCAACTGAACGTCATCGGCGCGGAAATCCCCGCTCCTGACCCGATTAAAACCGGACTGCCCGGCGACCCGCCGAGCCAGTCGATGACGGCCAGACTGTTGCAGGAACTGCTCGGCACGACTCCCGTCACGGTCGATAACAACGGCGTCATCATCAGCAAAGACCACAAGGGCAGCGACTTGATTGACCGCGCTTTGGAGAATGGCGGACAGCTTCCCTCCAACATCACGCCCGTGGCTCCCGTCCAGCGCCGCGCGCCCGCGCGCACGTTCCCGCAAGCGACACCGGCTCAACAACCGGCCAAGCCCGCGACGGCGCCTATCTCAAACACGACTGCCCCCGCAACCACGTCTCCTGCTTCGACCAACGGCGCGACCAACGGAACAAAACCGTAAACGCCAGCCAGCCGTCAAAGAGACTTTTGATTCTCTTTGACGGCCGGCCTTCGTCCGTCAGCCTCAAGCGCGCGTTCGCCTTCAACAAGCTCATCGCAGAAAACCTCCAACGCCCGCCAGTCATCTGTTTGCTACAGGCGAAAGGCGAATGCTAAACTTTCAACTGTTAGCTTCCGCTTTCAACACTTTGCGCAGCAAGTCGAGCACGCCCGAGCGGACGAGGGGATTATGGCACAAGCAAACGATAGCAATAAAGACGAGTTGGCCCGCCGCCATCGCATCGCGGCGATGGTCGTCAACGCTATGCTGGCCCTGACGCTCGCGCTCGTCGGCATTGCCTTCGCCGCCAAAAACTTTCTTCATCGTCCCGGCGACCCGACGCTCATCAAGCTGCTATGGGTCTTAATCCTCATCTCCGGCCTCGGCGCGTTCCCCTTGCGCCGCACCAGATTCAATGTCACGCGCTTGCAGGACATCGCCGCCCTGCGCGGCATCTCGGGACTGCTGGCGACCTTGCAGGGAACGACGCTGCAAATCGCCTTCATCGGCGGCGCGTGCGCTTTGATGGGCTTCATTCTGGCGATGCTGACGGGAGAGCCCTGGGACATGCTGCGCGCCGGAGGCGTCGCGCTCGTCGTCCTGCTCTACTGCTATCCGCGAAAGTCCGCCTGGCAACGTCTGGTTCGCGGGATGGAGCAAGAGGGCATCGTAGACGCGTCATCAATGAAAGGGAAGATAGCTTGAAGAGCTTTTCTCGCATCGCCACTATCTACGGGCTGCTCTTTGTCTCGGCCACGACCTTCGCGCAGTGGTCAACGACGCAAGCCCAGACTGCCGCTCCGTCAACGACTCCCGCGCAAGCCAAGCCCGTAGTTAATGAACCGGCTCCACAAAATTCGACGCCACAGCCGCAGCCCGCTTCGTCTTCTCCTTCGCCGCAACAAACCGCCTCGCGCGAGCAACGCGAACAGGCTTACGCGAAACTGCTCGAAGGACAACGACTGCTGAGCGACGCGCGGCGCGTCACCACGGCAGCCTCGCTGCGACTCGCGCGGCAGGCTTTTCAGTCCGCCGCGTCGCTCGACCCGTCGCTCGCCGAAGCTCATGCGGCCCTCGCAGAGCTTGCCTTCTATTATCCGCCGCAGGATTTCGACACGGCGACTCGTGAAGCTTCACAGGCCGCGCGCATTGACCCCAACAGCTTCGGCGCGCATCGCTTGCTCTCGCGCATCTACACGCTCAAGAGCGGACTGCGTGAAGGCAAGCTCGACAAGACCTTCGCCGAGCGCGCTGTTCAGGAGTTGAAAGAAGTGGCGCGGCTTGATTCCAACGATGCGGAGTCGTGGGCCTTGCTCGGCGAGTTTTATCAAGCGACCGGACGCGCTCAGGAAGCTATCGCTGCCCTGACACAATGGGCCGCCGCGCCCGCGCCGACCGAGACACGCTTTTTTCAGTACGTCACTAATCGTGAACTCTCTACGGATGCCGCCGCCGCGCGTCTCGGCGAAGCTCTGATTGCCGCGGGCCGCACGACCGAAGCCGTCGCCGCCATCCGCCGCGCTATCGCTCTCAATCCTGAGAATAAAGATTACTCCGAACTGCTGGCGCAAGCCCTGGAAGCAGGCGGCAACAACGAAAAAGCCGCCGCCGAATTGCAGCGAATGATTGCGGCTGACCCTGCCAATCCATCGCTGCCGCGCCTTCTGGCCCGTATCCAGGCCCGCTCGGGCAAAATTGACGAAGCCGTGGCGACGATTCGCGCGGCCATGTCAAAGCAGCCGCAGGGCGAGCAAGAACAGCGAATGCTGCGTCTCTATCTCGCCAAGCTTCTTTCCGATGCCTTGCGCCATCAAGACGCCATCGCCGTTTACGAAGAAGCCCTCAAAGATCAGGGCATCGGCAACGCCTTGCTCGCGTCGGACGAAGAGCGCGAGTTTGCCGTTGTCATTCTTCAGCACATTCTTGACTTGCAGAAGAGTGCCGGGCTCATCAACGATGCTTCGGCTACGATTGAAAGGACGCGCGCGCTTCTCGGCAAAGAAGACCCCACCGCCGACGAGCAGCAAATAGCCTTCCTACGCTTTCAGGGAAAACGCAGCGAAGCCTTGCAAGCCATTCGCGCCGCGCGCCAACGCTTTCCCGAACAGAGCGGCTTTATGCGTCTTGAAGCAGAAACGCTGGCCGACCTCGGACGCGTTGACGAAGCCGTCGCCCTCTTGCAGCCTCAACTCAAAGGCTCGCTCGAAGACTTCGATGAGTATCTGACCATCTCCAGCCTCTACACGCAGGCCGGGCGCGGGCGCGAAGCCATCGAGGCCGCTCGCAAAGCCCTCGCTCTTGCCCCGGCTGAACGAACAGATTTGCAAACGGCGGCGCTGATTACGCTCTCTTCCGCGCAAGACCGCGCCGGTGACATCAACGGCTCCGAGGAATCACTGCGGCGCGTGCTCACTAAAGAGCCTGACAACGCAACTGCCCTTAACAATCTGGGCTACTTTCTGGTCGAGCGAAACGAGCGTCTCAATGAAGCGCTCGAACTCATCCAACGCGCCGTCCGCGCCGAACCTACCAACTCGTCGTATCTCGACAGCCTCGGGTGGGTTTATTTCAAGCTCGGCCAGTTGGAAAATGCCGAACGCAATCTAAAAGAGGCCGCACGCCGCAACTCAACATCGTCCACCATTCAAGAGCATCTGGGCGACCTCTATCATCGTCAGGGCAAAGCGGAACTGGCGCGCTCCGCCTGGCAAAAAGCTTTGTCCCTCTCCCTCGAAGGTGACAAGACAGCCAGACTGAAAGCGAAGTTGAACGGAAGACAGGGCAATTAATTTTAAGGCTCAATGCCAATTTCGCTGCTTGCCTTAGCCTTTAAGGCACAGTCTAATCCTGCTTACTCCTTGATTCCTTTGACGCTTAGCTGTATTGCTCCCTTTCTTTGCAATAGCCCGCTAATTATTTGCAATAGTTTCATAACGCAGTTAATATAAAAAAGGGTTGATTAGGTTTAACCCTTTTGTTATTCTTTATGCGATGGCCAACGACCGGTCGCCCCATCGGTCTAATTCATAAACATCGCTTTCTCCCGGCTTAATTGGATTCGCTGAATCTGCGATTCCGTTGAGTGTTCCCCTATGAAGTTGACAAATTGGTGTTCCCCTATTGCGGTTTGCAGACTGCCGAGAGTGTTGCTGTTCGCTGCTTTCTCGTTTTCCCTGATTGCCGGCGCAGCGATTAGCGGTCATGCTCAAACGTCTTCCGCCCGCCCCGTAGCGCGCCTGATTACAGCATCCGGCGATGTCTCGACATTTTCCACCAGACCGCGCTTGGCCGGAGCCGCGCCCGGCGGCATGGCGGTCGCTTCGTCTTCAGCCGTCGGCGCGACGAGCGATGAGCGCAGGGCTTTTGATTTGGTCAACGCCGAGCGTCGTTCGCACGGAGAGTCGCCGCTGGTCTGGGACGCCGAGTTGACACGCATGGCGCGTCTTCATTCGGAGAAAATGGCGCAGCAGAGCTTCTTCAATCACACCGGGCCGGACGGGCAAGGCTTGCGCGAACGTTCGCGCGCGAATGGCATCGTCGGGTTCAAGGCGTTGGCTGAAAATCTCGCTTACAATAAAGGCTTCGCGGATGCGGCTTCGTGCGCCGTCGTCGGGTGGATGCGTTCCGAGGGACACCGCGATAATATATTGAACGAGGAATTCACACGCTCTGGAATCGGCATCGCTCGCGCGGCGGATGGGCGCGTTTATTTCACACAGGTTTTTGTCGCGCGCTGACCGGCGTTTCATTCGGCATTAATGATGAGGGCGGCTGGCGCTTTAGTTGAAAGGTCAGCCGCTCTTTCGTGTCCAGCGTTCTTAAGCTTCCTTCGTTTGCGAAAATCAACTGGGAACTCTCAGTCCTCGGTCGTCGTGCCGACGGGTTTCACGAACTCCGCACAATCTTTCAAACCATCACGCTGCATGACGAGTTGACGTTTGCCGAGAGAGCGGGCGAGCGTTTATATCTGACCTGCGATGCGCCGGAAATTCCTGTTGACGAGCGCAATTTAATCTCGCGCGCCGCCGCCTCTTTGAAGCAGCGATACAACTTACGAAGAGGCGCGGCGATTCATCTGGCGAAGCGGATTCCGGCTGAAGGTGGTTTGGGCGGAGGCTCTTCGAATGCGGCCATCACGCTCGTGGGGCTTGCGTGCCTGTGGAAGATTGAGACGAGCAAAGATGAACTGTGCGCTCTCGGCGCGCGATTGGGGGCGGATGTTCCTTTCTTTTTCAGCGGAGGCACGGCCTTGGGAACAGGGCTTGGCACGCGCATCGCTCCTTTGCCGGAAGTCGCCGTCGAGCATCTGTTGATTGTGACGCCGAACGAGAAAGTGGCGACTGCCGAAGCGTACGGGTCGCTCAATGCCCCCGCCTTGACAAAGCCGGAAGGCGACACTATCCTTCCTATTTCTCGTGCAGACGAGCAATTTGCGGATTCATTTCCTGCGGCTCTGCACAACGATTTCGAGCGTGTGGTTTTTCGTTTGAAGCCGGAAGTCGGGCGCGCGAAAAATTTGCTCATTCAGGTTGGAGCGCGGCGGGCGTTGATGACTGGCAGTGGCTCAAGTATTTTTGGTATCTTTGAAAATCAGGAAGCGAGAGAGCGCGCGGCCCGCGCCTTGAGGGTTGAGACTAAGTGGCGCGTCTTCTCTTGCTCAACGTTGTCGCGGGCGCAATACGCGCAGGCTCTTGGTGCGTGTGCGGCTTATCTCGGAGCGTTGTCGTAAGTCAGGACGATTTTGATCTTGGGGCGTAGCCAAGTGGTAAGGCACCGGTCTTTGGAACCGGCATTCGTTGGTTCGAATCCACCCGCCCCAGCCACTAACCACAGTGACAAGTGACGAGTGACAAGATAAAACTTTCTTGTTCCAGCTTGTCGCTTGTCACTCGTCACTTGTCACTGAGTTTATGAGCACAACAGGCGGCATCAAGGTCTTTTCCGGCAATGCCAATCGCGCGCTGGCCGAAGAGATTTGCCACTTTCTCAGTTGCGATCCGGGGCGCGCCATCACGGAGCGATTCTCCGACGGCGAGTTCAATTTTCAGATTGACGAGAACGTGCGTGGCGGCGACATCTTTATCGTGCAGCCGACATGCCCGCCGACCGACTCGAATCTGATGGAGTTGCTGGTGATGCTCGACGCGTTTCGGCGCTCGTCGGCAGAGCGCGTGACGGCTGTCATTCCGTATTACGGCTATGCGCGTTCGGACAAGAAGGACAGGCCGCGCGTGCCGATTTCGGCAAAGCTGGTGGCGAACTTAATTACAGTCGCCGGAGCGCAGCGAATCCTGACGATGGATTTGCACGCGGCGCAGATTCAGGGCTTCTTTGATATTCCGGTTGACCACCTTTACGCCGCGCCTGTGATGATTGGTTACTACCTGGCGAACCCGCTGCCGAACTTGACGGTGGTGGCGCCGGACACTGGCGGCGCAGAGAGAGCGCGGGCTTACGCCAAGCGCTTGAAGTCTTCTTCGGGCGAGCCTGCGACGCTGGCCTTGTGCGATAAGCGACGCGAGAAGGCGAACGTCGCCGAAGTGATGAACGTGGTCGGCGATGTGCGCGGGCGCAGTTGTTTGATTATCGACGACATGTGCGACACGGGCGGGTCTTTGACGAAGGTGGCGAAGGCTTTGACCAGCGCCGGAGCCGAACGCATTCACGCTTGCTTTACGCATCCTGTGCTGTCGGGCCACGCCGTCGAGCAGTTGGCGCAGTCCGAGTTTGAGAAGATTGTCGTCACGAACACGATTCCCCTGCACGACCATGCGTGCAAGTTGAAGAACATCAAAGTTCTGAGCATCGCGCCGCTCTTAGCGAAAGCGATCAAGTCGATCCACGAGGAGACAAGCGTTTCCTCGCTCTTCGTCTGAAGGGCAAAAACTTAATGCGGGTTCAGGCTCAAGGCTTCGAGTTGACGGCAAGAGCTTGGACTCTATTTTCAGAGAGCGAAAATTATTATGGCTGAAAGAAAAGAGATTACCGTCCGCGCGCAGCAGCGCGAGGGACGTGGCAAAAACGATGCGCGGCGTGTCCGCGCCAGCGGCCTTGTGCCGCTCACGATTTACGGCGGCGAAGGCGAAGCCCTTTCGGTTGTCGCCCCTTTGAGCGAGCTTGCGGCCATCCTGCGTTCCGACGCGGGACACAACTCAATCTTCACGTTGGAGGTCGAGGGCGTCGGACCCAGCGAAGTGATGTTTTCCGACCGCCAGATTGACCCCGTGCGCGGTCGTCTGGTGCATGCCGATTTGAAGAGGCTCGTGCGCGGGCAGAAGATTGAAGTCACGGTGCCTTTGCATCTCATCGGCGAACCCATCGGCGTGCGCGAAGAGCAGGGCGTGCTTGAGCAAGTCATCCGCGAGATTGAAATTCGTTGCCAGCCGCGCAACATTCCAGACTCGATTGATATTGACGTGTCGAACCTCGGCGTCCATGACGTGTTGCACGTCTCGGACATTCCGGTGGACGAGAACGTGGAGATTCTGAACGAGCCGGAGAGCGTCATCGCCACCGTCAGCGTCACGCGCGAAGAGCCTGTGGAAGCGACGGCGGTCGAGGAAGCGCCAGCCGAGCCTGAAGTCATCGGCAAGGGCAAGAAGGAAGACGAAGAAGGCGCATAAAGAGAGACGCGTTGTTGATGAGTATGACACGTCGGCTGAGAGGCCGCGTCGTTCATCTCAACGTGTCATCGAGTCGCTATGTCTCCGCGTCTTATCATCGGTCTTGGCAATCCGGGCGCAGAGTACGAGTGGACGCGCCACAACCTGGGCTTCATGCTCGTTGACCTGCTGGCCCGCTCGTCGGGCGCAGCGGTGAAGCGCAAAGAGTGTCGCGCTCTGGTCGGGCGCGCGGAGCTTGAAGGCTTGGCGGTCGAACTGGTCAAGCCGCAGACGTACATGAACCTGAGCGGCGAGACGGTCGCTTGTCTCGTCGCCAAGCATGGACTTGAAAAGCGGACGCAAGACCTCATCATCATCAGCGATGATTTGGCTTTGCCTTTCGGCCGGATTCGCCTGCGGGCGCGCGGCTCTGCGGGCGGGCATAACGGTTTGAAATCCATCATCGCCGCGCTCAGGACGGACGAGTTCATACGCCTGCGCATCGGCATTCAACCGGAGCATCCGATAGGCGACACGAAGCGTTTCGTCCTTGATGAATTTACGCGCGGCGCGCGCGCCGAAGTTGAAGAAGTTTTAGAACGCAGCGCAGAGGCTCTGCGAGCCGTCCTCAGAGACGGCATTGACAAAGCAATGGCACAATACAACAGTGACAAGTAACGAGTGACGAGAAAAAGGCTTTAAGTTTTTAACTCATCACTCGTCACTCGTCACTGTTCTTAACCCCTTCTTGCTTCATCTTGAAGATGAGGCTTGACATCCAAGAGGAGGATGAATTTTGGCAGAACAGAGAACCTACGAGGTGATGTTCATCATCGACCCGAAAACGGCGGAAGACGACATCACGCGCCTCAGCGAAAATCTACAGCAGGTCATCGCCGATCAGGGCGGAACCGTCACTAAAAACGAAGACATGGGCCGTCGTCAACTGGCCTATCCTATTGGCCGCGTCAACGAAGGACACTACATACTGTTCGAAGTTGACGGCACAGGCCACGAAATCGCCGAGCTTGAACGCCGCATGCGCGTCAACGATCAGGTCATTCGTTACATGACCGTGCGCGTTGACGAGGATCGCCGTCGCGCCGAAAAGTTTAAGGCGAAGCGCGCGCGCAAGGCGAGCCGCAGACCCTTGAGCGGCGGCGGCAGCGGCAGCACGGCTGGTCGTAAGGATGTGGCGGCTTCCGCGTCAGCGGAGGATAACGAATCATAACCACGGCGGCGAGGTCGGCGATTTTGTAGCTTGAAGCGACGCGCAAATGCGCTCGCTAAAGTCTCATCGCCGGCGGCCTGAGTGAGTAGAGAGGAATCGAAATATTATGTCGAATAATTATGATGAAGACCGCGAGCGTGGCTTTGACCGCGGGTTTGATAATGACGGCGGCGGGCGTGACCGCGACCGTGGCGGGCGCGGCGGCGGGCGCAGCGGCGGACGCCGTATGCACCGGCGAAAAATCTGTCGCTTCTGCATCGAGAAGGTTGACTTGATTGATTACAAGGATGTGAAGCTCTTGCAGAATTACATTCCTGAGCGCGGCAAGATTCTGCCGCGTCGCATTTCGGGTTCGTGCGCGACACACCAGCGCATGCTCGCCGAAGCCATCAAGCGCGCGCGCAACATCGCGCTGCTGCCCTACGCCACGGCTTAGCCAGAAGGAGGAATCAAGGAAATGGCAACTACACAAGTCCTCCTGCGCGAAGACATCGATGATTTGGGAGCGCGCGGAGATATCGTCAGGGTCAAGGCCGGGTACGCGCGCAACTATTTGCTGCCGCGCAAACTCGCCGTGCAGGCGACGGCCAGCAACGTCAAGCAGATTGAGCAGGAGCGCGCCGCGCTCTTGAAGAAGGAAGCCACGGAGCGTTCGACCGCCGAGGGCCAAGCCGAGCAGATGCGTCGCCTGTCTCTCAACTTCGAGCGCAAGGTCGGCGAGCACGGTTTGCTCTACGGCTCTGTGACTTCGATGGACATCGCGGAGGCGTTGAAGGAGCGCGGCTATGAACTTGACCGCCGCCGCATCAACCTGCGCGAGGCGATTAAGGAAGTCGGCGACTACACCGTCAACGTGCGCTTGCACCGCGATGTCAACGTCGAGATTCCGGTCGTCGTGACGGACGAGCGGGGCGGCGCGCAGGCTGCTGCCCCGACAACGCCGCAAGCGACGGCTTCGGAAACTGCTCCGGCTGCCGAAGAAACTCCGGCGGCGGAAGAGACGGCTGACGGGGCGGAAGCCTAGAACTTCGCTAGTCGAAACGGCGCGTCGGCGCGTGTGGCGAGCAATCGTTTACGCGCCGCGCGCCGTTGTAGTATAGTGCCAGAGCCAAGCGGGCCGCGCGGGCCGGAAAGTGTACAAGCGCGCGGCCAATCGCGCGCGGCATTGTTCCTATCCGTTCTTCTTCAGGCAAAACTTTTAAGCTAATCTCCCGATGGCAAGCTATTCCGCTGACACGGCACGCGACCAACTTCTCGAACGGCCTCTGCCGAATAGCGCAGACGCCGAGCGCGCCATTCTCGGCGCCATCATCCTCGACAACGCGCTCATCAGCCAAGCCATCGAGCAACTCAAGCCCGAAGATTTTTACGTACCCTCGCATCGCCGCGTCTTCCTCTCGATGATTGGGCTGTTCGGGCGCGGCTCGGAAATTAATCCGATTTTGATTGCCGAAGAGCTCAGGCGCGAAGGCGAGGTCGAAGCGGTCGGCGGATTGACGTTCATCTCCAACCTGACCTACGGCCTGCCGCACTTCGCCAACATCACGCACTACGCCAAGCTCGTCCGCGGCACTTCCTTGCTGCGCCAACTCGTCAAAGTCTGCAACAAGGTGACGAGCGAGGCTCTGGAAGCCGAAGACGAAGCTGAGTTGATTTTAGACCACGCCGAGCAGATGATTTTCGCGCTGGCCGACGAGCGCACTCGTCAGGGCTTCGCGCACGTCAAGCCGATTGCCGACAACCTGCTTGAGCATGTGCAGGAGATGGCCGGACGCTCAGCGATGTTGACGGGCCTGACGACCGGCTTTAACGAGCTTGATTCGATGACCTCCGGCTTGCAGCCTTCCGACTTGATTGTCGTCGCCGCGCGTCCTTCGATGGGCAAGACCGCGCTCTGCCTGACGCTCGCGCAGAACGCAGCGATTCAGGCGCAGGCTGTCGTCGGCATCTTCTCGCTTGAGATGTCGAAGGAATCTTTGGTGATGCGCATGCTCAGTTCGGAGGGGCGCGTGGACGCGCATCGTTTCCGCAGCGGCTTTCTCTCGCGCGAAGAGTGGGCGCGTCTCGCCGGAGCTTTAGGCACTCTGGCGGAGACGAAGATTTTTATAGACGACACGCCCGGCATCTCCGTGCTGGAAATGAGAGCCAAGGCGCGACGGCTCGCGGCTGAGCAGAAGCGGCTCGACCTCATCATCGTCGATTACCTGCAACTGATGTCCGGCTCGTCGCGTCGCACGGAATCGCGCCAGCAGGAAGTCTCGCAAATCTCGCGCGAGTTGAAGGGGCTGGCGAAAGAGTTGAACGTGCCGCTCATCGCTCTCTCGCAACTCTCTCGCGCGCCCGAATCGCGCACAGATCATCGCCCGCAACTGGCCGACTTGCGCGAATCCGGCGCCATCGAGCAGGACGCAGACGTGGTTGCTTTCATCTACCGCGAAGAGCAGTACAATCGCACGGAAGAGAACGCGGGCATCGCCGAAATCATCCTCGCCAAACAGCGCAACGGCCCGACCGGCACGGCCAAGCTCGCGTTCCTCAAAGAGTTCACGCGCTTCGAAAATATGTGGCGCGAGTAACAACTCAAAAAAAGTCAAAAGTCCAATGTCCAATGTCAAAACGTGTTCTTGACCTTGGACATTGGACTTTTGACTTTTGACTTTTGTTCTTCCGTCTCACACTTTCAAAGTCATACAATGCGAGCCATGTCGAATGGTGAAACGGAAAGGGCTGTCTCTTTCGATGGCGTAGCGGAGGCGACCGCTGGAGAGCGACCGACGTGGGCGGAGATAAATCTGGACGCGCTGGCCGCCAACTTTCAGGCGGTGCGCGGGCGCGTCGCGGCGGGCGTGCGTGTGATGGCCGTGGTCAAGGCGGACGCTTACGGGCATGGGGCGGCGCGTTGCGCGCGGAGGCTGGCGCGCGAGGGCGCGGACTGGTTCGGCGTGGCCTTGCCGGAAGAGGGAATTGAACTGCGGCGCGCGGGCATAGAGCAGCCGATTCTTTCGCTCGGCGGTTGCTGGCCGGGGCAGGAGCGCGTGTGCATTCAACACGCCATCGTGCCGGTCGTCTACCGCGTTGAGACGGCTGAAGCTCTCGACCGCGCGGCTGAAGCGGCGGGCGTTCGCGCCGATATACACGTCAAGATTGACACGGGAATGGGTCGCCTCGGCGTGCGCTACGACGAGGCGCGAGAGTTCGTTGACGCGCTGCGTCGTTTCAAAAACCTGCGCCTCGACGGAGTGATGACGCACTTCGCGGCGGCGGACGACCCTGAGCGCGATTGCTTCACAGGCGAACAGACGGCGCGCTTTCACAACGCGGTCGAGATGATTCGTGAGCTTGGCTTTCAACCGTCATATCAGGACATGGCAAATTCAGCGGCGACGTTTGCGCATCCGTCCGCGTGGGGCAACATGGTGCGACCGGGCGGCGTGCTGTACGGCCTGTGGCGTGACGTGTTGCCGCAGTTGGATGAGCCGCCGCGCCTGCGCCCGGTGATGGCTGTGCGCTCGCGGATTGCTTTCCTCAAGCGCGTGCCGCAAGGCGAGACGCTCGGCTACGGCTGCACGTTCGAGGCCGCGCGGGAGACGCTGGTGGCGACGCTGCCCATCGGTTACAACGACGGCTACGCGCGCGCTCTATCGAATCGCGGGCGCGTCATCGTCGGCGGCGTGTATGCTCCGGTCGTCGGGCGCATCTCTATGGACTTGACGTTGATTGACGTGACGGACGTTCCGCGTGTCGCCGTCGGCGACCGAGTGACGCTGCTCGGAGAAGACGGCTCGCTGGCGATGACGGCGGAAGAGATAGCGAAGACTGTCGGGACGCTCTCTTACGAAATTACGTGCGGCATCAGTCGCCGCGTGCCGCGCCGTTATGCGCCGGATGAGGACGGTTGAAGAAGGAGCTTGCTGAACAAAAAGAGCTTGCCGGACAACTCGAAAGCGGGAGAGGCGCGCGGTCTGTCGTGAGAAGCCACGCGCCTCTGTCTTTGGAAGCGCAGGTCGCAATTGTTTCATGCAACCCGCAACAAGGGGGCAGTCGGGAATGGTTAATTGAGCACGAACCTAAACGTGATAATGCCTGTGACTTTGACCGGCTGGTTTGACAAGTACGTCGGCGAAAATCTGGTCTGAGAAGCCGCGCGCTCAGCCGCCCCCGTCAGCAGCGGATGCCCGTTGGTCGCGTGCGCGGAGATAACTCGTCCCTGTTCGTCCAGTAGAATCTGCACCGTCACGATGCCGTAAACGTGCGCTCGTTTGGCGAGTTCAGGATAGGGCGGGACGCCCTTTTGAATGACCTTGCTTTCGATGACGCCGAGCGAGTAGACCTTCGGCTTTGGCGGCGCGACTTCGGCTTTGTGTATCTCCGGCGGCGTGTCTTTGGTCAGTTCGCTGCCGTTGCCTCCGCTTGATACGTTGGTCGTTCCTCTATCAACGCCGTAAGGCGAATTGCCCTGGCCGTTGTTGTGGCTGCCGACATCGTAATTTGCAGGGCCGAGGATTGCGCCGGGCGGCGCGGGCGGAATGTTGTCGCCCGTGGCTGAAATCGCGGCGGGAACGTTCCTCATGTCCGTCACGTCGCTCTTGAGCGCGGTGCGCATCGGAACCTGCGCCGCGCTGTTGGTCGGAACAGCAGAGCGTGTTTGACGACGAACGCTGCTCTGCTCAGGCGTCCGCTTGAGCGGGGCGGCGGCGGTCGCGGGCAACATCGTGACCAGCGCAGTCAGTTCCAGATTTTGATTGTCAACGCGCGCTTCATAAGCGTAAATGCTCCCGACGCCCGCGGCCATCAACAGCAGCGCGTAGGCCAGCGTCGTTGCGAGCAGAAAAGAGCCGCGCCTCTTCATGTCTGCGATATGCAGATTGGATTCGACCAAATTATTAAACATCTCAAGTCCTCCTATGCCGGTGCCAGCGGGTCTGAGGAGCAAACTCAATAACGTTAGACTCCGCCGCCGCCTCGCTTGTTCCATGAAAGGTTTCGGGCTTCAAGTTCAAGCGCCAGTCTCTACGGCTGCCGGCTTAAAGCTTGAAACCTTTCCTCTGTACAGCGGCTGGCAATTCTTTTAGGATGGTCATGTCCGACCACCTTTCATTCAGGAGAAAATTATGGCAACCAGCGCCGAATGGCATGAGAACTACGAGCAGATGAGCGAGTTGGCTTTGAACTTCTCGCGCGCCGTCAAGTCTGTGCAGGAAGAGTTAGAAGCGGTTGATTGGTACAACCAGCGCGCGCAGGCGACGAAGGACGAACAACTGCGCCGCATCCTCGAACACAACCGCGACGAAGAGATAGAGCACGCGATGATGGCCCTCGAATACCTGCGCCGCATCAATCCCGTCTTCGACAAACACATGCGCACCTATCTCTTCACGGAAGGCGACATCACCGAAATCGAAGAGCAGGAGACGGGCAAAGAGTAAGCAGCGCGCATCAAGCGATGAGCGTGGCGAGCGACGGGCGGGCAAAACTGTTCCATGGCAAATTTCTCACCCAGGAAGGAAGAGCAATGATTGAACAGCAAACGATGCAGGCTTCCGATGAAATTCTCAATCCCTTCGAAATAGCCAAGCAGCAATTTGAGCGCGCCGCCGATTATCTCGAACTCGACCGCTCGATGCGCCGCGTTTTGAAGAACGCGAAGCGGCAGTTAATCGTTTCGATTCCCGTCAAGATGGACAACGGCGAGGTGCAGGTCTTCGAGGGCTATCGTGTGCAGCACAACATCGCGCGCGGGCCCGCGAAGGGCGGCATTCGCTTTCACCCGCAAGTGACGCTCGATGAAGTCAAAGCTCTCGCTTCATGGATGACATGGAAGTGCGCGACCGTCGGCATTCCTTACGGCGGCGGCAAGGGCGGCGTTATCTGCGACCCGCAGAGTTTGTCGCGCGGCGAATTGGAACGCCTGACGCGCCGCTACGCCTTCGAGATTGCTCCCATCATCGGCCCAGACCGCGACATCCCCGCGCCCGATGTTTACACAGACGAGCAGACGATGGCATGGATTATGGACACCATCTCGATGATTCGCGGCCACACCCAACTCGGCGTCGTGACGGGCAAGCCCATCTCGCTCGGCGGCTCGCAGGGACGCAACGAGGCGACGGCGCGCGGCTGTCTCTACGCCCTGCGCGAAGCGTGCAGCGTCAAGGGCATCAGCTTACACGGCGCGCGAGTCGTCGTTCATGGCTTCGGCAACGCCGGTTCACACATCGCGCGCCTCGTCGCCGCGGACGGCGCGCGCGTCATCGGGCTTTGCGATTCGCGCAGCGGCGTCTACGCCGACAGCGGCATTGACGTGCAGGCCGCGCTCCGTCACAAGGCGAACACGAAGGCTCTGCGCGGGCTGCCGAACACGAGCGAGATTAGCGCAGACGATTTGCTCGAACTAGACTGCGACATCCTGCTGCCCTCGGCGCTGGAAAACACCATCACGCTCGCCAACGTCGGGCGCATCAAGACGAAGATTATCGCCGAACTCGCCAACGGCCCCGTCACACCCGGAGCCGACCGCGTGCTGGCCGACGCGGGCGTCTTCCTCGTCCCGGACATTCTGGCGAACGCCGGCGGCGTCACCGTCAGCTACTACGAATGGGTGCAGGACTTGTATTCCTACTTCTGGTCGGAAGGCGAAATCAACCAGCGTTTAGAGCAGACCATGCGGACGGCCTTCCGCGAAGTCTATGAGATGGCTGAGCGACACAAGACTGACATGCGCACAGGCGCATATATTCTCGCCATCGCCCGCGTCGCCGAAGCCACCGAAGTGCGCGGCATCTTTCCCTAAAGCAGCGAGCGGCAATCAAGAGCCGGTCATCAGTTTTTCAGAGGTCGAATGATGGACGATAAAATCACCGTTTACGAAAAGCCGACGTGCAGCAAATGCCGGGAGGTTGACAAGCTGCTACGCGAGAACGGCATCCCGTTCGAGAAAATCAACTACTACATCGAGCCGCTCGGCGAAGAAAAACTGCGCGAACTGCTGGCGAAGATGAAGCTCTCGCCCCGCGACATCCTGCGCAAGAGCGAGCCCATCTACCGCGAGTTGCAGCTAGGCACAAAGCAGTTCTCCGACGACGAGCTAATCGCCTTCATGGCTCAACACCCAGACCTCATCCAACGCCCCATCGTCGAACGCGGCCCGCGCGCCGTCCTGGGCCGTCCGGTCGAGAATATAAAAGCAGTGATAAGTGACGAGTGACAAGTTAGTTGCGAGTAATGAGCGATGAGTGATGAGTAGAAGGCAAACGCTTTTCACTCATTACTCGTTACTCATCACTCATCACTTCTTACTTCTTGCTCGTCACTTGTCACTTGTCACTCGTCACTGTTCTCATGCTCCCTGCGCGCAAAAGCAAATGGTTCGAGTGGGCGTTCGGTGTTTACAATCGCAATTTGCTGGCGCGGCGTTTTGAGGGATTGCGTGTCGCGGGACTCGAAGCGTTGATTGAGCGCGAGCCGCGCAGGCCGCTTGTCTTGTATGCGAATCATTCGAGTTGGTGGGACGGGTTGGTGGCGTTTCAGTTGAGCCGCGCGGGCGGCCTTGAGCAGTATGCGATGATGGAAGAGCGGCAGGTTCTTGAGTATCCCTTTCATCGCAGGCTCGGCGCGTTTGGCGTCGTCCGCGAGAGCGCGCGCGACGGAGCGCGAGCTGTAGAGTATGCGGGCCGTTTGTTGAAGGGGACGAATCGCGCGCTCTGGATTTTCCCGCAGGGCTTGACGCTGCCGAACGACGCGCGCCCGCTTCGTCTCTATACGGGCGCGGCCCGCGTCATCGAGCGCGCATGTCAGGCGGACGCTGCGCCGGTCGCCATGCGCTACGAATTTCTTGACGACTATCGCCCCGAAGCCTTCGCGCGCATCGGCCCGCCGCAGCGCGTCAACGTGGAAGCCGACTTTAACGCCAGACGCTTGACGGATATTTTCGCAGAGCGCTTGACGAGCGCTCTTGACGAACTGCGCGCAGATATTCTCAGCCGTAGTTTTGACGGCTATGAAGAGATTGTCGCGCCGCGCCGTCGCCGGAAAGCGGAGCGGCGGATGGCCGCTCGTCGTCCTTTAAGCGAAACGAGCAAACGTCAAAGATAAGCCGCGCGCCGAAAGTCGCAGAGGAACGCAAAGCAGCGTAGACCGTATCGCTCTTTCGTGTTCCTTTGCTCTTTTATGTTCCTTTGCTCTTTGCGTTCTGCGCATGTTTGCGTGAAACTATTCCTCTGTTCAGGCACGACATTTTAGGGGGCGCAGCGCATCGGGCGCGAGCGCGGGGAAAGAGTATGGCGAAAGCTCAGGGGACAGTTTACGTTTGCCAGAATTGCGGGCATCAATCGCGCAAGTGGTTGGGGAAATGCCCGGACTGCGCGGCTTGGAACTCGTTTGTCGAGGAACGCGCGCGGGCCGCGAAGAAGGAGACGGCGACGGCGCGGGGCGGCTTTCGTCTTCGTGAAGTGAAGCCCGTCGCCTACGGCGACATTGAATCGCAGGACGACTCGCGCGTCTCTTCGGGCGTCACGGAGTTTGACCGCGTGCTCGGCGGCGGCATCGTTCCCGGCTCTTTAATCTTAATCGGCGGCGACCCCGGCATCGGCAAGAGCACGCTGCTGCTGCAAGTCGCGGACAAGATGAGCGCGGGCGAGCAGAGCGTGCTCTACGTGTCGGGCGAAGAATCGGAGCGGCAGATAAAGCTGCGCGGCGAACGGCTCGGCGTCAAGGCCGCGAATCTGTACTTGCTGCCGGAAACGAATCTGGAAAACATCTTCGATGAAATCGAACGCATGAAGCCGGGAGCCATCATCGTTGATTCGATTCAGACGGTCTTCTCGTCCAACATCGAATCCGCGCCCGGCTCCGTCTCGCAGGTTCGTGAAGTCGCCGGACAATTTTTGTTGCTGGCGAAGAACCGCACGATTCCGGTCTTTCTCATCGGCCACGTGACGAAGGAGGGCTCCATCGCAGGGCCGAAGGCTCTCGAACACATCGTTGACACGGTGCTCTACTTCGAGGGCGAGCGTCATCATAATCATCGCATCGTGCGCGCGACGAAGAATCGCTTCGGCGCGGCCAACGAGGTCGGCGTCTTCGAGATGACGGGAACGGGCCTCGTCGCCGTCGCTAATCCTTCGGAGATGTTTTTGCAGGAGCGACCGAAGGACGCAGCAGGCTCCGTGGTGACGGCCTGCATGGAAGGAACGCGGCCCGTGCTGGTCGAGATACAAGCTCTCGTCTCCGGCTCGAAGTACGGCACGGGACGAAGGATGACGCAGGGCGTTGACCAGAATCGCGTCTCGCTGTTGATAGCGATGCTGGAAAAGCGCGCCGGCTTTCACTTGATAGGCGATGACGTGTTCGTCAACATCGCGGGCGGGCTGGAGATTGACGAGCCAGCCGCGGACCTCGGCGTCGTGGCTTCCATCGCATCAAGTTTTAAGAACGCGCCGATTGACCAGCACACGGCGGTCTTCGGCGAAGTGGGCTTGACGGGCGAAGTGCGCGGGGCGATGCAGGCGCAGGCGCGCGCGCGCGAGGCGCAGACGCTCGGCTTCAAGAAAATCATCATGCCCGCTTCCAACACAGTGGGGCTTGAACGATTGCTCGGCCTGCGCGTGGTCGGCGTCCGCTCGGTCGAAGAAGCGCTCGACGAATTGTTTTGAGTGAATGGAGGAAAGTGAATTTGCCGGGGCAGAGTTTTCGCGGCTTCAGCGAGCGTGTCGCGCTGGTGACGGGCGGGGCGCAGGGCATCAGTCGCGCCGTCGCTCTGCAACTCGCCGCCGAAGGCGCTTACGTTATCCTCACGCATTCGCGCGAAGATGAAGAAGGCGCGAGCGTCGTCAAAGAGTTGCGCGAGATTGGGACGCTGGCTCATTCCTTCGCTGCCGATGTCGCCGACGCCGCCGACGTTGAAAGACTGTTCGCCAGAGTCGAAGAGTTGTACGGCAGGCTCGACTTGCTGGTCAATTGCGCGAGCCTTGACTCCGAGGCTTCGCTCGCCGAGTTAACGGAAGCGGCTTGGGACGCAACTCTGAGCGTCAATTTGAAAAGCGTCTTTCTCTGCGCGCGAGGCGCGGCGCGTTTGCTGCTCAAGCGGCCCAAGGCCGCTATCGTAAATCTGGCCGCCGAGACGAATCTTGACGGCGGCGCTCAGAGCGCGGCTTACGTCGCGGCGCAGGCGGGCATCGTCGGCTTGACCAAAGCCCTCGCGCGCGAGTTGGCCCCGCGCGTCCGCGTTAACTGTGTCGCCGTGCGCGGCGGCGTCGAGAATCTCAACTCAACTCAATCAGGCACGGCAGCGCAGCTTTCGGACTCCGAAACGCTCAAGCCTTTGGCCGGAAACAAGCCCGCGCCAAACGAAGTCGCGCGCGCCTGTCTCTATCTTCTTTCGGCGGATGCTTCGTCCGTCACGGGCCAAATCTTGATTGTCGGCAGCTAACGCGAAGACCGTAAGACGGCCTCAGCCATGAGCGCGAAGGCGAGTCGTAAGGGCTATGATTCCGCCTCCGAGGCCAGCGGTTCATCAATGCTTGCGTCTGCGTCTTCCTTTTTCTTCAAGTCGTCGTTCATGTGCATGATTTCATCCCACTCAAGTATCGCCTCCGGCCTGTAGCGATAAGCTTTGCGGACGAGCGGGTCAAGCTCTTTGATGTGCTCGTCCATCTCGGCCAGCAACGCCACTATGCGCGGGTCGGTTTCTTCATCCGGGCCGGTCGGATTTTCCTTGTCCAGCCTTTTCACTTCAGCAACTTTTTCACCGACGAGCTTGAAAAGTTCCTGAGCGCGGTCGTTCAGCATCTTCTGTGCTCCTTGTCTCTACTTCGAGCCTCCGAAGCCTTGCGGCTGAAATGCGCGGGCCATCCGGCCAAGGCGTCTCGCCGCTGCTTTTAAGCTGCTCCGGTTGCGTGGAAATAGGATGAAGACCTATTTAAAGTGGCATCCATGATACCAAGTCTTTTGCTCTATCCGGAACAGAAAATATGCGATGACGAGCGAAACTACGCCGTCGCTTTTCAGTCCGTTTCCGCCCCGGACTTTGAAGCCGGACTTAGAGGAAGGCCGCGCCGCATCCTGGATTTCAGTTAAATTTGCTGTCTCTAAAGACGTTCAAAGAAACTCAAAGACAATCGAAGTCAGAGCGTGATAAGATGCTGCCGTCATGCGGACGAACGTCATCTTAATCAGAGCGGTGTTTACAGCGATTCTAGTGGCCTCCGGCTTCGTGCTGCATCCTGTGCCGGATCACTGGATGCCTGCGACCGGCGTGTTCCCCGACAGACTGGCGGCGCGGCTCGTCTCCGCTGCGGTCGCGGCCATGATTGCGGGCGCGATTATCTTCTTTGAGATACGCATCCGTCGCGCTTCGTTGAAGACTTTGATTGGCGCGGCGGTCGGCTCGATTCTCGGCATCGTCGGGGCTTACTTAATCGGCTCGCTCATCAGCAGTCAGGAATCAACGGCGGTCGGGGCGGAGACGAAATCTTTTCTGACGCTCGCCTTGACCTTCTTCATGGCTTACGTCGGGCTGATGGTCGGAGCGGCCAAGGGCGACTATCTTGACCTCGCCGCCCTGGGCGGCATCTTCAGCGACAAGACGACGCGGCGCGATTACAAGATTCTGGACACCTCCGTCATCATTGACGGGCGCATCGCCGATGTCGCCGAAACAGGCTTTCTCGGCGGCACGATTCTCATCCCGCAGTTTATCCTGCGCGAGTTGCAGCAGGTGGCCGATTCGCCCGATTCCAACAAGCGACAGCGCGGGCGGCGCGGCCTCGATATGCTCCATCGCTTGCAGAACAATAACGCCCTCGACATTCAAATCGTCGAGACGGACTTTCCAGCCGTGCGCGAAGTTGACCTCAAGCTGATTGAGCTTGGCAAACAACTCGACGCCGTTATCGTCACCAACGATTTCAACCTGAACAAGGTCGCGCAACTGCGCGGCGTCAACGTCCTGAACATCAACGAACTCGCCAACGCCTTGAAGCCCGTCGTGCTGCCCGGCGAAGCGATGCGCGTCTTCATCTTGAAAGAAGGCAAAGAATATAATCAGGGCGTCGCTTATCTGGATGACGGCACGATGGTCGTCGTGGACAACGCGCGCAAGCTCATCGGCAGAAACGCCGACATCGCCGTCACCAGCGTCTTGCAGACGACTGCCGGGAAGATGATTTTCGGTCGGTTGTGGGAAGAGTCCGGCGACACGGGCGGCAACGGCGCAGACCAACGCGCCAACGGAGCGCGCCGCGCCCTGCGTGACGTGCGCCCCGCCACCACCATCGCCCCCACGCGCGTCACCGAACACGGCGAGGAGTAAAAGCAGTGATAAGTGACGAGTGACGAGTGACGAGTTAAAGCAAACTGCTCAACGCTGACGGCTCATCTCTTGCTCGTCACTTGTCACTCGTCACTCGTCACTGTCTTTATGAACATTGCGATTATCGCCGCCGCCGGGCAAGGCACGCGTTTGGGCGGCAAGCGGGCCAAGCAGTTTCTGGAACTCTGCGGCGTTCCCGTTATCATTCATACGCTCAGGCGTTTCGAGCAGTGCGCGGACGTTGACGAAACAATCGTCGTCTTGCCTGCGCAGGATGTCGCTGGCTTTCTAACTTTGGCCGGACAAAATGGATTGCGCAAGCTGGCGCGTGTCGTCGCGGGAGGGCAGACGCGGGCCGAATCCGTCTGGCGCGGCTTGCAGTCAATTCGCGCCGCCACCGCCGGAATCGTTGCCGTGCATGACGGCGTGCGTCCTTTCGTGACCCCGGATGAAATCAGTCGCGTCATCAACGCGGCGCAAGCTCATGGGGCAGCCATCCTCGTCGCTCCGGTCATTGACACGATAAAGGAAGTCGGGGCCGGACAAACGCTGCGCACGCTCGCTCGCTCCGGCCTGCGCCGCGCTTTGACGCCGCAGTGTTTTCGCTACGCGCTGCTGCGCGAGGCCTACGAGCGCGCGAAAGATTTAGGCGCAGACTTGACGGACGATAGCTCGCTCGTCGAACAACTCGGAGCCGCCGTCACAGTCGTCGAAGGCGACGCGCGCAACATCAAGATTACACGCCCGGAAGATTTGGCATTCGCGGAAGTTCTGTTAAAGCAGGAGTCTGGAAGCAGGAGTCAGGAGTCAGGATAAAAGGAAAGCAGTTTCAGTTTCTCATTCTGAACAACGACGTTCGCTTCCCGCCTGCTGCTTTTCATTCCGGCTTCCGGTTCTTAGCTTCCAACTTCTGTTTTTATGTTTCGTATCGGCATCGGTCATGACACGCATCGGCTAGCGGCGGGGCGGCCCTTGATTCTGGGCGGCGTGCGCGTCGAGGCCGAGCGCGGCGCGTTGGGCCATTCGGATGCGGACGCGCTGGCGCATGCGTTGGCCGACGCTATCCTCGGCGCGCTGTGCGAAGGCGACCTTGGCGTGCACTTTCCAGACCGTGACCCGCGCTGGAAGGATGCCGACAGCATGCAACTGCTGGCGCGCGTGGTCTGGCTCGCGGGCGAGCGCGGCTTTCGTGTTGTCAATGCGGACGCGACCGTGATGTTGGAGCAGCCACGGCTGCGTCCCTTCGTCGAAGCGATGCGCGAGAATCTGGCGCGCACGTTGAGCGTGGACGCGGGGTGCGTCAGCGTCAAAGCGAAGACGGGTGAAGGGCTGGATGCCGTCGGGCGCGGCGAAGCCGTGACGGTTCAAGCCGTGATTCTACTGACTAGCGTGTGAGGGGAAAACTGTTTGAGACCGCAGGATGTCATTTGTAAAAAGCGCGACGGCGAGAGCCTCACGCGCGAGGAGATAGAATCCTTTGTCGCCGGTGTGACACACGGAGCATGGGTTGACTATCAAGCGGCGGCTCTCCTGATGGCGATTTACATCAACGGCATGGACGCGCATGAGACTCAGTTCCTAACGCAGGCGATGCTCCATTCCGGCGAGACGCTGGACTTCTCCGACATAGAATTGCCGAAGGTTGACAAGCATTCGACGGGCGGCGTCGGCGACAAGACTTCTTTGATTCTGGCCCCGCTCGTGGCCGCCGCCGGAGCCTGCGTGCCGATGATTTCCGGGCGCGGCTTGGGCCATACGGGCGGCACGCTCGACAAGCTCGAATCCATTCCGGGCTATCGCGTCCATCTCTCGCTCTCCGAGTTTCGCGCCGTGCTCAAGCGCGTCGGGTTTGCGATGATGGGACAGACAGCGGAGATTGCGCCCGCCGACAAAAAACTTTACGCCCTGCGCGACGCGACCGCGACCGTCGAAACGATACCGCTCATCGTCGCTTCCATCATGTCGAAGAAACTGGCGGCGGGCCTCGATGCTTTGGTCCTGGATGTCAAGACCGGCAGCGGAGCTTTCATGCGTGAAGAAGAGCGAGCGCGCGAGTTGGCCCGCGCGCTCGTCAAGACGGGCAATCTCTCAGGCGTTCGCACGGAAGCCTTGCTGACGGAGATGGGCCAGCCTTTAGGTCAAATGGTCGGGCATGCGGCGGAGGTCAGAGAGTGCATAGAGATTCTACGAAACGAGTTTGACGAGCGAGCGCGGCCCACGCTTGAACTCTCAGTGGAGTTGTCGGCGCGGATGGTTTTTCTGGCCGGGTTGGAAACGTCTTTGGAAAAATCGCGCGAGCGCGTCGAGCGCGCGCATCTGTCCGGCGCGGCCCTTGAGAGTTTTCGTGAGAACGTTATCGCGCAGGGCGGCGACCCGCGCGTGTGCGACGAACCGCAGCGGCTTCTACCTTTGACAGCGCACGAGGTTAAGGTAGAATCGCCGCGCGCCGGATTTGTGAAGAGCATTAAGACGGCGGAAATCGGCCTGACTGTCAGCGCGCTCGGCGGCGGGCGCGTCCGTATTGAAGATACGATTGACCCTGCGGTCGGTTTTCGCGTCGAAGCCCACATCGGCGATGAAGTGGCTGCTGGTCAGGCTTTGGGCTTGCTCTATTGTCGCAGCGAGCAGGCGGAGGCGGAAGCTGTCGCGCGGATTCAAGCCGCCTACGAAATCACTGACGAGCCGGTCGCGCGCCCCACACTAATTAAGGAAGTCATCACAATATGAAGTCGCATCTGTGGTCTTTGCTGGCTCTGCTCTGCGCGCTCGCGGTCGCCGTCGCTGGCCCCGCCTGCCAGACCAGCGGTCGCTCGATTGATGATAAGTCGAAGATACACGTCGGCATCGTCTTCGACATCGGAGGCAAGGACGACCGCTCGTTTAATGCTGCGGCGTGGGAGGGCGTGCGACGCGCGGAAAAGGATTTTCCGATTGTGCTGCGCGATGTCGAGCCGGGCAACCCGACTTCCATCGAGCCTGCGATGCGCGCCTTTGCCGAACGCGGCTATGATTTAATCATCGGCGTCGGCTTTGCGCAGGCTCCGATTATGGAAGTGGTCGCCAAGGAATATCCGAACGTGCAGTTCGCCATCGTTGACGGCGTAAGCGCGTTGCCCAACGTCGCCTCGCTCGTCTTCAAAGAGCATGAAGGCTCTTATCTGGTCGGCATGATTGCGGCCAGGACTTCGCGCACAGGCACGCTCGGCTTCCTCGGCGGGATGGACATTCCTTTGATTCATCGCTTCGAGACGGGCTACGAAGAGGGCGCGCGCGCCGTCAATCCGAACGTTCGCGTGATTGCGAATTACGTCGGCGTGACGGACGGGGCGTGGAACAATCCGGGCAAGGGAAAGGAACTGGCGCTGGCCCAGATTGGCAAAGGCGCGGACGTGATTTTCACGGCGGCGGGCAATTCCGGCCTCGGCGCCTTCGATGCCGTCGAGCAGTACGGCATGAAGGACGGGCGAGCCGAACGCTTTGTCATCGGCGTCGATTCCAATCAAAACGGCGTCAAGCCCGGCTACGTTCTCACCAGCATGGTCAAGCGCGTTGACAACGCCGTCTATCAAATCGTCCAGGACCGCGTGGCCGGAAAGTTTCAGGGCGGCATACACGTCTATGGCCTCGAAACCGACGGCGTTGCTTACGCCCTCGACAAGAATAACGAGCAACTCGTCACCCCAGACATCCAGAAAGAAGTTGAAGCAGCTAGGCAGAAAATCATCCGCAACGAAATTAAAGTGACCGATGCGATGGCGAAATAGAACAGTGACGAGCAGCAAGTGACAAGTGAAGAGTCAGTCTGCTTTACCTTAACCGCTCGCGGCTCATCGCTCGTCACTCATAGCTCATAGTTCATCACTTGCTGCTCGTCACTTGTCACTGTCTTATATGATTGAACTCAGAAACATCACCAAGCGTTTCGGCGACGTGCTGGCGAACGACCATGTGAACATCAAGGTCAGGCCGGGAACGATTCACGCCATCGTCGGAGAAAACGGCGCGGGCAAGTCAACTGCGATGCGTATCGCGTACGGCTTTTACACGGCTGACAGCGGAGAGATTTTGGTTGACGGCGAAGCGCGCGAGATTCGCAATCCGCACGACGCGATTGCGCTCGGCATCGGGATGGTGCATCAGCACTTCATGCTGGTCGAGCCGATGACGGTGGCGGAGAACATCGTGCTCGGCGCGGAAACGGGCGACGCTTTTTCCCTGAATCTCAATCAGGCCGCGCAGGAGATACGCGCGCTCTCGTCAGAGTTTAAGCTCTCGGTTGACCCGAACGTGGCGGTCGAAAAGTTGTCTGTCGGGCAGCAGCAGCGCGTCGAGTTGTTGAAAGCCTTGTACCGTCGCGCGCGCCTGCTTATCTTGGATGAGCCGACAGCCGTTTTGACGCCGCAGGAAGTCGAAGAGTTTTTCGCCATCCTGCGCGGGATGCGCGAGCAGGAGAAGACCATCGTTATCATCACGCACAAGCTCTCGGAGGTGCTGGCGATTTCCGACGACGTGACGGTAATGCGCGATGGCAAAGTGGTCGGCGAAGTGAAGACGAAGGAGACGAACGCCGCAGCGTTGGCGCGTTTGATGGTCGGGCGCGATGTGCTGTTAAGAATCGAGAAGCCGGAAGCGAGTGTGGGCGAAACAGTCTTGAGCGTGCGCGACCTGACGGTGACTGCCGACGACGGCGCGCGTCGTGTGGATAATGTTTCGTTTACGGCGCGAGCGGGCGAGATAGTCGGCATCGCGGGCGTCGAGGGCAACGGGCAGACAGAGTTGGTCGAAGCCTTGGCCGGACTGGTCGCTCCGTCGCGCGTGTCGGGCGGCATCGAATTTCAAGGGCGCGATATTGCGGGCGCCAGCGCGCGCCAGCGCAAAGAGATGGGCATCGCGCACATTCCCGAAGACAGGCACCGGCGCGGGCTGCTGCTTGATTTCGACCTCGCTGAAAATTCAATCCTCGGCGTGCATTATCGCAAGCCCGCCGTCACCAACGCCATCATGCTCGACAACGTTGCGATTCGTCGCCGCGCGCAGCAAATCATCAAAGACTTTGACGTGCGCCCGCCCAACCCGGACCTTCCGGCTCGCGCGCTTTCGGGCGGCAACCAGCAAAAGCTCATCATCGGGCGCGAGTTTGATTTGAACCCGAAGCTGCTGCTCGTCGCGCAGCCGACGCGCGGCGTTGACATCGGCGCTATCGAGTTCATTCACAGTAAACTCGTCGCCCTCAGAGACGCTGGCTGCGCCGTCCTGCTCGTCTCCGCCGAACTGGAAGAAGTGACGGCGTTGGCCGACCGCTTGTTGATTATTCACGAAGGGCGAATCGTCGGCGAAGTTGACCCCAAGCAGGCGACGACCGAAGAGATTGGATTGCTGATGACCGGAGGCGGGAAGTAGATGCAGAAATATTTCAGGCAAATTATCTTTCCGTTGATTGCCGTCTTCTCGGCGTTTATCATCGGCGGGATTTTCATTCTGCTGATTGGCGACAATCCGATTGAAGCCTACGGGCTGCTGCTCGGCAGCGCGCTCTCATGGCCGGACGGCATCGGCTACACGCTCTTTTATGCGACGCCGCTCATCTTCACGGGGCTGGCTGTGTCGGTCGCGTTCCGCTGCGGCCTGCTCAACATCGGGGCCGAAGGACAACTCTACGTCGCGGCCTTTGCGACCGCTTGGGTCTGCATACTCTTCGGCGGCGTCGTGGTTGACGTGTTCGGCAAGCCCGTCAACTATTCAATCATGAGCCTTCCGGCGATTCTGCTTATCCCGCTGGCAATCCTGACGGCAATCGTGAGCGGAGCTTTGTGGGGCGCGATTCCGGGTTACTTAAAAGCGAAGTTCGGCTCGCATGAAGTCATCAACACAATCATGCTGAACTTCATCGCCATCGCTTTGGTCAGCTACTTCACGCAGTATCACTACAAAGTGCCGGGCGACCCGCTGCTGCAAACCGCGCCCATCGGGACAGCCGCGCGCCTCCCGCATCTGGGCAGCTTCATTCCCGGACTGCCGCAACGCATCCCCGTCAACATCGCTTTCATCCTCGCGCTCGTGGCCTGCCTGCTCGTCTATATTTTTCTGTGGCGGACAAAGTGGGGCTACGAGATTCGCGCGACGGGCGCGAATCCTTCGGCGGCGGAGTATGGCGGCATTTCCGTGCGCAAGCAGATTGTGCTGGCGATGGCCGTCTCCGGCGGGTTGGCCGGAATGGTGGCGATTAACGAAGTGATGGGCTATCGCTATCGCTACTACGACGGGTTCTCGGCCAACTATGGTTTCACGGGGATAGCGGTCGCGCTCCTTGGCCGCAATCATCCGGTCGGAGTGCTGCTGTCTGCTCTGCTGTTCGCCGTCTTGATTCGCGGCGGCATCTTCGTCGATGCCTTCACCGATCACGTCTCGAAGGATTTGGTCGAGGTGTTGATGGCAGTCGTCATCTTATTCGTCGCTGCCGAAGCGATCTTCCCCGCGCTGTTCAGTAAGTTCGGCTTGCTGAAGCGCTCGAAGATTTAGGTTCCAAGGAAATTCAAACTCTTTTGAGCAAACGATGAGAGACCTTTTCACTTGGGCATTGCTTTTTTCGACGATTCGCCTTGCGACGCCTTTGCTGCTGGCGGCGCTCGGCGGGTTGTTTTCAGAGCGGTCGGGCGTCATCAACATCGCGCTCGAGGGCTTGATGCTGGCGGGCGCTTTTACGGCGGCGGCGGTCACATATTTCGTCGGCAACCCCTGGGTCGGTTTGCTGGCGGGCGTAGCGGCGGGCGTCCTGCTGGCCTCCGTGCATGCGGTCGCGTCCATTCGCTTCAAGGCTGATCAGGTTGTCTCCGGCACGGCCATCAATATTCTGATGCTCGGCGCTCCTGCTTTCGTCAGCGGCGCGCTCTTCGCTTCGACCGGCTCGACGCCGCAGATTCCGAAGGAGAACTTGGTTCCATGGACGCCTATCGTGCTGGCCTTCGTCGTGCTCGTGCCGCTCACTTGGTACGTGCTCTATCGCACGCCTTTCGGCTTGCGCCTGCGCGCGGTCGGAGAAAACCCGGAGGCGGCGGACGCAGCCGGTATTAACGTCAAGCGTTTGCGCTATACGGCGGTGCTGATTTCCGGCGCGCTGGCCGCGCTCGGCGGCGCATATTTGAGCATCGGCCAATCGTCGCTCTTCACGCGCAACATGACTTCGGGGCGCGGCTTCATCGCGCTGGCCGCGCTGATTTTCGGCAAGTGGCGGCCCGTCCAGACGATGCTCGCGTGCCTGCTCTTCGGCTTTACGGAAGCCGTCGCTATTCAATTGCAGGGCGTCAAGATGCCGTCAGGCGACGAGATTCCAAACCAGTTCATACAGATTATTCCTTACCTGCTGACGATTATCGTGCTGGCGGGCTTCATCGGCCATTCCAGAGCGCCGCGCGCTTTGGGCATTCCTTACGAGAAGGAAAAGTAGACGCTCTTTAAGTTGCCGCTCAACGCGCCGCGCGTTCGACGGTTGAAGTTTATCGTTGAGACGAAAACCCAGATGCCTTTCCACTCGGTCGCCGAACACTGATTGCCGACCACCTTGATTAACTGCGAATGACAATGAGCGAAGACTTGAGCAGCAGCCGCACACTTTACGAGCGCGCCGAACATGCGGCGCGGACGATTCGCGCGCAGTGGAAAGAGGACGCGCGGATTGCGCTGGTGCTCGGCAGCGGCCTCGGTGCTTTTGCGGACGATGTGCAGGAGCCTGTGAGCATTCCTTACGCGGAGATTCCGGGCTTTGCGCGCTCGACCGTGCAAGGGCACGCGGGCCGCCTCGTGCTCGGAAAAATCGAAGGCGTCCCGCTCATCATTATGCAGGGACGCTTTCATTATTATGAAGGCTATGCGTTTGACGAAGTGGTCTTTCCGATGCGCGTCTTCGGGCTGTTGGGCGTCAAAGCTTTGGTCTTGACTAACGCGGCGGGCGGCATCAACGTCGCCTTCGATCAGGGCGCGTTGATGGTCATCAGCGACCACTTGAATCTCATCGGCGATAATCCTCTGCGCGGCGCGAACGACGAACGCTTCGGCCCGCGCTTTCCAGATATGTCGGAAGTCTACGCGCGCGATTTTCAGGAGATAGCCGTTGACGAGGCTCATTCAATCGGGCTCGAACTGCGGCGCGGCATCTACGCCGCTCTCTCCGGCCCAAGCTACGAGACGCCCGCCGAAGTCCGCATGCTGCGCACGCTCGGCGCGGATGCCGTCGGGATGAGCACCGTGCCCGAAGCGATTATCGCGCGACAGATGGGCCTCAAAGTCCTCGGGCTATCGTGCATCACGAATCTGGCGGCGGGCGTTCACGACGAACCGATTAACCACGACGAAGTGATGGAGACGGGAGCGCGCGTGCATGCGACTTTTAAAGAACTGCTGCGCCGCGTCATCCCCAAATTACAGTGACGAGTGACAAGCAGCGAGTGACGGGATAAGATTTCGATTTAACTTATCACTTGTCACTCGCTGCTTGTTATTCGTCATTTGAGCAAAGCGAAAAATGATTATTGGAATCAGCGGCGGCACGGGGTCTGGAAAGACGACGGTCGCCAACGGCATACTTGAATCGGTCAGCGCGCAGGATGTCGCCTTCATCCAGCAGGACTCGTATTATCGAAACCTCAAAGACCTGCCGCTCGATTATCGTCAGGCCGTCAACTTCGACCATCCCGATGCGCTCGACAACGACTTGCTCGTTCATCACATTCGTAAGCTGCGCTCGGGCGGCTCGGTCGAGTTGCCGATTTATGATTTCAAGACGCACTCGCGCCTGAACGAGACGCTGCTGATTGAGCCGAAGCCGATTGTCATCGTCGAAGGGATTTTGATTTACGCCGACGCGCGGCTGCTGGAACAGATGGACATTAAAATCTTCGTTGACACGCCGGACGACATACGCTTTATCCGTCGCCTGCGCCGCGACGTGGCCGAGCGCGGCAGAACCGTTGACTCCGTGATAGAACAATATCTAAACACCGTGCGACCGATGCACATGCAGTTCGTCGAGCCGTCGAAACGCTACGCGGACATCATCATTCCCGAAGGCGGGCATAATCTGGTCAGCATCGATCTCATCAGCGGCAAGATACGCGAGCGGCTGGCCAACGCTTTGAGCATGACAGGTGGAGGACAAGGTTGAAGGAAGCAGAAACGGATTACCTCGTCGAAGCGGCAAGGCTGGCGCGCGAGCGTTCACACGCGCCGTTCTCAAAGTTTCGCGTCGGGGCGGCGGTCGAAACTGTTGACGGCAAGATTTTCACCGGCTGCAATATAGAGAGCGCGAGCTTCGGCCTGACCGTTTGCGCCGAGCGCGTCGCCGTCTGGAAAGCTCTCTCGGAAGGCGAGACGCGCTTTAAGCGCGTGGCCATCGTCGCCGACACGGAACAACTGACGCCGCCCTGCGGCACTTGTCGCCAGATTATCTGGGAGTTCTGCCGCGACGCGACCGTGACGCTCGCCAACCTGCGCGGGGCTTCGGAGACGGACGAAGTGAGCGATTTGCTGCCGCGCGCTTTCGACGCGCGCTTTCTGAAAGAGACGGGCACGGAGCGTTGAAGTTTAAAGATGGGCGAGAGCAGAGAGCAAACGGAATCTGGAACCGGCGAAGTGACCGTCGCCGAGCAAGCCCTGAATCGTTATGTCGGCAATGCGATTCACATGTTTCTCTCGGTGCTGGCCGTGCTGCTGCTCGTTGCGGCGGCCATCATGACCTTTGAGATGCTCATCCGCGATTTCCCGAAACTCTGGCAGCCGGTGGATGAGTACAAAGCTCTACAGCTTATCGTCAGCGACATACTGTTAATCGCCATCGCCGCCGAACTCGGACTCCTGCTGTTGTACCATCGCACCAGCGCAGCCGTCGAAGTCATCATCTTCGTCATCGCTCGCAAAACCGTCAGCCCCGACACCAGCGCGCTCGAACTGCTGATGAGCGTGGCTGCTTTAGTCGCTCTGCTGGTGGCGCGTTTCTACTTCCTGCCCGGCAAGCCGAAATGAATTTGTTCAAGCGGATTACGGATTCTCAAAGCATGACAAAAATACTGCGCTCAACATTGCTCATCTTCATGACAGCCTGCTTTCTGGCGCCCGCGACATGGGCGCAACAGAGGAGGACGCGCGTGGATTTAATGGTTCGTGGCGGAACGATTGTGACGATGGACGGCGCGCGGCGCGTCATCGAAGACGGCGCGCTCGTCGTCAGCGGCGGGCGCATCAAAGCCATCGGCCCGCGCGCGGAGATAGAAGCGAAATACACAGCCGCGGAGACTCTGGACGCCGTTGGCCGCGTCGTCATCCCTGGCCTCATCAACGGCCACACGCATATTCCGATGACGCTCTTTCGCGGCCTCGCCGACGACATGGACTTGCAAGAGTGGCTGACGAAATACATCTTTCCGGCGGAAGCTAAAAACGTGACGGAAGAGTTCGTCCGCGTCGGCACACGGCTCGGCCTCGCGGAGATGATTCGCGGCGGCACAACGACCTACTGCGATATGTATTACTTCGAGGACGCCATCGCCGACGAGACAGCCAGAGCGGGCGTGCGCGGCGTGCTCGGCGAAACGATTATAGATTTTCCCGTCGCCGACAATAAGACGCACGAAGAGGCTTTGGCCTACAGCGAGCGGTTCATAAGGAAGTGGCAGGGCCACGCTCTCATCACGCCAGCCCTCGCCCCGCACGCGCCCTACACCGTCTCGGAAGAACATCTCAAAGCCGTGCGCGCTTTGTCCGACCGCCTGAAGGCTCCCATCGTCATCCACGTCTCCGAAACGCAGAAGGAAGTTGACGACATCACGCAGAGCAAAGGCGCTCCGCCCGTCGCTTATCTTGCGCGCATCAATTTTTTGAACGACCGCGTGATAGCCGCGCACATGGTCTTTCCGACGGAAGAAGAACTCGGACTGCTCAAGCGTCTAGGCGTCGGCGTCGTCCATAATCCGCAGTCGAACATGAAACTCGCTTCCGGGGTTGCGCCCGTGCCGCGCATGATTGCGGACGATCTGCGGCTCGGTTTGGGGACGGACGGCGCGGCCTCGAACAACGACCTCAACATGTGGGAAGAGATGGACACGGCGGCCAAGCTGCATAAAGTTTTTGCGCGCGACCCGAAGGTCGTCTCGGCCCTTGAATCGTTTGAGTTGGCGACGATTCGCGGCGCCCGCGCCCTGCACATGGAGCGCGAGATTGGCTCTTTAGAAGCGGGAAAACGGGCGGATTTTGTCATTGTTGACCTTAATGACCTGAATCAAACGCCGCTTTACAACATTTATTCGCAGTTGATTTACGCGACCAAAGCAGCCGATGTGCGCTCCGTCGTCATCGAAGGACGCGTCGTAATGCGCGACCGGAGGTTGCTAACTCTCGACGAAAACGATATAAAGGCGCGCGCAAGAGTTTTTCGTGAGCAGGTTAGTCAAAGTCTCGCCCCTTCAGGCACACAAACTAAAGAAAGCAAGCCCGAAAGGCTGGCGCCGAAACGCAGGAAAAGGCCATCGTAGCGGTCGTTCCCCGCACGCTTAAGGACACGCGCGCCAGCGAGCCTTTCATCGCTCGCTCTCTTTTTTAGGAGCTTTAATTGTGAGAGAGAAATTGATATGTCATGCCATCGGCAAGGGCAGCGTCAGGCTGTTGGCCCTCGCCCTCGTCATCGCTTCGACCGTGCTCGGCGTCAACGCGCAATCTTCTCCGGATGCCACGGACGTGCGGACGCGTTTGTCGCGCGCTCGCGCGCTGGCGGCGGCGCACAATCTGGCGGCGGCGGCCAACGAGTTAGACTCGATTCGTAAAACGACGAACGACGATTCGGTGCGCGACGTGGCGCGGCTGATGCTGATGGGCATCTGTCTGGAAGAAGGCAACTACATGCGAGCGCAAACGCTGCTCGAAGAGATTTACGCGACGCGCGCGACGCAGAAGGAAAGCGCGACCGAAGCCTACTTCGCGCTCGCCGGTCAAGCTCTCAACGGCGCGCGTGAGCACCTCGAACGCTACAGGGCTTTCGGCATCAGCCTCGGCGATAAAGAGTTGCCCACGGACGCGCTCAACGACCTCGACCGCATGCGCACGCTGCTTGAACGAATCGCCGCTCAGGCCCGGCAGATGACAGAGGAAGATGAGAAAGCGACTGCCGCCGCCGCTCTGCTCGAAGATGTCTCAAGCCTGCGCGGCTTGCTCGCGCGCAACAATCAAGAGCGGCAGCAATGGCAACGTGAGATGGCATCGGCGCGACAAAAACTCTCCGCCGAAGAAGCGCGCATGACGCCCGTCAGCGCAACGGTCAACACGCAGCGCGCAATGCCAGCCGTCGTCGGCAACAGCACAATCGCAGGCAGCCAGACCGCGAGCGCAGCCGCCTCGCACACAACGACAAGCAGCGTCGCGCCGCAAGCTGTGAACGCTGCCGCCGAAAAGCGAAGCGCGCAGCCAGCGCAAACGGCCTCCGTCGGCGCCGGCACGGAAGCAAGCGGCGGCGCAAAATCTCTGGACGAAAAGCCCGTCAGCGTCGGCTCTCTGATAGAGAAGGCCACGCAGAAGATTAGCCCTTCGTATCCGCAGAACGCCAAGAGCGCGCGTGTGATGGGCATCGTCACGGTCTATGTCGAGGTTGACCCGAAAGGCGCCGTCTCCATCGTGCAGAGCGCCAGCGGCCCCGCGCTCTTGCGGCAGGCGGCGATGGATGCCGCGCGCCGTTGGAAGTTTCGCCCGACGGTCGTTGACGGGCAAGCCGTGCGCGTCGTCGGCTTTATCAATTTCAACTTTACTTTATAACGCCGGACTCTGCCGGGCGACATTCAAGCTGAGAATGAAACGATGCGAAGAGAGACTGGCTTCTCGCATCGTTTCGTCTTTTCAGGATTGACGGCCCATGCTTCTTTGCCTGCCGGGCCGCGTGCCATAGAATAGAATTTATGTCGAATCACGAACGCATCCTTCAGGCGATTTACAGCGCGGTTGACGAAACCAACGAACAGCTTCCGCAAGGGAAAGCTCTAGACAAGTCTCCTGAAACTATTTTGTTTGGCCAGTCGGGCCGCCTCGATTCGCTCGGTCTGGTCAGCTTCATCGTCGCGGTCGAACAGAATATTCAAGACGAGTTAGGCGTTGACATCACGCTCGCCGACGAGCGCGCGATGTCGCAGCAGCACAGCCCTTTCAGGAGCATCAACACGCTCGCCGCTTACGTCTCCCTGCTTTTAGCCGACAATGAAACCAGCAGCCACTGACAGACGAGTTCTCTTGATTACAGGCACGAGCCGCGGCATCGGCGAGTATTTGGCGTCGCACTACATCGAGCAGGGCTTTCAGGTCATCGGCTGTAGCCGCCGCCCCGTCGATTCGACCTCCGAACTCTATCAACACTTCTGCCTCGACATCACGGACGAGCAGAGCGTCAGGCGGATGTTCAAGGAGATAACGCGCAGCCACGGGCGGCTCGATGTCTTAATCAACAACGCGGGCATCGCTTCGATGAATCATCTCTTGCTGACGCCCACAGAGGTCGCCAGAAATATCTTCGAGACGAATTTCATCGGAACGTTTCTTTTCTGCCGCGAAGCCGCCAAGCTGATGAAGCGGCGCGGGTTTGGCCGCATTGTTAACTTCACGACCGTAGCGACGCCGCTCAAACTGGAAGGCGAAGCCGTCTACGCGGCGTCGAAGGCCGCCGTCACGAGCTTTACTCAAATCATCGCCAGAGAGCTATCGAGCTTCGGCATCACGGTCAACGCCCTCGGCCCGACTCCGATTCAAACAGACCTCATCAAATCCGTGCCGCAGGAAAAAATCAATCAACTCGTCGAGCGTCAAGCCATCAAGCGGCTCGGCCAGTTCAGCGACATCTCCAACGCGATAGATTTCTTCATCCGTCCCGAAAGCAATTTCATCACCGGGCAGACGCTCTTTTTAGGCGGGGTCTGATGTTCGTAGATTTTTTGATTGAAGTCTTCAAAGAGCGCTCGCGCGCCGAAGCTATCATCTGGAAAGAGCAGGCTTACACTTACGACTGGCTGCTCAACCAGTTCGCTTACTGGCAGCGCAGAATTGCTCTGGAAAAGCTGCCCGCCGGAGCCGTCGTCATTCTTGAAGCGGACTTTTCGCCGCAAGCCATCGCGCTCTTTCTGGCCCTCGCCGCTCACGGGTGCGTGCTCGTCCCGCTCACGGAATCGGTGAAGACGAAGAGAGCGGACTTCATCAACATCGCCCAAGGAGAAATCGCTATCACGATTGATAGCGATGATGTCGCCGTCATCCAATCATTGCAGCGGACGGCGCGGCATCCTTTGTACGAACAACTGCGCAGCGGAGGACATCCCGGCCTCGTGCTTTTTTCTTCAGGCTCGACCGGGGAAAGCAAGGCCGCTGTTCACGACTTGCTCTGGCTGCTGGACAAGTTTAAGACACCGCGCCGCAGCCAGCGGACAATCACGTTTCTGCTTTACGACCACATCGGCGGCGTCAACACAATGCTGCACACGCTCTCGAACGGCGGCTGCCTCGTGACCGTGCAGGAGCGCAGTCCTGATGAAGTGCTGGCGGCGGTCGAAAAGCATCGCGTCGAACTGTTGCCCACTTCTCCGACCTTCATCAATCTGGTCTTGTTGAGCGAAGCCTACCGGCGACACGACCTCAATTCCTTAAAGACCTTGACGTACGGAACAGAGCCGATGCCCTTGAGCACGCTGCGACGGTTCAATAGCTTGTTTCCCAACATTACTCTGCAACAGACCTATGGCCTTTCCGAAGTTGGCATCCTGCGTTCCAAGTCAAAATCTTCAGACTCGCTGTGGGTGAAACTCGGCGGCGAGAGTTTCCAGACGCGCGTGGTTGACGGCATCTTGCAGATTAAAGCGAAGTCGGCGATGCTCGGTTATCTAAACGCGCCGAGCCCGTTCACCTCGGACGGCTGGTTCGATACCAACGATACGGTCGAGGTGGACGGAGACTATTTGAAGATTCTGGGGCGCGCTTCCGAAATCATCAACGTCGGCGGCGAGAAGGTTTATCCGGCTGAGGTCGAGAGCGTCATACAGGAACTGGAAACGGTCGCCGACGCGATTGTCTTCGGCGAAAAAAATCCAATCACGGGCAACATCGTCTGCGCTCAAGTCCTGCCCGCCTTCGAGTTTGAAGACGCGCGCAGGAAGGAGTTCATCGCCGAAGTCAAACGCCACTGTCGCCGGAATTTGCAAAGCTACAAAGTCCCCGTCAAAGTCAGCGTCGTCAACGAGCAGCAACACAGCGAGCGCTTTAAGAAGATTAGAAGATGAGCATCAAAGACAAAGCCAGAAAGATGCTGCCGGACATCGCCGTCTCTTCGCTTCAGCGCGTTCGGGAGAAAGTCAAACAAGCTAAAAATGATTCCTTGCCGCCGCTCACAGAGCGCGACCTGACACGGATTTTGACGGACGAACTAGGAGTGCGGAGCGGCGATACGGTCTTCGTCCATAGCTCCGTTGACCAACTCCGCACGGACTTTCCTTTCTATCGCCTGCTGCCTTTGCTACAGCAAATCGTGGGGCCGCAAGGGACAATCCTGTTTCCCACCTATCCGCAGTCCGCTTCCTTTGAATTTCTCTCACGCGGCGAAATCTTCGATGTCAGAAAGTCGCCTTCCTACACGGGCATCCTGACCGAGTTTGCCAGACGGCAGCGAGGAGCGCGGCGCAGTCTGCATCCGACCAAATCCGTCTGCGCCATCGGTCGCAACGCGCACGGGCTGACCGCAACTCACCAGCTTTCGCCTTATCCTTACGATGCGTGCAGCCCTTACAAAAAAATCACGGAGCACGACGGCAAGCTCATCGGACTCGGCGTGACGACGAAGAATCTCTCCTTCGTTCATTGCGTTGACGACGCGCTCAAAGAGAGCTTTCCCGTCAGGCCATATCATGAACGGCTCTTTGAAGCGAAGTGCGTCAACTATGAAGGCGAAGTGGAGATTGTCAGAACCTACGCGCACGACATGCGAAAGATGAACCACAACATCCCGCGCTTTATGAAGAAACATATTCCGGCGGACGTGTGTCAGGACTTAAAGCTGCAAGGGCGGCCCTTCTTTCGCGCCGACGCTGGCCGCCTCTTCGCTTTAATGACGGAGTTGGCGCAAGAGGGAATTACAATCTACCCGCGCGCAGCTTATGCAAAGGCCAAACGCGGCGACTGAATCCAACTCGCCTTCAATTTGAAGCAGCCGCTTCTTCATCACTCCGCGCTTTCATACGGTTGCGCGCCTGACGGGAAATGCTCCGGCCTGTAATTTACGCGCCAGGTCCGTCAACGTGATGAACTCTATCTCGTCGGCCTTTGCCGCCTCGCTGATGAAGCGTTCTATCGGCGCGAAATCCCGAATGTCTTTCGAGTGGTTGGTCAGGATGACTGGAACTTGCGCCAGACCTGAGCGCGTGGCGCGGCTTCTGATTGACTGAAGCATCTCGCGCAGCAACGCATCATCGAGTTGCGCCATGTCGGAGATGAGATGCTTGCCCTTCAAATACGGCACGATGCCTTTGTCATAAAGACGATTGAGCGAAGAGCGATGGTTGGTTTGTCCCCACTCCTGATAATAACTTTCGCCGCCGGAGCTTCCAGCTTGAATGGTCGCGGGCGCAGCCTTCCGTTTGGCCTTTCGCCATGCCACCGAAAGATGATGCTTGAAGACTTGCTTTCGTGAGCCGTAGAAATGGTGCGTCGGAACGCAAATAATCTCTTCCCGCCGCTGAGAGACTTTGCGCGCATCATCCATGCGCGGGTAGAAGGGCAGGAAATCTTCTTCCGCTTGCGTGTAGTCGAGCTTGATGTTACGCGTGTCGAAGAAGATACCGCCGACGATGCTCATGTCGAAGACGATGCCGAGTTTGGCCAGATGACCGAGCAAGCATTTCGAGGGCGCGATGCACCATGCGCCCGCGCGAAAGGAAACGCACCTGTAGTTTGAGTCCACGGGCCGCAGCAGATTTTCGAGATACTCTTTGCCCGCCGCAATCATTTGATAAGCAGCCGCCGCGTCGTGTTTGAGCAGCGACCAGTCAGCCGTCAGCTTCCATCTTCCATTCTCATACTTTGCATCGTGCCACTGCGGATGTATGTGCAGTTGAATGTCAAAGCCCTGCCGGAAAGACTCTCGAACGATGTCGTCCCATGCGTCGGCCAATAGTTTTAATTCTGGATGCTCATGCTGAAATTTGCGGAAGGTCAACTGCTGCATCAACTCTGCGTTGAAGGAGGCGCGAACGTTGTGCGCACTGTAAATCCTCTTTAGCTCGCGCATGGGATGAAATTGAAGCTGCTCTATATTGCCGTTGCCGTTGCCGCGCAGTTCCCAATCGTCCGTCAATGCAAGTTGGATTTTAGGTTTCATAATCAACGCCCATGTCACTCGCAGTCTTATTATTATCTGAGCCGAAAGTTAAGTCAAAAAAAGAGCCGGTTGAGCAACGCTGTCAGCCATTATCCTGCGCTTTGTAAGCGGTTTAGCCAATCTTGACAAAAAAGTAAGGTATGCTAGAATAGCTACGCGATTGAAAGAAAAGCGGGCTTTGTCGAGTCTCTAAAATGAAGGTTTCAGCTCAGGAAGAATACGGATTGCGTTGCTTGTTGCAACTCGCTTATTTGCAGCCGGGCGAGTCTTTGACGCTGGCGCAGATGGCGGAGCGCGAAGGAATTTCCGTGGCCAACGCGGGGAAGTTGCTGTGGATTTTGAGCAAGGCCGGGCTGGCCCAATCTCTGAGGGGAAATCGCGGCGGTTATTATTTGGCGCGGCCCGCATCGGAGATTCATTTGAGCGATGTCATACGCGTGCTCGACGAAGACGAGGTTGAGGCGCATTGCAAGAGCTACACGGGCGTGATGGATGTGTGCGTGCACACGGGCGATTGCGGCATCCGACCTGTGATTGTCGGCCTGCATGAAATTGTGCAGAACGCGCTCAGCCAGATTACGCTGGCGCAATTAATCGGCACGGAAAAGAACGTGGACGAGACGCTGCACCAGATTCAAAGATTGCAGCAAGCGGGCGCGACACAGCGCAGCGCTTGAGCCGGAGAGAGCGCGCCGTTGATGAATATCTATTTTGATAACGAGGGACAGCTTTCTTAAAGGGGAAGCGGGATAAACAAGATGAGCAGTATTGAAGCGTTAGCCAATAAAGAATACAAGTACGGTTTCGTCACAGACATCGAATCCGACATGATTCCGCGCGGGTTGACGGAAGAGACCGTCAGGCTAATCTCTGCGAAGAAGAACGAGCCGGAATGGATGCTTGAGTTTCGTCTCAAAGCCTATCGCCACTGGTTGACGATGACCGAGCCGAAACACTGGGCCAACGTCTCTTACCCGGAAGTTGATTATCAGGACATCATCTACTACAGCGCGCCGAAGCAAGCTGCGAAGAAGGCGAGCCTTGATGAAGTTGACCACGAATTGCTGCGCACCTTTGAAAAGCTCGGCATACCTTTGCAGGAGCAGAAGCAACTGGCGAACGTGGCCGTCGATGCGGTCTTTGATTCTGTGTCGGTGGCGACGACCTACAAGGAGAAGCTGAAAAAGCACGGCGTCATCTTCTGCTCTTTCAGCGAAGCCGTGCGGGAGCATCCAGAGTTAATCCGCAAGTATCTTGGCTCGGTTGTGCCGACGAACGATAACTACTTCGCGGCCCTCAACAGCGCGGTCTTCACGGACGGCTCGTTCTGCTTTATCCCGAAGGGCGTGCGCTGCCCGATGGAACTCTCGACCTACTTTCGTATCAACAACTCTGAATCGGGACAATTCGAGCGCACCTTAATCATCGCCGAAGAGAGGTCGCACGTCTCGTATCTGGAAGGCTGCACTGCGCCCAAGTTTGATAAGAATCAACTGCACGCGGCGGTCGTGGAGTTGATCGCGTTGGACGACGCGGAGATTAAGTATTCGACGGTGCAGAATTGGTACGCGGGCGACGAAGAAGGACGCGGCGGCATTTACAACTTCGTCACCAAGCGCGGCAAGTGCGCCGGTCGCAATTCGAAGATTTCGTGGACGCAGGTCGAGACGGGTTCGGCGATTACATGGAAGTATCCCTCTTGCATCTTGCAGGGCGATAATTCCATCGGCGAGTTTTATTCCGTTGCCCTGACGAACCATGCGCAGCAGGCCGACACTGGCACCAAGATGATTCACCTCGGCAAGAACACGCGCTCGACCATCATCTCGAAGGGCATCAGCGCGGGCCGCTCGAACAATTCTTATCGCGGCCTCGTCAAGGTAATGCCGAAGGCTGAAGGCGCGCGTAATTATACGCAGTGTGATTCGATGTTGATTGGCTCACGTTGCGGCGCGAACACGTTTCCTTACATCGAAGTGATGAACAACAGTTCGAAGGTCGAGCATGAAGCGTCAACTTCGAAGATTAGCGAAGAGCAGTTGTTCTACTTGCAGCAGCGCGGCATCTCGCAGGAGGACGCCATCTCGCTCATCATCAACGGCTTTTGCAAGGACGTGTTCCTGCAATTGCCGATGGAGTTCGCGGTCGAAGCGACGCGCTTGCTCGGACTGAAATTGGAAGGCAGTGTCGGATAGAAAGAACCGTCGCAGGTGACAGCTAACATAATGACCAGAACGAAGCTTTTCTGTCATCTGTTAATTGTCGCCTGTCACGTTTGTTAGAGGAGAGAGTCTTGTTAGAAATCAGAGATTTGCATGCGACCGTTGATGGCAATGAGATTTTGAAGGGCATCAGCCTGACAGTGAAGAAGGGCGAGGTGCACGCCATCATGGGGCCGAACGGCTCTGGAAAATCGACGCTGGCGAAGGTGCTGGCGGGGCATCCGGCTTACAAAGTGACGAAGGGCGAAGTCCTTTTTGAAGGCAAGAATCTGCTGGAACTCGCGCCGGACGAGCGCGCGCGCGAAGGCATCTTTCTGGCGTTTCAGTATCCGATTGAAGTGCCGGGCGTGTCGAACGCGCAATTCCTGCGGCTGGCTTACAACGAGAAGCGCAAGCATCTCGGCGAAGAGGAGCTAGACCCTTTGGAGTTTAAGGATTTGCTGAAAGAGCGCGCCAAGATTGTCGAGATGGAAGCCAGCTTTATGTCGCGCTCTGTGAACGAAGGCTTCTCCGGCGGCGAGAAAAAGCGCAACGAGATTTTGCAGATGGCCGTGCTTGAGCCGAAGCTGGCCGTGCTGGACGAGACGGATTCGGGCCTCGACATTGACGCGCTGCGCGTCGTCTCCGGCGGCGTCAACAAGCTGCGCAACTCCGAGAACGGCATCATTCTCGTGACGCACTATCAACGCTTGCTCAACTACATCGTGCCGGATTTTGTTCACGTGCTGTCCGGTGGCCGCATCGTCAAAGAAGGCGGCAAGGAGTTGGCGCTTGAGTTGGAAGAAAAGGGCTACGACTGGATTAAGTCGGCTGCGGCTAACAGTGGCGGCGGCGCGGCGAGCGTCACACAGGCGAACTAAAACGTAATGGCAACTCAAATCGCAAAAGAAAAGAGCGCGTATCGTGACGCGTTTCAAGAGCGGCAGGACGCGGACGGCGCGGCTTGGATAAAGCGTCTGCGCGAGGGCGCGATTGAGCGTTTCGAGCAACTGGGCTTTCCGACGACAGACGACGAAGAGTGGAAGTACACGAACGTCGCTCCAATCGCAAAAATCAATTTCGCGCCCGCCGGCGCGACCGGCGCGCAAACGCGAAACCTCTCTGCGGCTCAGTTGAAAAGCTTCGCCTACGAAGAGGCGAGCCGCAGCCAGCTTGTCTTCGTCAACGGCATTTACAATCGAGAGCTTTCAACGGTTGAGGCTCTGCCGGAAGGCGTCGTCGTCGCGGACTTGTCCTCGGCTCTTGCGGACGCGCGTCTTGAACAAATCCTGCGCGGCCAACTGGCCCGCGGCGCGGATTACAATACGAACGGCTTCACGGCCCTCAACACGGCTTTTCTCAAGAGCGGCGCTTTCATCCTGATTCCGCGCGGCGTCGAGGTTAACGTTCCGCTGCATCTGCTCTTTCTCGCGAACGCGCAAGCGGAAGCACCTGTCGCTGCTTTCCCGCGTGTGCTGATTGTCTGCGAGCGCGACAGCTCGGCCACAGTCATCGAGAGTTATGCGAGCGCGGAAGATGAAGCGCGCTATTTGACGAACGCCGTCGTCGAGATTGTGCTCGAAGAGAATGCGCGCCTTGAGCATTACAAAGTCCAGCGCGAAAGCGCGAAGGCTTTTCACATCGCTACGACGACCGCCGCGCTTGGCCGCAGCAGTCATCTTAATTCGACGACCATCACGCTCGGCGCGCAACTCTCGCGCCACGACATCAAAGTCACGCTCGATAATGAAGGCGCGGAATGTTCGATTGACGGCCTGTATCTCGTCGGCGACGGGCAGCATGCCGACACGCATTCGTTGATAGACCATCGCCAGCCGCATTGCGCGAGCCGTCAACTTTATAAAGGCATTCTAGACGGCAAATCGCGCGCCGTCTTCAACGGCAAGGTCTTCGTCCGCGAGGGCGCGCAACAGACGGACGCGCAGCAGACGAATCGAAATCTGTTGCTGTCGAACGAAGCGCGCGTTGACACGAAGCCGCAGTTGGAGATTTTCGCAGACGACGTGAAATGCGCGCACGGCGCGACCGTCGGCCAACTCGAAGATGAAGAACTCTTCTATCTGGCCAGTCGCGGCTTGCACACAGACATCGCGCGCAACCTGCTGACCTATGGCTTCGCCGAAGAAGTCATCGGGAAAATCAAGATTGAATCAATCAAGGCGCAGTTAGACGAAGCGGTCTTGAACCGCCTGCACGCAAGGCTGGAAGCTTGAACTTGAAAGGATGAGCGACGAGCGGACGCTTGCGCTGCATGACAGCCTTGCTCTTGAGCGTCAATCGTTTCGCGCGTCGCGTTCGTCATTCATCGTTGGAAATTTATGTTGGCAACTGAAAAATCATTGTTGATGGAAACGCCGCAGGTTAAGGAAGGCGAGTGGGATGTCGAGCGCGTGCGCGAAGACTTTCCGGTGCTTCGCCAGACGGTCAACGGCAAGCCGCTCGTCTATCTTGACAACGCTGCTTCGTCGCAGGTTCCGCAGGTCGTCATCGACCGCGGCAGCACTTATCTGGAACAGGAACACTCCAACATTCACAGGGGCGTACACTACTTGAGCCAGCGCGCGACGACCGCCTATGAAGGCGCGCGCGAGAAGGTCAAGCGCTTCATCAACGCGCGCGACGCGAAGGAATGCATCTTCGTGCGCGGCGCGACCGAAGGCATCAACTTGGTGATGCACGGCTACGGGCGCAAGTTCGTCCGTGAAGGCGATGAAGTTATCATCTCGGCGATGGAGCATCACGCGAACATCGTCCCGTGGCAAATGTTGTGCGAGGAAAAGGGCGCGACGTTGCGCGTCATTCCGATGAACGACGCGGGCGAGCTAATCCTCGACGAGTATGATGCGCTCTTGAACGAGCGGACGAAAATCGTCGCCGTCACGCACATCTCCAACGCGCTCGGCACCGTCAATCCCATCAAAGAGATTATCAATCGCGCGCACAAGTACGGCGTGCCCGTCTTGATTGACGGCGCGCAGGGCATCGTTCATCTGCCGATTGATGTGCAGGAGCTTGACTGCGATTTCTACGCTTTCTCCGGCCACAAGATGTTTGCCCCGACGGGCAGCGGCGTCGTTTACGGCAAGGCCGAACTGCTTGAGCAGATGAACCCGTTTCAGGGCGGCGGCGACATGATTCGCACGGTCACTTTCGAGAAGACGACCTACGCCGGATTGCCGAATAAATTAGAAGCCGGGACTCCGGCCATCGCTTCGCAGATTGGACTTGGCGCGGCGATTGATTACCTGACGAGCATCGGGCGCGAACAGGCCGTCGCTTACGAACAGCAACTCCTTGATTACGCGACCGCCAGAATCGGCGGCATCGAAGGCGTCCGGCTCATCGGCACGGCGCGCGAGAAAGCCAGCGTGTTGTCGTTTGTGATTGACAACGTGCACCCGCACGACATCGGCACGATTCTGGATCAAGAAGGCATCGCGGTGCGCGCCGGTCATCACTGCGCGCAGCCCGTCATGAAACGCTTCAACGTGCCGGCGACCGCCCGCGCCTCGTTCGCTTTCTATAACACGAAGCAGGAAATCGAAGCGCTCGCGCTCGCCATTGAGAAAGTCATCGAAATCTTTTCGTAGAGTGATAGGTGACAAGTAAAAACCAAAAAGCTTTTCTCTTATCACCCATCACTCATCACCTATCACTTGTTATTTATCATCATGTCTGAACTAAGCGACCTGTACCAAGAAGTTATTCTCGAACACAACAAGAAGCCGCGCAATTTTCGCAGGCTTGAGGCGGCCAATCGCAGCGCGGAGGGCTACAATCCTTTGTGCGGCGACCAGTTGGTCGTCTACATGGAGTTGGAAGATGAAGTGGTCAAGGACATCAGCTTCGAGGGTTCTGGGTGCGCCATCTCGAAGGCGGCGGCGAGCATGATGACGCAGAGCCTCAAGGGCAAGACGCGACAGGAAGCCGAAACCTTGTTCGATGAATTTCATCGCATGGTGACGGGGCAGTTGGACGAAGCGGCGGCTCCGAATAATCTTGGCCGCCTGACCATCTTTTCCGGCGTGCGCGATTTCCCGGCGCGCGTTAAGTGCGCGAGCCTTTCATGGCACACGATGCACGCGGCCCTCAATAATGAAGCGGTCGTCTCGACCGAGTGAAGATGTGAACTTGAGATAAGAAATCTTCGGTTGGCAGCTCCGGCGAAGCGGTTGACAAACAATTCAGAGCAGCGATAGACGGCAACGAGCGGGCCGTCTTTCTTTTTGTCCTGCTGACAAAGTGGCTTGAGACGGGCATAATGCTTTCATCCATGGAGTGGCAATCGTGATTATCAAGACCGTCGAGTTGCGCGAGGCGCGTCTGCCGCTCGTGCATTTTTTTGAAACCAGCTTTGGCCGCACGACCGAGCGGCGCATCGTGCTGGCGCGCGTCGTGGACGCGGACGGCGCGGAAGGTTGGGGCGAATGCACGGCTGGCGAAGGCCCGTTCTACTGCGAAGAGTGGACGGAGAGCGCTTGGAGCGTGCTCAGCGGCGTGCTGGCGGCGATGATTGTCGGGCATGAAATTGAGCGCGCGGCGGATGTCTTCGCTTTGATGAAGTCTGTGCGCGGCAATCGCATGGCGAAGGCCGCGCTCGAAACTGCTTGCTGGGATTTGGAAGCGCGGCGCGCGGGCGTTCCATTGTGGAAGCATCTGGGCGGGGCGCAGGCGGAAATCGCTTGCGGCGTCTCCATCGGCATTCAAGAGACGCCCGCCGCGCTCTTTGAAAAAATCGAGCGCGAGTTGAGCGCGGGCTACCAGCGCATCAAAATCAAGATTAAGCCGGGTTGGGATAGGGAGATTATCGAAGGGGTGCGCCAGCGTTTTCCGCGCATACAGTTGATGGGCGATGCCAACTCGGCTTACACGTTGGACGACGCGCCGTTGTTTCGCGCGCTCGACGAGTTTGACTTGATGATGATTGAACAGCCGCTCGCTTACGATGACATGCTCGACCACGCGAAGCTGCAACAGCAGATACAAACTCCCATCTGCCTTGACGAATCAATTCGCTCGGCGGAGGATACGCGCAAGGCGATAGAGTTGCGCGCGTGCCAGATTATCAACGTCAAGCTCGGGCGGGTCGGCGGGCATACGGAAGCGTTGCGCGTCGAGCGTGTTTGTCGTCAGTCAAACGTTCCGGTCTGGTGCGGCGGGATGCTGGAATCGGGCATCGGTCGCGCGCACAATATCGCTATGGCGACGCTCGAAGGATTCACACTGCCCGGCGACGTTTCTGCCAGCTCGCGCTACTGGCACGAGGACATCATAGAGCCGCCCGTGACCGTCACCGCGCGCGGAACTATCCTTGCGCCTGAGTCTCCCGGCATCGGCTACGAAGTCAACCGCGCGAGAATCGAAGCGCTGACGGTAAGGAAGGAAACAATCAACGCTCCGTAGCTTGACGAGTTGAAGGTTGCGACTGAATTGATGAGAGACAAATTCGACAGGACGAAACTTGTCGCCTTGCAATCGCGCCTGCGCGAGCGGCAGAGCGAGATGCTGGAGTTGACGCGCGCTCTGGTGGAAACGGAGTCGCCGTCGGGCGATGTTGAGGGCAGCCGCGCCGTCGTCACCTTGCTGGCCGATGCGGCGCGCTCGATTGCCGGAGTCTCGTCAGTCGAGTTGATTGAAAGCCATGACTACGGCGTGCACTTGCGCGTTCGCGCTTTCAAGGACGCGCCGGAGGCTGAGGCAGGCTCAATCCTGCTGTTGGGCCATACGGACACGGTTCACCCGCGCGGCTCGCTGCAAGCGCGCCCTTGGCGCATCGAAGACGGGCGCGTCTACGGGCCGGGCATCTTTGACATGAAAGCGAATTGCGCGCTGGCGCTCGAAGCCTTGCGCGCTTGCTCGGAGTTGAAGCTTGAGCCGCGCCGCGCGGTCGTCGTGCTCCTGACCTGTGATGAAGAGACGGGCAGCATGACCGGGCGCGCTCTCGTCGAAGAAGAAGCGCAGCGCGCCGCAAATGTGTTGGTGCTTGAGCCGCCCGTTGCTGGCGGGCGCGTCAAGACCGGGCGCAAGGGGACGGGCATGTACACGCTGGAAGCGCGCGGCGTGGCGGCGCACGCGGGCTTGGAGCCGGAGAAGGGAGCCAGCGCGATTCTCGAAATGGCGCGACAGATAGAGCGGCTGCACGCTCTGAACGACGGCTCAAGCGGCATCACCGTGACGGTTGGAACGATGCGAGGTGGAACGCGCTCGAACGTGGTTCCGGCGGAAGCGAGCGCGGAGATTGACGTGCGCTTTACAACGGAGCAGGAAGCGAGACGCATCGAGGCGGCGATTCTTAACCTTCGTCCCGTTGACGAGCGCGTGCGCTTGAGCGTCACGGGCGGCGTCAATCGCCCGCCGCTTGAGCGAACCGAAAGGGTCGTCGCGCTCTACGAACAGGCGCGCGAGATAGCCGCCGCGCTCGACTTCGAGTTAGGCGAAGCGCAGGTCGGCGGCGCATCCGACGGAAACTTTGTCGCGGCCTACGGCGTCGGCGTGCTCGACGGGTTGGGCATTGACGGCGACGGCGCGCACGCGACGCACGAGCACATCGTCTTAGACGACATCGCGCGGCGCGGCGCGTTGCTCGCAGGGCTAATCGCTTCGCTTTAGAAAGCATGATTGTTTGAGGACGCATGATTTCATGTTTCAAGTTTAAGGGCGCAAGCTCTGCGGCCTTGTGACCTTGAAATCTTGCGGCTTGAAACCTTGAGCTTGAACATTGAAACCTGACATTGGTGGAAGATGAAATTAGCGACCTGGAATGTTAACTCTGTGACGGCGCGGCTGCCGCTGGTGACGAAGTGGCTGGCCCTGGCGCAGCCCGACGTGTTGTGCTTGCAGGAATTGAAATGCGTGGATGAGAAATTTCCGGCTGAGGCTTTCAAGGAGTTGGGCTACGTGTCGGCGACGTTCGGGCAGCGGACTTACAACGGCGTGGCTATCCTGTCGAGAACCGAGTTGACGGACGTGCAGCGCGGTTTTCCGAATGATGAAGAAGGCGCTCATGCGCGCCTGCTAGCGGCGACGGTGGAGGGCGTGCGCGTCGTCAATGTTTATGTTCCGAACGGGCAGTCTGTCGGCTCGGATAAGTATCGCTTCAAGCTCGAATGGATGCGTCGCCTGCGCGCGTTCTTTGACGAGCATTACGAGAAGGACTCGCAGGTCTTGCTGTGCGGCGACTTTAACGTCGCGCCGGAGGAACGCGACGTGCACGACCCTGAGCAGTGGGAAGGGCGCATCCTTTTTAGTCGCCGCGAGCGCGCCGCGCTCGACGAAATTAAAGATTGGGGATTCGTTGACGCCTTTCGCCTGCACACGGAAGAGGGCGGCCATTTCTCTTGGTGGGATTACCGGCAAGGCTCGTTCCGGCGCAACGCGGGGCTGCGGATTGACCATATCTGGGTTTCGGAAACGCTCGCCGCGCGCTCGACGCAATCATGGATAGACAAAGAGCCGCGCGGTTGGGAGCGGCCATCTGACCACACGCCGGTCGTGGCGGCATTCAAGTGATGAGTTCAAGGTTCGAGTTTCAAGTTTAAGATTCGAGGCTCTTCATAGTTCAGCTTGAAGCCTTAAGCTTGAGACTTAAAAAGGGGAAGCGATGAGTGAGCGGAGCAAGGATGCGTTGATGTGGGCCGCGGCGGGCGCGGGCGCTTTGGTGGCGGCGCGCGCGGCGATGAGAAAGTGGAGCGAGTACGATTTGCGCGGCAAGAGCGTGTTGATTACGGGCGGCTCGCGCGGGCTTGGGTTGGTGCTGGCGCGTGAGTTTGCGCGCGAAGGGGCGAGGGTGGCGATTTGCGCGCGTGACGTTGAGGAACTCAATCGCGCGCGTGTTGACCTGGCCGAAAGAGGCGCGCAGGCGTTGGCCGTGCCTTGCGACGTGAGAGAGCGTGCGCAGGTTAACGAGTTGGTCAACGTCGTGCGCGACCACTTCGGGCAGATTGATGTGCTGGTCAATAACGCCGGCGTGATTCAGGTCGGGCCGCTCGAAGTGATGACGGTCGAGGATTACGAGGAAGCGATGCTGACCCATTTCTGGGGGCCGCTGTATGCGACGCTGGCGGTGCTGCCGGAGATGCGCGGGCGACGCGATGGACGCATCGTTAACATCTCATCCATCGGCGGCAAAATCAGCGTCCCGCATCTCTTGCCTTACAGCGCGAGCAAGTTTGCGTTGGTCGGATTGTCGGAAGGCTTGCGCGCAGAGTTGAAGAAGGACGGCGTGTCGGTGACGACCGTCTGCCCCGGATTGATGCGAACGGGCAGCCCGCGCAACGCTTTGTTCAAGGGACGACATCGCGCAGAGTATGCGTGGTTCAGCATCAGCGACGCGCTGCCCGTGTCGGCGATGAAGGCGGAGCGCGCCGCGCGCCAGATTATAGCGGCCTGCAAGCGCGGCGATGCGGAAGTCGTCCTTTCGATTCAAGCGGAGTTGGCCGTCCGTTTCCACGCGCTTTTTCCGGGGCTGACATCAGACCTGCTCGGCTTGATTAACTACCTGCTGCCGTCCGCTGGCGGCATCGGCAGGCGCAGCGCGAAAGGCAAGGACAGTCAATCGGGTTGGTCGCCTTCGTTGCTCACGGTCTTAAACGAGACGGCGGCAGAGCAGAATAACGAACTCGTGGAACAGTAAGACGGATGAAGAAGAGCGGGGCCGGGCCATGAGTTTGTCTGAGTGAAGCAAGCGCGGGCAAGGCTGTGGGTCGAAAGCCGTTAAGAACAAGAGAGGGGCGGGAAAGAAAAGTTGAGCCGAGAACAGAAATGGCCGAGCAACATCTGGATTGTGCGACACGGCGAGAGCGCGGGCAACGTGGCGCGCGACGCGGCTGAGGCCGCCGGAAAACCGATAATTGAAATCGCCACGCGCGATGCAGACGTGCCGCTCTCTTTGCTCGGCGAGCATCAAGCGACCGCTCTGGGTCGTTGGTTCGGCGCGATGCCGCCGGAAGAGCAGCCGCAGGTCGTCTTAACATCGCCTTACTTGCGAGCGCGCGGGACGGCGGAGCGTGTGCTGAAGGCGGCGGGCATCGAGCGCGAGGACGTGTCGTTCGTTATTGACGAGCGATTGCGCGAGAAAGAGTTTGGCATTCTTGACCGCCTGACGAAGGTCGGCGTCAGGGAGAAGTATCCTGAGCAATCGGAGTTCTACCGCGCGCTCGGCAAGTTTTACTTCAGGCCGCCGGGCGGCGAGAGTTGGTGCGACATTATCCTGCGCCTGCGCAGCGTCATTGACACGCTGACGCGCGACTACAGGCGCGAGCGCGTGCTCATCGTCAGTCATCAAGTCGTCGTCAACTGTTTTCGCTACCTGCTCGAACGCATGACCGAAGAGCAAATCCTAGCCGCCGACCGCGCCGCCGAAATCGCCAATTGCTCCGTCACCTCCTACGAGTTCGACTCGCAACTCGGACGGCACGGCAAACTCGCGCCGCGCCTCTTCAACTTTGTCGCTCCGCTCGAAGAAGCCGGAGAGCCAGTCACCTCGAAACCAGATGTCCCGATCGCTCCAAAATAAAAATGGGGGTCGGGGGTTAGGGGTAGGGGGAAGGGGAAAAGCAAAAAGAAGTGAACCCCAACGCCCGGCGCCTCAGCCCCAACCCCTTCTCCTGTCTCCGCGTTTGATGCGCGCATGGGCTTTGCCGCAGCCGGACGAGGCGGGCGACAAGGAAGCGCGCGGGCGCGTGCTGGTGATTGGCGGGTCGCCGGAGATGCCGGGCGCGGTGATTCTGGCGGCGACGGCTGCCTTGCGCGCCGGAGCGGGCAAGCTACAAATCGCGACGTGCCGCAGCATCGCGCAGGCGGTTGCGACAGCCGTGCCGGAGGCGCGCGTCTTCGCTGTGCCGGAAACGAAAGCGGGCGGCATCTCGGCCAGCGCGGCGGTCGAACTCGCGGGGCGCGCAAACGATGTGCAGGCTGTGCTCGTCGGGCCGGGAATGTTGGACGAGAAGGCCACCGCGCGATTGATGAAAGCGTTGCTGCCGCTCATAGAGAGCCCGGTCGTAGTGTTGGATGCGGGCGCGCTTCTTTGTGTGACGGAGAACAAGCGATGTTTGCGCGGGCTTAATCATCGCGTCGTGCTGACGCCTCATGCGGGCGAGATGGCGCATCTGTTGGGCGTTGAAAAAAGCGAAATTGAAGACGCTCCGCAGCAGGTAGCGCAGCAGGCGGCGAGAGAATTGCGCGCCGTCATCGCCTTGAAAGGCGCGGAGACACACATCGCTGCGCCGACGGGCAACAAGTCTTACTGCAACCGCACGGGCAACATAGGGCTCGCCACCTCCGGCTCCGGCGACACGCTCTCCGGCATCATCGCAGGGCTGGCCGCGCGCGGCGCAGCGCCACTGCAAGCCGCCGCTTGGGGCGTCTACCTGCACGGGCGCGCGGGCGACCGTCTGGCGCGCAAGATGGGACGGCTAGGCTTTCTCGCGCGCGAGTTGCTGGCTGAAATCCCACGCCTCATGTCGGAGTTGGAAGGACGAAAAAAGAGTTGAGCGAACGGCAGAACTCTACGTTGAAGACAGCGGAGCTATCCATTCAATTCGCTTGCGCTCGATTGTGTGAAGCAGGCTGAGCAATTTTACTCGACAGTAAAACTCACTTCCTGAACGACGCTGGTGTTCCTCGTTCTATCAGTCACGGTGATTCTGAGCACATACTGATTCGGCGAGAGCGTTTGTAAGGGAATCGCGCCCGCGTAGGGAATCCGCGCCACATCGTCAAAGCCGCTGGTCGCCAGCGGTCGGGCAGGAGCTTCGATAACGGCTCGTCCCTGAGCGTCGAAGACCTGCGCTTGAGTTGTCAGGTCAACCGCTCCGCTCTCGCTCGCCGCGCGCCCCGCATTATAGATGAAGACGAGGAAGCCCAAACGCGACGCGCGCTTGAAACGACGGCTGACGCTGAACTGCGCTTGCGTTGCGGCTTCCTGCTTCTCGCTCACTTTCCGCGTTTCACCGACAGCTTGCACGCCGGTCAACAGACTGCTCAGGCTCAACGTCTGCGACTTGAGGGCAGGGATTTCTATCCACTGCATGGCGCTGCCCGTGCGCCCGCTTCGCTCGTCGCGCGCTGCGACGCGCGCCTGATACAGTCCGGGCGCGAGCGGCGCGCGGTAGTTGTAGATAATTCCCGCCTGCTCTTCGTGCGCCTGATTTTCAGGCAGCGGATTGACTTTCAACTTCGTGCGAAAGCTGGCCGCCGTCTTGCCGTCAGCATTTAAGATAACCCCTGCGAGGTCAACCGCCGCTGCCTCATGCCCGTCGGCGCCGTAGTTCAAAGCCTGAGTGGCAATCTGTGTCGAAGCGGTCAGCACCATTCCGTTTTGCGGGGTGTCCAGAAAGGTGACGGAGAGCAGCGTTGACAGAGCTTGCTGCGGATAGGTCGCGCCGAGCGCGGAGCGCAGGTCAGCATCGGCGGGCGGCGCAGCCTTGTTCGTTATGTCCGGCTTGGATGAACGTTCAGAGCCTTTGACCGCGGCGTTGGTTGACGACGTTTGGATGGAGTCCAGATAGCCGCGAGGCAGCCGCACCGTCAACTCTGGATGACCAATGACCTTGACGCTGATGCGCTTGAACTTGTTTGCGGGCTGCGCTGTCTGGTTGGGACGCCATGCCAGAAGGTAATAGTTTGAAGTCTCTTTGAGCGTATCAGTCACCCAGTCTGTAATCGAGTTGGAATTACGCAGGGCGCGACCGCCTGTGTCTCCGGCCAGCGCGTGCAGCGCGTCCTGCGATGCCGGAATCTCGCCAAGGTTAGCGCGGTCCAGAAGGCCGTTGCCGTCCACCAGATTGACGGTTGCGTCCGCCTGCCCGGAGATTAAGCCCCGCGCATCTATCGTATAAATGACGACGCCATGACGACGCGCTTCGTCCGTTATTTGCGGCAGCTTATCGAGGACGTTGCCGTAGAGATGAAGCGCGCCCAGATAGAAGCCGTCGGAAATAAGCATGACAAGCTTGCGCCCCGTCAACTGACCGGACGAGCGCACGAGATTTTCCAGCGACGTGAGCGTGTTGGCCGTGATGGCGGAAGCCTGCTGGATAATTCCGCGAGCGCGGTCTTTCACCACCTCCACACATTTCGCAGGCGTGTAAACCGGATTGTCATGCAGGCACCGTTCAATGTAATAGCCGAAGGCGTCGCGGTCGCGCTGTTCAATCTTCAGAGCCATGTATTCCGACATCGTTGGCTGCTCCGTGTCCTGCACTCTGTATGAGAGATATTTGAGGCGGGCCAGCGCGGCGCGGAGCACGGCTTTGTTGTCGGTCAATTGCTGTAGAAAGCCGATTTGCCCGCTGGCCGAAGCGATAGCGGCCTTGTCATTCGCGCTCATCTCATGTTCGATGAAGTGTGAAATCGCCGTCCGCGTCCGGCTCAGGCTATCGAGCGAGAGATGCAGGTCGTCAATAAAAAAGATAACAGCGCGCCCGCGCGTCGAAACTCTGCCGGTCGGGCTTTCAGCCGGAGCCGTCGGAAGGCCGCCTTGATTCAAGGCCGCGAACTGTGCCGCTTCGGTCGCGCTGCCTGCGACGACGCGCTCGAAGAAAGCGATGGGAATCAATTGGTCTTCGACACGCAATTCAAATTGTTCTGGCTTCAGTCCGTCAACAAAGCGTCCTTTGTTGTCGAAGACCATCACGTTTGTCTGCACTAGCTCCGTCGTGATTCGGACAACTTCATCCGGCGTCTCTTCTCTCTGCGTCCGCTTCTGCTCCTGACCGCGCGCGATGATGCAGAACATTATGACGAAGGCGAAGCTCAGCGGACGCGAGATGTTGAGGGGATGCATCGGATGACCTCGATGGTGACGATGAAATCCCGGTCGCTGGTCATCGTCTCCGGGATGCGCGTCGTCAATTCGCGCCAAGTGAGGGCGCCGTTAATCAATTCTTGCGGATGAATCAACGGCATTGAGTAGCATTGGCAATTGCTCTTCTTCAACTTGTAGGGTTGCATTTACCCCAATTTGCAAGCCTGTAATACCGCTGCTCATTTTGCTAAGCTGTCCGCGTATCTCCGTTCTTGAGTTGTCGAGCATAGTTAAGGCCAGAGAGAATCGCTTCTCTATTTCACGCTGTAAACTCTCAATAGTGCTCTGTGCAGTATGTAAGTAGTCACGTAATTTAGTCTCATCTATAGTTTGCGAATCCTTATGCGCTGACTCGACGACCAGAAGGAGATAGGGAATAAACATGCTGTAGCTGACAAGCACCACCTTTGATTTGAATGCATCACAGTGAATGCCGCAACACAACTCATATATAGCATCAGGAATAACAGCCACTCCAAAATTGACGGTCAAGTTTGTGTCTATATATTTTTGCACTTCTTTCGCTTTGTCTATGACCACCTTCTCAATTTTGCCCTTAATTACTAACTGTTCATTCACGTCTTGACAGCTAATAAATTGCTCAAGTAGATGCGTGGCTGTCCATTTGCTATCAATAGGAAGAATACGGTTGTTCGGCAAACGAAGGCCGAACTCGACAGTTTTATTGCCAACCGTAAAGTTTCTCATCTGCCATTCAGCAGGAAGTCTGGAAAACATTAATTCAAGAATGTTCTCTCCAGCTATCCCTTTGCTTTGCGTGCCTGCAATGATTGCTTCCAACCTTTTAATTGATTCGGCAGTGTCGCGTTCAATCAACTCCCTTGCTTTGGTGTGAGACTGGAGAGCGGTTAAATCATTCTTAGCGCGTGACAACTCATCCCGAATAAAGTTTGTCGCATCAACAATGCTCCTGGCAACCGCTCCTGTTTCCGCTAAGCCTGTGCCCATCGTCACGACACGTTGATCTGCGCTATTCTGATTGCGTTCGACTTGTGCAAGCTTTTCATTCAACAATTCAATACGCATCTGAGTATTGTTTATTAGCTGAGTCAAGTTCTGCAACGGAGTGGAAACGTCTTCTGTCCTTTGATCGGGGCGCATTGCTGTTCTGATGGCGACAGCAAGCAAGCCTAAGACCAGGAAGATGAGGGTCACAAGCAGTAGGACTTCCATTGGGAATACTCCTTTGAGAGGCTAATTGTATGCCAAACACATATTCGGTGAGATTATGTGAACTGGTTTAAATCTAGTCGCCGGTCATCGTCTCCGGGACGCGAGATGTCAGCTCGCGCCAAGTGAGCGGGCGGCTGCCGTCATCCAGTCTGACCATCGAGATGCAGCCGGGCGAAGGGCAGACCAGATAACAGAGGTTGCAGCCGACGCATTCGGATTCGTCAACGATGGGAAAACGCTTGCCTTCGATTTCCGTGAACGGGATGCATTGATGCGCGCCGTCTTCGCAGGCGATGTGGCAGAGGTTGCATTGGATGCACAGCTTGTGGTCAATGCGCGCGACCGTCTTGTAGTTGAGGTCCAGATTGCCCCAGTCCGTCACGCGCCGGACGCTGCGCCCGATAATCTCGTTGACGCTCTTGAAGCCTTTCTCGTCCAGATAATTCGAGAGGCCGTCAATCATGTCTTCGACGATGCGATAGCCGTAATGCATGACGGCTGTGCAGACCTGCACGGTGGTTGCGCCGAGCAGCAGAAACTCCGCCGCGTCGCCCCACGTCGAGATGCCGCCGATGCCGCTGATGGGAATATTGATTTCAGCGTCGCGCGCCAACTCCGAAACCATGTTGAGCGCAATCGGCTTGACCGCAGGGCCGCAGTAGCCGCCGTGGGCCGCCATGCCGTTGACGTTCGGATGCGGAATCATCGTTTCGAGGTCAACGCCGATGACGGAGTTGATGGTGTTGATAAGCGAGAGAGCGTCGGCTCCGCCTTTGACGGCCGCGCGCCCCGGCGGCGTGATGCTCGTCACGTTCGGCGTCAGCTTAACGATGACGGGCAAGCTCGTCGCCTCCTTCACCCACTCCGTCACCATGCAAGTGTA
>JAWVFT010000134.1:0-49838 GCA_033855775.1 Blastocatellia bacterium | reverse complement strand
GCATCCAGCCGGGCGACGCAACCAAAGTCAACGATTATGTGACCGACCCAGAGCACAACTGTAAGAAGAAGAGGCCGAGCAAGCCGCAGTCCATCAGTTCGGGAGGCACGACCGAGCCGCCCGCGATTCCGGCTTACTATCCAAGGACTTGCTACTACTACTACGATGCCGTGGACATCTACGAGCCTTGCGATTGCAGGGGAGGCGAGCGGTACGTCGAGACTTTGTACTATCTGACCGACGTTATCTGCTTCTAGCGCGCCGCGCATTTTGACAGGAGGAACAGCGAAGATGAAAAGATTTTCTTTAGCGAACTACATGATGATTGCGGCGGCTGTAGTGGTCATCTCAGCCAGCTTATTGATAAGCGTCAACGCCATCAAACGCCCGGAGGTCTTTGCCGCCGCCACACGGCAACAAGAACAGCAGGGAGTCCGGCAGGCTTCCGGCGCCGACAAGGCAATTGACGCTCGCGCCCTCAAGGACAGAGCGCGAGACAAGGGCGCGGTCGTTGACGCGCAACCGGCGAAAGGCTCTAAGCAGTTCGCAGACCTCAAAGAGCTTTCCGACAATAGCTCGGCCATCATCATCGGCTTGCCGCAGGAGAACGTCTCGCAGTTGACCCCTGACGGAAAGAGCCTCAACCTCAATTACAAAGTGCTGGTCGAATACGTTTACAAAGGGAAAGTGAAAAAAGGAGACATCATCAACGTCAGCCTTCCCGGCGGCAAGATAGTGTTCGATGACGGCACGAGCGCCGAAGTCCAAACTCCATGGTTCAGAAAGATGCAGGGCGGACACGCCTACGCGCTCTTTCTAACTCCATCGCTCACTGCCGGAACCTACAACACTACGGGCGAGGCTCAGGGTCTCTTTGAAATTCCGACCACGAAGGAGAACAGCATCGTCAAGCCCGGCATCAATGGCGGGCCGACCATCACGGGGCCGCTTGCGCCAGCCGCAAAAAGCGGCGCTCCCAAATATGCCGCGATGGACGTGAAGACTTTCCTCACAGAGTTGCGGCAAGCGACGGGCAAGAAGCTCGGAAAATAAGAAGCGTTCTATAACGAGCGACGCGCCGCAGACGATGGAGACTCATTCATTGTCTGCGGCGCGGGCGCGTCAGCCTTTTATTCAAGCCGTAGGCAATCTCCCGGCGCCTTTGCCGCAACTAAAAGATAAGTCTTGAGACGGCAGATTCGACAAACCATTCTCTGCTCATTCTCATTGATGGCGAGGGAGGCGCAGGCGGTCATATGCGGAGGCTCTTTCTTAACGGGTGGCGATGCGCTCTCTTGATACTTTTGTTTGCGCCGCAGGCATTCTCACAATCCGACAAACAGGACGCCTTCAAGGCCGTGCCGGAATCGCTCCGCGCGCAACTCATCGAGCGACTTAATTCATATCTTGAACACGAACGCGCCGGTCAATACGATAAGCTCTACGACCTGCTCTATGAGCAGGACGTGAGCAAAGCCGACTTCGTTAAAGCCCGCGAGAGCGCCGACCGCAAGGGCAGCGGATTCAGGTTACTCAAGTTTACGCCGACGAAAACGACCAGGATAGAAGAAGAGGTGGAAGGCCCCGGCGGTATCGGCGTAAGCGTGGTAGACACTTATCAAATATTCGGCAAGGCCGAGACGCTGCGGGTCAGCGAACGCGCCAAAGACCAGATGTTTATTGCCGCGAGATGGCAAAACTGTAACTGGTATTTTTCGCTCCCCGGAATAATGACGATAGATTGAAATAGCGTCGTGTTCGATGAAAGATGCCTGTCAGTTTCTCTCTTGCTTGGCTTTCTTCTATGACCTGTCACACTCGCCGCGCCAAGCGACACACAATTTAAGACGCGGCTAAGACACTGCCAAATCCGTCTGCTCGTCCCTCATCTGTACTCTCCGGCGGACGGCTCGTAGCGCACATGCGCACCCGCCAAAACATCAGGCGGCAGATGCTCTAGCTCAATCGGCACCTCGCCTTCGGGGTAGACCAGGACGGCGTAGCGCGCGCCTTCTTCGCTCTCCTCGATGCGGTCAACCTCCGCCTCGTGCGCGCCCGCCAGATGATGCTTGACGAAGATGACGACGGCCAGCGGCCCGCGTATCTGCTGCGACCTGGCGGCGGCGATGGCTCCACGCAACTCTTCCTCGCCAGCGTCTTCGAGGCCGTCCAGCAACTCCCGCACACGATTGTAAGTGAAGTTCTCCGGCATCTCCGCTGGCAAGAGCGAAGCTTCAGATAATAAACGCTTTGCATTATTAGTCACTTTTTTTGCATCTCTCCTGTACGGTGGCTTCGGTCTGGTATAGAATCCCTCATCTCGCTGGCGCTTGCTCAAGTGGGCCGCAAAGTTTAGTCCCTCGGACTTGACAGCTTTCGGTCTTCGACCCCTGACCCTTTTTAACCCAAGGAGAAGAATCAATGCAAAGCTGTTTCAGGCCCTCAACCCTCGCGTGTCTCTGCCTGTTGGCCGTGGCGTCGCTTTCGCTGACGGCGGCGGCGCAGCAGGTCAGAATCGTCCACATAGATGTCGGGCAGGGAGATTCGACCTTGATTGTCGGCCCTTCGAAGACGCTGTTGTTCGACGCTGGCGTCACAGGCTCCGGCACGCAAATCCGCAACGTCCTGAACTCGCTCAGCATCGCTTCGATTGACTACTTCGTCGCCGGACATTATCACGCAGACCATATCGGAGCCATAGACGAAGTAGTCAACGGCGGCATCCCCGTTAACATCGCCAGCTATGATCGCGGCGGCAGCTATTCATCGCAGACCTTCACAGATTATGTCAACGCCGTCGGGGCCAAGCGCGCCACCATCACGCTCAACCAGCAGATAGACCTCGGCGGCGGCTGCGTGCTGACCTGTCTGGCCGTCAACGGCACGACCAACCACGGCAACGTCACGCCCTCTGACGAAAACGCGCGCTCGATTGCGCTCGTGCTGCGCTTCGGCACGTTCGACTATCTCATCGCTTCCGATTTAACGGGCGGCGGCAGCAGCACTTCGGATGTCGAGACGAAGATAGCGACCGACGTGGGCGACGTTGACGTGCTTCATTGCGGTCATCACGGCAGCCTTACTTCGTCCAACCAGACGCTCATCAATACGGTTAAGCCGGAACAGGCCGTCATCAGTTGCGGCGACGGCAACACCTACGGGCATCCGACGCAAACCATTCTAGATCGCCTCGCGGCAGCTACCGGCATGGACACCATCTGGCAAACCGAGAGCGGCACGGGCGCGACCGTAGCGAAAGTGAAGGTCGGCGGCAACATCACCTTCCTCACCAACGGCAGCACATACTCCGTGACGATAAGCTCGACCGGGCAGACCTTCAACTACAACACGGACGGCAACTACAGCATCGCGCCGCAGGTCGTCATCAACGAAGTGGCATGGTCAGGCTCAAGCGCGAGCGCGTACGACGAGTGGATTGAGCTATACAACACGACGGGCAGTTCCATCAGTCTCACTGGCTGGAAGATAGTTGACGATGGCGGGGCGCAGACCTACAACCTCTCCGGCACAATCGCGGCGGGCGGCTATTATCTCATCGAGCGCGTCGCCGCCGTGACGAGCGTGACGGGCGACATCAACATCGCTGGCATCAGCCTCGCCAACACGGGCGACACACTCGAATTGCAGAACGCGAGCGGCACGCGCGTGGACATCGTGAACAGCAGCGGCGGCGCATGGGTGGCCGGAAGCAACACAGGCCCGTACACGATGGAGAGAATCAACGCTGCGGGCAGCGGAGACCTGGTTTCCAACTGGGCCAACAACAACGGCGTGACGCGCAACGGAACCAACTCCGGCGGCACGGCTATCAACGGCACGCCGCGCGCGAAAAACTCCGTCACGCCATAACGCAAGTGTTCATGAAAGCGACGCGATGGCGATGCCACGCAACGCGCTCGCTTAACTCTCAAAAACAATCGAGGCCCGGCTGTGCTCTCCCCTTCACAGCCGGGCCTCGATTGTACGGTCGTCTTCCTTCCGATTGACAGGAGCGACCGATGCGCTTCATCGAACCGTAGCGTTCGATGGATTTTTAGTAGCGGTGATACTTGTCGCGAATCTTGTAGGTGTATACGGCTGCGCCGCCTCCGCCCGCCAGCGCGCCGAGAATCGCGCCCTTCTTGCCGCCAATCAAGCTGCCGAGCAGAGCGCCGCCGACAGCCCCGCCCGCCGTCGTAATCTTGTCGCGGTGCTTATCCCAGAACGAGCGATCATCACGATTGCGCTCGTAGTCATATTGTTGCTGTATCACAGCACGGTTGTTGCGCCGCCTCGTTTGCGCTCCCGCGGGCATGGCCACGAAAGTGAGTAGAACCAAACACATCAAAGTCGCCAGTAGTTTTTTCATCTTCAGCCCTCCCGCATGAGTAGATAGCAACGAACGTGCCAGTCGCGGCCACAGCCGCAGAGCGGCGTTGAGCGCGAGTTATCATGGCCTTTTACGCGGCAAAGAGAGCTTGAGACGGCGGCGCGTTTAATCCGGCCCGACGAAAACGTATGCGCCGCCGCTCTGGTTGCCGCAACTGGTGTAGCCTGATTTTCACGCGACATCTATAACCGTGGAAGCGCGAAATGATATACTTTCTCGTCCTTAACAAACGAAAGCGGCAACAGCGTCCGGGCGGCGCAGAGCGCGTCCGGCTTTGTCGGTCAAAGCAACGTAGAGAAGCAAACTATTCATACTGCTGAGCCAGCAGAAAGGTGATGACGATGAGCGAAAACGAGGGGCCGGGCAAGATAGCGCAGGACGAAGAAAAGATGGAGGCCGAGAAGAGTCCGACGGAAAAGCTCGAAGGCGAGAAGCTGACGGGCTCTCTGACTCCCGGCGTGGAGAAGGCCGATAACTCTGAGGTCAAAGAGGAGAGGAGCCCGAACACGGAATGATGTTAAGGCGCAAGGCGAGGCGCGAGATTGAGCGTCAGCAGATGCATTGTTGTTCAAGTGTCGGTTGACGCAGCGGCTCGATTGTTGAAGGAAGAACACGGCTCGTTCGAGCCTTCGCGTGCGCGAGGCTCGGACAGGGCCGTGTTCCTCTTTTGCGGCTCAAACTATTTCGCGCCGATGCGTGTTAGAGCGTCGGTCGCGTTCGTGTTCTGCGGATTCAGTTCCAGCGACTTGCGGTAATTCCTGACGGCCAGTTCGCGTTGACCGGCGGCGAGATAAGCTTCGCCGAGGCTGTCGTAGGCATTGAAGGCTTGCGGGTAGACGGCGACGTTGAGCTTGAAGATTTCAATCGCCTTCTGCGTCTCATTGCTGCCGAGCAGAGCGTAGCCGAGCACGTTCAACTCCCGCTCGCTGAAGTCGTAGGTGTCGGGCTTGTTCTTCTTGAGGTCGTAGTAAAGCTTAATCGCGCTGTCCGCGCCCTGCTCGTCGAGCGTCTTGCGGAGAGCCTGCGCGATGGACATCGTGCGGACATTTTTGAACCAGTCAATGGTGCGGCTCAGCCTGTCTTCGGCGTTGAGGCTGATGGGATGGTCGTCCTTGGCGTAGATGACAAGCTCGTAAACGTGTCCGAGTTCCTGTAGCTTCTGCGCCAGAGCCATGGCCTGCGTCGGGGCCGTGCCGGGGTCTGCGCCGCCGTGCATGATGAGCAGCGGCACGTTCAACTGGTCGGCCCAGAAGATAGCCGAACGACTCTTCAAGTGCTCTTCCTTGCGCGCTTCGTAATCCGGATAGATGGAGCGCGCAAACTGTATGAAGCCGGGTCTGTCCTGCAAGAGCGTGTTGTCTGTCGGCGCTCCGACGGTGGCGGCGGCCCGAAGCTGCGCGCCGCGACGGATGGCTTGCAGCGTCATAATCGCGCCTCGCGAATAGCCCCACATGAAGATTCTATCCATGTCAACGTAGCCGAGCGAGCGCGCCAGTGGAAAGAGATTCATGACATCGTTGGTGTCCGCGCCTCCGGCTTCGTCCGTGCCTTCGCTGCCGCCCGCGCCGCGATACTGCGAAGCCAGCACGACGAAGCCTTCCGAGGCGTAGCGATGCATCTCGTAAAAGTAGTTGTAATTCTCAGGACTGATGGCGCCGTCGCTCAAGCCGCCGCGATTGAAGATGACAGCCGGGAGCTTCGTCGCGCTCGCGCCCTTCGGTTTGTAGATGAAGCCGACGATTTTCAGCCCGTCGCTCATGTACTTGATTTTCCAAAGCTCAAGCCGCGCGTCGTTCTTAATTCGCTCGACCGTCTCGCGCGAAAAGGCGCGCTTGTGCCTGTCCGGCAATTGCTCGTAAGCCGGAAGCTGATAGAGCGCTTGCTCTATGATTTTGCCGTTGGCAAGACCGGCGGAGCTATCCGTTTGAGCGGACGCGGCAGGGCCGCACAACAGCAGAGCCATGAGCGCCAACAACGCGCGATTCACTTTCATCTTAAGCTCCTTTACTTAGCGAGAAAATCTCGCGCCCGCCCCGGCGATTTGTCCATCCCGCTCCGATTGCGCGCCGCAGACGAAGATAGCCGCGATAGCTTTGCCGTCACTGGCGAGCCGCAACTGAAGATGGCAGGGCCGCGCCTTCATCACTCATCATTCATCGTTAAGCCTTCTTCGCGCCCGGCTTCAATCCATGCCTGCCGACGTAGTAGAGCGTCGCGGCGAGCAGTCCGAACATGACGAGGGCCGTCGCGCGGTTCTCCTCAAACCAGGCTGGCAGCAGATGCGCGACGCTGAAGATGTCGCCATGACCGATGCTTTGTGGAATGGTCAGCAGCAATCCGGTGATGGTGCCGCCCGCGATAAGGCCGGAGCTATAGAGAATGCCGGGGCCGCTCTCTTCTTCGGCGAGGCTCTTCTGGCGCGCGCGCGTCATGCGTTTGACGAGGGCGCGCACGAGTCCGCCGACGAAGATGGCCGCGGAGGTGGCGATGGGCAGGTACATCCCGACGGCGAAGGGCAGCGCGCTGACGCCGACCACTTCGAGCAGGATAGCGATGAAGGCTCCGATGAGTATCAAAGACCAAGGCAGCTTTTGCGTCAGCACGCCGTCAACGAGGATAGCCATCAACTGCGCCTTCGGGGCGTCGAACTTGGAGGTCGCGCCCGTCGTCACTTCCTCATACTTCGCGCGCCCTGCGTCGTCAACATAGAAGGTGCGCGTCGCTTCCGCGGTCTTCACGGTCGCCATCGTGTAGAGTTGGTCGTCAAGCCCGCGTGCGCGTCCCTTCATCTCGACGCCCGCGCCCGCCGCGAGCGGCTGCGGCGGCAGATTCTCAGAGGTGACGGCGGTGCGTGTGCCGCCGACGCCGGGATTGATGCGATAGTGAATCTCGCCCGTGGCGTCCGTCAGGTATTGACCGGAGGGAACGAGCGAGCCGTCCGTTCCCTTCTCTTCAGCCGAGAGGCGATGCACATAGAAGGGGCCGCCCGCGAGTTGCCCGCCGCGCAAGTCGCCCTTGGCCCAGGGCTGCTCGTCCGGCTTCAACTGCGCGCGATAGGCCGGGTAATAAGTCGGCAGCAGATTTGTGTAAGCAGAGTTTAAGTAGGAGAGCGTCCACGCGATGACGAGCGCGGAGGTGGTCACGCCGACCATCAAGCCCCACTGCATCCGCGCCGGTGTGCCGCCGACGAGAAAGCCCGTCTTCAAATCCTGCGAAGTCGTGCCGGCGTTCGAGAGCGCGATGCAGACGACCGCCCCGACCGACAAGGCCAGCACGCGCGAATCTGCGCCGCCCATTCCTAACAACAGGAAGATGAGCGCGGTCATCAGAATCGCCGCTATCGTCATCCCCGAAATCGGGTTTGAAGAAGAACCAAGCTCGCCCGTGATGCGCGACGAAACGGTGGCGAAGAAGAAGCCGAAGACGAGGACCAGCACGACCGAGAGAATGTTCATTAGGACGCCGCTCTTCGGCGTGCCTGCCGCGCTTCCGGCCAGGCTCAGCCAGATGAAGATGGCGGCGGCTAACACAAGTATGCCGCCGAGCACGAACGTCATCGGCATGTCGCGCTCCGTGCGCGGGACTGCGGCCCCGCGCTTCGCGTCTTTCTTCCCCGCCCCGAAGCCGCCGATTGACGAAACGAAAGCGCTCACTATCATCGGCAGCGAACGCGCGAGGCTGATGATGCCGCCCGTCGCCACGGCTCCCGCCGCGATGTAGCGGATGTACAAGTCCTGCACTTGACCGGCGTTCATGGCGGAAATCAGCGGGCCGCCCGTCCCCACGGGGAAGAGCGGCTGCGTGTAGCCCGCCCCGAAAAACTTGACCATCGGAATCAACACCAACGCCGTCAGGATGCCGCCACCGACCATCATCGACGCCACGCGCGCCCCTATGATGTAGCCGACGCCGAGCAAGTCGGGCGTGATGTTGGCCGCGACGGTCGCGCCCTGATACCAGCGCATGACGTAGGCTGGCGTCTCCGTCCAGAGCCGCGCGCCGCTCATCAGAAGACGATAGAGCGTGGCGACGCCGAAGCCCGCGAAGACGAGCTTGGCGTCCGTCCCGCCTTTCTCGCCGACGACGAGGACTTCGGCGCACGCAGTCCCTTCCGGGTAGAGCAGTTTGCCGTGCTCCTTGACGATGAGAGCGCGCCTGAGCGGTATCATCAGTAAGACGCCGAGCCAGCCTCCAAGGAGAGCCACCATCGTCGTCCGCGAAATCTCCAGGTCGTAGCCGAGCACGAGCAGCGCAGGGATTGTGAAGGCGATTCCGGCGGCGACCGATTCGCCCGCAGAGCCCGTCGTCTGCGCGATGTTGTTTTCCAGAATCGAAGCGCGGCCAAGCGCGCGGAAGATGGAGATGGACATCACCGCGATGGGAATCGAAGCCGAGACGGTGATGCCGACGCGCAGGGCCAGATAGACGCTTGAGGCTCCGAAGATAAGGCCGAGGATTGAGCCTAGAATAACGGCTCGCGGCGTAAACTCCGGCAGCAGTTTCGAGGCGGGCACGAAAGGCTTGTGCGTCGCGTGGCTTTCGATGAGCGGAACGTGAGCTTCGTCTGTAATCGGCGGTTCTTCCAAGATGAGTTGCGCCATTGTGTGTGACCTCCCGGGCTGACCATGTTTGAGAAGGGAGAAATAGTTAAAAGGAGGAACGGTCAAGAGCGACGAGAAAGGCTCTCTTAGGCTTACTCCTTATCTTTCACGCCACCGCCGTTCCCCCGTTTAACTATTCCTCCGGCAGAGCAATTGTCGTTAGCTTTCCGCGCGAGGACGCATTTTGTTACACTGCTCGGCAGAAAAGGCACGCCGGAATCCAGACCGGCTTTCAAAGTGTCTGGACGGATAATGCGCCGCGCGAGGCCGGGAAGTCCTTAAACGCGCTGAAACTTTCTGAAATCTTCTGAAAAGCGATTGAACGGCGGTAATGAGCAGCCAGACCGAGCAACATTTTTACGAGTTCGGCCAGTTCCGCGTTGACACGCTGAAGCGGTTGCTGCTGCGCGACGGCCAAATCGTGCCGCTGACGGCCAAAGCCTTCGACACGCTGCTCGCCCTCGTCCGCCACAGCGGGCAAGACCTGGACAAAGACGAGTTGATGCGCTCTGTCTGGCCAGACACCATCGTCGAAGAGAACAACCTCACCCAAAACGTCTCGATGCTCCGCAAAGCCCTCGGCGAAAGCAAGAGCGAGCACCGCTACATCGTCACCATTCCGGGGCGCGGCTATCGCTTCGTCGCCGCCGTGCAGGAAGTCTGCGAAGAGATGGGACGCGAAGAGCCGGGACGCGGCGACACGGAGACGCGGGGACGCGGCGAGACGTTGAGCGCGAATGGAAGCGACGCTGCGGCATCGCAACTCGATGGAGCAATAGCGCAACTCGATGCGGCAACTGATTCCGACTTTGATAAAACGCCCGACTCCAATTTTGAAGAAACGGTATCGCCTGTTTTATCGCCGCGTCTCCGCGTCTCCGCGTCTCCGCGTCTCGTCGCTGTGTCTCCGCGTCGCGTCGCCGCGTCTCTCTTCATCATACTGCCGCTCGCGGGGCTGCTCATTGCGCTCGCCTACCTGTGGTGGGCGCAACGCGCGCAGCCTTCGGCGCAGGCTCCGGCCCCGCCGGGTTCAATCGCCGTGCTGCCGTTCAGGCTGCTCGGCATGGCCGCCAGCGACGACTACCTCGGCCTCGGCATGGCCGACGCTCTGATTACCAAGCTGAGCAACATACGCCAGATTAGCGTGCGGCCCACGAGCGCCGTCATCAAGTTTGCGGGCAACGGGCAGACAGACCCGATTGCCGCCGGTCGCGAGTTGAATGTGGATTCGGTGTTGGAGGGGAGCATTCAGCGCGCGGGCGACCGGATGCGCGTGACGGTGCAACTCGTCAGCGTCCGCGAGAGCCGCCCGCTCTGGGCGCACACCTTCGACGAACGCCTGACGGACATCTTCACCGTGCAGGATTCAATCTCGGCGCAGGTCGCGCAAGCCCTGACATTGAAGCTGACGGGCGAGGAACAAAGGCTGCTGGCGAAGCGCTACACGGAGAACGTCGAGGCGTATCAATCCTACCTGCGCGGTCGCTACTTCTGGAACAAGCGCAACGAGGAAGCTCTCACGCGCAGCATCGCTTATTTCAACGAAGCGATTGCCGGAGACCCCAGCTACGCGCTGGCCTACGCGGGTCTTGCGGACGCGCACAGCGTCATCGGCTTTTATCAATTCGGCAAGCTCCCGCCCGGAGAGAGTTTTCAGAAAGCCAAAGCCGCCGCCCTCAAGGCTCTCGAACTTGACGACACGCTGGCCGAAGCGCACGCTTCGCTGGCTCTCTCCGTGGGCGATGTTGACCAGGACGAGGTGGCGGCTGAGCGCGAGTTCAAACGCGCCATCGAGTTGAACCCGAACTACGCGACGGCGCATCACTGGTACTCGGACTTTCTAGCCAGCACAGGCCGCCCCGCGGAAGCGATGCTTGAGATTCGCCGCGCGCTTGAGCTTGACCCGCTCTCGCTCGTCATCAACACGACGCTCGGCGAACGCCTCTATCATGAACGCAAGCAAGACGAGGCCATCGCGCAGCTACGCAAGACGCTCGAAATGGACTCGGACTTCGGCCCCGCGCACTACTTCCTCGGCCTCGCCCTCGAACAAAAAGGTCTGTATGAGGAAGCCATCAGCGAGTTGAACAAAGCCCGCGCCCGCTCCGGCAATAACCCTTGGATGGTGTCGGCCCTCGGCCACACGCTGGCGCTCTACGGCAAGCGAGGCGAAGCCCTGCGCGTGCTCGAAGAATTACGACAGCTATCGAAATCACGCTACGTCACGCCTTACGATTACGCAGTCGTCTATGTGGGTTTGGGCCAGCCCGCGCAGGTCAGCGAATGGCTCGGCAAGATTTCCAAGGACAGAGATAAACTCATGCGCACGCTCAAAGACGACCCGCGCATGGACAGCATCACAGAAGTCCAAAGTCCAAAGTCTAAAGTCCAAAGTCAGGAATCACCTTCTTGACTTTGGACTTTGGACTTTCGACTTTGGACTTGCGTGTTAAGGATTCGCGCAGTCGGCGTTCGAGCGTGTGATGTTGAGGCCGAAGCGTTGTTGATATTCGGTGGAAGTGATAAAGGCGCAGACCATCGCGCGATAGTTATTCGTCACGCGATTATTAACCACGTCGAGCCAGAAGGCTTCGCCTCCGGGGTCCGGGTTGCGTTGCAGATAACCGAAATACTGCATCCGCACAAACGCCGGATTGTATTCCCTGCCGACCAACTCCGGTGTCTCTATGACATCGCGCAAGACTTGAGCGCGCGTCTTGTTGTTCGCGTTCATCGCGTCAATCTGCTGCTGTCGCTCGGTCGCGTAGGGCGAGAGCCCGGCGGTGTCGTAGAGCTTGTTGACGAACTGCGTGTTCGTCAGCGAAAGCGGGTAAGCGGCGGCGGCTGTGAAGGCCGGACGCGCTATCCAATCGTTGACCAACGCCTGCTTGTTGGCTTCGAGGTTCGGGCCGTCAACGACGCGGCTGCGGTCTGCGCTAAACTCCGTGTAGCTCGGCGGTCGGCCAAACGAGGCTTTGTAGACGCGGTAGACGAAGTAGCCCGTCTGCTGAAATTCGTTCTCGATGAAGAAGGCTGCGGAGACGCCGTTGCGCCGCTGCCCCGTGCAGAACGGCGGCGTCGGGCATGAGTCAATCTCGTTTGTCCAGTAGTCCAGCCCGCCGTTGTCAGGCTCACGATTAAGAAAGTCAACGTAGTGCTGCCAGACGAAGAGGCGCGACGAATCAATGGCGTTTGCGCGCGAAGACTCGTCGCCGTCGAGCGTGCCGTTGCCGTCGTGGTCAATGCCGAAGCGACGGCCCGCGCCGAAGGGGACGCCCGTGAAGGTCAGTTCCGCGCCCGCGCCGACCGACTGCAAGAGAGCCTGCGATGAGAGCGTTGCTTCCGCTTGCCTGTCGGGTTGAAACACGCCGCCGCCCGTGTGCAGAAAGCTGCGCGCCGCTCCGCTCAGCTTGCCCCGCGCGATGAGGTCGCAATTGCCCGCGTTCGCCTGCGCGATGAGCAGGTTGACTCTGGCAGTCACATCCGCCGAAGTTTTGTTGTCATTGTTGACCGTCACCTGCAAGCCGACGGCGGGCGCAATGCCCGTGTCGAAGGCGAGCATAAATTGTTCCACATCGCGGCGGTCGTTATCGCTCTGGAAAGTGAAGACGGCAGAGCGCAGGAAGTTGAGCACCGTATCGAACGAGCCGTCGTGCGCGAAGCCGTATCCGGCGTCCTGCTCGCCCGCCGCGCGCCGCATTCCAGTCTTCTGATACAGGCCGCGCAGTTGCGGAACCTTGAAGTCCTGCGGCTCCTGCAACAACGCCGCTTGGATGATAGAGCGGTTAGTTCCCGTTCCTGTGCCGGGGAACGTCGTGTGGCATTGGTTGCAGGTCAGGATATTTCCGTCGAGGCGCGCATTATTGAAAAGCTGCGCGCCGCGCGCCGCGTTGGGGCCGCTGGCGGGGTTGGGCAAAGTGCGGTCTAGATTCTGCAAAGGGTTGGGCGGGTAAGCGAGCGTGCGGACGAAGGCATCGAAGGCCGCCATCTCCTGCGGCGACAGTTGACGCGGGCCGCCGAGCAGGCTCGTGAACGCAGGATTGAAAGCCCCAAGGCCGTTGCGGTCGCCGCGCCAGTGAAGCGGCTCGGTCGCCGTCAGCCCGCGCAGGGATTGCGTCGTCATCGGCCCTTTCATCGGATGAAAGTTAGACGGCTGTTGCAGCAGCGGCGAGGGAAACGGGCTGGTGACTTGCTGCATCTGCCCTTGCGGGTCGCCCAAATCCCAGGCCACGCCGTCTCTATGGCCGTTCAAATGACAACTGGCGCAAGACAAATCGCCGTGCGCCGAAAACTGCCCGTCGTAGAGAAAGCGTCGGCCGTCGCGCACGCTCTGCGGCTCCGGGTTGAAGCCGACGGCGACTTGTCCCACTTCCGTCTTCGTGTTGAGGTCAACGATGCTCAGCGTCTCATCGAAGCGGTTGAGCGCGTAGAGCAGCTTGCGTCTCGGGTGCAGAGCCAATCCGGTCGGCCCTTGCCCGACGTTGATTCTCGAAACGACCGCTCCGCTCGCATCCAGCACGCCGACTTTGCCCGAACCAGTGGCGGCGACATAGAGCGAGCCGTCGGCGCCGCGCGCGATGTCCGCAGGGGACGAGAGACTGAGAGCGCGCTCTGCGTCCGAGCCCGACGGCGCGGCGTAATTGATATGCGAGTTGAGGTCAACAGGGCTGACGCTCGCGCCGCCCGCGAAGTTGATGACGGACACGCGCGTCGTCAAAAAACGCCCGCGCAGGTTCGGCTCAAAGCGCGTCTCGTTGTGCGCTTCGAGGTTGACGACGTAGAGCTTTCCGGCGGCGGAATCAAAGACGCTGTTGCCGATGTGTGTGCCGACGCCGCGCACCTGCGCGCTGATGACGGGCGTGGTCGTGCGTGTATCGAGAACGACGACATCGTTGTCTGCGAGCGTGTACGGGATAAACTGGTTCCAGCGCGTGTCGCCTCTTTCGTCCGCCCAACCCGCGCCGTTCCACTTGACTATCAATCCGGCGTTCGGCGCGGGCGGCAGATTCGCGGCCTTCGCAGGGATGGGCGCGGGCGCCCCGCCAGCCGCGGAGACTTGGGCCGCTGGCACGATGGTCGTCGCGTTGCCCGATTCGAAGACCGAGACGAAGACCTGCGCGCCCGTCTCGTCGCTGGCGAGCGAGCGCGGCTGCTTGCCGCGAATGTTGATGACCTGCGGCGGCGTCGAAGTCGCCGCGGGGTCATAGACTTTAATCTGACTCAAGCCTGAGACGCAGACGAAGCCGAGTTGATGCTGTTCGCCCGCGAAGATAACATCGGTCGGCTCGTCGCCCACGTCGAAGGTGCGCGTCACGTTGAAGGTCTTGAGGTCAACGACGCTCACGGAATCCGAGAGCCAGTTTGTCACCCACGCTTCGTTGTCGTTGCGCGCGCGCACGCTGACCGGCTCCAACCCGACCGGAATCTCGGCCATCAAGGTCAGGCCGTTGCCCGTCAGATGAAAGACGGAGAGCGTGCCGTTTGGCGAATTGACCGCGAGCAGGCGCGAGCCGTTGGGCGTGATGGAGAGCGGATGCGTCTGCGGGCTCTCGAAATTCTTGTAGTTGGGCGGCAGCCCCTGCGCCTTCGTCGCGGGCATCTGCTGGCGTCCTAAGAGCCAGAACGCGCCGGTTGCGAGGGCAGCGACGAAGACCAGCCGCTTGATAAAATCCGTCGAGGGAGAACGCATATCTGGCATGAGCTTGGGGCTTCTTAACGGTTAGGAAATTTAACGAATCTTAGGGAGACGCGAAACGCTCTTGGGTTGACCGCCTGACGGAAACAGGCAGGCACAGATTAGGGCGCGCGACGCGCAAATGTCAAACAAGAATAATAACTGCGGGCGAACGCTTGCACGCTTGCGCGCCGCGACGATGAGAGCGACGCTGGCGATTGAGCGCGACCAGCCGCGACGCGGGATGACAGACAACTGCTTGATAGCTCGTCCCTCATCTTGATAGCTCGTCCTTCATCGTCATAGCGCATCACTCATCCTGATAGTTCATCTTGATAGTTCATCCTTCGTCGCGCTCGCGCTCAATCGTTTCCCTTGCGCCGTTCTTGACTTTCCGCAGGGGTGTTATAGAGTGAAGGCATTGCAAGTTCAGCCCCGCGAGACGACGTTTAGAGGAGAGACATGAAGGCATCACTGTCGCCGGAATTGACCGGAAAGATAACGACTCAGCTACAGCAGGCCAACGCAGACTTCGCCCTAAAGTATCCGGGCGAGACGGGACGCCGCCAGCCCGTGCATACCGTCTACGGCGGCGCGCATCTCTTCAAGGCCGACTCGGCCCGCAGGCTCGGCGCGCTCGCCCTGCGCTCGCTCGAAGCCTTCGCGCCCGACGCCTTCATCTTCGCCAGAGCCATCAATCTGCCCGGCGCGGAAGGATTGCCGCTCACTCTGGCCGGAGAGGCAGAGTTGCAGGCTCAACTCAAAGAGCAGCCCGACCGCGCACGCGCGGAGAACAGAGCGGCGTGGATGGCTCATGCTATCTACTCGCGCGTCCTTGAAAAGCTGCGGCGCGAGCCGGTCGAAGATTTTCGGATTGACTTCGAAGACGGCTACGGCAATCGCCCCGACGCGGAAGAGGACGGCCACGCGGCGACGGCGGCGACCGAAGTGGCGAACGCGCTGGCCTCCGACACACTCTCGCCCTTCATCGGCATCCGCATCAAGCCTTTGACGGAAGAGTTGCGCGAGCGCTCCATCCGCACGCTCGATGTCTTCGTCTCGACGCTCAGCGAACAGACCAATGGCAAGCTGCCGAACAACTTCGTCGTCACGCTTCCCAAAGTCACTATCCCCGAACAGGTCACCGCGCTCGTCGGCATCTTCGAGATGCTGGAACAAGAGGCTGGCCTCCATGCGGGCTCGCTCAAGATGGAATTGATGATTGAGACGACGCAATCAATTCTCAACGACCGTGGCGAATCGAATCTGCCGCTGCTGCTCGCGGCGGCGCGCGGCAGGTGCGTCGCCGCTCACTTCGGGACTTACGATTACACGGCCAGTTGCCAGATCACCGCCGCGCACCAGCACATGACGCATCCGGCCTGCGATTTCGCGCGCCACATGATGCAGGTCGCCTTCGGCGGCACGGGCGTCTGGCTCTCCGACGGCGCGACCAACATCATGCCCGTCGCCCCGCACCGCGTGACCGAAGGCGCTGCGGCCCTCACGCAACAGCAAACGGAAGAGAACACGACGACCGTTCACCGCGCATGGAAGTTGCACTACGACCACATACAGCATTCGCTCACCAACGCTTATTATCAAGGATGGGACTTGCACCCGGCCCAACTGCCGACACGCTACGCCGCCGTCTACAGCTTCTTTCTCGAAAGCCTCGACGCGGCCACCGAGCGGCTCAGCAACTTTGTCGAGAAGGCCGCGAAGGCCACGCTCGTCGGCGATGTCTTCGACGACGCGGCGACCGGGCAAGGCTTGCTCAACTACTTTCTGCGGGCCATCAACTGCGGGGCCATCACGGAAGAAGAAGCCCTGCGCCTGTCGAGCCTGACGCTTGAAGAGCTACGCTCCGGCTCGTTCGTCAAGATTCTGAAGAGCCGCCAGAATCTATAGCTTGAGTTTCAAATGCGCGCTGGAAAAAGAAGGACATGATTGAGACGGAACGCCTGCGGCTCATCCCTTGCGAGTTGGCGCACTTCGATGCTCTCTTGCGCGACCCGCCGCGACTCGAACAGATGCTCGGCGTCTCTATCGTCGAAGGCTGGTCGGCGTTTCCCGAATCAATCGCGCGCGGCCAGGAATATCTCAAGCGGCACATGGACGCGCTCGATTGGTGGATGTACTTGTTCATGCACGCGGCGGACAGCGCGCTCGTCGGGCAGGGCGGATTCAAGGGCAAGGCGGACGAATCGGGGATGGTGGAAATCGGCTACAGCATTGCTCCCGCTTACAGGAATCGAGGCGTGGCGACCGAAGCCGCGCAAGGGCTGATTGATTTCGCCTTCTCGCACACGCACGTCAAAATGGTGGACGCGCACACGCTGGCCGAAGTCAATCCTTCGACGCGAGTGCTGAAGAAAGTCGGCATGAAGTTCATCGAAGCACTGCGCGACGCGGAGCACGGCGAAGTGTGGCATTGGCGACTGACGAGCGATGGCTATCGAAAGACTCGAAGGTCGAACGAGTCGTAGTTAAACTTAAACGAGTCGCTTATGAAAGAGCCGACGCGGCGAACGTCGCCTTGATAGCCAGACTGTCATGCATTGCCCGCGCAAGTTTCGCGTTGTCGCTCAAGCCCGCCTGATAATCTTCGCCGCGCCCCAACCTAAGAGAACAACGATTGAGAGGACGAGCCAGTTGTAATCATGGCCGTAGGTCGTGACCGGATAGTGATTGCTAATCATCATGAAGACGACGGGGACGGCCATGAAGGTGTTGTGCTTGGAGCGCAGCTTGGCGCGGGCGGCGAGAGTTTGGTCGGGCATCTTGCCTTCTTTGGTGGCGGCAATCATCTTGCGCTGCGCGGGCAGGATACGCATCCACACGTTGGCGACCATAATCGTGCCGAACATCGCCCCGACGTGTATGTAGGCGGCGCGACCGCTCAAGGTGTGCGTCAGGCCGTAGGCGACGCCGACGATGAGCGCGTATGAAATGGCGGCGAACAGCAACTCGTTTCTGCCGAGCGGCGAGAGCACCAGCAGGTCGTAGACAATCCACGCGACGATGAGCAGGCCGACGCCGACCGCGATTCCCGTCCACTGGCTGATGTCGCGCACGTCCGTGTCTATCAGATAGCTGCCCATGTAGTAGCCGTGGATGAGCAAGACCATGCCGCTCAGCCACGTTAGCGCGGCCTCCCAACGAAACCAATGCAACTCGCGCGGGCCGGGCTTCTTCTGTTTCTCGACGACGTAAAAGCCGCCGCTATGCACCATCCAGACTTGCGCCGGTTCGCCTTCGCCCGCGCCCACCTTTTCCTCTTCGGTCAGGCGGCCATCGAGCCATGTGAAATAGTAGGTCGAGCCGACCCACATGATTCCGGCGAAGACGTGCGTCCAGCGCGCAATCAGGTTGAACCATTCGGTAACGCTGGGGTCAATTATCATTCTGACTAGCTCCCGCGATAGGTGGAATAGCCGTAGGGGCTGAGCAAGAGCGGAACGTGATAATGCTCAGCCTCGTCGCGGACGATGAAAGCGATAGTCACCGCCGGATAAAAGCTTTCCGTCTGTTGCGCGAAGAAGTAGGCAGCCGTGTCGAACGTGAGGCGATAACGTCCCGCCGTCAAAGCGAAATCGTCCGCCAGCAAATCTTTCAAACGACCGTCGCCGTCCGTCCGTCCGCTGCCAATCTCCGTCCACTCTCCGGCTGATTCGTGTTCAAGCACAACAGGCACGCCGCCCGCCGGTCGGCCCCGCGCCACGTCCAATATATGTGTCGTGATAGCGCTCATGATTAGTTATTCAACAGCCTGCAACCAAGGCAAAGCCGTGCGGCTTTTTTAGCAAGACAAGGAATTACTTTACAAGGAACAGCTTTGAGATTCTCAGTCAACGCGCAAGCATGAAGGCTTCAACTTGTAGCCGAACGCCGACAGCTTATTCCAACAATTTTCGCAAACGAAGATGCGTGATGCGGCGTTGTTCTTCGGCGGCGATGTGTAGCTCTGTCGCCGGGTCGTTCTGAAGACGCTGCTCGCAGACGGAGAGCATTTCAGCGGCGCTCTTGCCGGTTGCGCAGACGATATAGATGCGGCCGAATTTCTGCAAGTAGGCGCGATTGGCAGAGGCTAAGGCTGAAGCCGTCAGGGCATCCGCGTCGTGCGTTCCGGCTTGTTCCTGCTCAGACCAGCGGCTCGCCTCCGCCGCTTGCTCGCGCTCCGCTTTCTTCTCGCCGATTTGCGGGTGATGGCTGAAGGCTTCGAGCCAGTCCGCCGCGTCGAGCGATTGCCAGATGCGGTCAGCCGCAAAGAGCAGTTCGCTGATGTCAAGGAACGGGCGCGCGGCGGCCACACCTCGCGCCCAACGCAACGAGCCGCAGCATTTCATCAACTCGCTCTCCGCCTCCATGCGCGGCAGCGCGTTGAACTCATCGAGCTTCTGCCTCAATCATTCCTCCTGCTCACGGCGCCAAGCAGCCGCAGGCGACTGACGCCGCCGTCCGGGTAGATGTTGAAGCGAACGTGCGACACGATGCCCGCGTCATGCAACTCCGTCTCGAAGAAGTGGCGCGTGTGCGCTTGAAGCTTTGTGCGCGGCAAGAGTTCCTTCCACGGCAACGTATCAAAGGCCGCTTCCGCTAGTGATTGCTTTCCAACATCGCAAGCCTCAAGCGAACAGCTTTCGGGAAAGTTGCCTTTGAAGTGCGCGGTGTCAACTTCGACGCGGCGAATCGTCCCGGCGGCTCCGAGTTGAATGACAGTCCAATCGTGGCCGGGGCCGCGCCGTCGCTTCGTCTCCCATCCGTCGCTCATGTCGAGGGCGCGTCCGGGCATAATCAGATTGTGCCGATGGCCGAAGAACATGTCGCTGCACGCCAAAACCAGCGCGCCGTGCTCGACCGCCGCCAAGTCAATCTCGCTGCCCGCGCGATTGATACGCTGCCAATCGGGGACGACTTCGCCGTAGACACGAAGCCGCGCCACGCCGCCGTCCGGGTAAATCTTCAAGCGCAAGTGCGTGAAGCGTTCCGCGTTATCAATACTGAAGAGGTTCTGCGAATCGCCTTTCAACTGCGACTGCGGCAACACTTCAGTCCAACTCGTCTGCTCGCTCAACAACTGCTCGACATCTGGATGACCATCAATCGCGCAGGCTTCGATGGAACACTGCTCAGGATAGTTTCCCTTAAAATAACTGGTGTCAACGACGACGCCGCGCAGTCGCCCCGGCAAGCCCAGACGAATCAAACACCAATCGAAGCCCGGCGTGCGACGACGGCGCGACTCCCAACCGTCCATCCATTTGCCGAGGTCTGTGTACTTGCCTTCGATGAAGACTGGCGCGCTCTGCTTTAGCAAGTTCTCCTTCGGAGCGAAGAACTCGTCGTTAGCGTAAAGCACGGCGCCGCCAAGTCGTTCGGCGGCAAGGTCAACCAGTTCTGTAAAGTCCATCAACGAAAATCTCCTCGCAACAGCAACTCTCCCGTCGTCTCTTCGACGGGAAAACGCCCGCCCTCATAAATCAAACGCCCGCGCAGAAACGTCCTTTCCACCGCGCCGCTCAAAGACGCGCCCGCGTACGGCGTCAGCTTGTGCCTGTGATAAATATTCTCAGGCTCAATCTTGAACGTCTCGTCCGGCTTCCAAACCACAACGTCTGCATCAAAGCCCGCTGCGATTTGTCCCTTGCGTCGTTCAAGTCCGACGAGCCGCGCCGGGGCCATGCATAACCATTCGACGATGCGCTCAACTGAAAAGCCGCGGGCGCTCGCCAGCGTCCAAACGATTGGCAGCCGGAATTGCAGAGACGAGATGCCGCCCCACGCCTGTAAAAAATCGCCCGTCTCTTTCAGCTTCATTTCGGGCGGGCAAGGCGAATGGTCGGAGACGATCATCTCAATCAAGCCTTCGTCCAGAGCCGCCCACAAACGCTCTTGATTCTCGCGCTCACGAATCGGCGGGCAACACTTAAACTCCGTCGCTCCGTCCGCAATCTCCTCAGCCGCGAAGGCCAGATAGTGCGGGCATGTCTCCGCCGTGAGAGCCAAACCTTCAGCCTTCGCTTGTCGCAACATCGGCAACGCATCGGCGGACGAATGATGAACGATGTGCATGCGCGCTCCCGTCTCGCGGCTCAGGCGAATCATCAACTCGACGGCTTCATCTTCAGCCGCGCGCGGGCGCGACGCGAGAAACGTCGCATAGCGGCGCGCGTCAAGCTCAGAGCTTTCGGCCTGCGCGCTCGTTGCGCTCTCAATCGGAGCGGGGACTTCGGCGTGGACAATCAACGTCGCGCCCAACTCTTTCAACTCCGGCAACGCCGCGCGCAAATCAGCCTCCGTCACGTTCGGAAACTCTTCGACGCCCGAATGAACCAGAAAGCATTTGAACCCGACGACGCCCGCCTCGAACAAAGGTCGCAGGCTCGCCACATTCCCCGGAACGACGCCGCCCCAGAAGCCGACATCCACCGCGCACTTGCCCCGCGCCGCTTCCAACTTCGCCCGCAGATGCTCAACCGTAGTCGTCGGCGGAATGCTGTTGAGCGGCATCTCCACAATCGTCGTCACGCCGCCAGCCGCCGCCGCGCGCGTCGCCGTCTCGAATCCTTCCCACTCAGTTCGCCCCGGCTCGTTGACGTGAACGTGCGTGTCAACCAGTCCCGGCATCACTATCGAATCATCATCCGCTTCGACCAAAGGGCAGCCGTCCACGGCTTCGTCAAACGCCGCGACCGCCGCGATGCGTCCGTCGAGAATATGAACAGCCGCCGCACGCACTCCCTCCGGCGTGGCGACACGGCGACCGCGTATGATGAAGTCAGGCAGACTCATGGCTTGCATCGAACATTCACGGCTTGAAACATTTGAAGCCAACGTGGAAGACGGGCTTTAGGCGGAGTGGTCGTCTCCGTTCCTAAGCTGCGACAAAAATTCTTCGAGCACGTTGGCCGCGACGCGCAGACGATAGTTGGCCGTCGAGCGTATGTCGTCAATCGGCGCAATCTCTTTCATCAGTTCCGCTCTGGCCGCAGAGATAGTGGCGTCGTCAAGCTGACGGCCCTTTAAGAACTCTTCCGTCTTGAGACAACGAACAACGGTCGGGGCGACGCTGCCGAGCGCGAGGCGTATCTCTCTGACCTGTCCCTGCTCGACATTTGCCGCGCCCGCGAAACAGACTTTCGAGATGGCCTGCGCCCTGCGCGTCCCGACCTTGCGATAGTATTGCCGCCAGCCTTTCATCGCTCGCGGCAAGCGTATGGCGCGCAGCAGTTCATCAGGACGCATGAGCATCTGCTTATAGCCCGTATGAAAATCCTGATAGGAGAGCCAGCGCGCGCCGCTCTGCGAGACGAGTTCGAGTTCGGCATCGTAGACGAGAAAGGCCGGCGGCGAATCGGCGGCGGGCGAAGCGTTGGCGATGTTGCCGCCGAGCGTGCCGCGATTTTGAATGGCGAGCCCGCCCGTCTCGGACGCCGCATGACAGAGCAACGGAAACTCGCTTTGCAGAACATCGTGCGCCTGCACGTCGGTGTAAGTCGTCAACGCGCCGAGCGTCACATGCGCGGCGGTCGTTTCGCTGCCGCGCAGTTCCGGCAGATTCCAGATGTTGATGAACTTTTGATGCGCGAGTTTCCCCGCCTCAAAGAGAACCATCAAATCCGTCCCGCCCGCGAACGGTCGCCACACGCCCGGCTCGCGCGCCAGCATGTCGAGCGCGTCGTTCAAGTCGCGCGGAGTCTTCAATTCGTAAGCTGGAAGATAAGCTCTCAAGCCTGCTCTCCGTTCGTCTGGCAAGCGCGGACAACGGCTTCGAAGATTTTCATGTAGCCCGTGCAGCGGCAGAGATTCCCGGCGAGGCCGTTGCGAATCGCGGCGGCGTCCGGCTCAGGCACGCGCTCTAAAAGATTGACGGCGGCCAGGACCATTCCCGGCGTGCAGATGCCGCATTGCGCGCCGCCGCAACTGATAAAGGCTTCCTGAACGGCGTGCAGTTGCTCGGCGTTAGCGACGCCCTCGATGGTTTTAATCGTCGCGCCTTCGACCTGCAAGACTGGGACGAGACAACTGTTGACGAGCGCGCCGTCAACAAGGACGGAGCACGCGCCGCACTCGCCTTCGCCGCAGCCCTCTTTCGTTCCGGTCAGGCGCAACTCTTCGCGCAGCACGTCTAGCAGCCGCGCCATCGGATAAGCATGAAGCGTTCGCTCTTCGCCGTTGACGGTGCAGCGCACTTCGACTGTTTTAACTCGCTCAGGCATGCGCGGCCTCCATCTCTTCGAGCATTGATTCGGGCAGCAGCGGAATGTGGTTGATGCTCAGGCCAATCGCGTTTTCGATGGCGTTGAGGATAGCGGGCGCGGGGCCGTCCATCGGCAACTCTCCGATGCCCTTCGCGCCCGCAGGCCCGTAGAGGTAAGGCTGCTCTTCGAAGAAGACGCGAATCGGCGGAATGTCTGCGGCGGTCGGCATGATGTAGTTGGTCATCTGGTTATTAATCATCCGCCCGTCTTGCCAGACGACCTGCTCGTAGAGCGCGTAGCCGATGCCCTGCGCGACGCCGCCTTCGATTTGCCCGGCGGCGAGAACTGGATGAATGACGCGGCCCACTTCCTGCACGGCGACGAAATCGTCAACGCGCGTTTCATACGTCACAGGGTCGAACGTCACTTCGGCGACATAGACGGCCCAGGCGAAAGCCCCGTAGGCGTCGCCCTGATATTTTTCGTCGTCCCACTCAATTCCGGGCGGAGCCTTGTACTGGCTGAAGGTCTTCAACGCGCCGTGCTCTTCGATGTAATGCGCGCAGGCTCTTTTAAAATCTTCCGTCGAATACTTTTCCGCGAGCAGCCCGCGCCCAAGGAGCGTTTGCTTCAAACCGAGCGCGGCGGATTCGACCAGCTTGCCGACAATCATGCAGGTGCGTGAGGCGACGGTCGGGCCGCTGTTCGGAACGTTCGCGGTGTCCGGCTGCGAGACTTCGACCAACTCGTAGTCTATGCCAAGAGCTTCGGCGGCAATCTGCGAGAAGATGGTGTTGGTTCCCTGCCCAATCTCTGTGCTCGCGGCCAGCACGCGCACGCGTCCTTCGGCGGTCGCTTCGAGGCCGACGACGGATTCGAGAAACTTTTCGCCGGAGCCTGTGAAGCCCGCGCCGTGCATGAAGGTGGCAAAGCCGATGCCCTTCTTTTTTTGACTCGCAGCGTTCTCCGCCGCGAAGCGTTCGAGCTTGGCGTGATAGTCAGTCAACTCAAAAGCGCGGTCGAGCAATTTATCCAACTCAACCTTTTCGCGGATGACTTGCCCGGTCGCCGTCCGGTCGCCTTCATGGATGAAGTTGCGGCGACGAAACTCTTCGGGCGTGAGGCCGACCGCTCTGGCGACTTTGTTCAAGTGTCGTTCGAGGGCGAAGATGCTTTGCGGAGCGCCGAAGCCGCGAAAGGCTCCATGCGGCGGCGCGTTGGTGGCGACGGCGCGGCTCTTGATGCGAACGTTCGGGCAGTTGTAAGGCCCCGCGGCGTGAATCGTCCCGCGCGACAGCACGACGGCTGAAAGCGTCGCGTAAGCTCCGCCGTCAACCACGAAGTCTATCTCCATGCCGAGCAGTTTTCCGTCGCGCGTGACGGCGGTGCGATGCTTCGTCCAGGACGGATGACGCTTGGTGGTCGCGGCCATGTCTTCGGCGCGGTCGTAAATTATCTTGACGGGCTTTCCGGCTTTCCATGCGAGCAGCGCGGCGTGGCCCGCGATCATCGAGGGATACTCTTCCTTGCCGCCGAAGCCGCCGCCCGTCTCCATCTGTATGACGCGCACTTTATCGTCCGGCAGATTGAACAACTTCAAGAGAGCCTTGTGAACATAATAAGGACATTGCATCGAACCCCAGACGGTGACGCCCTCGTCCATGTTGGCGACGGCGATGACGCCGTTGTTCTCTATGTAAAGCTGCTCCTGCGCGCCCGTCCTGTACTCGCCTTCGACGATTGAATCCGCCTTCGCCCACACTTCATCGACGTTGCCCTTCTCGACGTGAAAGCTCTTGAAGACGTTATCCTCGCCCCAGATAATCTCTTTCCGGTTGACGGAATCATCGAGCGAGAAGACGGCGGGCAGCGGCTCGATTTCAATGACAACACTGCGGCGCGCTTTCTCGACCAGATGCTTGTCGGCGTGCGCGAGCAGGACGACGGCTTCCTCCATGTGATTGACGAACTCGTCGGCGAGATACGGCTGGTCGTTCAAAATCAGCGCGACGTAGTTTGCTCCCGGCACGTCTTTGGCGGTGACGATGGTGAACTCGTCCCACGGAATCGTGTCGTCTGTGAAGGCGATATGCTTGATGCGGCCACGCGGGGCTGGCGAGCGGACGGTCACGCCGTAGAGCATTTCGGGAAAGCTCATGTCGTCAATGTAGCGCGACTGGCCCGTGACCTTGCGCCGCCCTTCCTTGCGCGGCACGGGACGCCCGACGAGTGAATCTGTCATCTCTTGAAAATTCCTCAACCGGCAAAAGAACGCGCTATCCGCGTTGTCACCGCGTCGTACGTGGACTTCTGCGATTCGTCGTACTCGATGATGAACGTCTTGAACACATCGCCTTTGAACATCGTCTTCTGATAGAAAATCTTTCCGCCGTCGCGGCCCGACACGACGAACCAGTTGCCCTTCATCGTTTTGTACGTCACACTCTTGCCCGCCTGCGCCTCCTTGTAAGCTCCGGCCAGACCATCGCCCAGATTCTGCGAGCCGTAGACGCGCAACTCCGCCCCGCCATCCTTCGAGCGAAAAGCCTGCCCGTCGCCGTTGTCCGCCTCGCCCTGCGGGACGAGCAAATTCGACGGGTAAGAGATTGAGTAACCATAGCGCGCGTTCGTGTAAGTCTTATAAACGGCCCGCTGCCCGACGCCCGCCGGATGAGAGAGAGCCGCGCCGCCAAACGGCGCGAGCCAGAGCGCGGCGATTAAAAGAGCCGGGATTAGTTTCCTCATCAACTTTACCTTCCAAAGCATATAATCGAGTCAGCAGAGATTAGCATAGACGCGCGGGAAAACAATTTCGCGCAAAGGCGCAAAGCAATAAAAGACGGAAGGCGCAAAGAGTTGAGCTTCTTCAAAGTTCCGGGTTTTCTTTGCGAGCTTGGGTATTTCTTTTTTTGCGCCTCCAGCGTGAAACCGTCTGCTCATCATGTGCTGTTCATAAATCCTACTACATTTCATCGCGGCTACGAAAACTTCGCGTGCTCAAGCAGCAACAGCCCGACGGAGAGCAGAGCCAGCCGCTTTTTTTCTAAGCTGTGCCAACCGCTTTTTCTGAACAGAGCCAGCCATTTTCTTGAGCGCGCTTTCAATCCGCTCAAGCGCAGCTTCAATTCGCTTAAGCGCGGCCTTTCAATCCGCGACGCCGCGCGGGTGAAAGCGTTTGACGTATGCGCGATACGCGGCGACTTCGCGCGCCGCACGCTCTTCCGTCCACTGTAGATACTTGCGCGCAATCGCGGCGGCTGCCTCATCAACGCCCTGGCCGACTCCTGCGTTCAAGCCGACCATCGTGCGCCGCAGCAGGCAATCGCCGAGCGTTTGAGCCAACTCATGCTGAAACGAGAGCAACACCTCCGCCCCGATAGCCGCGCTATCATCGCTCAACACTTCGCCAAGCTCCGGGCTTTCGCTGGCGAGCTTGAGCAACAACGATGCCCGCCCGCCGTACACGCGCAACAGCCTTTCGTTGACGACCGCCGGAAGCCTGCTCTCTTCTTTAAAGCGGTCGCCGAACGTTTGGAACTCTTCCGCGCCGGGGCCGAGCGCGCCGGGCAAAGGCGTTTGCGCCGTCGCGCAGCGAGGCGACGCGCGGCCAAGTTTCTTGAAGAGCAGATTGACGGCTTGCTCCGCCAGTTGGCGATACGTCGTCAGCTTGCCGCCGGCGATTGAGAGCAAGCCTTCGAGTCGCGGTGCGTGGTCGTGTATGAAGTGGCGGCGCGTGATGCGCTTCTCATTGCCGTCGTCGCTGTAGGCGAGCGGGCGTATGCCGGAGTAAGTGTAAAGGATTGAAGCGCGCGTCAACCTTGCCGCGGGGATGACGCGGTTCGTTTCAGCGAGCAGATAATCTATCTCCGCGTCGTCCGCCGTCACGCAATCCAAATCGCCTTCATAGCGGCGGTCGGTCGTGCCGATGAGATACAGTTTGTTCCAGGGGATGATGAAGAAGGGGCGCGCGTCTGCGCCCGCTTCGACGTAGAGCGCGACGGCGGGCGCGGAGGCGAAAGGGGCGACGACGATGTGGCTGCCCTTCGTGCCGCCAATCAAGCGCGGGGTTCTCGCCGCCGCGTCGAGACGGGCCAGCGTCTCGTCCACCCAGGGCCCTGCGACATTGAAGACAAAGGGCGCGTGCGCCGTGTGCGCGCCGCCTTCGAGCATGTCCGTAAACTCGACACCGCGCACCGAGTTGCCTTCCGTGAGCAAACGCTCGACACGCGCGTAGGTCAACACGAGCGCGCCGTGCTCGCGCGCCGAGAGAGCATTTTCAAGGACGAGCCTTTCGGCGTATTCGACCTGCGCGTCATGATAAAGCGCGGCCCCGCGCAAGCCTTCCGCCTTGAGTCCGGGCGCGCGTCGCAGCGTCTCATCGCGCGAGAGCATTCGATGCCGCGCCAGCGTCTTGTCGAACGAGAGCACATCGTAGGCGAGCATTCCGGCTCTGATAGTCAAAGGCCCGCGCCGCGCTCCTTCGTAAAGCGGAATCAACATCGGCAGCGGCCTGACCAGATGCGGCGCGATGTGAAAAAGCCGCTCGCGCTCGCGCAACGATTCGCGCACCAGCCCGACTTCGCCGTGCTCAAGGTAGCGCAGCCCGCCGTGGATGAGACGCGTTGACCAAGCGGTCGTGCCGCTCGCCAAATCATTCTTGTCCAGCAGCAGAACCCGCAGCCCGCGCATCGCCGCGTCGCGCGCTACTCCCGCGCCGTTGATGCCTGCGCCGATGATGATAACGTCAAACGCCGCGCGCGCGATGTCTGCCGGAATGCGTCCGCTCATTTCATCGCTTGAAAAGCTGCTACCATTTTCTGTCAATTGAGTAGGCATCAAAGGCAGCATCCGCGCTTACTAACGGCGCCCGCTCGACTATTGCCTGCGCCGCCAATAAGCGGTCAAACGGGTCACGGTGATGAAACGGCAAGGTAGCGACTAAGGCAAGATGCGCCAAGCTGACGGGCAGAATTGTGACGGCATTCAGTTCAAGCTGCTGCTGGATAAAAGTCTCGTAGGGTTGTGCTATGGTGAGTTTGCCAGGGCTGGTCTTGATTGCGATTTCCCAGAGGCTCGCGATGCTTATCAATAGCTCCGCATCAGACTCAAGCAGCGCTTTAGCCTGCGCGCTCAATCGCGGATTGTCCTCAATGAACCACAGGAAGGCATGCGTATCGAGTAGCAGCTTCATCAAAGGTACTCGTTAAAATCGTCAAGCGGGTCATCAAAATCAGTTGCAACAGAGATTAGCCCTTTAGCAGTTCCACTCTGCCGAGACGGCTTTGCTGATGATTCCTTTCGATGAAGCAAGCCCGGCTCTGGTGACGCTTGAACGCGCACGAGTTTTAAAATCGGCTCTTTATTTTTGGTGATGAAAACTTCATCACCATTAAGAGCAGCCTGAATTAAAATATCTAATTGCGCCTTGGCTTTTACTAAATCAATGTACATATAAATCCTCAAGTCAAAAAGGGTCTGTGCCTTGCATTCTATCACGGTATTCTTCGTTAGATAACGACCGTCAGGCTCAAATCTTTTCGGCTCTTGCGGGCAACAATGGCGGCTTGCTCTTATGCCCAGTTCTTCGCGCGCTCGACGGCGTTGAGCCAGCGTTCGTACAACTCTTCGCGCTCGCTCTCGTTCATCTGCGGTTCGTAGCGGCGGGCCATCTTCCACTTGGCGTCGAGTTCTGCGCGGCTCTGCCAGAAGCCGACGGCCAAGCCTGCGAGATAGGCCGCGCCGAGCGAGGTCGTCTCCGTGATGGCTGGCACTTCGATTGGCACGCCGAGGATGTCCGCTTGAAACTGCATCAGGAAACTGTTAACGACCGCGCCGCCGTCTGCGCGCAACTCTCTGAGCGCGATGCCGGACTCGCGCTCCATCGTCCGCGTCACATCGCGCGTCTGGTAGCAGATGCTTTCGAGAGCCGCGCGGGCGAGATGCGCTCTGGTTGTGCCGCGCGTGATGCCGTTGATTGTGCCGCGCGCGTAAGCGTCCCAATGCGGGGCACCGAGGCCCGTCAGCGCGGGGACAAAATAGACGCCTTCGTTTGACGAAAGCGAGCGCGCGAGGGCTTCGGATTCCGCCGCCGTCCGGATGATGCCGAGGCCGTCGCGCAACCATTGAATCGCCGCGCCGGTGACAAAGACCGCGCCCTCCAAGGCATACTCGATTGGCTCTTCGTTGATGGCCCAGGCGATTGTCGTCAACAGTCCAGACTGGCTGGCGACGGCCTTCGTTCCCGTGTTGAGCAGCACGAAAGAGCCTGTCCCGTAAGTGTTCTTCGCCAGGCCTTCGCCGTAGCAGGCCTGGCCGAAGAGCGCGGCCTGCTGGTCTCCGGCGATGCCCGCGACGGGGACACGCGCGCCGTCGAAGACGGACGGCGCAGTCTCGCCATAGAGAGCGGCGGAGGGCTTGACGGGTGGCAGCAAGGCGCGCGGCACGTCGAAGATGTCGAGCAGTTCTTCGTCCCAACAGAGTTCGTGGATGTTGTAGAGCAGCGTGCGCGAGGCGTTGGAATAGTCCGTGGCGTGAACGCGCCCTCCGGTCAATTTCCAGACGAGCCATGAATCAACCGTCCCGAAGGCCAGTTCGCCGCGCGTCGCGCGCTCGCGCAAGCCTTCTATGTTATCGAGCAGCCACTTGATTTTGGTCGCTGAGAAATAAGCGTCAACGACGAGGCCCGTCTTGCGTCGAATAATTTCTTCCAAGCCCCGCTCGCGCAGTTCGTCGCAAGTCGCGGCGGTGCGGCGGTCTTGCCAGACGATGGCCGGAGCGACAGGCTCGCCCGTGGCGCGATTCCAGATGATGCTGGTTTCGCGCTGGTTGGTGATGCCGATGGCGCGCACGTCTGCGGCGTTGAGGCGCGCGTCGGCGAGAGCCTCGGTGATTAAGCGGCGTGTGACGCGCCAAATCTCTTCGGCGTCGTGCTCGACCCAACCGGGCTGCGGGTAGCTCTGCGTAAACTCCGAGTAAGCGCGCCCGCTGATGTTTCCGTCGTGGTTGAAGATGAGAACTTTCGTTCCCGTCGTGCCCTGGTCAATCGCCAGAATGTAGCCGTCAGCCATCACAGTTCGTCAATCCGTCATCTGAAGTTTTAGACACTCTCGGTTTGCGCAAGCGCGTCTTACTTGTAGCATAAACCCGGCGGCGTGAAGAACCTTGAAAGGTTTCGTCCTTGAGATGAGCGGCGGCGGGCCGGGGCTGTTTGACTCGTCGCCGGATTTGGCGTAGATACTCCTGTCTTGAGTAATTCTCGGAACGAAAGATTGAGCATGAAAAGAATCATCTTGATGCTCGCGCTGGCCTGTCTAGGAGTGGCCCAGTCGAGTTGTTCATCCACGAAGCAGACGGCAAACGCCAACGAGACGGCGAACGTTGCGGCGTCGTCGGCGACGCCCGCAGCCGAGCCGTCGCCCGCGGAAGAAGACGAGCAGGGCGAATCCGAAGCTGGCACTTCCAACAGCGAGGCGCTCGCGGCCTTCGAGCGCGGCAAAGAGCTCTCTTTGCGCGATCAGGACGATGAGGCCGTCAAGGCTTTCCAGCAGTCCGTCACGCTCGACCCTGACTACGCCGAAGCGCACTTTCGTCTGGGCTACGCGCACACGGCCCTCGGCCAGAAGGATGAAGCGACGGCGGCTTTTGAGAAAGCGGCCAAGGCGTATGAGAAGTATGTGCGCGGCCATGGCAAGGACGCCCGCGCGCACTTCAACATGGGGCTGGCCTACAACAAGCTCTTGAAGCCGGAAGAAGCGGTCAAGGCTTTTCGTCAGGCCGTCAAGTTGGAGCCGGAGAACGGCGAGTTCTACTACGAGTTAGGCTTGGCGTTGAGCAAGCTGGCCGAGTATGACCAAGCATTGGTTGCGCTTCAGAAATCAATGGACTTAGACCCGGACAATTTCCGCGCGGGCGAAGCGCTTGAGAAAGCGAAGCTCGGCAAACAACGCAAGGATGCGATGATGAAACAGCAGGAAGCCTTGCTGAAAAAGAAGGACACCGGGAAGAACGCCAACGCCAACACCGCAGGCAACGCGAACAACTCCAACGCCGCGCCCAAGACCAACCCGACGCCGGGGCCGCCTCCGCCGCAGTAGTAGCAGCAGGCAAGACGTTTCAAGCATCTTGAGCAACGCCAGCACATCTTGAGCAACACCATCAGCGAAGCCCCTGCGGCTCATTCCATACTGCATCACGCGCTCACGCCCTTCTTCCCGGAACTCGCGCAGTTTCCGACGACGAAGGCTCTGGCCGCCTCCGCGCTCTACGCGCGGCTCAGGCCGGAGATAGAGCGCGTGCTCGGCAGCGTCGTGCAGGAAAATTTCGCGACCGGCGATGCCGCCGCGCCTTCGGCTTCAGCCTCCAACACAGGCGCGATTCGCGCGACCGCTTGGAACATAGAGCGCGGGTTGCGGCTCGAAGGTCTGCTCCGCGTCTTCAAAGAGCACGAGCGCATCGGCCAGAGCGACGTGCTGCTTTTGACCGAACTGGATTACGGCATGGCGCGAAGCCGTAATCGTTTCGTCGCCCGCGAGATTGCCTTGAGCCTCAAGCTGAACTACGTTTTCGCTCCCTGCTATCTGGCTTTGAATAAAGGCAGCGGCGTTGAAAAATTTGTCGCTGGCGAAAACGAACTGGCCCTGCACGGCAACGCTTTGTTCTCGCGTTATCCGCTCAGGCGCGCGCATCAACTCGCGCTGCCCAACGGCAAAGACAAGATGCAGGGCGCGGAGAAACGTTTGGGCAGCCAGCGCGTCGTCATCGCCGACATGGAGCATCCGCTCGGCCACGTCAGGCTCGTCAGCCTGCATCTCGACGCGCATTCAACGCAGCGTCATCGTCACGGGCAGATGAAGCTTTTGCTCGACCACCTGGACACGCTTGAGCCGCGCCTGCCCGTCCTCGTCGGCGGCGACTGGAACACGCAGACTTATAATTCGAGCCGCGCCGTCTATTCCATCCTAGGCTTTTTCCGGCGAACGATGATGGGCGTCGGCCACGTCATCGAGAATCATTACCCGTATCCCGACCGCTGGTTTGAGCGGCATCTCTTCCGCGAGTTGGAGCGGCGCGGCTACGATTACCGCGGCCTCAACGAGGCGGGCGCATGCACGCTCCATTACAACGTCGAGGACCTGGCCGTCAACACCAACATCGGCGATTGGATTCCGCAGTGGTGTTTCTGGTTCATCAATCGCGCGCTCAGGAAGTACGAAGGCCGCTGCTCCTTCAAGCTCGACTGGTTCACGGGACGCGGACTCGTCGTTGACACGTCGCATCCGCCGCAGGTCATCGCCGACCTGCGCGACGACGAAGGGCCGCTCTCCGACCACGACGCCATCGTCCTCGACTTCATGCCCGCGAGCCAAGCTGTCATCAATCGAAACATTCAAGAGGAAGGTTGAAGGCGATGATTAACTTGAAAAGCGCGCCAGCCCGTATTGCCGCTCTGATCTTGTTGACGAGCCTTGCTTCGTTGCTTTATGCGCAGGACGGCCCGCCGAAAGAAGCGGGGCCGTTTCGCGCGCCTGAGTTGGTCGAACTCGTCCAAATCGACCCGACCATCCGGCTCGATGTGCGTTATGCGACGAAGAACAATTTCCTTGGCCGCCGTGTTTATAAAGAGGCGCGGGCCTTCCTTCAACGTCCGGCGGCGTTGGCTCTCGCGCGCGTGAGTCAAGCCCTGCGCACACAGGGCTACGGCCTGAGCGTGTTCGACGGCTATCGCCCGTGGCAGGTAACGAAGGTTTTCTGGGACGCGACCCCTGCCGACAAGAAAGAGTTTGTCGCAGACCCGAGCAAGGGTTCGCGCCACAATCGCGGCTGCGCCGTTGACCTCACGCTCTACGATTTGAAGACGGGACAGGAGGCGCGCATGCCGAGCGAGTACGACGAGATGACCGAACGCTCGCACATCAACTATCAATGCGCCAGCGCGGACTCGCGCCGCCTGCGCGACCTGCTCCGCGCCGCGATGGAGGCCGAAGGCTTCGCTGTCTACGAGCCGGAATGGTGGCACTACGATTACAAGGACTGGAAAGAGTATCCGATTCTCAACGTCCGCTTCAACAAAATCGGGCGTGAGAAAAAGTGACCGGCAAAAGCGAGCGTTGAAGCATTGAGCGAGCGTTGAAAGCAGCGAGTTAAAAAAAAGCGACCGATGAGAAACGCGCTTGAGCTTGTTTCTCATCGGTCGTTGCGTGTTGAAAGCTGCGCTAACTCTGCTTGCGGGCTGCGTTCGCTTTCGAGATGAACGAGGCCGCGTCGTCGCCGTAGGGCTTTTGGAAAGTGTCGGGCCAGTTGGCCTGATCTGCGTAGAGCCGCTTGAGGTTTTCCATGATGGCCGGGTTGCCGCCCGTGAAGGCTTCGATGAGGCTCGACCAGCGCGCGGCGAGTTCCTGCGACTTTTCGCTCGCGGGGTCTTCGCCATCCCTGACGGCCTCGTCCACTTCCTTGAGAAGCTCGGCCCACTGTTGCTGGCCGCGCTCCGCGACTCCGTTGGCTCCGCGCTCGCGCAATTCTTCCAGTTGCTCTTCGGTGTAATACTTCCTCATCCATTCCATGTCGTTCTGCATATTAATCACCTCTATGATTTTTCTGAACGCTTCCCACTCGGTCGCCTTGCTCGCCGAAAGAGCTTGCTCGGCGTGTTCGATGGCCTGAAGAATCGTTCCTAAATGACTACGCTGCTCTTCTATCACGCGGCGTTGCAGACGCAGCGTCGTCGTCAGGTCAAGCTCTCTGCGGTCGAGCAATTTCTTAATCTCTGTGAGAGAGCAGCCGATGAATTTCAACGTCACAATCTGTTGCAGCCGCGCCAAATCTTTTTCGCCATAGAGACGATAGCCCGCGCCCGTGTAGCCGCTCGGCTTGAGCAATCCCATGCGGTCGTAGTGATGCAGGGTTCGCACCGTCACGCCCGCCAGCCGCGCAAATTCCTGCGCCAGATACAAAGTCTTGAGCCTCTCTTCCAAAAGCCCTGCGGCCTCCTTTCCACTTCATCCTACAGCCTGACGTAACGTCAGGCGCAAGCCTTTTTTGAAAAAATTTTCAGCCGCCCGCCAGGCGACGAAACGGGCGGGACGCTTCGGCGCTCGCCCGCTATCTTTACGTCGCCTTCGAAGCTCTTGACAACGCGGACGCGGCGGGCATAGAGTCCCGCCCTGCAACGGCAGTCAGCTTTCCGCTCCCCGCTACCGAAAAATCGCCTGCTCTGATGAATGGTTGAAGAGAGATGAAGTTCAAAAGCCTCGCGCTCATCTGCCTCCTGACGCCCGTTTGCTGCCTGACGGCGGCGGCGCAGGAGACGAAATGCGCTTTGAAGATTTCGCAGCTTGTCGCGGCCCCGGAGCTACACGGCTTTCGTCTCGGCATGACGCTGGCGGAATTCAAAGCGCGCGTGCCGAAACTCGCCATCCGCCCCGCCGACGAGTTCGGCGCGACCGCCATCAACATCTATCCGGAACACGAAGAGAACATAGACAAGGCTTCCTTTGAAGGCGTCCGCACCATCTCGCTCGACTTTCTGGACGGGCGCGTCGTGATGCTCTGGGTCGGCTACGCGCCCGGCTTCAAGTGGAAGACGCCCGACGAATTTTTGAGCGGCATGACGCGCGCGCTCGCCCTGCCCGCCGCGTGGACTACCAGGCCGCGAGGACAGCAACTCGCCTGCGATGATTTTCAAATTCTCATCTCAAGCATCGGCGGCAATCCGAGCATCCGCTTCGTAGACGAAGCCGCGCATCGCACGCTCGAAGAACGCAAGGCCGCGAAAGAAGAAGCCGCAGAAGAATCGAAGCCACGATAACATCAGTCGAAAGTCCAAAGTCCAAAGTCAGGAGCGATGCTTCTTGACTTTGGACTTTGGGCATTGGACTTTGGACTCATCTGTAGCCAGTTTTTATTGACTTTTGCCCGCAACGCTATTACGCTTCCGACTCCACTTGTTCTAAGAGGAGCAGCGCTCCTTCCACCTCCGGCGAATTTTTCCGCCTCAGGTCACGATCACGGGTTGACCAATTCTTACCAAACCTTCGAACAACGGGACGGCTTAAGCTTTACCAGTCTTTAGCTTTCATCGAACAAGGCGTCTGTTTCACTTTCCACCGCGTTCTGTCGCCGGACAGACTGTGCGTTCCCTCGTTTCCGCGCAGTTCAAAGCTGGCTCAGGAAGCGACAACCGAGATCTGTATTTTTTTGATGGAGACCCCGCAAATGAAGACCCCTGAAAAATTCTACGCCCCCGCGCGACGGAGCGTGCGCTCATTCGTCGCCGCCACTACCATTCTTTTCACACTGCTGGCGAGCGCGATGACGTTTGCGCAGACCGCCGACGTAGCCACTAAAGTCGAAGCGCGACTGGACAGCGGCAGCGTCAAAGGCGTCGGTAGAGCGGCAGACAAAGACGCTCAAGCCCGAATGGCCGTCAGGGGAGCTAAAGCCGTAGCGCAGCAGGATACGCCGTCGGGGCCGGAGGTCGCTGGCAACTACAGCTTCACGACCGCGACGAACGCCTCGCTCACAGACATGAGCGCAGGCACGACCCAACTGCTCGCCGCCAACATTGATGACACCGCTTCGGCGCTCACCAATATCGGCTTCGACTTCTATTTTCAGGGCGCGCGATTCACACAGTTTTCCATCAACGACAATGGCGTGCTGCGTCTCGGCGCAAGCGCGCAGACTTCGACTCCATACAAGCCTCTGGCGCAAGCCGCCATCCCAATCATCACCGCTTACGGCTGCGACCAACGCACGCACGCCGTAGACGGCAAAGTCCATTTCAAAGTCAACGGCTCGGCTCCCAATCGCGTGCTCGTTGTCGAGTGGCTCAACAATCAGGCTAACTTCAATACGGGCGGGACGGCCGACGTGACTTATCAAGTCAGGCTCTACGAGACGACCGGCGTTATCGAACTCGTCTACGGCAGCATGACGATGAGCACGGCGGGCGCGGCCAGCACTGATTCAAGAGACCCGAACATCGGTTTCTCTTCGAGCAACACAGCCGGGACGGTCGGCTCCGTGACGGCCCCGCAATCGGGGACGCCCGCGCCATCATTCGACGGCGCATCGGCGACGGCGGTGGCGAATCTGTACACGGCGGGAGCAATCACGACGCTGACCTCAGCGGTCAACGGCTCAAGAAGAATCTTCTCGTTCACGCCGCCGACGCCGACCGCGCCGACGGGCTTAAACTTCACCGGCGTCACGCAGCTTGCCATGACGCTCAACTGGACGGACTCGCCTAACGAAACGCTCTACAGCATCTACCGCTCGACGGACGGCATCAACTATGCCTTCGACGGCACGGCGGCGCAGAACGCGACCTCTTACCCAGCGACGAGTCTGAGTCCCGGCGTCAACTATTCATGGCGAGTCTTCGCCGTCTCGGAGGGCGGGCTCAGCACAGCCTTGTCCGGCAGTCAGGCGACATTAGCCCCGGGCGCGATTTCATCAACCGCCGCGGGCGGCAACTGGAGCGCGCCCACGACATGGGTCGGCGGCGTCGTGCCGGGAGCAGGCGATAACGCCACGATTGTTGACGGCTCAACCGTGACGATTGACATAGCAGCCAGCGCATTGAACGTGACCGTCGGCACGGGCGGCGCGGCGGCTGTTCTGCAATACGAAACGACGACGGCCCGCACGCTGACCGTCGGCCAATCCATGACCGTCGCCACCAACGGCACAGTCCAATCCGCTGCGACCGGCACAGTCATCACGCACGTGCTTTCAATCGGCGGCGATCTGACCAACAACGGCTTGATTGATTTCAGCACCAACGCCAACACCGCCGCAGCGGGCATCATCTTCACCGGCGCAACCGACGCGGCCTTTAACTTCGGCGCCACCAGCACGACCGACTTCAAACAGACGGCGGGCCTGACGCTGAATAAGGGAACGAACAACACTCCTGTGTTAACGTTCACGCCCGGCGGCACAATCACTGTGCTCGGCGCCAACACGGTCGGCTTCCTGAGCATCACCACCGGCACTTTCAAACTAAGCGGAGCCAACGCCTTCAGCAATCCCGTCTTCAACGCAGCGGGTTACAGCATCCCGGCAGCGGGCGGCTTCTGGATGAACAGCGCCAACGCCACGGTCGCGGGGCAGAACGGCTCGCCGACCGTCAACGGCCTGTTCAGAATGACGCTCGGAACATTCAACATCGGCACGCTCACCGGCAACTCTATGGGCTTCGCTTCCGGCGCGAATATCAACGTCGAAGGCGGCGCCATCAACGCGACCGGACGCTTCGGCGTGGCGGCTGCGGCCAATGCCATCACCTACAATCAATCCGGCGGCACAATCACGGTCTGCACCATCGGCAATGCTTCGACCACGCTCGGCAGCTTTGACCTTGGAACAGGCGTCGGAACGACTAACATCACCGGCGGCACAATCGTCGTTCAACTGGCCAGCACTGCTGCCTCAGGCCCGCGCGATTTCCGCAACCAGTCCGGCCTGACGGGGACTACGACCGTGACGGGCGGGACGGTGCAGTTGGGCAACGCCGCGTCGGGCGCGGCCAAGGCGTTCAGCATCGCCGGAGTCTTCCCGAACCTCGTGCTCAACAATGCGTCTGCCGGACATTCGGCGACCTTCCTTGCGCCCGCGGTCTTCAACAACGTCTCGCTCAGCATCACCATCAACACAGGCACGACCCTGAACATCGGCAACAATGTCTTCCTGATGAACGGGCCGACCCTGACCAACAACGGAACCTTGACCGCCAACGGAGCCTCTTCCAATTTCGTCTGGTTCCTGACCACTGCCCCGCAGTCATACACGGGAGCAGGCACGGTCACGGCTCCCATCACCAACTTCGCTATCCAGTCAACTCTCGGCTTAACGATTGACCCGGCCTCGTCCAACATCACGGTCGGCGCCATCCGGCTGTTCAACGGCAATCTCATCAACTCGAACAAGATTACGCTCGGCAACGGCGGCGCGACGACAGGCATCGTCCAGATAGGCAACACGACCACGCCGACCGCCGCCGGGACGTTCGATGTTCCCTTCACTTTCAATCTCGGCACGGGCGGCGAAACCATTTCCTACTTAAGGACGGGCTTGGCCCGCAACACCGGCCCGGAGATTAACCCTGCGCGCACGCTGACGGCCATGACGGTTGACCCCAACGCGATTGATGTCAATCTAGTGGGCGACCTGACCGTCACGGGGACGACAACGATAACCACGGGCAACTTCAACATCGGCGCGAACACGCTGACGATAACCAATGCGATTGCCGGAGCGACGCCGACGGGTCTTAAGGGCGGCGCCACATCGTCGCTCGTCATCAACGGCACGGCGGCGAGCAATGTGCCATCCAGCATCACGGCTCTCAACAACTTCACGCTCAACAACACGGGCGGCTCGACGTTGCAAGGCCCACTGGCAATCGGCGGCACACTGACGCTCACCGCCGGCGCGCTCAGTATTGGCGCTAACGAACTGACTATCAACGGCCCACTGACAGTTGCGGCTGGCACGCTCACTGGCGGCGCAACCTCCAACATTAGCGTCGGGGGCGCAGGCGCAAGCGCGACGCTTCCGGCGGTGTCGGGCGGGCTGTCGAGGCTTACCCTTAATCGCGCCAGCGGTCTCACGCTCGGCGCTCCGCTGAGCGTAGGCGTGGCTTTAGAACTGTTCGCCGGAACCTTAAGTAATACGACGAGCAATGTGACGCTGGCCAATAACGCCATCATCAGCGTCGACGCGGGTTCGATGACGGCAGCGCCGGTCTTCGGCACAACGGTCAACGTTATCTACCTGAACACGGGGGCAATCGCGACGGGCTTTGAGATTCCGGCGTCGCCGACCGTGCTCAACAACCTGACGGTCAATGGCCTTGGCAGCGTGACGCTCAGTTCCAGCCCGACAGTGAACGGCACGCTCAACCTGAACGGCGGCAACATCCTTACAGGGGCCAACGTCCTGACCGTCGAAGCAGGCGGAACTACCGCGCGCGTTGCCGGCTTTGTCTTCGGCAACCTTCGGAAAGTCTTCGCCGGAGTAGGCAGCAAGACCTTCGAGGTTGGCTCAGGCACGACCTATGCGCCGGTCATCCTCAGCGCTACGTCCCTCGCGGGCGGCAGCAACTCTGCGACCATCTCAACACAGGGAACGCCGCTGACAAGCGCGCCTTCGGGCGGCGCGGCGCTCAATCGAACGTGGACGATTTCCAGCAGCGGCGTTCAGAAGGGCGATTTGGTCTTCTCTTATGCCAGTGGCGATGTCAACGGCAACGAAGCGCTCTTCCGCATCTTCAGGAAGAACACCATAGACCAACGCTTCCTCTTGACCGACGGCGCTACGGATAACGTCGACGATGCCACGAACACCGCGACGACCATCAAGACAGTCGCCTTCAGCCCCATCTCGAAATGGACGCTCGCCGAACCGCCGAGCCTACATGTCGTCGCAGGCCAGCCGCGCCCCGTCGAAAACTTCGACTTCGACGGCAACGATGCGAAGGCGGATGTCTCAATCTGGAACCCGACGAGCGGCAACTGGACGCTCATCAACAGCCTGACGAGCGCGACTCGTGTGCAGCTTGATTGGGGCAGGAGCGCTCTTGGCGACAAGCTCGTGCCCGGCGACTATGATGGCGACACCAGAACCGACATCGCCATCTGGCGTCCGTCCGAAGGCAACTGGTACATCATCCGCTCTTCAACCGGCACAATCCTCTTGACGAACTGGGGACAACTCGGCGACAAGCCTGTCGTCGGCGATTTCAACGGTGACGGCAAGACTGACTATGCAGTCTTCCGCCCCTCGGAAGGCAACTGGTACATCCGCAACAACGGCGGGACGAACAGTGTGACGGGATGGGGAAACAGCGGCGACAAGCCCGTGCCTGCCGATTATGATGGTGATGGCAAAACTGACATCGCCGTCTTCCGTCCCTCGGAAGGCAACTGGTACATCATCAACAGCAGCGGTGGAACCTCTGTGCAAAACTGGGGCGTCAGTAGTGACGTGCTGGCGCAGGGCGATTACGACGGCGATGGGAAAGCGGATCTCGCCGTCTGGCGCTCAACGGAAGCCAACTGGTACGTTCGCAACAGTTCGGACGGCAGCGTTACCGTCCGCAACTGGGGCAACACAGGCAGCGGAGACACTCCCATCCCCGCCGATTACGACCGCGATGGCCGCGTTGACTTTGCCGTCTTCCGCATCTCGGAGAACAACTTCTATATCCTGAGAAGCTCCGACGGCAACACGCTCTCCAATTTGTTCAGCGGCTCGGGCGATGTTCCTGTCGCCTCTGCCCCGAACATCCCGTAAGGCCCAACACAAGGTCTAAGGTCGAAAGTCCAAAGTCCAAAGTCAGGCAGCGATGACTTGACTTTGGACTTTGGACTTTCGACCTTGGACTCTGGACTATTTTTTATTCCGGCTCTTGAAAGCAGGCGCGGCCCGCGCGGCAGGCGTGCGGGTGAGCGTAGGAGTCGTCCGGCCCGGCTGTCTCCATCGTGTTGAGACACCAGTAGACGGCTGTGGTCGAAGCTCCCGTCTGCCACGCGTGCAGGTTGCCGACGAAGCTGCCGAACGATGTTTTCGTTCTCAACAGACGACAGACGACGGGCTTCGCGTCTTCCGCGCGTGGCTCTTCTCTCTCGCTCATCGCGCGCCTCGACCGGCGGCGGCGGTGAGAATCGCGCGGCGCACGAGCGTCTCGAAGATTGTCTTTTTGTAGCCGTTCTCTGACAGTGGCGAAGCGTCTTTGACGGCGGCGCGGGCGGCGGCGCGGGCCGTCTCTTCATTAACCAACTGACCCGCGAGCGCTTCCTCCGCCTCGACTGCTCTGAGCGGCACGGGAGCCGCCGCGCCAAGGATGACAGTCGCGCGATTGATGCGCGCGTGCGCGACTTCGAGCACGACCGCCACTTCCGCCACGGGCCAATCGAAGGATTCCTTCTCGCCCTGCTTGAGATAAGCGGAGCGCGCGTTGGCCGCGGGCGCAGGCACGCGAATCAACGTGATGAGTTCGCCCGCCCCAAGCGAATTTTCGCGCCGCACGTCCTCCTCCGGCTTGACGAAAAATTCTTCGAGCAAGATTTCGCGCGTCTCCCTGCCATCCGTCAGCGCGAGCCGCGCGCCGAGAGCGACAAGCGCGGTGGCGGTCGCCGACGGATGAACAATCGCGCAGACTTGATTATCGAAGATGGCGTGATACTGATTCTCGCCTTCGATGGCGAAGCAGCGTTCGCCGCCCTTCTTGAGACAATGAAACTGCTCCGAGCGAAAGTACCAACAGCGCGGTCGCTGCAAGAGATTGCCGCCGATGGTCGCCATGTTGCGTATCTGCGGCGTGGCGGCGTGGCCCGCCGCGTCCGCCAACGCAGTGTAGCGTCGCCGGATGGTCGGGTCTGCGTCCACCTGGGCCAGCGTCACGAGCGGCCCCAGATGCAAGCCCGCCCGCGCGTCGTCGCGTATGCGGTCAAGCCCTTTCAGGTTGCGTATATTGATGACGCGCTCAGGCGCTTCGAGTCCTTCTTTCAGGCGGTCTAGCAAATCAATGCCGCCCGCCTTGATGACCGCCGCGCCGTTTAACTGCGCGATGGCTTCGCCGACGCTCGTGGCTTCGCTCCACTCGAATTTGTTCATGGGCGCGCTCCTTTCTTCTCTGCGCGACCGAGAGCCGCGAGCACGCGCGCGGGCGTCATCGGCATCTCGTAGAGCCGCGCGCCCGTCGCGTTATAGACGGCGTTGGCAATGGCCGCCACGGTCGGAATCGTCGCGGGCTCGCCGATGCCGCCCGCGTCCGTCGAGTTGCGCCCGACGTACTCTTCAATCAGCGCGACTTCAATCAACGGCGTCTCGCGCGACCCCGCAATCTTGTACTGCTCAAGGTTCGGATTGACCATCAAGCCCGTGTTGCGGTCGAGCAGGCGATTCTCGTAAAGAGCGTACGAGATGCCTTGAATCACGCCGCCGTTAATCTGGCTTTCAAGCGCGAGCGGATTGACGGGGCGGCCGCAATCGTGAACGGCGACGACGCGCTCGACTTTGATAACGCCCGTCTCCGTATCAACCGCGACTTCGGCAAACTGCACGCCGCCGTAGCGACCGATGCCGAAGCCGAACGCCGCCTCCTGATTCTTGAAAGCGAAGCCGCCGTAATCGTCCGCGCGGCTCGCACGCGCGGCAATCTGTTCCGTCTTCAAGCGCGCCGCCGCCTGCTTGAAGGTCAAAAGCTTCCGCGGCCCCGCGCTCGAAATCTTTCCCTTCACGCCGCGCGCGTAAACCGCGCCGTCGCGCATTTCAAGGAGAGCAGGCTCTGCGCCAAACTGCGGAGCAATCTGTTCGAGCAATTGTTGCCGGACGTTGTGCGCGGCGTTGCGCGCCGCCGGAGTGATCGAGCCGGTCGTCATGCTGCCGCCCGAAGCGGGGCCGCCGGGAAACGACGTGTCGCCGATTTTGATGTTGATGTCCGTTGGGCGAAGGCCAAACTCTTCGGCGACGACCTGCGCCAACGCCGTGCGAATCCCGCCGCCGATGTCCTGCACGCCTGACAGCAACTCGACCGAGCCGTCGCGCGTGACTCTCACCTCGCACGATGAATCCAGATTGATTAAGCGATACCAGACCGACTGCGCCACGCCGAGGCCGCGCTTGACCGCGCCAGCGTCCGCGCCCGGCGCGTGTCGCCGCGCCCACTTGACGCGCTCGGCCCCGATGCGTCGCTCCTCACGACGAGCCGGGCTGTCGTCAATCTTGTCGCGCAAGGCGAGCGGGTCAAGCTGCAAGCGTTCGGCCAGTTCGTCTATTAACTGTTCGAGCGCGAAGCAGCCCTGCGGATGTCCGGGCGCGCGAAAGGCCGCCGCCGGACCTGCGTGCGTGAAGATGTCCGACTCCTCTGTCAGGATGTTCGGGCACTCGTACATATTCTGCGCGGGGCCAGCCGTGCCTGCGCCCGTGCCTGTGCCGGCCGTGCCGTAAGATTGCAGGTGAATGGCCGTCAGCGCGCCCGTGCGCCTTGCCCCGATTTTCAAACGCTGCACAGAGTCAGGGCGATTGCCGACCGACAGGTGTTCGTCCTTGCGGTCGAGCATCAAGCGCACGGGCGCGTTCGTCTTCTTAGACAAATGCGCGGCGAGCATGCCGTAGTTGCCCGCGCCAAACTTCGCCCCGAACCCGCCGCCCATATATTCCGTGATAACGCGCACCTTGCTCTTCGGCAGCTTGAAGATTTCCGCCAACTCGTCGCGCACGCTCGATGTCCCTTGGGTCGAGGAATAGACGACGAGTTCGTCTGCTCGCCAGTCCGCGACGACGCCATGCGTTTCAAGCGCCGAGTGCGTCTGCGCCTGCGTGCGAAACTCTCCTTCGACCAGGACCTCCGCTTCGCTGAAGCCTTTCTTAACGTCGCCCTTCGGCTGGCCGCCGGGGCCGCCCTTGACCGGCCCGCGAACGTTTCCCTTCTGCGCCACGCCCGCCGGACCGCCACCGCCGCCAGCCGTCGCCGCCTGATCCGCAGGGCCGGGAAAGACGAGCGGCGCATCGCTCTTGCGCGCCTCTTCAAGATTGACGACGAAGGGCAGCGTTTCATAATCAACATGAACGAGCCGCGCCGCTTCGTCAGCATCCGTTTGCGTCGTCGCGGCGATGGCCGCGATAGGTTGTCCGGCGAAACGCACAATCGGAAACTTGCCCGGCAACTCCTTCGACTTGTCGCGCAGTTCGGCGTTGCCGAGCACGCGGTCGAGCACGTGCACGGCTCGCACGGACGGATGACGCTCCGCCTCGCTCGTGTCAATCGAGCGGATGCGCGCGTGCGGGTGCGGCGAAGTGATGAGCCGCGCATAGAGCATTCCGGGAAGGCGCACGTCAGCCGTGTAGCGCGCCGCGCCCGTCACCTTCGCGCGACCGTCAACGCGCGGCGTCCGCTTGCCTATCACGGAGAGCTTCGCGTTGACGGGCAACGGCGGTGGCTCGTCCAACGGAACAGCGCGCTCGACCTCCGTCATCCCGGCCCCGACGATGCCCACGGGCAGAAACTCCTGCCGAGTCTGCTTCGCGTCCCCGTCATGCTTCTCCGCCTTCGCTGCCTTGGCTTGTTCCGCGGCGGCCTTCGGCACGGGCGTCTCGCCCGTCGGAGCAGAGGCCGGGCCAGCCTTGGCCGCGGCGGAAGTTCCGGCTTTTGAAACTCCGGCTTTGGTCGCTCTCTTCTTCCCGCGTTGCTTCGATTGGGCTTGCCCGCTCATCTTCGTTTCAGTCTCCCTTCCGCTGTCCGCCGCGCGCGGCTGAGAGTGTCGCCTCGAAGACTTTCGGATACGTTCCGCAGCGACAGAGATTGCCGCTCGTCGCCGTCTTCACGTCTTCGAGCGTCGGATGCGGCTGCCGCTCAAGCAGAGCCGCGCAACTCATAATCATGCCCGGCGTGCAATAGCCACACTGCATCGCGTCGTATTCGATAAAGGCTTCCTGCACCGGATGCAGCTTCTCGCCGTTCTCTGTGGCGAGTCCTTCAATCGTCGTCACGTTGCGCGCTCCGACATCGACCGCCAGCGTCATGCAGGAACAGACGGGCATGCCGTCAAGCCAGACCGTGCAGGCCGAGCAGGAGCCGCGGTCGCAGACGACCTTCGTGCCGGTCAAGCCTAAGTCGAAGCGCAGGGCTTCGGCCAGCGTCGTGCGCGGCTCGACTTCGACGCGACGCGCTTGATGATTGACTCGCAGGCTGAGGCCCACGCGCCCCGGCCCCAACACTTTCGGCTCAGGAGCGACAGCTTCGCTCGCGCCGAGCAAGCTGCCGTCTAAAATCGCCGCGCCCGCCGCCGTCAGGCCCGCGCCCTTCAAAAATCCGCGCCGCGTGACACCCTGCTGCTCGTCATTCGCCTGCTTGCGCCCTCGCTCTTTCGCCATCGCCTGCTCCTCTTTACAAAGCCGTCCATGACAAGGCTCGCCACGGCGCGCTCCCCTCGTCGCCCTTCAAACCGGCGCGCGAGAAAAATTCACGCCGCGAAAAGAAACACTGAATCACTGCCTTCAAACTTACGCGCGCCGCCCGCGCATCGTCAAGAAGAAAGACAAGTCCAAAGTCTAATCTTAAAGACAAGTCTAAAGTCCAATGTCCAAAGTCAGAACGCTAGGCTCTTGACTTTGGACATTGGACTTTAGACTTTGGACTTTCGTTTAAGAAACGATGGCTGGCTTTTCGAGCGGGCGCGGGGCTTCGGGCGCGATGCGAAGGACGCGGACGCGGCATTTCGTCTTCGCAGGCGAAAGAGCTTCGTGAATCTTGATGAGAGTATCGCTATTGAGGGCCTTGTCGGTCAGCAGGATTTCAAAATTTTCCGGTAGTTGTATTTGATTGTTCGACAATTGCGTTTGAAAGTTTGTCTGGACAAACTTTTGCGCGAACGCTCGCGCTGCTGTCAACTCTCGCGGCGACGACATGCGCGGGCGCGGCGCGGGCAGGGCTTCGGCCAACGCCTCTCGCTCGACATCGAGCCGGGCGATGGCCTCGTCTATCCTCGGAGTCTTGGCGACCTCGGCAAACGGCGCGCGGCCTTTAAGATTCGCGGCGACGGGCAAGACTTGCCGCCACTCGTTGCTCAGCCATGCGCCGCTCAGTGAACTCACTTTGGCGGGCGCAGCCTGCTCGTCCATCATGATAAAGTCGCTGGCCTGATTCGCTTGAGCCGCGGCGATGTGATTGTCGGATGACCATTCGAAGGTCGAAGGCTGACGAGGCTTAAGCGCAACCGCGTTCGTGTTCGAGCGAGCCGAGCGGTTGAGGCCACGAACGACGCGCTCTCTGGCCGCTGCCTCCGCCAACGGGCAGACGGGCGCGGCGGCTTGCATGCGCGCCAGAAATTCTGCGTTCTGTCGCGCGCTGTCGCGCCTCGATTCCGGCGTCGTAAAGTTCCAGAAGATGTTCAGCAACTCGGCTCTGAATCTGTCCTGAGCCTGATTTTTCAAGTCTGTCAATTGGTCTAAAGCGCGTGGCGTCGCGGTCAGCGTGATTAACGCGACCAGCACGACGTATTTGGATTTGAGCCTCATCTTTCCTGCCTTCCAGCGCGCGGGCGGGTTCCCGGATTGGACGGAATCGTGTGCGACATCCGCTCGATGATTAAAGGGTTACAGGTCCTGGCTATCAAAGATTGCTTCGCTCGTCAAAGGTGGCTTGGCTGCGGGTCGTCCCGGCGCGCTCATTCCGCCGGAGACACGACGGCCAGATTTTATTGCTCTGTGCTGCAAACGCGCGACCGCGCGATTTTGTTTCAAAACTTCCGCCGTCTCTCTTGCTATTCACGCACGGCCCGCCGAAAGTTCCACTAATTCGCTGCTATTCAAATAACGCTCGCGGCCTCGGTTTATTAACTCTAAAGCGCCGGAGCTTGCCTTTCATGATAATCTGAGGGCTCGACAGATGAGCTTTCCGGCGCGGGCGAAAGTTTCGCGCTTAAGTATTCGACGACGAAAACAAGTCGGGCTGTGACGCTCCAATGAAGGATGGTGTCAGCGAGATTATCGGTCAGGCTCTCTTTGGCGACGGGGCGAAGGGAACGGCGTATCGCGCTTTGCGGCCATTGGTGTGCGCGCGTTGCGGCGGCCTCGTGGCGGCGGGCGAGATGTTCACGCGCGACGGCGCGAGCGGGCAAGGCTTGCGTCTCTGGCCGCGCTGTCAGGCGTGCGTCCCCTTCGCCCTCGACGCGGGCAAGCCGGCCCGCTCGGCTCTGCTGCAATCCCTGCTCACGCCGACCAGGCAGGAGCAGGCGACAACGAAGGAGCGCGGCGAGCAAGCTCAGGCGACGGGTGACGAGCGACGAAAAGCGGCGGACGAACAACAGAGAGTTGCGGACGAGCGACAGAGAGTTGATGAAGCGATGCGACGCAGGCTCGGCCCCGCGCTGGAACGCTCGCGCCGCTCACGCCACGGCAATCGTTGATGCCTTATCAAAAAAAAGCGGCGGCGACTTTATTCATCGTCGCCGCCGCTGCTCAACTTGATTGAAGCTCTAACTGCCGCCGAACTGCGGCGCGATGTAACGCACCGATTTCAACTCGGCCAGCTTCGACAGCTTCTCAATCGGGATTCGACCGATGACGACCTTGCTGCTCTTCGGGTCAAGCACGACCTCGAAGCCGAGTTGCTTGAGTTGCGCGAGAGCTTCGGGTGTTTTATCAAGCAGCCAGATTTGCACTTCGGCTTTGCCGTCGCGGACAAACTTCGCTTCATCCGTGGCGGGCTGCGAGTCCTTCTTCGACAGCCGCTCGATGATGGCGGCGATTGACGGGTGCAGCCGCGAGAGCGCGTCCTGCCGCTGCTGCTCTTCCTTCGTCAACGGGCGAGTGGCATCGGCTTCATCCGCCGCGATAACGGAGCCGCTGCCCATTATGGGTCTGTTGCTCTGCTTCGGAGCCGGCGGCGGCGGAGCCGTCGGCCACGAACGCGGTTGCTTGCTACCGGCCTTCTCCTTGCGCGGCGTCGGGCCGACGCGACCTGTGATGCCGCCCGTGCCGCTGCTGCCGGTTGGGCTAACGTTGCGATAGCTGCTCGTGTTGCCGCCAACGTACTGCACGCTCTTCAAGGGCATCGGCTTCTTTTCATCATCCTCGCCGAAGACGCCCTGACGGCTGACGCCTTCCGGCATCTCGACCGGGACTTCGACGCGACGCGGCGCTCCGCCATCCGTGATAGTCATCTCTTCGACCGCGACGAACGAAGTGAACTGCGTCATCAAACGATATTCGAGGCCAAGCTGTGTGATTGTCTCCTGCAAGTCGGAACGCATGTGGCCGTTCTGCGCTCCGCCGTAATCCTGTCCCATCAAATCGTCAATCCGCGTCCGCGCCCACAGCGTCGCCAGCACGTCATGCTGCGGTTGCTGCTCCGGCAACTCGACGGGAATCTCGCGCACGAAATCGCGGCCGGACATCTTCCCCTTCAAACGAATCACGCCCTTGCCTCCGCCCGTGAAGCGACCCGTCAACATCACAGGCTTCGCGCTGAACAAATCCGGGATGCGTTGCGGGTACACGTCCGCGACGGGCAAGCCTGCCCAGTCAACGGAGATGTCCGTCAGGAGCGGGCTACGCACGCGCTCGTGGAAACGACGCGCCGCCGCCGAGCCATCGTCATCAAGCCCGACATACTCGACTTCGCCGCGCCCGTACTCCGCCATCTTGTCGAGCAGAAAACGATTGACCGAACTGCCTATGCCGAACGAGAAGACGCGCGCGTTCGGGTGCTTCTGCACTTCACCGATAATCGTCATGTCATCGCCGACGTAGCCGTCCGTCATGAAGCAGACGATGCGTATATGGTCAGCAGCGTCCGACGGGTCGAGCGCGGCGCGGATGGCTTTCATCATCTCGGTTCCGCCGCCGCCCTCGCGCGTCTCCAAAAACTTCTGCGCCTTGTCGAGATTCTCTTTCGTTGCGGCCACGGGCTGCGGAAAGAGAATGTTGGTGTCGCCCGCGAACGTAATCAAGTTGAAGGTGTCCTGCGGGTACAATCCGTCGAGCGCCAGCTTCATCGCTTCCTTCGCCTTCTCAATCGGGAAGCCGCCCATCGAACCCGAAGTGTCCAGCACGAAGACAATCTCCTTCGGCGTCACGTCTTCGGCGGTCACGCGGTCTGGCGGTTGCAGAATCAAAGTGAAGAAGCCGCCCTTGCCCGAACGATGCGTCAGCACGGCGTCCTCAACCTTGCGGCCCGCCACGTCATACTTCAAGATGAAATCCTTGTTCGGAATCGTCTCCGCATCTTTGAGCTTAACGACGGCGCGGCCCGCGCCGGTTTTCTGGACATCAACGGCATGAGAGCTTGACTGCAAATCGTCTAGCGGCACGCCCGCGTCGAGCGAGACTTCGACTGAAATATCGTGTCCGGCGCGCATGCCCCGCGCGGCGACCTGCGGCGTGATGCGCGAGCCATCAGGAACTTTAGTCGTGTCCGGCGCGAAGCCGCCGCCCTGCTGCCCCGTCGCTGCTCCCGGCACATAGCGCGGCCCGACGACCATCGGGAAGACAAACTCATACGAGCCGTCCTCATACTTCAACGTCTCGACGTAACTAATCACGACCGTCACCTTCTCGCCCGGCATGATGTTGGCCACAGACTGCGTGAAGATGTTCGGCCGCTCCTGATCGAGCAGGCTCGCCACTTGCCCGTTATTCTTCGCAGCCTCGTAAACGGCTTGCGCCTGCTCGCGCCGCAGGATGCGCCCGCGCACCGTGCGCTCGCCGACAATCATGGTCATGTCGTCAACGGCAGCCGCCTGCGGCAAAGGGAAAGTATAGACGGCTTCTATCTTCTCCTTGAACGGATTCTCAAACTCCTGCGTCACAGAGACGCGCGAGAGAAAGCCGCTAATTTCCGCTTTCACGCTCGTGTGCTTGAGCGGGCAGATGCCCTTCAATTTCCCACTCGCGTCCACAGCCTGCAACGCGCCCGGCGTCTCGCTTTCGGCGGCAGCGGCAACGACCGTCTCCGTTCCTTTATATGCGATAAAGACCATCACTCCGGCGACGATGAACGCCAGCAAGAGCATCACTCTCATCAAGGGCTTTCGGGACATCAGACTTCTCCTTCTCTAAAATAGGCGCGAGGGTTTCCGAGGCGCGCAGCGCGAGTCGCCAGCGCCACGCGATTTCGTCTCGACTGACACAGGCTACTTCTCGTTAGACGCTCGGCTCCGGCCACGGTTCCAAATCATTCTCTGTCATAGAACGCCGCGCCTCTGAGAGCTTGCAGCCAGCCCGCAAACTTTTCAGGCAAATTAAAAGCGGCGCTCCTCGCCATCGCAGAAGCGCCGCCTTTAAGCTTAAGCCGTCCGAACTGAAGGCCAGCCGGAGAATCAGTAGCGAGATAGTCGTCTCTCAGTAGAGATTGAAGTTGTATTCGATCTGCACAAACTGCGACACCGCTCGCCCATCCTTCATCGCCGGACTGAACCGGATCTGCCGCGCCGCCGCGATCGCCTTCTCCGTTAACCCGTACG
>JAWVFT010000133.1:0-43074 GCA_033855775.1 Blastocatellia bacterium | reverse complement strand
CTGATTCAAACAACGGATTTACAGAACGCCTCGCGCGTTCGTTCGAGTCAGGGGCTGAAGGTGCATTGCTACGGCAAACTCGCCGTCGCCTGTTTGTTGCTCACTTTCTACTCCTGATTCGCATAATATACGTTGAGCCTTGCCGGTTTGTTATAAAACAACTTGCCGGTTCGTTATGAAACAGGCGGCCAGTTTGCGCGCCTGAAAAGGGTTGAAGCCGTGGCTCTACAAAGCGACGGCTGGATTAACTTAAGGCTTGTCCGGCAAATCAGCGAAACCTCGCGGCAAGCCCTGCGTAATATGCTTGTCGCATCGTTTTTCGTCCGATTTTGTCCAATTCACAAAGGTTTAAATTTATGCACAAACAAAACTCTACTCAAGTTTGCTCAAAAGGGGCGCGCTCGCTCCTGAAAATAACGTGGACGTTCTTGATTCTACTTTCGGCCAGCTTGCTCTCGCTTTCCGGCACGGCGCTGGCGCAGCAATCCGGCCTGCCGCCCTTGATTGACCGCGAGCTATTTTTCGGCAACCCCGAAATCTCCGGCGCGCAGCTTTCGCCCGACGGAAAATATATCTCGTTCATCAAACCCTTGAACGGCACGCGCAACATCTGGGTCAAGCGCACAGAAGAGCCGTTTGACGCGGCCCGCCCCATCACCAACGAAGCCAAACGCCCGATTCCCGCTTACTCCTGGAGCCGCGACGGCAAGTTCATCATGTTCGTGCAAGATCAGGGCGGCAACGAAAACTATAACGTCTATGCGGTGAATCCGTCTGATAGTCCGGCAACGGGTCAGCAGGTTCCGGCGGCCAGAAATTTGACCGACCTCAAAGGCGTGCGGGCGGTTCTCTACGCCTCGCCGAAGAGCGACCCGGACATCGTTTACGTCGGGCTGAACGACCGCGACCCGGCCTGGCACGACCTCTACAAGCTCAAGATTTCGACGGGCGAACGCACCCTCGTGCGCCGCAACACGGAGCGCCTCACAGGATGGGTCTTCGACGTTAAAGACCAACTCCGCCTTGCCACGCGCTCGGCTGAAAACGGCGACACGGAAATCCTGCGCGTGGACGCGGACGGCTTCAAGAAAATCTATTCCTGTAGCGTCTTCGAATCGTGCGGCCCCGTGCGCTTTCATAAAGACGGCAAGCGCGTCTACATGGAAACCAACAAGGGCGATGCCGAGTTAACGCGCCTCGTCTTGTTCGACCCGGAGACGAGCAAGGAAGAGTTGGTCGAGACAGACCCGAAGAATCGCGTTGACTTTCAAGCGGCCATCTTCTCAGACCTGACGGACGATTTGGTAGCGACCACTTATAACGACGAGAAGACACGAATCTACTGGAAGGATAAAGCCTTCGAATCCGACTACAACCTGCTCAAGAAGCAACTGCCGGGCAAGGAAATCGGCCTCGGTTCCAGCACCAGAGACGAGCGGCTCTGGTTGATTAGCGCCAACAGCGACACGGAGCCGGGCGAGCGTCATCTCTTCGACCGCCAGACCAAGAAGCTCACCTTTCAGTATCGCGTCTTTGAGAAACTGCCGCGCGAGCAACTGGCCACGATGAAGGCCATCAGCTACAAATCTTCAGACGGGCTTGAGATTCCGGCTTACCTGACCGTTCCGGCTGGCATCGCCCCGAAGAATTTGCCGCTCGTCGTCTTCCCGCACGGCGGCCCATGGGGGCGCGACGCATGGGGCTACAGCGCGTTCGCGCAGTTTCTAGCCAATCGCGGCTACGCCGTCCTGCAACCGAACTTCCGCGCCTCTGTCGGCTACGGCAAGAAGCTGCTCAACTCAGGCAACAAAGAGTGGGGCCAGAAGATGCAGGACGATTTAACCTGGGGCGTCAAGTATCTGGTCACGCAGGGCATCATTGACCCGAAGCGCGTCGGCATCATGGGCGGCTCTTACGGCGGCTATGCGACGCTGGCGGGGCTGGCCTTCACGCCCGAAGTTTACGCCGCGGGCGTCTCCATCGTCGGCCCTTCGAATTTGCTGACGCTGCTCAACTCCATCCCGCCCTACTGGGAGTCAATCCGCAAAGTCTTCTACGAGCGCATGGGCGACCCCGCGACGCCCGAAGGCAAAGCCCAACTCGAACGGCAATCGCCGCTCAACTCCGCGGACAAAATCAAAGCGCCTTTGCTCGTCGTGCAGGGAGCCAACGACCCGCGCGTCAACAAGGCCGAGTCCGACCAAATCGTCGTGGCCCTGCGCGAGCGTGGCTTCCCTGTCGAATACTTAGTCGCGCCGGACGAAGGACACGGCTTCCAGCGGCCCGTCAACAACATGGCAATGATTGCGGCGGCGGAGAAATTTCTCGCCAAGCACCTGGGCGGACGCTTTCAAGAGAGCATGACGCCGGAGGTGGCCCAACGCCTGAAGGACATCACGGTTGACGTGAAGACGGTCGAAGTCAAGAAGAAGACGGAGGCTCCTACTTCGAGCATGCCCAAGCCTGTCGTTGACTTAAAGCCGGGAACGTCGAGCTTCAAGGCCAGCATCGAGGCCAACGGCCAGTCGATTCCGATGACCGTCAAGACCGAAACGAAGGAAGAGAACGGAGCCTGGGTTGTGACCGAAACGGCTTCGCTGCCGATGGGAGACATCACAGACCGCTCGACGATTGAGAAAGGCACTCTGGCTCTGACCAATCGTTCCATCAAGCAAGGGCCGTTGACCGTTGACCTCGTTTTTAAAGACAACAAGGCAAGCGGGACGATGAGCGTCAACGGGCAGGCGAAGACCGTTTCCGCAGACCTCGGCGGCGCGCTCTTCGCAGACGGCGCGGGCGCGCACATGGTCATGGCGACGCTGCCGCTGGCCGAAGGCTACACCGCGACGTTTCGTAATTTCGATGTCCAGTCGCAGAAGGTCAAGCTGATGCAACTGAAAGTCGTCGGGACGGAGAAGGCCACGGTTCCGGCTGGAACCTTCGACGCCTTTAAGCTCGAAGTCACCTCCGCCGAAGGCGAGGGCGGCAAGACTATCGTGTGGATTGATAAAGCGACACGCCAGGTCTTGAAGATTAGCGCGACGGTGCCGCAGATGGGCGGCGCCGTCATCACAGCAGAGTTGACGCAGTAGTTGTTGATGATGTTGTTGATAATAGTTCAGCCGCCACGCTTGCTCGTTTCAAGTGTGGCGGCTGATTACTTTTTGTAGATAGCCTCACGCGCAAGCTCAGACGGCGACAAGCGGCAGGCTGCGATAGCGTTTCCCTGTCAGCCTGGACAGCGCGTTGACCACGGCGGGCGAGATGACCGGAACCGGCGGCTCGCCGCATCCTGACGGAGCCTCCGCGCTCGGCACGATATGCACATCCACCGCGACCGGGGCATCAACGATGTAAGGCGGAACGTAGCCGTCAAAGTTTCGCTGCTCCACCATGCCGTCCTTGAGCGTGATTGCGCCCTTCGCCATCAACTGCGACAAACCGAATCCCACGCCCGCTTGAAACTGGCTCTCGATGGTCAGCGGATTGACCGCGATGCCGGGGTCAACTGCGACCGTCACGCGATGAACTTTGGGCCGCTTGTTTTCGATTGAGACTTCGACGGCGCAGGCGACGCCCGTTCCGAAAGACTCGTGACAAGAGAAGCCCGCGGCGTGGCCCTTCGGAAGATTGCGACGCCAGACAGCGCTCTTCTCATCCATCAGGTCAAGCGCCGCGAGCAGCTTCTTCGCCTCCGGTTTGAGAAGCTTTCGGCGGTACTCAATCGGGTCTACTTTGGCGCGCGTCGCCAGTTCGTCAACCAGCGTCTCCATCACGTAGGCCGTGTGCGTGTGACCGACCGAGCGCCACCACAGCACAGGCACGTTGACGGTTGGATGATGAACGGAGACGTGTTGATTGGGAATGTTGTAATGCGTGTCGGAAGCTCCTTCGACCGACGACGAATCAACGCCGTCTTTCATCATCATAGCGAAGGGCGTTCCGGCCAGCAGCGATTGGCCGACGACGACATGCCGCCATGCCGACGGCATCCCGTCCGAGCCGATGCCGACTTCGACGCGGTGCACATGCATCGGGCGATAGTAGCCTCCGCGTATGTCGTCCTCGCGCGACCAGATGAGCTTGACGGGCGTGCCGCGCAGACGCTTGGCGATTTGCGCCGCCTCGCGCTGCACATGCGAATCCGTGACGGCGCGGCGCCCGAAGCCGCCGCCCGCCATCTCTGTGTGAAAGGTGACTTGCTCCGGCTTCAATCCGAGGACTTCGGCGATGGCCATCTGGTCGAATGTCTGAAACTGCGAACCCGCCCAAGCCTCCGCGCTCTTGCCGTCAAAGCGTATCGTCGTGTTCAAAGGCTCCATCGGCGAGTGGGCCAGATAAGGAAATTCAAACTCGGCGACGATGCGATTCGCCGTGGCAATGTTGTCAATCGCCTTCGCGTCGCCACGGGCGACAGACTTTAACCCGGCGGTGTGCGAGAGTTGTTTGTACTGCTCGCGCAAACGCGAACTGTCGGCCCGCTCGACGCCGGAGAAATCCCAGTCTATCTTCAGCAGGCCGCGCGCCTGTTTGGCGGGCCAGTATTTGTCGGCCACGATGGCGACCCCTGTTCCGCGCGCGAGCGGAATCTCAAAGACTTCGCGCACGCCTTCGACGCCGCGCGCCGCCTTATCGTCCAGGCTCTTGACGCGCGCCCCGAACACGGGCGGATGAGCGACGACAGCCACCTTCATTCCGGGCATGTCAAGGTCGAGTCCGAACTTCAAAGAGCCGTCACACTTGGGGCGGCTGTCGAGTCGTCTGGTTCTCTTCCCCACCAGCCGAAACTCCTGCGGGTTCTTGAGTCGCACGCTGGCCGGAACCGCCACGCGCGCGGCGTCGGTCGCAAGCTCCGCATACTTTGCGGATTGGCCGCCCGGCCCGTGAACGACGCTCTGCTCCGTGCGGCATTTGTCGGGCGCGATGTTCCAACGATTCGCGGCGGCAATGACGAGCATCGCGCGCGTCTTGGCTCCGAGTTCACGATACTGCTGAAATGAATGAGCGATGGAGCCGGAGCCGCCGACCATCTGAATGCCGAACACGGGGTCTCTATAAACATCCGCGGCGGGAGCGAGTTCCGCCACGACTTGCGACCAATCCGCATCCATCTCGTCAGCCAATATCATCGGCAAAGCGGTCTGCACGCCTTGTCCAAACTCCAAACGATTTACTTGAATAACAATCTTGCCGTCTTGCCGGATATGGACGAAGGCGTCCGGCGGATAGACTTTCTGCTGTGGCCTTGGCGGGCCTCCCTCCTGCGCGGTCGCGGAAGGATTGAGATAGAGCGCGACGAGCAGTCCGCCCGCGGCAGTCGCCGAGACGCGCAGGAAATTTCGACGGCTCAGTTGTGGCTCGTCAGCGTTTGTAGTCTTGAACGTCATCCTTCGCCTCCCTTTACTTCAACTGTTGCGCGGCTGTCTTGATGGCTTCGCGTATGCGGACGTAGGTGGCGCAGCGGCAGATGTTCCCGCCCATGGATTCTTCAATGTTGGTGTCCGTCGGCCTGGGCGTGTGCTTGAGAAGCGCGACCGCGCTCATAATCTGACCGCTCTGGCAGTAGCCGCATTGCACCACGTCCTTCTCGACCCATGCGTCCTGCACAACGCGCCCCACGGGGTCATCGCTCATCGCTTCGATTGTCACGACGGGCCGCTCTCCGAGCAGCGAAATGGGAAGCATGCAAGAGCGCGTCGCCACGCCGTTCACATGCACCGTGCAGGCTCCGCAAGCGCTGACGCCGCAGCCGTACTTCGTCCCGGTCATCTTCAAGTCTTCACGCAAGACCCAGAGCAGCGGCGTCGAAGGGTCAACCGTTACTTCCTTGCGCTGTCCGTTGACCGTGAGATGAAACTTTGCCATCGCTGTTTCTCCTTATCTACTCTGCGGGCATGGCATCCCTGCCTCAACCCAACGGTGGGTCGCGGCAACAAACTCTTCATGTGAAAGAGGCGGCGTAGTGCGCATCGTGCCGTCCGGGCGACGGCCCGGATTCCATGCCCACAGCACAAGCTGCGCTTCTTCGTGATGCTTGAGCAATTCCGGCCCGCCCATATTCTCATTTCTTGAGCGGTCTGTGACGGCACGACAAATGGCCGCGCTCGACAAAGGATTGTCGTTCAGGTCTTGCCACTTCATGGAGAGCGGCGCAAGGTGCCAGTCGTGTCCGCCGGGGACGCCCGTGCTGTCCGCGTTAGACTCTTGATGACAGGTCGCGCAATTCAGGGCAGGCACGCCTTTGCCTTCCGGCCCGCGAATCACGTTGGCAAAATGACGATGGCGGTCGTCTCCCTGTTGCGGATAATTCGTGGCGGTGTGGCAGTTGATGCAACGCGGATGAGTCAAGACCGTATAGACTTGCTCCCAAGCGGCAAGTCCTTGCGCGCGGCTCGCGGCAGAGCCTTTCCGGTCGCGCGTTTGGCCGAACGTGCCGGAGGCGAGCGTCCATGCCCCGAAGGCGACGAAGAGGGCGGCGATGAGAAGGCCAACAGCGCGATGACGCGGCATAAGATTCCTCCTGTTGATGACAGATGCCACTCGGTCTTTTACGAAGATAATTAAGCTGGATAAGATGGCTCATTGTAGGTATGCCCACGGCCCCCTGTCAACGGCTTTATCAAAGTTGCACGACAGCCGGGCCTTTCCCCATTCTTTCCGGCGGCGTAAGTATATCGAATCGGCTTGAAGCATGAAATCGAATCGCATTGTTGCTTATCTCATCGGCTGCGTCGCTCTGGCATTGCCATTCCTCGTTTACATGGAATACATCTACCTGCTCGGCTTTCCAGATGGTTTTATAACTGAACTGGAGAGCGCAGAGCAGAGTCTGGCTTATATCTTTATCGGGATAAGCGCTGCCTCAGCCTCATGCTTTGTTTATTTAGGCGCGGTGGCTTCACGAAAGAGCATTGGCAGGAAACTATCCGTTGCCGTCGCTTTGTACATATTATTTATAGTGATTATTTACTCGATTGATTATTACTATTGCTTACATTTGATGAACGGCGTGGGCGGATAAGTTGAGCGCGTTTCGCGCTCTTTGCGACAAGCTCAGTTTTCGCTCCTGTCCGATTTAATCACGCGCAAGGTCTGGCGTATGCTGCCCAGATGATAAGCCGTGTGAGCCAGCACGGCCAGCGAACCGGCAATCCCGTATTCGCCTTCCCATCGCTCATAATCTTTGATTGTGGCCAACATTCTTTGATAGCTCTCCTTGAGCCGTCGCTTCTGTTCCGCCCATTCTTCCGGCGTCACCTCGCGCGCATTCTGCCAGATTGCGCGCCAGTCAACTTTCGCTGCCTCTTCCCTTTGCATCATCTCGTTGAGCACGTCTAAGTAGAAGCGGACGTGCTCGACGTGCGCAACAATCGAGGCGCACCCTTCCGCAACCGGGCGCGAAGCGTCTTCGGCGGAAACGCTTTCCAACGTTTCAAGCAGCGACGTGCCTTTATCAAGATATATCCCGTGCGTCTGCTCAAAGGTTTCATCCAAACACTCGAACAACTCTTTCTTGAACGACTCGATTGGAATCTGAATGGGCATCGTTTTCTCCATGATTTTTTGATTAAAAAGAAATCTGTTCATCTCATTGTAGCCGGGCGGGCGGTTTTTCGACGCCCTCGTCCGGCGAGCGGCATTCGTGCTAAGGTCGGGCGCAAGAATTTAAGCGAACGGTCAAAGCGCGCAGAGAAGATTTGATGTCAAGCATTGAAGAGAGCGTCGCAATTCAAGCGGAAGCGAAACCGGCCACGGCATGGAGTCCGTTATCGCATCCGCTGTTTCGCGCTCTGTGGCTCGCCGCCGTCGCGTCAAACATCGGCACATGGATGCACAACGTCGGGGCCGACTGGTTGATGACGACGCTGGCTCCGTCTCCCTTGATGGTCGCGCTGATGCAGACCGCGGAAAACGCTCCGCTCTTTCTGCTGGCCCTCCCCGCAGGCGCGCTCGCGGACATAGTTGACCGCCGCCGCTTGCTGCTCTACACGCAGGGATGGATGCTCGTTTCCGCCGTCACCCTCGGACTGCTGACGCTCTTCGGACTCACAACGCCCTGGGTCTTGCTGCTGCTCATCTTCTTTCTGGGGCTCGGCTCGGCCTTGAACGCTCCGGCATGGCAAGCGATTATGCCGGAGCTTGTTCCACGCTCCGAACTGGCCGCCGCCGTCTCTCTCAACAGCGTCGCTTTCAACATCGCGCGCGCCGTCGGGCCTGCGCTCGGAGGCTTCCTTGTCGCAGCCGTCGGCCCCTGGGCCGTCTTCATGTTGAACTCGCTGTCATTCGTCGGCGTGCTCTTTGTCATCTATCGCTGGCAAAGAGAGCCTGCGTCAAGCATCTCTCCGACCGAACGTGTGATTGGAGCGATGCGGGCAGGCGTGCGCTATGTGCGTCATGACCCTAGCTTGCGCGCGGTGTTGGCGCGCACGGGCGTCTTCGTCAGTTGCGCGAGCGCGCTGTGGGCCATGATGCCGCTGGTGGCGCGGCAGCAACTAGGGCTTGGCGCGTTCAGCTACGGCGTCCTCTTGGGCGGCTTGGGCGCGGGCGCGATTCTCGGCGCGTTTATTCTGCCGGCGATACGACGCAAAGTCTCGGCTAACGTCTTAGTCATCGGCGGGACGATTATCTTCGCGGCGACGACGGCCACGCTGGCGACGGTGCATATTTTCGGCCTGCTCTGCGTCGTGATGCTCTTCGGCGGCGTCGCCTGGATGGCCTTGATGTCCAGCTTCAACATCGCCGTGCAAGCGATTGTTCCGGCCTGGGTGCGGGCGCGCGTGTTGGCAATTTACCTGCTCGTCTTCTTCGGCGGGATGGCGTTGGGAAGCGCTTTCTGGGGCGCGGTCGCAACCCACATCGGCATCTCCGATGCGCTGCTCTGCGCGGCGGCGGCATTGATAGTTGGTCTGGTGGCGGCCTTCTTCTTTCCGCTGCGCATCGGGGAAGAACTCAACCTTGAGCCGTCGCTTCACTGGTCAGACCCAATCGTCGTCAGCGAGCCTCACCCGGAAGACGGCCCGGTGCTTGTCACGGTCGATTACGAGATAGAGCCGGAGCGCGCAGGAGAGTTTGCGGAAGCGATGCGCGAGTTGAAAAGAATCGTCCGGCGCGACGGAGCCACGCGTTGGGGCTTATTCGCAAACCCGGCCCGGCCCGGCCATTATGTCGAGACTTTTCTGGTCGAATCGTGGGCCGAACACATGCGCCAGCATGCGCGCCACACCAACGAAGACCGCGCCGCGCAAGACCACGTGAGGTCGTTCCACATCGGCCAGCGGTCGCCGGTCGTCACGCACTTAATCGCGCAAAATTTACGAAGCAGAGCAAGAGATTGATGACGAGCTTGGGCAACAAAGCTCTGCTGTCTTCGTTCGTCAATTTCCTTTTCATTTCCGCTCGTTTAAATTAAGGTGCTGCCAAGCTCTGATTGAGGATGAGACTCACGCTCATCAAACTTTTCCGGTCAGAGCGTCGGTCATGTTCTTTTATCTTATGGCCATGCTTGAGTTGGTATCACATGGAAGAACAGGGAAGCCGGAGAGTCGTTATCATCGGTGGTGGCCCGGCAGGGTTGACGGCTGCTTATCAACTCTGCAAAGAGCGGGTCGCTGCGGTCGTGCTGGAACAAGACAAGATTGTCGGAGGCTTGGCCAAGACCGTCAACTATAAAGATTTTCGTTTCGACATCGGCGGCCATCGTTTCTACACCAAAGCCAAAGTGGTCGCGGACATCTGGCGCGAAGTCTTAGCCGCCGAAGATTTCCTCCGCCGCAAACGGCTCTCTCGCATCTACTACAACAAAAGATTCTTTCACTATCCGCTGCGCGCGGGCGCAATGCTTTTCAATCTTGGTCTGTGGAACGGCTGCCTCATCCTGCTCAGCTACCTGCGGGCGCAAGCGCTCCCGGAAAAGCGCGAGCAGAACTTTGAGCAATGGGTGACGAATCGTTTCGGCCACCGGCTCTACAGAATGTTTTTCAAGTCGTACACGGAGAAAGTCTGGGGCATCCCTTGCAGCGAGATAACAGCCGACTGGGCCAGCCAGCGAATCAAAGGATTGTCGCTCGCCGTTCTCTTAAAGGATATTTTCAAGCGGCGCGCGAACGGCGGGAAAGGCGCGGTCGTTAAGACGCTCATCAACGAATTTGATTACCCGCGTCTCGGCCCCGGCATGATGTGGGAGACGATGGCCGGGCTCGTCACAGAGATGGGCGGCGTTATCAGCACAGGCGCGCGCGTCGAGCGCGTTCATTGGACGGGCGACGCCGTTCAGAGTGTCGAGATTATCAATCGCGGGCGGAAGGAAATCCTGCGCGGCTCTCACTTCATCAGCAGCATGCCCATCCGTGAGTTGATACGCAAGCTTGAGCCTGCGCCGCCCGCGGCCATCGTCGCCGCCGCCGATAAACTTCAGTACAGAGATTTTCTCACCGTCGCGCTGATTATCAATCAGCCTCACTTGTTCGAGGACAACTGGATTTACATACACGACCCGGAAGTGAGAGTCGGGCGCGTCCAGAATTTTAAGAATTGGAGCCGCGACATGGTGCCGGATCAGGAGAAGACGTGTCTCGGTCTGGAATATTTTTGTTTCGAGGACGACGAACTGTGGAGCATGCCGGACGCGCAACTCATCGAACTAGGCAAGCGCGAGCTTGAACAACTCGGCTTGATTAAGGCCGCCGACGTGCAGGAAGGAACCGTCGTTCGCGTGCCGAAGGCGTATCCGGTTTACGATTCAACGTACCGTGAATCGCTCGCCGCCGTGCGCCGCTTCTTCGACGGCCTTGCGAATCTGCAACTCGTGGGTCGCAACGGAATGCACAAGTACAACAATCAAGACCATTCCATGATGACGGGTTTGCTGGCCGCGAAAAATATTCTGGGCGCGAGTTATAACCTCTGGGCGACGAACGCGGACGAGGAATATCAAGAGGAGTTACAGGACGCAGAGAGCGACGACGATGCGGGCCTTTCGCTGGCTGCGTTGGCCGCCTGCCAGCCGTTGGTTCCCGAACGCGCCACGTCCCGAACGAGCGCGCCCGCCGTCGAATACGAGGCTTAAAGTTTCCAGATGAAGCACACGCCGCATCTCTCGGTCGTCGTCCCCGTCTACAACGGCGGGGCGCAACTGGAACAATGCCTTGAGGCTTTGCTGGCGTCGGATTTTCGAGACTACGAGATTGTCGTCGTGGACGATAATTCGACCGACGACAGCGCAGAGGTTTGTCGCGCGCGCGGCGTCGAGATGATTCGGCTCGCTTCGAGGCGCGGCCCTGCGGCGGCGCGAAATTGCGGAGCCAGTCATGCGCTCGCGCAGTTAATACTTTTCGTTGACGCTGATGTGGTCGTGCGTCGAGACACGCTCTCACGCGTCGCCGCTTTCTTTCAGGAAAGAGAAAACGCCGCCGCGCTCTTCGGCTCTTACGACGACGAGCCTGCGGCTTTGAACTTCGCTTCACAGCATAAAAATCTGCTTCACCACTTTATTCATCAAGGCTCATCATCGAACGCCGCGACGTTCTGGGCGGGCTGCGGCGCTATTCGCCGCGAAGCCTTCGAGGCCATCGGTGGCTTTGACGAGAGCAAGTATCGCAAGCCCTCCATCGAAGATATAGAACTCGGCCAACGCTTGCGCCGCGCCGACTTCAAGATAATTCTTGACCGCGAGTTGCAGGTCAAGCACTTGAAGCGTTGGACGCTTTTTTCGCTCGCGCGCACGGACATCCTGAGCCGCGCGCTGCCTTGGTCGCAATTGATAACGGAAGAGCGCGGGATGATAGACGAGCTTAACCTGCGCATCTCGGAGCGCGCCTGCGCGCTGCTGTGCGGGCTGGCGTTCGCGCTGCTCTCGCTCTCTTATTTCCTGCCGCCGCTGCTCATCGCGGCGCTTGCGGCAGTAGCGTCTGTCTTCGTCATCAAGCTGCGGTGCTACAGCTTTTTCAAGCGGCAGCGCGGCCACTGGTTTGCCCTGCGCTCCTTCGCCATGCTCTTGCTCTACTATCTTTACAGCGGCGCCACGTTCGCGCTCGTCTACGGCTTGAGCATTCTGAAGAACGTGTTCGGCATCACGCGTCCGGCTGCGCCGGGGCAGGTCAAAGATGGAAAGCCTTAGCGTTCGCCCGCCGGAGACGGAAGATGCTGACGCTCTCAAACATGAGCGCGTGATGACGACGCGTTCGAGCGCGGAAGACTCGCGCCCGCTTCAAGACGACTCGCACCCGTCGCTCGCAAACGAGCGCGCGCCGCGCGGCGCGCGGACTCTCTCGCAACTCAAGCGGCGTCTCTCGGAAAGCCATTGGCGAACGCCGCTCGGCTGGATGCTGTCAGCCTTTCTGTTGAGGCTCTTGCTCCTCTGGCGTTTCGAGCAGGCAATTTCGCCGGATGGCGTTCAATACGTCGCCCTCGGTCGCAGCCTGTTGGCCGGAAATCTACACGAAGGTCTGAGCGTTTACTGGCCGCCGCTCTATCCATTGCTCGTCGGCCTCTCGTCGCTCTTGTTCGCCGACGCGGAATTGGCGGGCCGCCTCGTCTCAGTTGTGGCGGGCAGCCTGCTGGTCATTCCGTGCTACAGGTTGATGCGCGACTGGCACGGCGAGCGCGCCGCGCGCACGGGCGCGAGCCTCGTCGCCCTGCACCCTTTGCTGATTTACTACTCGACCGTGCTGCTCACGGAAGCAACCTACACGCTGCTCTTCACCTGCGGCGTCCTCGCCGGATGGTCTGCATTGTCAAGCGCGAGGGCGCGCTCCTTTCTTCTGGCGGGCGCGACGTTCGGCGCCTGTTATCTGTTGAAGCCGGAGGCCGCGGGGTTTCTGCTGTTGCTGCTTGTGCCGACGCTGTGCCGAAAGCTTTTTGATAAAGCAAGCTCCTTCAAGACGGCTGCGCGAAATGCTCTCGCGCTCTGCGCGGGCTTTATGTTGGCGGCGGCGCCGTACCTCTTATACCTCAGAGCGCAGACGGGAGCTTGGACGCTGAGCGGAAAAGTTGCCGCGCATCTGTGGCAGGGCAGCCGCCTGGCCGGAGGCGAACTCGCGCCGACGATTGCGCCGCTCGTGCCTGACATGACGACGGCCATCGTGCAAGTGACGAAAGCCTTGCGGTTCGAGTATGAAATTTTCAATCTCATCTTTCCGCCGACCTTCGTGCTGCTGGCCGCGCTCGGACTCTTTAGAAAACGTTGGACGGGCAGCCGCGCTCGGCGCGAGTTATATCTCTTCTCGTTCGTGGCGGCGACGCTGGCGGGCTACAGCGTGACGCTGCCGAACATACGCTTCATCGTGCCGCTCGTGCCGCTCTTGCTCTGCTGGTCTGCGAACGGCGTCGTAGAGTTTGCGGAGTGGATGAACGAGACTTTGGAGAGAGCGGGAAGCGCGAAGCGGTGGCTATCGTTAGTTAGAAAAATCACTGCGCCGCTCGTCATCGCAATCTTGCTCGCTTCCCTGTTGCCGCTCTCCATCTATCTTTTGCGTGGCGATAAGTGGAGTGATTATGGCGGGCAGAAACGCGCCGCCGCATGGATTAAAGAGCACGACGCCGCAAGCGCGCCCGTCATCATGTCAACCGTGCCGGTTGCGGCCTTCTATGCGAAGGGGCGGCACGTCCAGTTGATTGACGAAGAATACGAGACGCTCATCGCGCGAGCGCGGCGCGAAGGAGTCGAGTATCTTGTCGTCAACGAGCGCGACTTCAAGCACATGCGCCTGCGCCCGCTGTTGGACGGCGACAGTATTCATCCGGGCCTCTGTCTCGCTTACAGCATCGCCGAAACGCCCGGACACTTGATACTCGTCTATGCTGTGGATGAAGCCGTGCGGGCCGGGGCGCAGAAGAAGGTGGACAATCCTTGAGCGAGAATGTCCGTTTAATTCGGCTCGGGATAATCGGTTGTGGAGACGTGACCGAGCGGCGTCATCTGCCCGCGCTACGAGGCGCTCGCGGCATTGAGGTCAAGGCGCTCGCGGACATCAACGCCGGACGGCTTGAGCGTGCCGGCGCGCAGTTTGGCGGCGCGGCGCGCTACGCGGATTACCGCGAGTTAATCGAGGACGAAGAAGTTAACGCGGTCGCTGTTTGCGTCCCGCCGCAGCTTCACGCGGAAGCAGCGCTCGCGGCCCTCAAGGCTGGCAAGCACGTCTTTATAGAGAAACCGCTGGCCCTGAGCCTTGAAGACTGCGACCGCTTGCGAGCGGAGGCCGCGGCACATCCGTCGCTCAAGGTGTTGGTCGGCTTCAACTTGCGCTGGCATCGCCTCGCGCGCGCGGTCAAAGAGATTATTCGCGGCGGAGAGCTTGGCGACATCAAGCTGGCGCGCACGGTGTTCACGAGCGGCGCGCGACTGCGCGGCGAGTTGACGGAGTGGCGCAAGCGCAGGCAGTCGGGCGGCGGCGCGCTCTTTGAACTCGGCGTGCATCACTTCGACCTGCTCCGCTTTCTGTTCGAAGCGGAGATGGAGGAAGTCTCCGCCTCAAGTTTGTCGCAAGACGAAACGGCAATAGTCGCGGGACGAATGAGCGCAGGCACGCAAATCGTCTCGACCTTCTCCGAAGGGACGGGCGAGAATCACGAACTCGAAATCTACGGGGAGCGCGGGTGGCTGCGCGTTTCGTTTTATCGCGCCGACGGGCTTGAGCGATTCGGCGCGGAGCAGTATGCAGGCTCTTTGAAGTCGCGCCTGCGCGGGCTTGGGCGAACGTTGCGGGAGACGCCGCGCATCATCCGTCAAGCGCGGCGGGGTGGCGACTTCGTGGCTTCCTACGCGGCAGAGTGGCGACACTTCGCCGACGCGATTACGTTCGACACAACGGTCGCGTGCGGCCTCGATGACGGCAGGCGCGCTCTCGAAATCGCGCTCGCTGCCTGGGAAGCGAACGCGACGAAGCGCGCGGTCACGTTGAGCCACACGAATCAACTTGAAAGAGTTGCGGAGAGACGCGCGCAGGAAGCGGAGCCTTCAGGCATCGCTTAAATTTTGAAGGGCGGAGGAAGATGCTATTGAAGAGCGTTGGCGGGAAAGAAATGTCGGATGCGGGCAGCGATGAACGCGGTGGCGAGGCGCAGTCGCCCGCGATGTCCGTCGTGGTCATCACGCCCGACCGCTACGCGACGATACGCAAGACAATCAAACATCTACGGGCGCAGAAGTCTAGCGGCAGTCTGGAAGTTGTGATTGTCGCGCCTTCAGCGAAAGAGCTTGAGATGGACGAGTCTGCGATGTCGCAGTTTCAACGACACAAGATTGTCGAAGTCGGACACGTCAGTTCAACCGCGCGTGCGCGTGCGTTGGGAGCGCGCGCGTCGTCTGCGCCCATCGTGGCGTTTGCCGAAGACCACGCTTATCCGGCTCCGGGTTGGGCCGAAGCTCTCATCAAACGGCACCGCGAAGATTGGGCAGCCGTCGGGCCTGTGATGACCAACGCCAACCCGCGCAGCATTACGAGTTGGGCCAATCTGTTGATTGAGTACGCGCAGTGGTTGGAGCCGACCGAAGGCGGCGAGCGCGAACACTTGCCGGGCCACAACGGTTCGTATAAACGCGAAGTCCTGCTGGCGTACGGCGAGCGGCTCGAAGCGATGCTCGACGCCGAAAGCATTCTCCATTGGGACTTGCGCGCGAAAGGTCACAAGCTCTACTTAGAATCGGAAGCGCGCACCTTTCATCAAAATTTCTCCAGGCGGTCGCCTTCCCTTGCGCTCAGATTCAACGGCGGGCGGCTCTTCGCTTCCGCGCGCGCGCGCGATTGGACGCCGTTGCGCAGAGCGCTCTTTGCCTGCGCCGCGCCCCTCATCCCATTGGTGCGCTGCCTGCGCATCACACGCGAACTGTTCAAGCCGGGACGCCCGCGCCGTCTCTTCCTGCGCGTGCTGCCCGCGCTGTTTGTCGGGCTCGTCTTCGACGGCGCAGGCGAGATGATTGGCTACGCCTTCGGCCCCGGCCACGCGATGGCGAAACTATCCGACATGGAATTTCACCGCGAGCGTTATCTCGCCGCGCACGACCGGCGAGAAGCGCGCAGCGAATAAGCTTTGGAAGAAGAGTTGCGCCAGACCGCTTCACAGGCGAGCCGCCGCCTGCCAGTTTCAGTCCAACTATAAAAACTCTAAACTCTGCGTCATCATGCGCAACCTGTTCTTCTTCTCAATCGTTATCCCGACCTACGAGCGGCCAGGGCAGCTTGCGTCCTGCCTGCAAGCTCTCACGCTCATGGATTATCCGCTTGAGCGATTCGAGGTGATTGTCGTTGACGACGGCGGCGCGCAGTCTCTTGAGAGCGTGATTGAACCGTTTCGCGGGCGGCTGGACATCAAGCTGTTCGCGCAAAAGAATACGGGGCCAGCCGGGGGGCGCAACTTTGGAGCGGCGCAGGCGCGCGGCGAATTTCTGGCCTTCATTGATGACGACTGCGCTCCGGCTGCCGTTTGGCTGCGCGCGCTGGCTTCATCTTTCGTCAAGACGCCGGAGCATCTCATCGGCGGGCGCACGCTCAACGCGCTCAAGCACAATCCGTATGCGGAGACGAGCCAGTTGATTATCGAAGTGGTCTACGCGCATTTCAATGTTGACCCGAACGACGCGCGCTTCTTTGCCTCGAACAATTTCGCGCTCGCCGCCGAACGCTTCCGCGAGATGAAGGGCTTCGACGAATCGTTCAACACGTCTGAGGACAGGGAGTTTTGCGACCGCTGGCGCGAGCGCGGCTACGGCATGACGCACGCGCCGGAGGCCGTCGTTTATCACGCGCACGACCTCACGTTGCGGAGCTTGTGGCGACAGCACTTCGGCTACGGCAGGGGCGCGCGCCGCTTTCATCAAACGCGCGCAGCCAAAGGGCGCGGACGCTTTCAACCGGACTTCAATTTCTATTTCAAGTTGCTGCGCGCCGCCGCATCTCCTGCGCGCAAAGCTCGCGCGCTGCAATTAACGACGCTGCTTTGCTGGTCGCAGTTAGCGAACGCGGCGGGCTTTTTTTACGAGCGATACAAGCCCAAAACATGATGATGAAGACTCAAGTCATACGGCTCAGAGCATCTATCGCTGTGCTGTCATCAATTGATTTGTGAGGATATATTCGGCCAGCGATTCGCCGATGCTGCGATGCGCGAGCGCGGAAGGATGAGCGTCGAACCGGCTCGCCCGAAACTGCTCCGCTGAAAAGGCGTCACGCAGGTTGGTCAGGTCAACGAACGTTATCTCGTCTCTCTTGAGTTGCGAAGTCACGTTACCGAACCGGCTTTGCAGTGAAGGCAGGAGAGCGATGCTGTAAGCGAGTTTGTGTTGCTCCGCAAGCTCTTTGAAATCTCGTATGTAGGCGTATGAGTCCGGCACGCCGCCCGCCGCGATAATGTCCTCAGCCGTCTGGCCGTTGTCCGAGCGGGCGTAGATGAAGTCGCGCAAAAAGTAGAGCAGGTGAACTTTTCGGAGCACGAGCCGGAGCCGCGAGTCTTTGGACAGAAAGCCGGACAGCTTGTTGTCCGTTAAATAGCCCCAGGCGTCTACGGACGGCGTTCTGGACAAATTGAAATCCGCGGGGATGAGAGCCATGATGACCAGATTCGGCTCCACCGCCAGCACACGATGCCTGAGCGTCGCCGTCATCACCTTCACGCTGTAGGCCGACGCGCCGAAGTTGAAGACTTTGACTTTGACCGCGCTCTGCTTGCGGTTCAAAGCATCTTCCAGAACCTGCGCGAACGTGTCGGCTGTTTTCTCCACGCCTTCTCCGAACGTCACGGAGTCGCCGACAATGGCAATCCGGTATTCGTTCTCCCGCCTCGGGCCGTATTGCGCCCCGGCCGTCTCTGAACGCAAGCCCAGGCTATCCGTGTTGATTATCGAGAGGCCGCGTCCCCTCGCCTGCGCGAGATTCGGCTTGTGTATGTATGGGATTTCTTCTTCAGGAGAGAAAGCGATATATATGGGGTCGCAGATGTGATGCTCGGAATAGCCTGTAATGCGCACCACGATTTCGAGCAAAGCGAGCGTGACAACTATTATATAAAGCGCGAAGAGAAGTTTCTTAATCAGCCTTCTTTTCATCTCTGTGCTCTAAGCTCTAAAGGTCGAGCAACCAGCCCGCGCGCAGCGGTTCAACGGCAAGACGCCTGCGGCAGTTCTCCGCGCCGCCCGTTCCCGTCGCATAATAGATGAGCGACAAGGCGGATTGTAAGTCGCTATCTAAGATTCTTAATCACGGCTAAAGCATTCTTGCGCCGCGCGAGGAGGCAGGAACAACGCTTGACGGGGCGGCAAGTTGGAAGAGACTGGCGATGAGCGGTTGTGGCGCAAGGCGCTCTACAGGTTGCAAAGTCTATTTGCGCCGACGAACACAGAGGATAAGCGAAAGTAAACCCTGACGGGCTACTTTAATGCGGCTCGCGGGAGTCGGCACAAAGCAGAGGCTACGGGCACGAGCGGCAGTGTCAGGAAAGGCGCGGCAAGGCGCGGCGCGTCACGCCTTAACAACGCAACGCGCCGGATTTTTTTAGTGACTGATGAGCACGCGGGTCTGCATCACGCTGAGGCGTAGGTCGTGGCCTTCAGGGGCAATCAAGTGGGTCGCGCCGGGTTCGATGCTAATCATGCTTTCACCTGCCTCAAGCGCTTCGAGTTCAAGCTGAACGACAAGGCTTGGGTGGCTGCTGGTCATCGCTTCAGGCGGGAGGCCGAGCGAGATTAGCAGCTTTCCGCCGGGGCTTGGAGTTTGCGTAATCGTTGGAGCGGCCTGGGTATTGGCGAGCGCGTATCCGGCTGAGACGACATGAACAGAGACGGCGCGCGGGTCGAATCGCAGCGGCAGGATAACCAGACTGAGCGGGCTATCGGCGGTCAGCAGTAGCGTGATGCGGCGCTTTTCGCCGACGCGTAGCTCCTGAATCTCACGCTCGAATTTCAGTTCCCCGTTGCCCGAAGCTAACGACGAGCCCGCGTCTTCCTTCGACGGCTCAGCGACCTCTTGGCGCACGCCGTCCGGCTTGGAAGGATTCGAGATGACAGAGGCGACGGCTGGCTCCGGCGCCGTGCCGTTGACTTGTGCCGCATCAAGCGATGACGGCGGCGCGGCGAGAGACTTAACAACCGAAGCCGGAATAGCGGAGGGCCGCAACAGCGACAGCGAAGGCGCGTTATCCTTGAATAGCGCCTGAGCCGTGGGAAGCGTTTCCGGCGCTGTCGTCGTGACGTTGGAGATGGAGACTGTTTCGGCAGCGCCGGAAGTAGATGAATGAAGCGGAACTGCCGCCGCCGTGTTGCCGTCAACGGCTGGCAACAGAGCCTTTGGCGCAGGGATATAATCCGGTGACGACTGAGCATCGGAGAGAGAGTTGACGGCTGCGGCGGCGGTCGAAGGAGACTGTATCGCAGGTTGATTTTCCACAGAGCGGGCAGCGACCGGCGATTGGTCTAAACGGTCAGACTCGCGCAGCATCGCTTCGAGCGACCCGGCAATGGGCATCTGCTGCGAGCCGCTTGGGAAGCCTCGCCGGTCGCGCGGCGTGACGGATGGCGCGCGCAGAACATGAGGCGTGACGGTGATAACGATGTCCGTCTGGTAGTTGTTATGCGTCGGCGTGGAGAAGAGACGACCGAGCACTGGAACCAGACCAAGGAGCGGCAAGCCCTGTCGCCCTCTGGCCTGATTGGTTTGCGCGACGCTGGCAATCATCATCGTCTGATTATTTTTAATGCGCGCCGTGCCTGAGATGCTGCGCTCGGTGAAGGTCGGAGTCAGGCTGCCAAGCCCCTGCACATCCTTCGACTCGATGTTCATCTTCACTTGCACATCTAAGTTGGGAAAGACCTGCGGCGTGAAGTCGAGCGTCAATCCGACCGGCTCGTAGTTGATGACCGGATAACCCGTGCCGCCGAAGACGCCGCTGGTTCCTCCCGCCGGGGCCGTGTTGCTGCTGTTAGAAAATCCCAAAGAAGTTATCTGCGCGGTTTGAATAGGCACGCGCTGGCCGATGCGCGCTCTCGATGCTTCTCTATCGAAAGCATGAATCTGCGTTGAAGCGAGCAGGCGGCTGCGATCCTTTTGCTGGAACGCAGAGAACGAAGAGGAAGGAATCAGGAAGGCTGCGCCGAAGGCTGTCGGCAAGGCGGAGACTGCCGCCTGCGCAATCTTTGCAGCCCCGACGGGAGCGACAAGGGCGCCTGTGTTGAAGAGATTTCCGAGCGTGCCAGCCGACCCGACTTGATTGCCGAGTTGAAGCAAGTCGTTGTGCTGCATCTCATAGATGTTCACTTCCATGACGACTTCGGCGAGGTCTTTGTCAACGTTCTCAAGGAGACTGCTGATGAGACGTATATTCTCAGGCGTGTCGCGCACGGTAATGCTGTTGGTGGATTTGTGCGGAATCACGTTGGCGGCGGGGCGTCCCTGCTGCGCGGGAATCGCCGCCTGAATCATCGTGCGCGCCTCTTCCGGGTCAATGTTGGCGAGGTAGAAAGTTTGTATAACGAGTTCCTGATACAGCGGTCGCTTCGACTGGTCTGCGACGAAAATAGTATTGCGATCCAGCTTCTGAAAGAATAAACCTTCCTGCATGAAAACGAAGTCGAGCACTTTGGGCGTCGTGACATCGTGAAGCTTGACTTCTATCGTCCGCTGTTTTTGAAACGACTGGCTATCGAAGAGAACATCAATATGCAGTTCGTCGGCCAGCGAGCGAATGAAATTCTTCAAGTCGCCTTTGTAGCTGACGACGCGAAGCTGCTCGGCGCGTGTCGGTTGTGATGATTGCTGCTGCTGTGGCCGCCCGCGTTGCAGGGATGAATCCAGCCCGACTTGAGTTGAAGTGGGCGTCATCTTCGCTTCAGAGTTGCCCGTCTCCGGCTCTGCGTCCGCGTCGCCCCCGTCGTTGTCGCGTTTGAGGCGCAGCATGCGCTCGGCTTCGGTGACGGCCAACTCATTCGTCGCGTCGTAGCCGTAAGCCTGACGAAAAGAGTTGTAGGCTCCGAGATAATCTTTTTGCAGAGCTAGAGCATCGCCCTTCCGCATCGCCTCCTGCGAAGCGTTGAAGACGGCCCTGCGATAGTGTAGTTGATACTGGATGTTGGAAGGCTCGGCAGCGACGGCCAGAATAAATTCTTCCGCCGCCTTCTCCCATTGCTGCGCGGCTTCATAGCTCAAGCCGCGCTCATAATTTTTCTTGCCCTTGCTGCCCATCGCGGCCAGCGGCGTGGCGAGCAAACAAAAAACCAACAGGAGGCCACAGGCTGAACGTAGTTGAGCAGAGAATTTCATGACGATGCCTTTCCTTGAAAATCAACCTTTATCTTTGAGTCCTCGAACATCAACTTCCCGCCTTCCGAACCGCCGCGCTGTCATCGAAGCCGCGAAGCGCGTCTCTCTCCGACGACGAAGCGCATTAGCGTTAACAGCGACGGCCCGCTACTTTTTCGCGGCGCCGTTTTTGAGGGTGGCTTCGATGGTTGCTTTTAATGTTTCGTAGTCGTTCGACACGGCTTGTCGTCCGTTGACGAAGATGGCCGGCGTCGCATTGATGCCGAAGCGCATGCCGTCGTCCGCGTCTCGTTGCACCTGAGCGGCAAACTTGCCGGAGTCCAGAGCTGCATCGAACTTGCTTCTATCAAGCCCGGCCCGCGTCGCGTATTCCTTGAGCTTGTCAATCTCAAGCGCTGATTGATTCTGCATGAGAATCGAAGCGTATTCCCAAAATTTGTTCTGCTCGAAAGCGGCCTCGGCGGCTTCGGCGGCTTTCAAAGCGTTGCGATGTTGAGGCAAGGGAAAGTTGCGAACGACGAGCCTCACTTTATCGCCGTACTCGCTGGCTAACTTCTCTATGACGGGTTGAGCCGCGGCGCAACTCTGGCATTGGTAGTCCGTAAATTCGATGATGGTGATGGGCGCCGCCGGATTGCCCTTTGATGGTCGCGCGTCCGTCGAGATAACGTAAAGGGGCGGCTCAGGCGTTTCCAGATAGACTTGAAGCGTCGCCGCGCGGCGCAGTTGTTCGGCAAACGCCGTCTCTGCTTTTTCTATCTCGCGCTGTTGGAGGTGCTGCGTTATCTGCTCTTTGAGTTGGGCGAAATCGCCAATCATGCGCTCCTTGTTCTGTTCATAAAAGTCGCGCGCCGCCGTCTCCTCAACCTTGGGGACTTTCGGCGCGAGGTCAGCTTCAAGCAAAGCCTCGACCGTGATGTTTCGCTTCTGCGCTGCCTGCGTGAGCAGCGTGTCAATCACGCGGCTCTCAAGCTCCTGCCGCCGCACGTCGTAGACCTGTTGCTGGACGTGAAAGATGAGCGGGCGCAGCGAATCTTCAATGTCGCCGGAAGTGATTCGAGCGCCGTTGACTTCGGCTAAGACGCGCGCCCGCTCGGCAGCGGTGAAAGAAGGCCCGAAGGTTTCCGCCAACACTTTCACTTGATAGGTGGCGCGAAGGCGCTCGGCAAACTTCTGCGCTTCTTCGCCCTGACGCTGCGCGCGCAGGTAGTTGATGATGCCCGGCACGACCATCTTAAACTCGCCTTGAATGCGTCCCTTGTTCTTCTCGTAGAAAGCCAAAGCGTCGGCTTCCGTCGGCTCTTTGACCCGCGCGATGATTTCCGCTTCGATTAACTGGCCCTGACTGAGCGAGCGCTTTCCGGCCTCGGCTTTCAACAGTCTTGAGTTGATTTGAATATCAAGCTCGCGCTTGCGGGCGACGACGACTTGCTGTTGCAGTTCGCTGACGCGCAGCTTCGTCTGGGCTTCAATATCCTGCGCGGTAATGCGCGCGCCGTTGACCACTGCGAGCGTCGCGGGCAGGCTCTTGCTTTCACAGCCGCAGTTTTCATCTTCCTTCGTGGCCGCCGCAGCGGAGGGCGAAGGGGGCAGCGCGCTCTTTTCCGCGACGGCGCGCGCTTGCTCGCTCTGCTGTTGATGGTTGGTAGCAGGCGGCGTTTGCGCTTGCGCTGCTGCGTCGGCGCAAGCGACGACGGCGAATAATAATAGCGTTAGCAATCTCTTCATCATCTAACTCCTCATAACGAAAACAATCAGGGCTGAAGGCGGCTTCCTCGCGCGCTCTCTTTATGTGAGCCACTGCTTCAGGGTTGAAGCTGCGGCGCGAGCCGTTCGCCCAAAGGGACGTACTGCTGTTGATTCAAATCAATGCCGACAATGTATGAGCCAGTCGCGCCGACTCTGCGGTTCGGGCTGAAGGTGAGCGGCGGCACAACGCCGGTTTTAAAGTCGTGCAGACGTTCCAGCGCTTGAATGAGCGAAGGGCGGCTCAGTTCCCTGTTGCTCAGTTTGATGGCCTCGATAAATGTTTTGGCGGCGGCGAAGGCCAACGCCTGAAAAGCTGTGTTGCGAACGTTCGCCTTCGCCCGGACCATCACGTCCAGAAATTCTGCGAAGCCTTCTCTATCCGGCAACGCCGCCGGAAACGAGAGAAACGTGCGCTTCGCCATCGCCGTTGAAAGGCTGAAAGCCCCGCGACCGATCATCGCCACCGAACTCAACAACGTAGCGTCGAGTTGCGCGCGTTCCATCTCACGCGCGAACGCCGTAATCTGATTTGAGTTGCCGAAGAAGAAGATGAACGCAGGCTTTTCCTTGCTTAAGCTCCCGACGATGTTGGCCGGAGAAAAGTTGGAGGCATCAAAGCCTTGCTCCGCGACGATGCGCATCGAGCGTCGTTTGGCCTGCTCACGCACGCCCGCCAGAGCGTCCGCGTCAAACTCGCTTTGAGCATAGACGACGGCGAGGCGCGGCGTTTGACCGGCTGCCTTCGAGGCCGCAAAGTCAACGAGCGCGCGTCCCTGCTCGTTGAACGTGGGCAGCAAGTAGAAGACGTACGGGTTGGGCGGAACGGCGAGACGCGGCGAGAGCGTCACGGGGCCGATGAGCGGCGCTTCGCTGCGTCGCAGAAGCTCATCCGTCGCCTGCCCGCCGCCCGGCTCGAAGCTTCCGACCAGAGCGAACACGTTGTCTTGCTCGATGAGCCGTCGCGTCGCTGCGATGGTTTCTTTCGCGTCTCCGCGCGAATCTTCGACGACTAAATTTATCTCGCGCCCGTAGATGCCGCCCTGCGCATTAACGTCCGCGAAGACGGCGTTGATGGCCGCCTTCACATCTTCGCCGACCTGCGCGAGCGGCCCCGTCAAAGGCAACGCCGCGCCGACTTTGATTCGCTCGCCACTGAGGCCGAGTTCCGCGTCAGCCGTCGTTCCAATCTTTTTGAGATAAGCGATGAGGTCTGCCATTTGAGCATCCGTCATCTGATAGCGCGGCATGCCCGGATGCAAACGCGCGCCCGTTGAATCAAGGCCGGAAACGATGGCGCGCGCCAGCGTCGTTTCATCGTATGGAGAAATCTGCTGCCTTCTGAGCGGCGACGTGTGGGCGTGCGTGAGAGCGTTCCAATTGATGGCGGGCGGTTGCAAGCCGCCTTCCTGCTGGCCTTGCCCTTTGAGGCCGTGACAGTTGGCGCAGGTGAAAGAGGCCGCGGGCAAACCGTCGTCGCTGCCGCCGAGAAAGGCCGTAATCTCCGAGCCGCCTTCGGCTTCGCCCTTCAGAAAAATTTGCTTGCCGCGCATCTCCTGCGGCGACAACTTCTCCTGCGCTTTAACCGGCGAATGTTCAGAGACGAGCAGCCACGCTCCGCTCAAGCACGCGGCGATAATCAGAGCCAACTTAATCTTGCGTATGACAGCTTTCATCAATCTTCTCGTTCAAACTCAACGCAGCTTTCAGCGTTCGGTGGGCGGAGCGCTTTCGGCGTCCTTTTTGGCTGCCAGCATTCTGGCGACGGCATCGGCAATCTCCGAAGGTCGCGCCAGCGCCGGAACCCGCATCCATTGTCCGGTCGCTTCGTCGCCGATGATGAGCGCGGTGCTGTGCTTCTGCGGGTCGTCCGTATAACCGCCGATTTTGGAGAGCACGCCGTCAATGTTCTCCTTCGTTCCGGTGAGGAAGAGCCAGCCGGGTTGAACTTTGAAATCGTCTGCATACTTCTTCAACGCGGCGGGCGTGTCGTGCTCAGGGTCAACGCTGATGGAAATCATCAACACTTTCTTGCCGACCACATCGCCGAGATACTTTTGCACCTTGAGCAAGTTGGCCGTCATCGGCGAACAGGCTCCGGTGCAATGCGTCAGCATGAAGTTAATCATCACGGTTTTGCCCTTGAGCAAATCATCGTAGAAATGCAAGGGCTTGTTGTCTTGATTGACGAGCACGAGGTTGGGGAAATATCTGGACGCCGACGCCGCCAGCTTCTTCTGCCTGCTCGCAACGTCCGTCTCTTCGTGCGCGGCGGCAGCGGCGGTTGAAGTCATAGATGATGAAGGCGTCGCTGAAGAAGCCTTCATGTTTTGTCCGGCTGTTGCCCGCTGTCCGCTCGTCGCTCCCGGCGGCGGGACTTCGACCATCGCGCCGCTCGCAGTCGTTGTCGCCGCGACCTCGCTGTTTTTAGTTTCTGCCGCTTCATCAATGACCTTGAGGATGGTGGCGGCGGGAGCCAAGCCGTATGTGCGTGTCCAATGGCCGGTCGCCGCGTTGCCAATCAGAATCGTGGAGGTGTGATTATTTTTGTCGTCTGGAACGGCTGCGCCGAGGGCGCGAAGCAGTTTGTCTATCTCCGGTTTCTCGCCGGTGACGAAAGTCCATCCCGGTCCGGCCTTGAACCTAGCGGCAAACTCTTTCAGCCTTTCCGGCACGTCGGTCGTCGGGTCAACGCTGATGGAAATCATCTCAATCTCGCGCCCGACACGCCCGCCCAAGCTCTGCTGCACCTGTCGAAAGGTCGCGGTCAGCGGCGGGCAGACGGTCTTGCAAGTCGTGAAGATGAAGTTGATGGCGACGGTCTTGCCCTTAACCAAGTCGGTATAGAAATTTAGTTTCCGGCCATTCTGGTCGTAAACGGTCGTGTCTGGAATTTGCAGCGACGCAGTGTTCGAAGCCGGAGTCTGCTCCGTCATCATGGCGGCGTTGCTGGTCTGCTTTTCAACACTTGCGGCCTTCAAATCCATGCCGCACTTGCGACACCTGCCGGGCGATTTGGAGACGACTTCGGGATGCATCGGGCAGACATACTTCGCTGCTTTCGGGGTCGCGCGTTGGGGCTTGGAATGTTTGTGCAGCATCTCCTGCGCCCGCGTCGCGGCGGCGCCGTAGAAGAACATCAAGCCGCAGATAATCAAGCTGAGCGTCGCCAGCGGAGTCGTGATTTTGTTGCTCATCTGTTGTTGCCCTTCTTCTGTTGGCTGTCTTGTCCGGCTGAAGATGTCTCGTTGATTGCGCTGGCCGGAGTGAACGGAAAATCAGCGAAGCGGACGCCGCGCGACATCACGCTGGTCATGACGCGATAGCCTGCCTCGCGCGGGAAGACTTGCGTCACTTCGTAAACTCCGCCGCCGATCTCCTTCGCATACTGTCGCTGCTGCCAGACACCGGGCGGCTCGAAGACCAGCACGCGCACGTCCGTCAATCCGGTGATAGGTTTTTTGGTAGCTTCGTCCGTAATCTTGAAGCGCAGGACGGCGGGCGCGCCCGGTTTGAACTGCTGTCCTTTGAACAAAGCTTCGACCGCAATCGCCGTCGCGGGCTTGCTCTTTTCGCCGTTTGGCGAATCGGCAATCTCGGCCTTGAAGCAGTTGAAGACGCGCGGTTGGTCAAGCAGGAACGGCACGTCGAAGTGGCCTCCGCGCGTCAACCGTATGGGCGCGGAATAGACGCCGGGCGCGATCTCCGAAAGGCTGCGGTCAATCAGGATGAGCGCGTGCGGTCGTCGCTTGTAATTATCGAGCGTCCCCATCGGAGCCATCATGCCTTCGACGTAGTAATAGATGGTCTGGTCGGGGGCGTTGGCAATCATGACGGAATTGCCTTCGGGCGTGGCGGCAATCATGTCCGCGACGCCGAGGTCTTCGGGCGCGTCACTGGCGGGGCGACGCCCGGCTTGAATATCAAGCGGCGAGAGCTTTCCGTCTTTGAGGTCGCCGAGCTTTATCAGCGAGAACTTCTCCGTGCCCGTGCCGCGAACGTAAGCGTAATCGGAAGTGAAGGCCACCTGATCAGGACTCTTCACCACGTCCGCAGAGCCGACGAGCGTCGCGGTTGCGGCGTCCAGCACGAAGACTTTGCTCTCGATTTGATTGACGGCGAATCCGTAGCGACCGCTCTGGTCAAAGCGCAAGGCAACCACGCCGCGCGCCGTCGGGATGGTCTTCACGACCTGCTGCTTCGCGGGGTCAATCACGCTGATGGACGCGCCGTTAATCGAAGCGACGTAGAGCATGCTGCTCGCGCTGCTGAAGGCGACGGGAACGGGCGTCTGCCCGACGCTGATGTCGGCCACCTTGGCGAGAGTTTTCGTGTCAATGGCCGAGACGTTGTTAGCGATGCTGTTGCTGACGTAGGCGTAGCGGCTGTCGTCGGTGAACGCCAGATTGTGCAGGCCCGTTCCGACCGCCAGCGTGTTCAAGAGCTTGTTCGTCGTCGTGTCAATCACGGCCACAGACGGCGAGCCATCGAGCCCGACCCACAGGTAGCGACCGTCAGGTTGAACGGCGATGCGCGTGGGCCGCGTCTTCTCTCCGGTCTGGATTGTGCCGACGAGTTTGCGCGTGACGGTATTGATGACGGCGACGGCTGACTGTTCGGGCAGCGTCACGTAAAGGACATCTTTGCTTTTCGAGAGCGCCCAGTCGGCGCCCGCGCCGGGCAGAGTAATCAGGCTTTCGAGCTTGGTGATGTTGAATGAGATTTGCGGGTTGATGAAGGCAATCGTGTTGTCGTTATTAAGCGTCAGGAGCAAGTAGCTGTTGAGGTCAACATCGGCCCGCGCGCTGATGAGCCCGCCAAGCAGAACGCGAATCATGTCCTTGCACTCGGCCTCGTTCGGGGCGCGCTCGGGGGCGCGCGAGTTGAGCCAGGCGCTCGGATGCAGCCCGACGAGCGGCTGGCCCGTGTGCGCGTCCGCGAGGCTGAAGGTGGCGACGGCGTTCGCTCCCGCCACCAGACCCGCATCCTTGCCGCTCGCGTCCGGGATGGATTTCAAGGAGAACTCAACCTTGAACCCTTGCGCTTCAAACTGCTGCGAGATGGATGACACGGGCTTGGCCGTGGCGGGGACGGAGCCTTTATCGGCGCTGCCGCTTTTTTCGGCGCTCGCTTTTTGAGTCGGATAGTATGGCCTGTCCTGTTCGACGCGGGTTTGCGCGCTCGTCATCCTGGCTGAGATGAAAAGCAGGAGAAGCGTATATCGCAGGGCCAGAGCAGCGCGGTTCGGGAAACTATTCATCGTTCTTCTCTCGTTGTCACTCGCAAGCGAGCCGGAACTCGCCTCACAAAAAATTAATGGGGGGTCTCCGTGGCCCCGGATGTCCCCCCTATTGCCCAAGGTCGTCAAGACGTTCCTCAGGCAGAGCTATAACCGGGAGATGGGCCAATCTCCGGGCCGCTGATATGTTTGTTCGAGAATGACGAGCAAGCAACTTGTCGCTCAAGGCCATGAGCAGTTTGTTGTGCGCGAATGGTCAAGAGCAACTGGCGTGCCTTCGCTTGAGCGCGAGGCTAAAGCGAAGTCGCGCTGGCGCTTGATGCGGAAGGGCGACGATTGATGGGCGGGCGGGGCATGTTTCAGGATGAAACAGCTTGGGGGAAGCATGATTCACGACGTTACCCTGCGGGGCTTTGCGCCGTGCGGAAACAAACAAGGCCGGCGGCTGTGATTGCCACCGGCCTTGCAAGACAGAGTTGACGACCATGCGGTCGCTAATTTACTGGACGCGGAAGATGCCCCACAGACCGCCGCTGAACTTAAAGCTTTCCTGCGTTCTGTAGAGATAATCGCCGCGCGCGGAAAAGGCTCCGCCCGCCACGGTCAGAATGTTGAGGTGACGAGTCGGCCCGATGCCGCTGTAAGAGCCGACCTCGAAGGTCATCGTGTTGTTGCCCATCGTCAAAGAGTTATTGGCCCACGGCTCGAAGTTCCAGTGATGTCCGAAGAGCGTGAAGCCATGCTGGCGCGGATGGTCGGCCGCATCCAAAATACGGAAGCGAACCTGCGAGCCAGCCGTCGCCGTGAAGACAGGCGTTTCAGGGTCGCCGCACGGGCCGCCGCAACCGGGATTGGAAGCGAGCGAGCTGAGCGTGTTGGTGTAGTCCTGATCGTTGAGGGTCTTCAAGTTGGTTTCGACGGGCAAACCGAGACGCGCCCAGAGAGGCTCGCGCTTGTAGTTGAAACCCTGCTGGCCGCTGTCTTCAGCATCGTCCTCGTTGCCGAAGTTGCGCATCGGGTCGTTGTTGTTGTCCTTCATCGTTAAGTCGCTTTGATACTGCACGACAAATTCTTTGAAGAGGACAGCGCCGGAACTGGCGTCCTTGACGGTGGCCGATGACCGGGAAGTCGGATTGCTGACGGTGCCGGTGTCGAACATCCATGTCGAGTTGGCAGGCTCGACGATGAGCGAGCCGACAAGGCCGTGCGAACTGTGCTTGATAACGTCGCCGTAGTCGCGCAGGTTGGTCGCCCCGAACTCGACCGGGATGGCCTTCACGCTGGTCGGCGAGAGATACGTAATCTTGCCCGCGTACCAGGTATAGACGCGACTCTTGGTCGGCGCGACGGTCGTGTTGGGATTCTTGCCGATGATGGCTCCGTCGGAAGTCCCAACGTCGTAGGTCAGCAATTGCGGGTGCAGGCTGACCCGGTTCGACGTTTGCACCTGATTGAAGTTGAAGCCGGGGATGATGAGCGGCATCGAGTTCCAGCTATCGTATTCGGGCAATGCCTCCGGTAAGTTGTTCTTGAGATGCAAGTGAATACAATCGCCCGCGTTGACGCGCAAGACCAACGGTTCGAGCTTCAAAGTTCCCTGTTGAATCGCAGGGATGTTCCCCGCCTCGACGAAGACGATGCCCGCCGGGTCGTGGAAGCCGAACTTCTTGTTGTAGGTGATGCCCTGCGCTCCGACCAAATCAGTCGCCCGCCATGCCTCTACGAAAATGTCCCTGACCGGAAGGTTCGGAACATTCAAGGGGCAGCCGCCCGTGTAGGTGGCGTCCTTGAGCGGATGGCCGGGAAGATTGAAGGGATTCTGGTTGTTGGGCAGCTTGGCGATGACGCTTAAGTCAAGCTTGCCGTAAGTTCGCAACAAGCCCCACATGCCGTCCCACAAATTGTCTGTCGCCGCCGATTGATACAGGAAGTCGGCGAATTTTTCACTGTTGTAAATCGGCTGCGTCTTCTCGGCGAAGTCGAACTCGAAGTGCTCCGAGATGCCAATCTGCTGCGAGTTGGTGTAGCCGGAATTGTTGACGGCTGCCGGGTCTTGCGGAGTCCCCGGCTCGAAGAACCATTTATGGCCGTGAACGTTGAGCACGTGCTGCTCTTCCTGCGAGCCTTGCAAGACTCTCATCTCAACGTGGTCGCCGGGATAAGAGGGGAGCATCGGCGTGGCCGGGTCGCCGTGAACGTCCGAGCTAAAGGCGAAGGCCATGTCGCCCTGGTTGCCTGACTTCTGCTGATATTCTTGCACCGTTCCGCCCGGAGGAACGCCGACGGGCTTGGCGATGCGCAAGGGTATCGGCTCGTTGCGATAGTTCATGACCTGCGTGCCGGGGTCGGCAGCCGAGATTGATTCGGGATGCGGCTCCTGCGTCGGGTCAAACTTGACGGGGTTCTGCACCGCCGTCTCAACATCGTCGGCCTCTTTGTGATTCGGAGGATTGACAGGGATGTCGTCCGCCGTATAGACGATGGCGAAATCGCCAATCTCAAGCATAAACTCGCGGTAGCTATTCGCTCCGCTGGCGCCCGTGATGATATTGGCCGCGAAGCTGGTCGGCCCGCCGTCGGCGCGAACCGGCAAACCAGTCGCAGGCCCGCCCATCGCCGCGCCGTTCAAAAACTTCCAAGTCGCATCCGTCGGCTCAACCACCAACCCTGCGTAAAGGCCGTGATGCTGGTGTCCGCTTGGGCTGAAGTGGTCGTGCGTGAAGACGGTGCGGAGCGTGCGGTCGCGCCCGTTGCGATTCATCAAGGGGTCGGCCCACCAACGCTCGATGTGCGTCTGCGCGCCGAGAAATTCCGGCAGGGCCGGGACGGAAGGATTGTATGTCGCCTTGAGCTTCTTGCTGGTGGTCGAGGTGTGTGTGATGAGCCATTCGTTGTTGGCATCAATGCGCTCGCGCACCTTCTCCGGCGAGAAGCCGCCGCTCTCGTAGTTCCAACCATTGCCCGCTCCGTCCGAACTGGTCACGTCGAACTTCACGAGATGGATGTGCTGGCCGATGATGTCCGTTCCCTGAAAAATCTGGAAGTCATCGAGGTTCAGGTTAGCGCGCGTCAGGTTCGTCACGCGATAATCGATGCAGTCGCCGGAGTTGGCGCGGATGAACATCGGTTCGGTCGGTCGCGCTCCGCTGAGCGTATCCGAAACGTCTTTCTCAAGGACGGCGATGCGTCCCTGCCGGTCATGCCAGCCGGAGTTGTTAATCTTGTAGTCGAGCTGCACCCACGCGGCGCGATACTTTCGCATCGGCACAGTGCGCTTGGCGCGAGCATCGTCTATGAAAGTGTCCGGGCAAGGGTCTGCGTAAGGAGCGCCGGGCTGCGCCGGTCGCCCGTTGACGATGAAGATGCCGGGTGCGCCGGTCGCGGTCGATGTCGGGTAACTGATGCCCGACCAACTCGGGTCGTTGATGACTTGCTGGTAAACCGTGATGGGAGTGCCGCCGGGGTCTTGACCGGCATGATGCGCGATAGCGACTTTCTCATCCGGCGTGCCGTCTTCAGGCAGCAGCTCAAGATTAGCCGCCGTCATCTTCTTGGCGAAAAAGTAAATCCATTGCGCGAACGGAGCCTGAACGTTGGCCGCCACACGCAACGCAACCGGGTCGTTGAGCTGGTCTGCCGGGACGGCATTAATGCCCGACACCTCTGTTGACGTTAACACGCGATGGCGCGGCAGTCCGCCGTAAGCGATGTTGGTCGAAGGGTCAATCTCTCGACCGAGCGGAGCTTGCGGCGTACGGTGTCCGATTTGATAAGGAATATAGAACGGGAAGCCTTTGAAGGCGGGCGTCGGCATCGGCAGGTTGCCGAGCGCCGCGATTTTGGTTCCGTTCGGGTTCTTCAAATAGAGATACGGAATGGGAACCAGCGCGGGCTGCGGAATGCCCGCGGCGATTTCGGCATCCGGCAGATTACGACCCACCGTTCCGTCTTCAAAGACATCGTGGTTGCGCCACAATTCCCACATGCCCTGCGCGAAGTGCGGGTAAAGGTGGCAGTGGAAGATTGAATCGCCGGGCGAACCAAGGTTGCGATTACCGCCGCCGCCATACTGAATCTCGTAGGTGAAGGATGCGCCCGGAGAAATGGTTTGCGAATCGAGATAAGTCGAGTTAGGGTCGCGCGGGCTCTGCACCCATTGATGAGCGTGCAAGTGAAAAACATGCGTCTCCTTCGGCCCGGCGTGAACGTTGCGGAAGCGCACGGGGTCGAGCAGATAAGAGTGATGCACGTTGGACGGGTCGTCGGGGAAAAGTCCGGCGATGGCTTTCGCGATGCCACGCTTGTTGGGCATCCCGTAGGCGACGAGCGTCGCGGGGTCGCTGTTGCTCGGCGACTCAAGGAAAAACTCTTCGTATTCGCATTCGGTGCAGTTGGCTTGCGGGCCGACGCCGTTGCGATTGGCGATGACTTCGGCGCCCAAACCCGAAGAGCCGTAGTTGATGCCGAAGCCGTCTCTGACGCCGTGAAACACGGGGTTGAGAAGCTCAGGGAAAGCGGGCGCACCCGTCTCAAGCTCGTCATGGAAAATGACGGAGAACTCGCGGAAGGGCTGGCCGCAGGTGCCTGACGGCGGCGCCGTGCCGCAGTCTTCCTGAAGCGTGCCGGTCGGGTCCGTGATGATAGCATTGATGTCTGCGTGAACAATCTCAGTGCCCTTGAGCATGTTGAGAATCGGGACGAGATTGCTGTCAGCCTTCTCGTAGTTGAGAATGGGAGTTTTGTTGTCGTTCAAGCCGGTGGTCGCGGCCTGCATCTCCGCGGCTGTCACCTGCGAGCGATACCAGACGGAGTTTTTCGGCTCGACGTTGACCATGCCGAAGAGGCCGTGGTCGAGTTGGCCGCCGTCGCCCTCGCCGCCCGAAGTGGCCGCGGTCGAGAAGAGCAGATATTGTCCCTGCTTGCTGGCATACCACGTATAAGTAATGCTGCTGCCCGGCGCGACCAACGAGCCGAGCGTCGCTGAAGGCGTGACGTTCTTGCCGACGAATGAGCCGTCGGAAGCGATGCTCTTGTAGTTAAGTCCGTTGACGTGCATCCCGGCGTTGCGTGTCGCGGGCGTGTCGTTCTTTGAAAGTTTGACATCGCCGTTATCAACCTGGCCGTCTTCATCCGCCGTGGGTGTCAGCCCGAAATACGGCTGATGCGCGGGCCAGTTGGCAAACTTGAGATTGTCGACATCCGAGCGCACGGAGTCGAGCATGTTGGTGAAAGTGACGGCCAGACAATCGCCTTCGTTGACGCGCAGGACGAGCGGGCGCGGGCGTTTGTCGGATCGAAATTGAACGTTGCCGGGACCGATTGCTCTCGTCGGGTCAATGGCGACGACATCGCGCTTGAGCGCGTACATCATGCCGCCGGGGTCGAAGCTGCCCAAACGGTTGTAGAAGATAATCTGGTCGAAGGCCACCACATTGGCCGTGATGGTTTTGCCGCACTCCGGCGCCGTTCTGACGATGGGAGCCTTGGCTGTGTCGGTTGAAGTCGCTGCCGCGTTAGAAGTCGAATTTGACTGCTTTGAAGTGACGTTCGCCTCGTCTGTGGGCTGAGCCGTCTGGGCCGGGGCGGCTGTTAAGTCCGAATCGACGTTGGGCGGCACGTCGGGCTGTTTCGTCGTGTCAGGAACCATCGTGGCCTTTTCCGGCCCCGGGTCTGTAATCCTTTCCGTGTTCGGCTCCGCAGTGTCAACCTGAATCGGCGTGGCCTCCGGCATAGGAGTCGCCGCGGCGTTTGCCTCCGGGGTCAAGGCTTTAGTGGACGCGTCTTCCGTTGTTGACTGCGAAGCCGTCGCGGGCGCGGTTTGTGCGGAGGCAATTCCACCCGCCAACGACATCAGGCCGAGCAGCATGATAGTGCTGACGAATAGCTTCGGGAGCTTGAAGCGGAACCTGTTCTGCTCCTCCATATATTTTTCTCTCCTTAGAATAGTTGAACCGTAGGGGCGAGCGCGAGGCATAGTTATAGGCGACGCCGGAGAGCGGTTTTCCGCCGCCCGGACGTTTATCACTATGGCGCGCTCTGAAAGTCATTAACGGGAGCGACCGTAGAGCCTTGCTCAGACTCTCGAAAGCGCTCCGTCCATACTTCTTCAAACGCTAAATTGTTTTCTTAGACAAGCTCATCTCGCAGGTTCACAAGACAAAAACGCAGTCCTGTAACCTGAAGCTCAGGGCCATGAGCTGGAGGTGTGCGCCAAGCCAGACAGCAATTGTCATGCCCACGGCGAATCCATCGGCGACATGCACAGCAGCGCTATGTTTCGGAAAAATCTCAGGCGACAGATGAGGTTCAAGGCATGTTTCAACTTGAAACAGCTTTGACCGCGAGGTGTTTCATCCAGTCATGTGATTGACAAGCGACGCAAGGCTCACGACATCGCGCAGAGTCTCTTGCGGCATCGCGCGGAGCCTTTAGTCATGAAAGGTCGCGGGTATTATTAGCAACGCCTTCGTCGAAGAAATTTGTTTCCTCAACTCATCCGGAATGCGATGACGTTTTTTGTTGTAAGGCGGCGGACACTTGTTTGAGCAGGTCTGCGGAGTGGAAGGGCTTTGGCAAGACGGTGAAGGCTCCGCGTCTTGCCGCCTCCGTATCAATATCGGGGCTGCCGTGCGCCGTGATGATGATGACGCGAGCGTCAGGCTCGCGCTCGCGGACGGCGCTCAGCACGTCGAGGCCGGACATGTCTGGAAGTTGAAGGTCAACGATGGCCAAATCAATCCGGCATTCGCAGGCTCGCTCAAATCCGCTGCGCCCCGTGATTGCTGTCACGACGACATAGCCGCTGTCCTCAAGAATTATTTTTAAAGCGTCGGCGACACTGGGTTCATCGTCTATCACTAGGATGACCGCTTTCGCTCCGCTGGTGGGTTCTGCCATTGTCGGCGCCGCTTCTTTATCAGTGTCCGTGATTCTTTTCCAACTCTGCGGAGAATTGATTGCAGAAACTATTATCCACCCGCAGTTCTTATGCCATTATTGGACTATCATGCTTTTTGAGTTATATCAAAGGCCATGGAGTTGCTTGAGGGCAAGCGAATTTTTCGTTCAGTTGTTCGAGACACTCTGGCGGGCGGCTGTCAGAATTATTCGACAGGGTTGTTGGCGGCGTTCGACAACGCGGCGTCTTCCGGCGTCTCAATCTCGACGGCGGCGCTGTCATAGAGCCCGAACTTCTTCAGCTTGCGATAGAGCGTCGGGCGATGAAGGTTAAGTATCCGCGCGGTCTTCTTGATGTTGCCGCCGGTGCGCTCAAGCGTTTGCCGGATGGCTTCGCGCTCAATCTCTTCCATCGTGAGATGCGACGGGATGAGACAGGCGAAATGTTCGGAGTTGGTCGTTTGAAGATATTCCGGCAAATTGCCGGGAGCCAACTGCGCTTCACGACAAAAGAGAACGGCGCTTTCGATGGCGCTCTCAAGCTCGCGCACATTGCCCGGCCAGTTGTAACGCATCAGCAACGAGAGCGCGGGCGACGAGATGCCGCGAATCTCCTTCTTATATTTTTCGCTGTAGCGTTGCACAAAGCGTTCGGCCAGCAAAGCTAAATCGTCAAGACGCTCGCGCAGGGGCGGGACTTTGAGCTTGATGGTGCTGATGCGAAAATAGAGGTCTTCTCTGAGCGACTCCTGACGCTTCGCCGGGGACATGTCGCGATTAGTGGCGGAAATCAACCTGAAGTCAACCTCTATCTCCTGCTCGTCTCCGAGGCGGCGCAGCTTGCGCTCCTGAAGCACGCGCAAGAGCTTCGTCTGAAGATAGAGCGGCATCTCCGCCACCTCATCCAACAGCAGCGTCCCGCCGCGAGTCGCTTCGAGCAGGCCGCGCTTGTCGCGGTTGGCTCCGGTGAAGGCTCCCCTCTTGTAGCCGAACAGTTCCGACTCGATGAGGTCGCGCGGGATGGCCGCGCAGTTAATGTGTATGAACGGGCGGTCTGCGCGATGGCTCTGAAGATGAAGGGCCGTCGCTATCAACTCCTTGCCCGTTCCGCTCTCGCCTTCTATCAGGACGGACGCGTCAGAGGCGGCGGTCGCGCGTATTATCTCGTAAATTCGCAGCATCTTCGGGCTGTTGCCGATGATTCCGAAGACCTCGCTTTCATCCGCAAGCCTGCGTCTTAAGGCGCGGTTCTCCCGCTTGGCGGCGGCAAACTGGAGCGCGCGTTCCGTGAGCATCAAGGCTTGCTCCGGCGTGAAAGGCTTTTCCAGATAATAGTAAGCGCCTTGCTTGATGGCTTCGATGGTGACATCGAGCGACCCGTGCGCGGTCATCAAAATCACCTCCGTATCGAGTCGCTCGGTTTTGATATAAGCGAGCAAGTCCATGCCGCTCGATTGAGGCAAACGGAGGTCTGTGTAAACTAAATCGAACGGAGAATCGCGCAGGAGGTCTGTGGCCGCCTCCACGGTCTGCGCCGTCCTGACCGTGTGGCCCTGCTCGCCCAGGATTATCTCCAACGCTCCGGTGATGCTTGTTTCGTCATCGACCACCAGAATCCTGCCGCTTGAGCGCTGCTCTCTTTTTCGTGAAGACATGAACGATTGCACCTCTGCCTGAGATTATCTGGACGCTCGCGCGCCAACTTCCTTTGATCGAGCCGGGCAGAGGAAAACTTTCTGCTCATCTCTACATAAACGGCCCCGGCCTCGAACTGAGGATGACGGACGGCGCGACACGGACAGCCCCTCGCCGCGCAATCCTGCTAGAGCGTCAACTGCGCGGCGAATGCTTCAGCCTTAAACTCCGTGGGCAATTCCACTTCAACCATCGTGCCTTGACTCTGACGACTCTGCAACTTGATGTCGCCCTGAAGCTGCTCGATGACCTTCCGCGCGTAGGGCATCCCAAGGCCGAGGCCCTGACTCTTCGTCGTATAGAACGGCTCGAAGACATTCTTAAGCTGCTCTTCCCTCATCCCTACGCCTGTATCCTTGATACTGACGGCGAGCTTGTCCCGGCGCGTCTCCGTCGTGATGGTCAACTCTCCGCCGTCCGGCATGGCCTGAATCGCGTTCAGAGACAGATTCATCAAAGCCGCGCGGATTGAAGTTTCATCGAGTGTCCCGACGGCTCCCGCTTCCGTCAGTTGAAGCGTGACCTTTACTTTGTTGGCGGCAATCTGCGGTTCGAGCAGGTGAACAATATCCGTGAGCACACGATTGAGGTCGATGGGCTGCAACGTCAAAGCGACGGGGCGAGCGAAGTTGAGAACCTGTTCGGCGATATTCGAGAGGTGGTTGATAGTCTCGATTATTTTATCAATAAGGATGACCTCGTTGTCCGCCAGTTTATCTCCGACCTTATTCTTCAGATGGCCCGCGTAGAGACTCAACCCGGCGAGCGGGTTCTTAATCTCATGCGCCACCTGCGCGGCGGCCTGTCCGAGCGCCGCAATCTTCTCGTTGTGCGCCAGTCGCGCCCGCATCTGCCTGAGCGCGTGCTCGCTCTGCCGCTCGCTCGTCAAATCTTTAATGATGCACAGGGAGCCTAGCGAACGGTCGTCAGACTTGCTGGCGATGGGCGTCATCACCAGCGAGGCGACGAAAGAGCTTCCGTCGTCGCGGCCCAACTTGATTTCCACTCGCGAGCGGCCCACCTCCTGCGCTTCTCGCCAGCCCCGCCGAAGCTGTTCCAACCCCGCGCCGCTTTCGTCTTTCGCCACCAGCCGCTCCGCCGGTTCATTCATAATTTCGGCGGCGCGATAGCCGAACATCGTTTCAGCGCCGCGATTGAAGAGCGTGATACGACTCTCCGTGTCCATCACGACGATGGCATATTCGGTCGAGCTATCGAGGACGGCATTGAGGAAATTGTGGGCTTCGGCCAGTTCAGTTGTGCGCGCGGCGATGCGCGCTTCCAGATGCTCGGCGTGGCTTTGAATCTCGCGTTCGAGCCTGCGCTTCACATCCACCAGCCGCTTCTTTTCAACGCCTCTTGAGACGGCGTTGATAAGCACATCCTTCGTCACAGGCTTGGGGAGAAAATCATGGGCGCCTGCCCGGATGAGTTCGGGGATGTGAGAGGCGTCCGGGTCGCCCGTCATCATGATGACGGGAACTGAAGGAGCGCGCGCCTGCATCTGCCTGAGCAGTTCGAGGCCGCTCTTATGCGGCAGGAAGATGTCAACCACCGCGACATCAATGTCTGTGTTGTTGATAATCTCCAGGGCGTCGTCGAAATCCGCAGCGGTCAGGACGTTGTACGCGGCGCGCTTGAGAAATTCCGCCATCGTCCAGCGCAGACTCGGCTCATCGTCAACCAGCAGAACCGTCGTCGTCTCCTTCATCATGCCACGGCCTTCCTTTGAATCTCTTCGACATTCTGCGCGCAGACGGCGGGCAATTCGATGATGAAGCGCGTGTGGCTGGACTCAACGCTTTCAACCGTGATGTTGCCTTGATGCGCGCGGACGATGCCGAAGCTGAGACTGAGGCCGAGGCCCGTTCCTCCATCATCTCGCTTCGTGGTGAAGAATGGATTGAACACTTTGTCTATCACCTCTTGACTCATCCCTATGCCGTTGTCAAAAAATTCAATCCGCACTTTCTGCTCGGCCCCCGCGCCGCTTGCCCGTCCCGTGATGAACAGCAACCGCTCCTCGCCGGAAGAAGCCGCTTTCAAGGCATAGTGCGCGTTGCTAATCATGTTGACCATGACCTGCCGCAGGCGCGATTTATCCGCGAGGACGGGAGGCAAATCGTCCGGCACATCCACCCTCACCTCGATTCCATCTTTATGAAGCTGGTGGCTGAACAGGGACAGCGAAGCCATAATCGTCCCCGCAATATCGACGCGCGCAAGGGCCGTCGAATCCTGCCGGGCAAAGGTTAAAAGGTTGCGCACTATCTCGCTGATGCGTTCGCCCTCGCCGATGATATTGTCGAGCATCATTTGCTGCGTCTCTGTGAGCGTGGAGAGGTCGTCCTTCAGTAGTTGAGCGAAGTTGATGATGCCGTTGAGCGGATTGTTGATTTCGTGGGCCACGCCCGCAGACAATTCGCCGAGCGAAGTCAGCTTTGCAGATTGGAAGAGCAATCGTTGCATCTGCTCTTTCTCCATCTCAAGCCGCTTGCGCCTTGAGATGTCTTGAACCAGCAGGATGATGAAATTCTCATCATCAATCGAAAGCGGATTGGATGAAACCGAAACAGGGACTTCAGAGCCCGAAGCTGTTTTGACCAGCAACTCTTTTTCACCGGCGAGTGAACCGTTGAGGCTTTTGAAAAGCCCGACAGGCGCAGGGTTATCGCTCACGCGCCAGCCCAATTCATCTATCTCTTTGCCCAAGAGTTCATCCGGTTGATAGCCGAGGATAGAGCCAAACTTATGATTGACATCTATCAGCCGGTGGTCTGCGGCGCCAAGGATGGCGATGCCCGTCACGGCATGCTCAAACAGCGAGCGATAACGCCCCTCGCTCGCGCGCAGTTTGCGCTGCTGGCGGCTGACCAGACGCAGCAGCAGCGTCACCACTATCACATCAACCAGAGTCGAGATGATGTAGTGCTCGACGCGCTGCTCGTAATCCCAACGCTCATCGTTCGAGTTCCATGAATAACGAGCGTCTAACCATGTGAAGGTGGGCGCGCGCAACATTTTCTCCCATGTGAAAATAACGATGGTCGTCACGAGCAAGGTGAAGAGGATGAAGATAAGGTTGAATTTTAAGTTGGTGCTCTTTCTCATATCTTAAGTTTCGCTTGCTAAACATAAACGTGCCGCCAGTGAAGCCGGGCAGGGCGTTCAAGCTCTCCTCGGTGCGCGAGTTGTGGTGAGGATTATGCGCGCCTTACGCGCCGCGCGTTGGCAGCGTGAATACTGCCGTAGACGGCGCCGCAAATTCAGATGAGGCTGTCATCTTGACGGAGCGGGTCTTGCAGACTAACGCCGCCCCTCAGAATTCGGAGTACGCTATTTATGAGAATCGTTGCCGGAACCAAACCGCTAACGGAAACAATGCCACTGAACTTGAATTACTAAATCCGCATGTTTAGCTGCTGTTGGGGGGAATTGTTCAGGCATCAGCCCTGATAATAACGTGAGAAAGCCGTCTGATATACGCTACGCTTACAGGCAAACTGTGAGGACGCAAATCGAATTTCCCTGCTTAAACTAATCAGCCGTGAGAAGGCGCAGAATAGTGTGCGGGCGCGGCGCAAGTCAAGTGAAATCTTCGGCGCTTTCTTGCTGTCGCTTTGAATCCTGCCGCAGTCATCGCCTGGCAGACTTTCTGCGCTCTGGAATAATTCTCGTAACACGGCCCGTCACAATCCCGGCTCTATCAGATCAATTCTATATCTTCAAACTCTTCCGAATAGAAGCCGTTGAATGTGTTCTTCTTGACCTCTTCCTGATTGTTTTCCAATTCCTTTTTCTCAAACTCGTCTTCACTTTCCGACTCGTTATCAAAAACAATACGAAGCGTCTTTCCTTCCAGACGTGGAGGCGCATCACATCTCGCTTGAGCAGGCGATGAGCTTAACGGACGAAAAAGATGCTGACCTGCTGGCGCTTGATGAGGCTCTGAAGGAGTTGGCGCGAATCGACGCGCGTAAGAGCCAGATTGTGGAACTGCGTTCCTTCGGCGGGCTGTCGGTCGAAGAGACTGCCGAGGTGATGAGAATCGCGCCCGTCATAGTGATGCGCGAATGGAACAAAGCTAAGACATGGTTGTACAGAGAACTGAGTAGAGCCTAAGCCGGATGAACGCGAAACTGTGGAAATAAGTTGACGCTCTTCTAGACGTTCAGAGAAACTTCCTGAACGCGATCATCGACGTCGATAAGGACTGGAGGAATCAGACCCCCGAGCCGCTGCCTGCGCCGGGCCAACCAGCACAAGATGAAATGGATGCGCCTTTTGGCGAAATGAAAGGAAACCTTGATACCTCATGATGAAATTATTTGCGCGATAGGCGAAATTCATGTAGATTGACGCCCTATGGACAAAGAACTCTTAACCACGCAGGAAGTGGCCAATATCTTCGGCGTCACAAAGCGCACAGTTCAGAACTGGATTAAAGAGGGTCAACTGCCCGCTATCAAGCTCGGTCGAACAGTGCGAATTAGAAAGGCTGATATATCACCTACACCGCCAAAAACGAGGGCCGCGTGATTACAATAGCCGTCGCAAATAACAGGTCGGAGGCGACATGAAAACAATAGTGCTGGCAAACCACAAAGGCGGCTGCGCTAAAACGACTACGGCGCTCAACCTCGCTATCGTGCTGGCGACACAGGGCGCGCGAGTGTTGGCGGTTGACCTCGACCCGCAAGGCAATCTCTCCGTGGCGCTCGGGGCAGACTTGCAGGAATTGGAATCTACCCGCTGCACGTCCCACAGGATGATGATTGATTCCCGCGGCGACATTGCGGCTTACCTGACGAGAGCGCGGCCCAAGCTTGATTTAGTTCCAGCATGCCTCGACCACGACGCCGAAACGTTAATCGAAGGCCAGCCAGTCTCTCGTGACTTATTGTTAAAGAACAAACTGCTGAGCGCCCGCGGCGGCTATGATTATTGCGTAATAGACACGCCGCCCGCCCTTCGCGCGCCGACCTTAAATGCGCTGGCCATGTCCGACATGACCATTATTCCGGTAGAATCGAGCAATTTCGCTTTGGTCGGCTTAGGCCAAGTTATGCGCATGGTTGTCGCGGTTCGCAAGGCCCACTCTCCAAAGATGATAATTATGGGCCTTTCCACAAAGTACAAAGCACGCCAGACCGTTGACCGCGAAGTCAGGGCGCAGATGGAAGGCTTCTTTAAGTCAAACATTTTCGAGACATGGATACCGGACGCCGCCGCCGTCAATCAAGCGACAGGCATTGGTAAATCTATCTACGAAACCAACATTGCCAGCCCCGCGGCGCTCGCGTTTTTCAACCTGGCGAATGAAATCAGAGAGAGATTCGGTGATGAAAAAGTCGGACTTGAAGGAATTACGGGCGAGGATGCAGAAAGCCGTAGAACCGCCCTCGAAGAAGAACGACGATAGCAGCGACGAGCTTGCTTCCCTTTTCGACGATGGAACAAAGCTGTCTTCTGCTACCCAGTCACCACCACTCCCCACGACTCCCCACGACTACCCACCACTCCCCATAGCCCCGGCCAAAGATTTCAATAAAAGGGCTAACAGCTTAGAGCGTGATGCTCTGCCACAAGGTCTCTTCCCCGGCTCAAGCAAGAAAATCTACGACGCCCTTTATTTAAGAACGCGCGGAGCGATCGTTCCGCGCAACAAAGTCCGTGCGTCTCGGCGAGACTTCCTGACATGGACGGGTATTAAGAATCTCAAGACGGTGGACGGCCATATTCGCTATCTGATGAGCGTTGGCCTGATCGTCCGGCATTGGGAGCTTGGCTCTAATGAAGGCTCGGAGTATGAAGTCCGCCTGCCAGAGGAGTCACCACGACTACCCACCAGTCCCCACCACTCCCCACCACTCCCCACTAGTCAAAAAACGGGTAGTGGGGATACCCAATTTTTGGGGAGTGGTGGGGAGGGTCAAACCGTTGATTTAAATACCACTTCCGAGATTCCCAAGACTCTTATTAAGACTAAAGAAGAAAAACTTGATGATGACGCTGCGCTGGCCCCGCTAAATTCCGCATTGAAACAGGCTGTCAAAGAACTAACGGGCAAAGAACTTTCAACATCGGAAGCAGAGAAATGGCGCGAGTTAGCCGATATACTCATTACTGAACTGAAGATTGCTGCCGCTCGAACAACTATTTCATCCGTGCCAGCCTTTTTAACAGAACATCTGCGCCGCAGGCTCTTCAAAAAAGATAAGGGAGAGATGGATGCTCAGGCCGCTCAATCGCCAG
>JAWVFT010000132.1:0-90383 GCA_033855775.1 Blastocatellia bacterium | reverse complement strand
GCTCAGTTTTTCGGCAGGAGATTCAAGTTGCCGAGGCTTACCTTCGCTCTCCCCATAGTGGCTATAGTCGAACGCAAGGACAACAAACCCTTCCTTGGCAAACTTCTGCGCATACGTTCCCGGCATTTGCTCTTTCACGGATGTGAATGAACCTTCTACGATAATCGCATTGTAGTGGCCGTTTTCATCAAAATTATCTGGAGTAAACAGGTTGCCTACTAGGCTCAACCCATCACGTTCAAAGCTTATTTTCTGTTTCATAATTCCTCCGCCTAGTTATTTTCTCCAGCTAGTTTCAGCTCGCTCGCAATGCTTTCTGCAAGTTTCTTTGTCGCTGCATTCAGATAACCCCTACCATGTTCTTATATTGGAGCAAGGCACGCAACCAAGCCGCGCACACCAGCATAACGCCCCTACTCCCGCCGGGGAGGCACTTTTACCGCTCTCCTCAGCAAAACTCTATCTATATTTTGAGTAGGGCTTAACTCCACAAAAAGGTTCTTTGTAGAATTAAAAGTGAGGTTTTCTGTACTTTGCTCAGAATAAGTAATAGTATGTGTTTTCCCATCCGGCACGGATTCCTTTCCAAGGGTTTAGTCTCATCTTACTGATTACAAGGCGGGAGTTTTAGGCAATATCCTCTGGGAGACTGTTTAGGGTTTCGTAGCAGAAGCTCTGTTACTAAGGAGGCTCTTGATGCAGACAGACGACACGAATTTGAGCGACTTGACTGAATATCTCAACGGCTTGCCTGCCCGCAAGGAGCCGCACGACGCGGACTATCTCTTGCTGACTTGCATGGACTTCCGTTTCCTTCGTTTGATCGCCCAATACATGGGTGGCTGGAAGTACGATCATGTGGCTTTGGCGGGGGCGGCGCTTGGAGCAGTCGTCGAACAGAAGCCACACTGGCGAGAAACCTTTCTCGACCATTTAAATCTGGCGAGACGGCTTCACCAAATAGAGAGCGGCATAATTATTCTGGAACACAGGGATTGCGGGGCGTACAGGGAATTCGGACTGCTTGGGCCGAACCCTGACCCGGCTGACGAACGCGCAGCACACAAAGCGCAGGTAGATAAGTTTATCGAGAAAATGGTCGACATTCATATGTTGCCGGTCAAAGGTTATCTCTTGAGTCTTCCCGGTGGCGTTGATCCGCTGACGGCTAACCAACTAACCTTAGATGAACTGACCTGAAAACGGCGCGCGGCTAGTCGCTGGAGTTCGGTCGAAGCGGCTCTCAGACAAGCGAGAAGCGCTATCAGATGCCTGGTTTGTGGTAGCAAAAGCTTGTCGAGCATTTTGGCAGCATAAGCTTCCAAAGCGGAAAGCTTACGGGAATAATTACAGAATCATCCTGAAAGCGAATCGCCAGCGAAGCCTGATGGCTCAGCTTGGAAACCCTTCCGGCGGCGTGAACCTCTCCGCCCGCCGCGCGCGGCGGGCCAAAGGCGGCGCGCGGCGCATGATTTACATGCAAGAGGAAGGATGACCCGCCCTCCGTCAGGCTCGATTTCCGGCGCTAACGGCAAACCTCACTCGCAGCAATCACTTACAACAACGCAAGGCCCGGATGGCGGCTTGCCGCGCCCGATTTTGTCGGTGTCGCAGCCATTTTTAGCGGCACCGCAGCCAATTATTCAGGTGCCGCGACCGATTATTTGCCTGCCGCGACCGATTATTCGGGTGCCGCGGGAGGTTTTTCGGGCACCGCGAAGGCTTTCAGGAGCGCCGCAGTCGTTTTTATAAGCGCCGCAGCGGCTTGCGGGAGAGCCGCAGCCGCTTCTACAAGCGCCGCAGTTATATCTCTACTTGCCGCGCGCGTCTTTCGGCACGCCGCGATGAGTTGGAAGCGGGCCGCGTCGAAGCGTAGCGGCGCCTCGCGCTGTTTCTCTTATGCGTTGCGCTGTTCCTGCTATGGGCTGGGCTGTTCGCGTTATGCGTTGTGCGGTTCCGGCTAGGCGGTGTGGTTGCGCGCGGCTGCGTGCGCGGCTTGAGCTTGCGCGGCGGCTGGCTCAAGCTGCGCGGCGACAGGTTCGGGCAGCGCGGCTGCGTGTTGGGGCTGCGCGGCCGGTGTCTCAGGTTGCGTGGCGACGAGTTCGGGCTGCGCGCGGGCGTGTTCGGGGGCGCGGGCGTGTGCCTGGCCGCACATCTCCGCGAAGAGTTGCTCGTAGCGGTCAACGACGTGCTCCCAGTCGTAAAATTGCTTGATGCGAGCCTGCGCGCGTGTGCGGTAGGCGTTGACCAGCGAGCCGTCGCGCAGGACTCTTTGGAGTTTGGCCGCGAGATCGTTCTCGTCGGTGTAGGGGATGCCCGCTTCGCCTACGACTTCGACGTTTTCGGGAGTGGCGAGCGTCAGCACGCAGTTGCCGTAGCCCATCGCTTCGAGCAGCGCGGGGTGCGTGCCGCCGACTTCCGTGGCGTGGACATAACAATAAGCGTTCTGCTGCAAGGCTCTGTACTCTTTGCCGAAGACGAAGCCCGTGAAGATGATGCGTTTGTCGCGCCCCGCACGCTCGCGCAACTCTTCTATGTAGTCGTGCGCGTAGGGCGCGTCGCCGACAATCAACAGCTTGTGAGATGTGCGAACTTTCTTGAAAGCTTCGATGACAAGATGCGCGTTGTTCTCCGGCTCAAGCCGAGAGACATAGAGCACGTAGCGTTGCGGCTCGACGCGCCAGTGGCGCACGGTCAAGGGATCCGGCCTGCGCTCAACGTCCGCGCCGTACGCAATCATCGTGGAGTCCGCGTTGTAGTGCGCGCGGTAGTATTCCTGTATCACGCGGGCGTCCGTGACGATGCGGTTCGGCAGGAAGGTCGCAAGCCGCTCGGCCATCAGGTAGTAGCGGCGCCCTAGCCAGTTCCACTTCTTGCGCTTGTGCTCAAGGCCGTCAACGTTGAGCGCGACGGGCGTGCCTGTCCACCTCAGGATGGGAGCGAACGGCGCGTTGGCCGCGTTGCATATCAAGGCGGCGTCGTAACGCGCGGGCACGGCCCACAATGCAGAGAGAAAACTATGAACTACCGTGTCGAAGTACTTGTGGCGAATGGTCGGCAGGACTTTGAGACGAACGCCGTGATACTGCAACTGGCGCGGCGAGACGTAATGTGAACGACAATAGACGGTGACATCGTGGCCGCGCTCGACGAGCCGCGTCGAGAGATGCTCCGCGAACGTTTCAAAGCCGCCATAGCTGGCCGGGATGCCCCGCGTTCCAAGAATCGCAATCCGCATCTGTCCTCTAAGCTCGAAAACGGCGACGCCTGCGACGACCGCGCAACTACCAGACGCGGGTAGCCACGCTTCCATCCCTTATCGCCCCGCCTTCATCCTTGCTTTTCCCCCTTCCTTGATAGCACGCTCGTATGCCTCAAGCGTTAGTCGCGCCGTCCTGCGCCAGTTGAACAGCCGCGCGCGTATCAACCCTTTGCGCCGGAGCGACACGCGCAACTCTTCGTCATCAATCAGCCGCGCGATAGCCGTCGCAATGGCCCGCTCGTCAAAAGGGTCAACCAGCACGCCCGCGTCGCCCAACACCTCCGGCAAACTCGTCAGCCCGCCCGCAATCACAGGCGCCCCGCATTGCATCGCTTCGAGCGGCGGCAAGCCGAAGCCCTCAAAGTATGAAGGGTAAACGAAACAGAGCGCGCCTGTATACAGAGCGGGCAAGTCTGCCGCTGATACATACCCCGTGAAAGTCACAAAATTATGGAGACCGTGCGCCTCCACGGCCTTCAACGTCTCGCCGTACAACCATGCGCGCTTGCCGACGATGACCAGACGCGGCACGCTGCCATCGCCTCGCGTTCGCCGCAACAATGCGTAAGCCGCAATCAATCGCGCCAGATTCTTGCGCGGCTGAATCGAGCCGACAGCCAATACGTAATCGCCCGCCAGATGATAACGCTCGCGCACACGCTCTAACTCAAGCCCGTCCGTCACCGGAGCGAAGTGCGCGGGCGCAGCCAGCGGCGTCACGCTCACGCGCTCCGGCGCGATACCGTATGTTTTGACTATATCGTCGCGCGAATAGTCTGAAGAAGTGATGATGTGCGCTGCTAAGCGCGCCGTGCGTCGCACCGTCAGGCGAAGCTGCATGCGGCTCCGCCGCTTGAACGTCAAAGGCAGATGCTCGAACGATAAATCGTGAATCGTGGCGACCACCGGACACGGCGCAAACGGCGGCGCAGTGTACTGCACATGCAGCAGGTCAACCGGGCGACGACGCAACTCAGCCGAAAGCGTCAAAGGTATCCTGACGAGCGGCGTGTGCGGCTGCGTCAGGCGCACGGAGACGTGCGGCCAGCGTCCGCTGTAACGCTCCACGGCCTCGCGCTTCGTGACGTAGAGCGTGTAGCGATGTGCCGCCTCTTCGGCCAGGGCTTCAATCAGATTTGTGACGTAGCTCTCGTTGCCGGCAAGGCCGGAGCCGACAGCGTGCGCGTCAATGGCGATGTGCAAACCGGGCAGCCGCTCCCTCAAGCTTAAACTTTAAAGGCAGTAGTGAAAGGGGCGTTCCAGAGTTTACTGTAAAGGCTCCGGGTTGGGAAGGACACCGCGAAAGCTCTTGCGATGAAGGGGGCAGCAACCATGCTCACGCAGCGCTGCAAGATGAGCGCGCGTGCCGTAGCCGACGTGCTGCGCGAAGTTGTAATGCGGGTACGTGTCGTGTAGCTCTCGCATCAACCTGTCGCGGTGCGTCTTGGCGATGACGCTGGCGGCGGCGATGGAGGCCGAGATGGAGTCGCCACGAATGATGGCGCGCTGCGGCAGGCTGCACTCTTTCAACTGCAAGGCGTCAATCAAAACAAAATCGGCGCGCGGGCTGAGCTTCGTCAAAGCATCTAGCATCGCGCGCCGCGTCGCTTGCAGAATATTGATGCGGTCAATCTCATCCGGCTCGACCCGGCCGACCGCGTAACAGAGCGCGCTCTGTCGCAACTCTTCACTGATGCGCTCGCGCTGTTTCAGCGTCAACTTCTTCGAGTCGTCCAGGCCTTCGGGCAGCGGCGCGTCCGGGTTGAGGATGACGGCTGCCGCCACGACCGGCCCGGCCAAAGCCCCGCGCCCTACCTCGTCCACTCCGGCAATCAAACGATAGCCGCGCGAGCGCGCTTCATCCTCGAAAGCCGTCCCGATGAGAGAGACGCGGAGACGCGGCGACACGGCGACACAAGGGACTGTTTCTGCTCCCCGCGTCTGCGTGTCGCCGCGTCGCCGCGTCATCTCTTCGGTTATCCCTTCTTGGCGGCTGCGGCCTGCTGCGTCTGCGAGCGCGTGTCCTTCTCGCGGATGCGCGCAGCCTTGCCGCGCAGCTCGCGCAGGTAGTAAAGCTTGGCGCGACGCACGCGGCCACGCTTGATGACATCGATGTGGTCGATGATGGTCGCGTGCAGCGGGAAGATTCGCTCGACGCCGACGCCGAAGCTCGTCTTGCGCACAGTGATAGTCTCGCGGATGCCGCCGTGCTTGCGCGCGATGACGACGCCTTCGAAAGCCTGCAAGCGTTCCTTCGTCTCCGATTCCTTAATGCGAACGTGAACGCGCACCGTGTCGCCCGGCTGAAAGGCCGGAATGTTCTCGCGCTTTTGCTGATTCTCAATGTTATCTAAACGATTCATCTCTTAACTCCATCATTCTTCTAATAAGTCCGGCCTGTTGCGCTTTGTCTTCTGAAGCGCGCGCTCGCGCCGCCAGTTCTCTATCTGCCCGTGATGGCCGCTCAACAAAACTTCCGGCACGCTCAGGCCGCGAAATTCCGGCGGCCTTGTGTAATGCGGATAGTCGAGCAATCCTTCGCTGAAGGATTCGTTGATGGCTGAAGTCTCACTGCCAAGCGCGCCGGGAACGAGCCTGACCACTGCATCCACTAAAACGATTGCCGCCGCTTCGCCGCCCGACAGCACGTAATCCCCTATCGAAATCTCGTCCGTCACAAGGCTCTCCGCGACGCGCTCGTCAACGCCTTCGTAACGCCCGCAGATAAGCACGACCTGTTCGGCTTTAGCTAACTCGGCTGCCAACTCCTGCGTCAGCCGCCGCCCCTGCGGCGAGAGCAGCACGACGCGCGTTCTCTCATCGTAGGCGTCGCGCTCGCTTGCGCCCGTCAACTTTTCAACCGCCGCGAAAATCGGCTCAGGCTTTAAGACCATCCCGTCGCCGCCGCCAAACGGGCGGTCGTCAACGATGTGATGCTTGTCGCTCGTAAAGGCGCGCAGGTCGTGCGCCTCTATCAAGACCAGCCCCGCGGCGCGCGCCCGCCGGATAATTCCGTAATCAAAGACCTCACGAAAAAAGCCGGGGAAGATTGTGATGATGTCAAACTTCATCTCAATCTAAAATTCCAGTAGTCCTTCGGGCGCATCAACGCGAATCAATTTTTGCTCGACGTTGATTTCGACGCAGATGGCTTCCGCCAGCGGAATCAAATGCTCGCGCCCCGTCTGTTCGTTGTCAATCATCAGCACTTCGACGCCGCCCGTCCGCAACACTCCGCGCACGCGGCCAATCTCTTCGCCCTCGATGGTTTCCACGCGGCAGCCTTGCAACTCCCAATCGTAAAACTCATCCTCCGGCAATTCGACGCGCTCCGCTTCCGGCACGGCGAACTCACAACCGACGAGCGCGCTCGCCGCTTCGACCGAATCGTAACCGGCAAACTTCAGGATGATGCGCCCTGACTGTAACCAATGCTCTTCAAGCGCGAGCGACTGGCGGCTGCCGTCCTTGCCGACGGCAATCAATCTTTCAAGCCGCTCGAAGCGCTCTGGAAAGTCTGTCAACAACTCCGCGACAATCTCGCCGCGCAGGCCGCGCGTCCTGACAGCCGCGGCCACGGCCACCAACTCGCCCGCCAACGCCGCGCGTTTCGCGTCGCTCTCTTCGTCGCTGCTCATTCCACGATTTCGAGAATGAAGCGGCGGTTCTGCTTGATGCTCGCCGCGACGAGCAGCGTGCGCAGAGCGCGCACCGTCCGGCCCTGCCGCCCGATGAGCTTGCCCATGTCAGACTCCGCGACGCGGACTTCGATGATGACCGTCGTCGGGTTGCGCTCGATTTCGCGCACGTCCACCGCATCACGCTCATCAACCAGAGCTTTGACGATCATTTCGACGGTTTCTCTCATCACTCACTCGTCCCGCACGGTCTGAAAAACAAGAACCGGCAATTAGAAAGTCAATCGCCGGACTCTCGCTGCTTAGGCTCCCGCTTCCTGCGTGGGCGCAACGGCGGCGGCCTGTGTTTTGGCGTTGGCCTTAATCAGGCGGTTGACGGTTCCCGTGGGCTGCGCGCCCTTCGAGAGCCAGTACTGGACGCGCTCCGCGTCGAGCTTAATCTCGGCAGGCTCGCGCGTCGGGTCGTACGTCCCCAAATTTTCCAGATACGCGCCGTCGCGCTTCGATAGTTTCTCCTTCACCACCACGCGGTAGGAAGGCCGCTTCTTGGCGCCCATGCGCATCAATCTAATTGCTAACAACTCTCAATCCTCCAGTGATAGGTGATGGGTGATAGGTGACAGGTAAAAGCTTTTTCTTATTACCTATCACTTATCACCTATCACGGCTTTTAACGTTTCTTCCAGCGTTTCTTTTTTCCGGTTCGCTTGCGCGACGGCCCCGCGGGCAGAGCGGGCAGAGCGCTTTCTTCATCGCCGCCGCCACCGCCGCCCATCATGCCGCTCATGTCAGGCATGCCCATCATCCCGGCCATGCGGCGCATCATCTTGCCTTTCAAGCCGCCGCCGCCGCCGCCGAACATTCCCGAGCCGGAGATTTGCCGCATCATCTGCCGCATCTCCGTATACTGCTTAATCAAAGCGTTGACTTCGGCCACCGTCACGCCTGAGCCGCGCGCGATGCGGCGGCGGCGATTGGCGTTCAAGATGCGATGGTCGTTGCGCTCGGTCGCGGTCATCGAATCAATGATGGCTTCGGTGCGTTTGAGTTCCTTCTCCATCTGCCTGGTCTGCTCTTCGTCCAGGTCCGGCATGCCGATGCCGCCGAGGAGTTGGTCGGGCAGCATCTTCATGATTTTGGAGAACGAGCCGAGCCGTTTGACCTGTCGAAGCTGGCCGCGAAAATCGTCGAGCGTGAACTGGTTCTTCTGTAGCTTCTTGAGTTGCTCTTCGGCTTCCGACTGGTCAACCTTCGACTGCACCTCCTCAATCAAAGAGAGCACGTCGCCCATGCCGAGGATGCGCTGCGCGATGCGGTCAGGATAAAATGGCTCAAGCGCGTCGTACTTTTCGCCGACGCCGACAAACTTGACGGGCTGCCCGATGACTTGCTTGATGGAGAGGGCCGCGCCGCCGCGCGCGTCGCCGTCCATCTTCGTCAGGATAACGCCCGTGATGCCGACCTTCGCGTGAAACTCTTCCGCGGAGCGCACGGCGTCCTGCCCGGTCATCGCGTCTGCGACGAAGAGTGTTTCGACGGGGCGCGTCTCGGCCTTGATGCGAACGAGTTCGTCCATCAACTCGTCGTCAATGTGCAGACGCCCCGCCGTGTCAATCAAGAGCGTGTCGTAGCCGGTTTGCTGCGCGTGCTTGTAGGCTTCGCGGACGAGCGTCAAGGGGTCGTTGGTTTCCGGCAATTCAAAGATTGATTGGCCGGTCGCTTTGGCGATAACCTTCAACTGCTCGCGCGCCGCCGGGCGATAAACGTCAACGGAGACGAGGAGCGGCTTGCGTTCCTGATTCTGCGCGAGCCAGCGCGCAATCTTGCCCGTCGAAGTGGTCTTGCCGGAGCCTTGCAGGCCGACAATCATGACGACGTTCGGAATCGCTTTGGTAAAGACGAGCCTTGAGGATTGACCGCCCAAGAGTTCGACCAGTTCATCGAACACAATCTTGACGACCTGCTCAGAGGGCTTCAGTTCCTGCCAGACCTGCTGCCCTTCGGCCTTCTCCTTGACCGACGCGATGAAGTCTTTGGCGACCTTGTAGTTGACATCGGCTTCGAGCAGGGCGAGGCGGATTTCGCGCAGCGCGGCATCAACGTGCGCCGGGGTCAAAACCCCTTCGCCGCGCAGATTCTTGAGCGTGCGTTTCAGCTTGTCGGATAAAGATTCGAACATACTTATAGACAGAATCCGCGCCTGAGACGGAAACAGAGATGATACCGACGCCCGTAAAGAGTGTCAAGGAAAGGGGAAGCAGGCGACGGGCGAGAAGGAGATGGATGAAGGGCAAGCGAGCATGGCGGCTGTGGCCGTTTAGCTTTCGGCTCGGGGCTTTCATTTTGCCTTGCGCGGGCGCTTGTGATAAATTCTGCGCCGTACAAATCGTATTGCTGACGCGAACCGTCGTCACTTGTGTGGGAGCAACGACGGCGGTTCGCAAAAGCCCCACAGTCTTTATACCCGACAGGTTAATCTGAAACAGCGCGGCGATTCGCCGTATATTGAGTTACCTAAGCTCGCTGTAAGGTCCTCTCTTTAGATTTAAGCGAAGTGAATAAACAGAAACAGACAGAAGAATCAGGGGTTGTCAATTTGGCAGACGCGCGTGTGCGGCTGCGTTCGCGCGAGTCGCGCGCCGGAGGCGTATCGCGCGAGTCGCTGACCAGCGAACTCGAAGCCGTCAGGCTGTTGCTCGATCAAGGCTTGACTTCGGAGGCGAGAACGCGTTTGACGCCTTTGATGACGGCGGCGCGTGGCGACGCTTCGCTGTTGGCGGAGGTGCGTTGCGCGCTCTCGTCGGCGCTGGAAATGGAGGGCCAGTATGCGCAGGCTCTCGAAGCCGTGCAGATGTACGAAGCGCCGGAGACGCGCGTCAAACTTGATGCGGACACGCTCTCGCGCCTGCGCGTGCAAATCGGTCTGGCGCACAACTACACCGGCGACCATCCGAAGGCCATAGCGCTTTTGAACGCCGCCCTGCGCGACATCGCGGAGGCCACGTCGCTGGCTCAGACCGGGGCAATTTACGCAGCCCTCGCGCGCGTCTATCGCAGCATCAACGAATACACCATCGCGCGCGACCACTCGCAGAAAGCCCTTGAGCATTATCGCGCGACGGGCGATTGGCGCGGCCTCGCGGAAGCCTACTTCGGCCTCGCGCTGGCGGACACGCAGGAGGGACACTACGAAGCCGGGCTCGAAAATTTCGAGCAGGCATTGAAGCTCGTCGGCGACCATCCGGCTCCTTACCTGCTCGGCAAGATTTACGCGAACATGGCGGGCGGCTGCTGGTTTCTCAAGCGACCGCAGGAAGGCATACGCCACTTAGAGAGAGCCATCAGCTATTACGAGCGAACGGAGCACAAGTCGAACGCCGTGCTCGGCTACAACAATCTGGGCATCAACCTGATGCTCGTCGGCGAATGGAATCGCGCGCAGGAGGCGTTGGAGCGCTCGCTCTCTCTGGCCTCCGAGATTGACGAGCACAGCGCGAAGCTGGCTATCATCTTAGACTCGCTCGGCGAGTTGCGAACCTTGCGCGGCGACTTGACGGAGGCGCAGGAGTTGCTTGAACGCGCGGTCGCGCTCGCCATGGAGAACGGCAACAAGTGGTACGCGGGTCAAGCCCTGCGCACGCTCGGTCGTTGCAATCTACAGATGGACAACGGCCCGAAAGCGCTTGAGCTTGGTCGTCAGGCTTTTCAGTTCGCGGAGCAGATTGGCGACCGCCACGCGCTCATCGAATCGCAGTTATTATTGTCGGAAGCCAACCTCGCGTGCGGCCATCTGGCGGCTTGCGCGGCGGAGCTACAGAAGATTACGGGCGAGGTCACGGAGTCCGCGACGGACATGGGCTTTGCGGGCGAGGCTCAACGCTTAAACGGGATGCTCGCAGTCGCGCAGCAGGAGACGACGCTGGCCGCGCAGCACTTTGCGCGCAGCGTTTCCATCTTCGACCTCCTTGGCGACCGCTATCGCAGCGCACGCGCTCACTATTATCTGGGCTGCGCCTACACGCACACGCAGCCCGAACGCGCGGTGGAACATCTTGGCCGCGCCATCCACACCTTCCGCGAGGTCGGGGCGAAGCTGGACTTGCAGCGCGCCGAAGATGCCCTGCGCGCCATTGACCACAACGCGCCTGAGCAGCAGAACGAGCGCTCGGCCCTGACGCAGTTGTTAACGCTGCGGCTCGCCGAAGCGGTTGCTTCACGCGAACTGCTGTTGCGCGAACTGGCGGCGGTGGTTCATCAGGAGACGAACGCGCGCCGCGTGTTGATAGTTGAAATGACGGACGACAAGCGCCCGAAGGTCGTCGTCTCGCACGGCTGCGCGAATGACGAGAGCGCGCGGCTGGCGTTGAATCTTTCGCTGGCGAAGAATGACGCGGAGCGCGAGCAGTTTGCCCTTGAGCAGGATGCGTCCGTCTTTCTGTTGCACGCTCCGAACGCGCCGCCCGCGATGCTGTTCATCTCGCCGCGCTCGGCGCAGCTTCCCGGCAACATCTCGCTTGAGCCGCTCCTGCGCGTCGTCGAACTCGGCATGGATGTCTGCGCCCTGCGCGCACGCACGCGCTCTGGCCGCGCGGCTCCCGACCAGGACCAACTGGCGGGCGCGAGCATGACGCCCGGCTTCATTCATTCCAGTCCGGCGATGACGCGGCTGGTGGAAGAGGTTCACAAGATACGCTCGTCGGACGTGACGGTGCTGGTGACGGGCGAGAGTGGGACGGGCAAGGAGTTGGTGGCGCGTGCCATACACGCCATCAGTTCGCGCCGCTCAAAGGTCTTCGTGCCGTTCAACTGCACCGCCGTGCCGAAGGAGTTATCGGAAGGCTACCTGTTCGGCTATCGCAGGGGAGCGTTCACGGGCGCGGTCAACGATTCATCCGGCGTCATACGCTCGGCGGCGGGCGGCACGCTCTTCCTCGATGAGATAGGCGACCTTCCGCTCGACGTGCAGCCGAAGCTGTTGCGCTTTCTGCAAGAGGGAGAGATACAGCCCCTCGGCGAGCAGCGGCCCATCAAGGTTGATGTGCGTATCATCGCGGCCACCAATACAGACCTCGAAGAGATGGTCGCGCACGGGCGCTTTCGTGAAGACCTCTACTATCGCCTCAACGTCATACGCCTGCGCGTGCCCCCTTTGCGCGAGCGGCGCTCAGAGATTCCGACCATCGTTAACTATTACATCAACCACTACTCCGCGAAGTTCGGGCGGCGCGACATAGAGATAACGCCGCAGGCGGTTGACCTCCTGATGGTCTGCGAGTGGCCGGGCAACGTTCGTCAACTCTGCAACGAGATACAGCGCATCGTCGCCCGCGCCGAAGACAACACGGTCTTGACGCCGGAGCATCTCTCGCCCGAACTCAAACGCGCCGCCGCGCCCATCGCCACCCCCGACTCCATCACGCCCATCAGCGCCATCGCCTCTGCTCCGGGCCAGCACGTCACGCTCGCCGACGCGATGGCCGAACTAGAGCGCCGCATGATTGCCGAAGCCCTGCGCAAGCACCGCGGCAACATCTCTCGCGCCGCCCGCGAACTCGGCCTTACACGTCGCGGCCTCTACCTCAAACTCGAACGCCACGCCCTCAGCGCCAGCGCGTAAGGCGCCGTCATCTCTACGGCAACGACAGCCGCAGCTTCGCTTCAACTCAAGACAGCAACAGCGCGTCAACCCGCTTCGTCTCAAGACAACAACAGCGCGCAGTTTAGTTATCTCAAGACAACCAAACTGCGCGCTGCTTGCAGCCTCACGGCTGACGGCTTATGGCTTATCCTTCTTCGCCCGCTTCGGGGCGCGTTCGACGCGGCTCGCGCTGAGCCATTGAGCCAGCGTCGCGGGGTCGTCCGCGAGCAGGTTGCGCATCAGGACATCGAGTTCGCGCATGATGCGTATGCCGTCTTCTATCAAGTCTTCGATGGCGGCGGTGGCGGCGACGTGTTCCTCCGTGCCTTGAGTCTGGCGCGTGAGGGCTGCTTCGTAAGCGTTGATGTCTGTGTTCAAGTCTTCCAGAAAATCCGCTGGCAGGCCGAGCCGTATAAACTCCGCTTTGAGCGGCGCTGCGTCGGCCATAAACGTGCGCGCCACGCTGAGCAGGGCTTGTTCCTTGAGATTGTGCGGCAAGCGAAACCTGTCTTCGAGTCCGGGCATGGTCAGGGCCAAAGCCCGCGCCGTGCGCGCAATGGCTCTCAGGTCAAGCAGGATTTCATCGCGCAGCGAAGCCTTGCTGGTCGTGCCTTGCTGCGCCGCCCGCATGTTTGACGACTGGCGGTCTGCCGCCGCCCGCAGGTTGACGATAATATGCGTCAACTGCGCGAACAGTTGGCTCACATAAGAGCCAGCGGGAAACCGCGCCGCGTTCAAATGTCCAAACTCCTCCCCGCGCAGAAAAGAGTCCTGCCTTCGAGTATCTTCGTCATTCATTTTGCTGCTCCTTAATTGAGTGTAAAGGACTAACAACCGAAGCCACCGGCGCGGTGTCGCGCCTGTGAACGTGAGAAACCAGCGATAACCCCTTGCTCGATGAGACGTGAATTATATTCCCTTCCCGCTTAAAATCAAGAACTTTCAATCCCCGCATGTTTTCCCTACACCCAACGAGGTGTCATGGCTGCTGAAACCAATTCCCCCACTGCTGAAATCAATTCCAACACCGCTGAAACCAATTCCGACGCTGCTGAAATGAGTTCCGATACTGCTGGAATCAATTCTGACGGCGCTGAAGTCAATTCCGACGGTGCTGGAATCAATTCCGAGGCCGCTGAAACCGATTCCTAAGCTGCTGAAATCAATTCCGACGACGCTAACGTCGATTCTGACGCTGCGGAAGTCAATTCTGAGGCTGCGGAAACCAATTCCGACACGTCGGAAGCCGATTTTCACGACGAGAATTGCAAATTTTACTGCAAAAACGAAGATTTTTGCCCCGCCGACAGCCATCGCCCCGCCACGGACAACAGTTTCGAGCCGCCGCATCAAAGTTTTCCACATGTGGAAAACTTTCCACAGCCTGTGGAAACCCTCCCTCAAGACCCTGCGCTCCCCGCCCCGCAGCAAAACCCTACGCCCCACACCCGCCTTACCCACCTCCCTGACCAACGGCAAAAGGCGCGTCACATCAAAGCCGCCCGCCTTTCTCCCCTCCCCGCCGCCACCAAGCCTTCGATACTTCCCGCCACCATTTCAAACTCATCCCACTTCCTAAAGACAACAACCGCCCTGCCCTCCCTCCCCGCCAACTCTCTTGTCCACCCCGCCACCTCCCGCGCCGTCATATCCATCAACACCTCATCAAACACCAACACCGAATACCTCAGATGCTCAATAAACGGACGCGCCACACACCCCGCCGGAGCGCGCACAATCCAACACTCCTCAAGCCGCGCCTTCAAATAATCCAACAACGCCACGTCAAGCCCCACATACAGCACCCGCCACGGCCTCGCCGACAACCGCCGGTACAAAGCTCTGGCGTGATAAGACGGTTCATCCTCTGTTATCATGTGCATGGTTTGAATATTGAAAACTTAAGCAACGGCTAATGCGACGGCTCATCCTCAGAGTGGACTAAATGAGCATCGCCGTGCGAGATGAAAGGTTCATACTCACGGCGACCAACTTGAGCAGACGCATCCTATACCATATATGGTATAGCAGCAAGCCTTATTTACCGTCCGCGTCATCAGGAGGCAATTTCTGATGACGCCGCCGCGTCTTACATCACAGCGTCTTGCTGAAAAGCTTCTACGAATCAGGGAGGCTTTAGGACTGTCTCAAACCGAAATGCTCAAGCGTTTAGGCTTCGAGGACGTTCTTGTCTACAACCGCATCTCAGATTACGAACGCGGAACACGTGAACCACCATTACCCATTCTTCTACAATACGCTCGCGCCGTCCGCGTGCCGCTCGAAGCGTTAGTTGACGACCAGTTGGATTTACCCGCCAAGCTGCCCGCCAAACCTAAACACTCCCGCTGAGGAACGACTCCGCAGCAAGACGTATCAAGCGCAGATGAATGAAGCGTTGTGCAAAGTCTTGTGTCATAATATTTGTTGCCTTATCCAATCTATCTACGAACTCGGCATAGAGCCTGAGTTCTGGAATGAACCGTAGGGGGAACTCCCATGCTCCTGCTCCAAGCCGCGTACCCGCCTAGTGTTTGGTACACAGACCCCATAGCGATAGCGACTCTTGTGGTTGCTATCGCTACTGTCGTTAATGTCATTGCTACTCTTTTGCTGTGGCTGACTACTAAGGAAAGCGTGAACGTCACTAAAGAAATGTTTGAGGCTTCCCATAGACCATATGTACATATCAGCGAGATTGAGATGAGGGGGCCAGATGATGATGACGACGACGGCGACTTAGGCGATGAAGCAGACGACCCCGCTCTTCGTAAAGAACTATGCTTTAACGTTGTATTTAACAATGTGGGAAGCGTGCCCGCCCATGACGTGGTAGCTAATATGCAATTGGTCGTAGATGGCTTGATTATGCCGAATATCGAGTTAGAAGATAAGCCAATTGCGGTTCTATTTCCCAACGAAGAAAAATACACCACCATCGTAGCTGATGACCCGAAGGATATTGAGCAAATCCAAAAGGCCAAAGCCCTGTCACTTATCATTAAATGCACCTATAAGGGAGTAGCAGAAAAGCAATATAGCTACGAAGAGAAGGCCATCTACGACGAAGATGATGGCGAATTCGGCTCGTTCAAGGTATTCACCACGTAGCAAAGGGACTAATAAAAGAGCTATTAGCCCCGCTGCGCCCGCAAACACACCCTGTGCGCCTTTATCCTTTTTCCCCATCGCCCATATAGAGCAAGCAAGTAAAAGCACAACCATCAAAGCGATGTAGATAATTATTGGCATCTTTCATCGCTCCTTACTTTTTGTGCAGGAGGGACTTTTTGTGCAAGGCCCTCGACCCTGGCTTTGCACATAAAGTCGAAAAAGTGTCGATATGTTGAGTAGACATGATTAGTGTTGCCCATCATCTTGGGGCTGACTGAGACTTTTTGTGCAAAGCACTCGACCCTGGGATTTGCCCAACAATAGCCACCTGCCCATTAATTAATGACGTTGCCAAACAATGGGCAGGCAAGCGACTTTGTAGGCAAAGCCTCACGATTGGAGGCTTGCAATGAAGAAAGACGATTTTAATTATTCACTCTACAAAAGTGACCTTGTTAAGTTAGGATGCCACAAAAAGCGTCGGACTTCGCGCCCATTTGCTGAATTGGAGGCTGATATGACTTTATGCATGGCGGCTAAAGCCAGTGACTATGATTACAACTGCGACCTTATTGTGCTGGCTGCTGATAAGCGGGCTGAGGCATCTTGGGCTGGTGGCGATGTTAGTACGAAATGGGGCGCGGGTCATCAATATTGGCCCGCGCTATTCGCCGGGGAAATATCAAAGGCTGAGGATTTTCTTGCGACTAGTAAGGCAACATTAGCCGGTGATGAAATTACGGCCCTAAATATCTTCGATAAATTCACCCACGTCTCCAATGTGCATAAAGAAAAATTATGCCAGCGTTACGTGCGCCAAGAGTTGGGAATTAGCTTTGAACGCCTTCTAACGCAGGGTGAAAACGAATTGCCGCCGGAAGTTCGTGCGCGCATTTTTCATGAACTAGGACGCTTGGAGTTTGGGTGTGACATTATCATCTGTGGGTTCACGGATGAGGATGAGCCTCATATCATTGAGATAGACACTAACGGCGAGGTTTACAGCCACCAAAACTTTGCAGCAATAGGCACAGGGGCTGTCATCGCAAAATCTACGATGTATCATCGAGGGCAAACCCGATTTAAAACACTTGAAGCAACTTTATATACCCTTTATGAAGCCTCTAGGATGGCCTACGGAACCGCGCCGGGAGTGGGAGAAATCAAGCATTTTAATGTCATCGAGCGGAAGGATAATGGTGGCATAGAAATAACGCGAACTAACGAAAAGTGCATGAAGGTTTTGGAGGCAAAATTTGATGAGCTAGGCCCGAAGCCATTAGGGTGGATTCCCGCAATGGACGCTAGTTGTTTCTATGAACGTCGGCCCGCTACGCCATTACCGGAGAGTGCGGTCGCTCAGCCGTCAGATTCTGAAACGTCAGAAGGTCAGTCTTAACCAAGTATCGCAAGGTATCAAGGAGAAAGCCCCGCAAGTTGCGGGGCTTTCTCCTTACGCTACTTGCGCGTAGAACTTCGGTTTCAATCCTAACTCATACATGCTTTGGATAAGACAGCAGATGTTGTGACAGAGAACCTTTAGCAACGCTTCGTTCGTCTGCGCTACTTTCGTTTTGCTCCGCAGCCCGTCACCAAACTTCGCTTTAATCATGCTGAATGTCGTCTCAACATTCGACCGCTTGTGATAGTGATTCATGAAGCGTTCGGTATTGTATGAGAAGTAATGATACATCTGTTTCCAGAGTGCGCTTTGTCCTCTCTTATTCGTCACGCTGTTAGCTTTGAACGGGATGTACGGCATCGCGTTATTATCAACGACCGTTTTGAGATTGCCGCTCGACAGATAAGCCTTATCTGCGCTGACTTCATTCATCACGAAGTTAGCGGCGGTCGCTTCCACTAGCGGCTTAAAGTAAGGACTGTCGCCTCCCCATTGGTCGCTGATTTCAACACTCGTCACGATGTTAGTTTTGACTCCGCACATGAGATGCACCTTGACCCATTGACGCCGTTCGATAAGATGCGGGTCTGTGTACTTAGCGTGCATCCATTGAACGAAGCGCGAGGTAGTGAAGCCGGATGAATCAACCGCAAAGTCTCTTTCAATAGATTGCAAAGGCAACGCGCTTTCTTCGATGAGCATTTGCAAGTAAGGCGTTAGCATCTTCGATTCAAAGTAGTTAAAGATAGAGTTATAGCAAGGCAGCTTTGAGATGTAGCCCTTGCCATGAGCATCGCGCAAGTCCGACATGAAGCGACGACATGAGACAGTCGAATAGACTTTGAACGCTGCCGCGAAAATCATATCTTCCAGTGGCATGAATCTGCGGCCTGCGCCATGCTGCGCGGGGCTACCGATGCCTTGGCAGAGTTGATGCAAGAGATATTGAAACTGCGCTTTCTCCATCGTCTGCGCTTTGTTGTAAGCAGGCCATTCTTGCTTGTAAGTCTTGCGCTTAATCTTGACCGTCTCTGTCTCTGTGATAGTGACTTTGCCATTCTCTATGACAGTTTTCTTCTCGCGCCGGATGGTAGTCTCAACCGCGTAGATGTGCTTGCACTTGGCTTGGCGAATCTCAAAGTCAGGGCATGAGCAACGTTGCGCTTCGGCGTCAACTTTGTACTTGCCGCTTCCAGATTGTGAAGGGACGAGGTAGAGATTACCTTGACGGGTGATGTTGAATCTTTGGGCGATGTCGCGCCCTTTTTCTTCTCTGATTTCCATAATGAGCCTTGCCTTTCGTTGGCGATTGGCTCACAATGACTTTGCGAAGAATCAGGCGTGAGCAATCGCGTTTGGTTTTCAAAGGGCGTGGGCAATTAGCGTTGCTTGCGCCCTTAACTATTGAACATAGGCATATTAATGCTTGAGCATTTGAATGTCAAGCATTATTTCAGCTAAGTAACAGGTGTTGCACTATTTAATGCTTGAGCAAATAGTTGACAGATTAACACTCAGGGTTTATCTTGCTATCATGAAAGTACAACCTAAATTATCGCCAAAGTATGCAGGTCGGCTCGGTGGGTTAAAGGGCGGGCACGCTCGTGCTGAGAAGTTATCGCCAGATGAACGGAAGGCTATTGCTAAGAAGGCCGCAGAAGCTAGGTGGTCAAAAAAAGGCAACTACAAGATGTAGTGGTAGTTTTAAAACTGGGTCATGATGGGACATACAAGATATAGTATGCAGCGGTACTTTATAGTACCTATAAGTCCTATAGCTTGGGCTACTTACAGAAGAAGTTATTTGACAGGATTCAATGTCTATGTGTTATAGTGCGAGACATTGAATTTATCGGGGGCCTCAGGCTTCTTCGCCTCCGAAAGGACTTGAAATTCGTTTGCAACCGCAAACGGAAAAAGCGTGGCGCTGGTAACGCCACGCTTTCCTTAGTCCAAAGAAGAAAGGAGCCAAAGTATGAAAGTCACCTTCAAAGTCAGTCAGCCTTGCAAGGTCACGGTTTCGACTGACAAAGACGGTAATCTGGTAGTTACGATTGAACCGTTAATCTAAGGGGATTCAAACCCCTTAATTAACACCTTTAGCCCTTACTTTGGGCAGGAGCGGACTAGCACTCCGCTCCTTTTTTTTATCTCTCTATTCGTAAGTAGAGATAAAAACTGAAAAAAAAGAGCACTCCCTCAACGGTTAGTGAGTTGAAAATTCAAAAATTTTTTGGCCTAATCACTCTCACGCACGGGCGTGCGACCCAGGGGTCAAAAAATGTCCTTCCTATGAAGGACACTCATTATAGTGAGTAAGGCCGCGCCTTGCTCTCGAATCTTCAAAGAACCTAAAAATAATTCCCTAGAATCTCAGCATCGTTTGCAAGGTATCCTAAGTATCTTTGGTATACCTTTAAGAGCTAAAGGTATACTCACAGTAGACACTTGTCAATCCTAGATTTACTAGCATTTGATAGCATTTAATAGCAAAATGACTACAAATACTTGCAATAATTGCAACGAGTTAACTGGGTTAACTTCTTGCTTTGCAATGCATTGCGGTCTAGACAATATCTAGAAATTTCTAGGTTTTGTATACATATATTTTGTATACAAAAATAATATGCTTTCTTGGGTGTACGTACAATGTGCGGACGTTTGTACGTACAACTGAGCAAGACGAGACTGCCTTTCAAAGACCTATCTCTACATGGAAGCGGATAAGCCGCCGACTACCTTTCAAAGAACCTCGCAAGCATCTTGCCCAACAATTCCGAATCCTGCCCAACAATTCAGAGCATATCAGAAATTATTAGGCAAGTCCTCGACCCTGGGCTTTGCCCGATAAGCGGCTTTTGCCCGAAAAGTCTGGGAGTTGCCCGATAAGTAGTCAGAGGAGGCATTGCACAAGAAGTAGAGATTTCACAAGAAGTAGGTGAGGTGTCACAAAAACTCCTAGAATCCACTTGTTTCATCCTTGCAACATAGTATATACTACGAAACGAAAGGCGAACGATTTTCCACCGCCAGTCAAAGGAGGGCATTATGGATTCTGAGACAACATTAGAGAGGTGCTACCTCTGCGGTGAACCGACGCAACCTTTTGAACGAGGTCATCACCAGCATTGCCTAGCGGATGAAAACATCCGCGCCGACATTGAATCATATGTAAATAGGGATGATTTAATGTTATACTCGCCGTCCTTTAAAACGGAGGATGGCCTGCATGACTGTACCGCGCCCTAGTCCTTACATTCACGTTAGCTGGATTAAGAAACTTCTTATCGGGGATAGCTCTTGTGAGTGGGCTGCTTGGTATAAGGCCCATTATCAGAATTGGCCCAAAATGCCAAGCGACTTCAATCTAGCAAAGTGGAAGGCAGAACACACTGCTTTTGTTAGCCAGATTCAACGTGAACTTCAGTCTCAAGGCGAGACGGTTCGCAGAGAAGCTCAGAATTTTTTCCGGCTCCCCGGTCGCAATAATGTCATCCTCGCAGGCACTCCTGATTTGATTACTGCGTCGGACGGAAGGGGCATTATTTATGATGCGAAAACCGGCAAGCCAAATAATGCAGATATAGCCCAAGTTATGATCTATATGTGGGCGGTTCCCCTAGCTTTACCTGCTTATAAGGGTGTGGAGTTCGACGGGATAGTAAAATATCAATCGGATGAAGTCCGGATACCCCATAGCGCACTGGATAGCAGTTTCATCACAGGACTGGTCGAGTTAATAAGGCGCGTAGCAGCAGAGTCCCCACCCACTCAAATTCCAAGTGGGCATGAATGTGGTTTTTGTGAGATTACGCGGGATGATTGCGCAGACCGCTTTGATGAAGAAACCGGAATGGCTATCCCTGATGTGGATGCAGCTTTCTAATCCTTAAATTTCCACCCGTTATAGCTTCCCTGCCACTAGTCGCCCTCACTCAATTCGACCAGTCTTTCTCGTTCTTTTTGCATCTCCAAAAACTGCTCATAACTTAATACTACGGCTAAAGGCTTATCATTATCTTGAATAACAAGGGTTTTATCTAATTCATTAAGATTAGTCGCATTAAGTGTTCTGAGTTTGCTGACCCCGACATACTGTACCTTCGGGTCAATGTAAGGAATGCTAGATCTTGATGACGGCATAAATCAACTCCTTTAAATAATTTAACTCCTCAAGTCGAGTATACACCAAATAACCGGACGGGTCTAGACGTATTTTTGTCTTGACATAGACCGATGTTTGCCCATATAATGTCAATATGTTGACAATAACCCAGCAAATAACCGTCAAAGGCGCAGCTAAAATGATCAAACTTCTTTGCCCACGATGTCTGCGAGCAACTGATTTTCGCCCCATGTTGAGATTCCCTAATGGCGCAGAAGCACTTCAATGTATGGGTTGTGGTAATCGTTTTTTGCAGCATAAATGTGCTCATGACCATCCGGCATCGCAACCGAGCCTGTTGCCAATTGTATTAGGAGCTATGAGCGTATTCTGCCCAGACTGTAAAGCTCTATATAGCTTTGGCGATGCGGTGGCGCAATTCAAGCCAGATGTAGGCAAAGGGATAATGGCCTTTGCATTATTGCTTTTCGGAGTGGTCATTCTTGGTAAGCTCGATAGAAAGTCAAATCATCGTTAAGCCAGTAAAACACACCACTGAGGAGGAAAGATGAGCTATCTCGTTATTTGTACATTTGATCTTAAGAACGCAAGCCGCGAAGACTACCTGAATGCATATGTCGATCTAGAAAAGATCGGCCTAAAAAAAGTCGTTGTATCCAGTCAGGGGAATAAGATTGTGATGCCGACAACCACTACCACTGGCGAGTTTAGTGGTGCTTCGGCGGCGGCTGTTCGTGACCGGGTGATAGAACAGGTTAAGAACGCATTCGCCGCTCGGCGCTTCTCTTCCGAGATATATCTAGCTGTTGGTGCTGATTGGGCATGGGGTGCGCGCACGACATAATCTTCACATCTATACACACGCACTCTACAAACTTTATTCAACGATGAAAGGAGAACTCTTATGTCATTTCTTCACAAACGCGAGTACCTCGACGAAGGCGATGTCGTTGTCGTTAATTGCTCTCACCAGTGCAATGTGATGTTAACGACCGATGAGAATTTCCAAAGGTACAGGCGAGGCGATGAATTCCACTATCATGGCGGCTTTTACAAAAGATTGCCCGCCCGGATTCCTGTCCCTCGGACTGGGCAATGGAACATCACGCTTGATCTAGGTGGCGGTAACGCAAATATCAGATACTCCATCAACATCATCAAATAAATCAGTTCGACCTCTGCCTGCTCTTATGCGTGTTTCAGGGCGTCGATAATTTCTTTCTGCATGCCGCCAGCTAGGAATGAGCGGCATGTGGATTCTTTGTTCCAATCGCGCTCCTATATTGTTTCGCCCACCTCGCTTATGACTTGTACTTTCATTTCCTATCTTCCTTTGGCAGACTGTATCTAGACATTCGTCGGTCAGTAAGGGGCATCTTCGTAACGGCACTCCCCTTACTTGGCACAGATTGGCCTACTTAAGCATATCCTACCGCCTGCTTCAGAATGTTGACTTGTTGTCTTAGTCAGTGATACTGTTTCATTGGTGAGACGGCGTTTCGCCGTCGCCATAACGTCTCACCGATGATACGGACAGGGTTATAACTGATGGATAGAAAAGACTGGACACTTTTGGTTATAGATGCCGCTGATGGGAAAGGACTTTCTCCGGTTCAGCTTCAAAAGTGTCTTTTCCTTTTAGGCCAAAAATTACCGACACAGGTGGAAGATTCATTCTACAATTTCATTCCTCACAATTACGGGCCTTTCGATCCCTCGATTTATCTTGATGCCAAACTACTTGCGGATGAAGGCTTAGTAAATATAAGTCAAACGTTTGGTACGCGATATCCTATTTATAGAATTACATCGGAAGGGGTAAAGGTAGCCCGAGAACTTGAAGCCGAGATGCCATCCTATGTTACAGAATATGTCAAGCGACTTGTGATCTGGAGTCAGAGTTTAAGCTTCGAACAATTAATAAAAGCAATTTACAAAAACTACCCTGAATTTAGAGTTAATAGTGTTTTTGGAGAGTTATCCCATCAGTACTAATATAGGAAGCGATGACTCTCATTGTCGGAGTAAAGTGTTCTGATGGAATTGTCTTAGGTGCTGACGGCGCTGCCACGTTCGGAACGATGGGGCAGCGCACCATCCGGCAATCAGTAACTAAGTTACATATCATTTCGCACAGAGTAATCGTTGGGGTTTCTGGCCCAATTGGATTAAGTCAGAGAATCACCGGGCGAATAGAGAATTTATATCAGGAAAATAAATTCTCAGGTTTAAATCCTGTTCAGGCAATGACTCTCATCCGAGAGACAATCTGGCCTGACCTCTTTGGTGAACTCCAAGCTGCTTCAATTGCTAAGAACGTCATTGGGCCAGTTGCTATGGATAGTGCCATAGCCTCATCAATAGTCGCCCTTCCTTTAGCTAGAAGACCTGCCCTCTTTCAATTTGATCAGCAAGGAGCGCCGGAAGAAGCAACCGACGACCTGCCTTTTATTGCCATTGGGAGCGGTCAGCCTACCGCCGATCCCTTCCTTGCTTTTGTCCGCAAGATTTTCTGGCCGAAGGTACTACCATCGTTAGAGATGGGAATATTCTCAACTTTATGGACACTTGAACATGCGATAGACACAAATCCCGGCGGCGTTGCTGATCCTAAACAGATTATCGTTTTGGAGAAATCGGGTAAGGACTATCAAGCTCGTCAACTAGCCGATGAAGATCTGCAGGAGCATTATGAAGCTATTAATGCGGCTGAAACTGCTTTGAGGGATTTCCGTAAAGGATTAAGTGCTGATGTAGCTGAAGCCACAGAAGTTCAAGTGCCACAACCAGACATTCCTGAATCGGAGTAGGTTTCTACGACACACCTCATTTTATTTTCACTTTCGGTTCAGCTGATAACATTAAGATCATCATCAATAAGTATATCGGTTGAGACGCCAGCGATCCGCGCATATCTCAATAGCACTATTAGCGACGGTTCGCGCTTCCTCCTCTCAAATTCAGAAATGTGCGTCGGGTACACTGGCGACTGCTTTGACGTAAGCATTCCAGCCATCTGCTCCTGAGATAGATCAAGACTCCTCCTAATCTGTAACAACTTCCGACCTAAACGGCGTGGTTGCGGGCGGCGTTTAGTACCCATCAGGTAGCTACCTCCTGACGGGTATCACTTCGCTTCACTTCACACCCAATTGGGTGTAACGTTCCTGTGTTGACGTTTTGGGTCAACAAGGCTATATGGCGCGCCTTGTTAACCGATGCGATCACGGCACTGGCCTACTCGGTCGCATCATCATTGAGGAGGGATTATACATGAGAAGAAAAAAGATTCTCCTACCATTTATTGCGTTTATATTTTCTATCTCCGTGGCTTGCTCAAGTAGAAGTGAAGATTCAAATACCCCGACGACAGATAAAGGCACGCTTAAGATTGAGGCTCAGATAATTTACACATCGGGCGGGCCGCAACCCGCTGCACGAGACGCCTTCTACCTGCTTGATGCTGATCTCCTTGATGTTGAACTTCCGAAGTCAGAGAGCATAAAGAACGCTAAATCACTAGAGGAAGCAATGACGAAGTTTTCACCTCGTCAACAACTAAAATTTATAATAGAAGTAGCAAGGGCTAATAAAATGATGCAGGAATACGCTCGTGAGCACCGCACCGAAATTCCCAACTTGACGCCCGATAAGGGGGAAACCGTTTTGCTGGGAATTGAATTGCTGAAGAGAGATAAGGAAAATGCTCCTCACTTTATTCAATCCGTTACTACCGATTTTCAGGGGCGTGCTAGCTTTGACAGCCTCAAAGCTGGCGACCATTGGATCATGGGCGTGACGGAAACACGCGCAGGCTTCGCTTTTTGGAACTACAAAGTCACGGTCAAGCCGGGCGAGAATAAAGTCTTACTAAGTCAGGAAAATGCCCTCTACTCTAAGTGAATTCATGATGATATCCTGTCATTTCTAGCTAGGTAGAACATCCATTGTTTGGTAATATACGCTTGACAATTTAATAGCTAGAGAATAGAGAATGACCAATCTCTGAGCAGCCAGCCGTGTAGCGACGACTGAAGCTGTAAGAAGTGAAGCGAGGATAGCGATGACTGAGTCCCAACGGGACTCAGGATTTGCGCCTCGCTTTTTTGTTGCGGGGCTGTTGATAGAGAGATGGTTGATTGGAGGAGGGAACGAAGATGAAGAGGGATTAGAAATGAAAAGGCCGGTGCTGAAATCACCGACCCTTTCGACCAAATAAATTGTCGCGTGGACTAACGGGGCAGGCAGGTTTGCGACCGACGGGCTTGGAATCCTCTGGCCGGGAGTTCGATTCTCCTCTGCTCCACCACCATCAACCGAGCCGTCTTTGGCGGAAGGCCCGACGTGTGCGACGTTACCATGTAGTCCCTAAATAAAGCAACTACTGGTTTCCAGAGCCTATGCTGGTCAGCCGCTAAACCTTGTTCTATCAAGGAGTTAGCAGTGAATTTTCAGTTGCTTTTACCGCCTTTTGACGGTACAGTTGACCCAGATCGACAAGCGAATAAAGGGCTTGCTGGCGGTAACCAACAAGCCCCTGATTTGAAAACCGACGTGGTAACCCACAGTCAGTCTCAGCAACTTTCATTGTGGGCTACAGCGCCAGAAATGGCAAGGTGTGCAGTGGAAGTGAAACAAGCCAGAGGGCTAGAAATAGCCACGCAACGTGAAATTACGCGCGAAGGCAATATTTGGATAGTCCCTTCTCAAACTAGCTCCAAGAGGTACATGGTTAATCTTTTTCTGCAAACCTGTACTTGCGCGGACTTCGATGCTCACAGAATCAAGTGTAAGCATCTCTATGCCGCCGAATATCAACTACAGCGCGAGAGCGGGATGGAAATTCCCACTCCTGAGAAGCCCGTTAAGCCCATCTACCGGCAAGAGTGGCATGCTTATAATCTGGCGCAGGTAAACGAAAAGGCCAAGTTCCAAATCCTTCTAGCCGAACTCTCCAAAGGCATCGAAGAACCCTTACAGACTATGGGGCGTCCGCGCTTGCCGCTTTCAGATATCATCTTCGCCGCCTGCTTTAAGGTCTATTCGACCATCTCATGCCGCCGCTTCAATACCGATCTCAGGGAAGCGCATGCGAAAGGCTATCTCACAAAGCGCCCCTCTTATAACAGCATCTTCGATTACTTTCAGATGCCAATGCTTACTCCTTACCTAAAGCTGATGATCGAGGAATCGAGTAAACCCCTAGCGTCGGTTGAGAAGGATTTCGCTGTAGATAGTTCAGGCTTTTCGACTCGCCGCTATGAGCGGTGGATGCACGCCAAGTATAGCAAGGGCCAAGTCATAGACAAGCAGACATGGCTTAAGGCTCATGTCATCTGCGGAGTCAAAACTAATATTGTTACCGCTGCGGAAATCACCGATGGGACGGCGGGAGATAGTCCATACTTCAAGCCTCTTGTCGACGCCACTTCGCGCAACTTCGTGATGAACGAAGTTTCAGGTGATAAAGCATATCTATCGGATAACAACTTCAAGGCTGTTCTACTCAACGGAGCGCAGCCTTATATTCCGTTCAAGTCAAACAATAATGCTAAAGACCCACGCCAAAGTTCAGTGTGGAAAAGGATGTTCCACTTCTATATGTACAATCAGGATTGGTTCATGCAGCACTACCACAAACGCTCGAACGTTGAAGCCACTTTTTCGATGATAAAGGCGAAGCTCGGTGGCAGCTTACGAAGCAAAACGGAGACGGCGCAGATCAACGAGGCTTTGGCGAAGATACTCTGCCATAATCTTTGCGTGGTAATTCAATCCATCTATGAACTCGGAATCGATCCTGCTTTCTGGGCCGACGAGCTATGACTTTTCGGGCAAGAATTGCCGTTTGCCCGAAAAGTAACTTACTTGCCCGAAAAGTCTTCTAAATTCCCTGCATTTCGGGCAAAGCCTCGACCCTGTATACGCTGTTACCAGTGTATACTTGATTATCACTTCGGCTATTCTCTCGATTCACTCGTAAATCCCCGATTTTGTGGCTTTAGTCCGATAAATTGGATACGTGCTATCCAATTTTGGCGTCGTGGTGTGGTTGTTCGCGGAGGCTCCGTTTGGGGGCGTAAAGTGATGAATAATTGAGCTTAGGCAGGATGGCAAGATTCCTTTGGGAGGTGGCACGGGGATTGTAATAGAGAGGGGCAGATCGTTGAAGAGAGGTTCGGATGAGGGGAAACGAATTCCGAACCTCTCTCGGTCGGCGGCAAGCGCTCCTCGCGCCTTGCCGGTTCGACAAACGATTGACTTCTTTGATTTCAAATTAAAAATTGTTTGATGCTGTGCCAGTCCCCCGCATTTGAGCGTGGCTTCCACGGAGAGGCACTTAGGCAGAAAGGAAACTCTAAAATGTTTCGTAGATTCATCGCTCAATTGACACTCATCAGCTTAGTTCTAGTCTCTCTTGCCCCCCTGACAAGCATCGCCGCTCGCGGCAACGCCGTCACCCCTGACACACCACAGACGCAAACCTCCAAGCTCTCGCCCGAACTGCAAAGCGCGGTCGGCGCGGCTCAAACCGATGCCAACTCTTCGAACGGCAACGGCGGCAACTCCGACAGCCAGCAGACTCCGGTGCGTGTCATCATCCAGACCAACGGCAGTTCGGCGGCGGCGCAGGTGGCTGTGGCAGGCGCGGGCGGCACGACGAGCGGCAACTACGACGCTCTGAACACCATCGTCGCCAGCGTTCCGGTCGGCGGCCTCTCCAATCTGGCGGCCCGCAGCGACGTGGCTTACATCTCGCCCGACCGCCCGATGAAGGCCCAGAACCTGACGACCGAAGCGACCGGAGCCTCGAAGGTGCAGGGCGGTCTGGCGCAGATTCCCGGCACGGGCATCACCGGCAAGGGCATCACGATTGCCATCATCGACAGCGGCATTAGCGCCAATCACCCGGACTTCAGCAAGAATCCCACCAAGTCGCGCGTCCTCGCGTCGGTTGACTTCACAGGCAGCTCGCGCCCCGGCGATGCTTACGGTCACGGCACGGGCGTGGCGAGCGTCGCAGCAGGAAACGGCAAAGCCTCGCGCGGCTACGCGGACAACTACATCGGCATCGCGCCGGAAGCCAACCTCGTTGACCTGCGCGTCATTGACGAAAACGGCATCGCCCGCACCAGCAACACGCTGAACGCCATCAACTGGGCCATCGCCAACAAAGACCGCTACGACATACGCGTCATCAACATGAGCCTCGGCGGCGAGATTCACGAATCCTACAGAACAGACCCTATGTGTCAGGCGGTCGAGCGCGCCGTCCGCGCGGGCATCGTCGTCGTGTGCAGCGCCGGAAACTATGGCCGCACAACGACGGTCGTCGGTTACGACGAAAACAACAAGCCCATCTACAAGCTCGCCTACGGCAGCATCACCAGTCCGGCCAACGACCCGCTCGTCATCACCGTCGGCGCGACCGACGCCCGCTCGACCGTCAAACGCTCCGACGATTACGTCTCCGACTACTCCTCCAAAGGCCCGACGCGCTTTGACTATCATGCCAAGCCGGACATCGTTGCTCCCGGCACGCGCATCATCGCAGCCATGTCGCAAGTCCCGAACCCGACCTTCGTCGGCCTCGCTCCGCAGAACATACAGCAGCCCACCGGCGCAGGCACGATGCCCAAGGCTTACTACAAATTCTCAGGCACTTCGTTTGCCGCGCCGGTCGTCGCCGGAACGGTCGCGCTGATGCTCGAAGCCAACAAATCTCTCACCCCTCGTCTCGTCAAGTCCGCTCTGATGCGCTCGGCGCAGAACCTCACCGCCGTTCACTTCACCAACAGGGGCCAGAGCGCCATCACGCAGGGCGCGGGCGAAGTCAACGCCGTCGGCGCAGTCGCCATGGCAGCCGCCATCGTGCCGAACGCGAATCGTCTCTCAACCGGCGACCATCTCTTCAGAGCAGGCATCACACTGAGCCTGCTCGACCAGTTGAACAGCCTCGTCAAAATCGGCAACGAGAAGGCTCCATTCAACAATCTCGTCGCCTACTCCGAAGGCGTCTTCTACCAGAATCACCCGATGCTCATCAACGGCATCAGGATGAGCGACGGCCATCACGTTCTCGCCAGCGGTTGGCTGCTCGCAGATGGTTGGCTTCTTGCCGACGGCTGGCTCCTTGCGGACGGTTGGCTCCTTGCAGACGGCATTCAAACGAGCAACGGCTGGTTGCTCGCCGACGGCATCATGCTCTCAGACGGCTTCCTGCTTGCTGACGGATTCCTGCTCGGCGATGGCTTCCTGCTCGCAGACGGCATCATGCTCGGCAATGGATTCCTGCTTGCTGACGGATTCCTCCTCGGTGACGGATTCCTGCTTGGCGATGGCTTCCTGCTCGGCGACGGCATCATGCTCGGCGACGGCTGGCTCCTCGCAGACGGCTTCCTGCTCGCGGACGGCTGGCTGCTCGCAGACTAGATAAAAGCAAGTCCAAAGTCTAAAGTCCAAAGTCCAAGGTCAAGAGCTTAGCTTCCTGACCTTGGACTTTGGACTTTAGACTTTGGACGCTTTCAGACTTCGGACTCTTGTCTGTTTTGTCTTGCCAACGCCATGCTGAGGCCCATGATGAGATAGAAGACCATGGCGACTTCGGAGTCGCCCAGGTTGTAGTGCGCCAGCCCGCTTGAGAAGAAGCCGATTAGCCCGCCGAGCGCGCCCAGGGCCAGCCCGCGCCCTGTCCAATCGTCCGGGGCCGTCGCGCGTGTCAATCGCCACAGCATCCGCGCGTAGAGACAGACGAGCAGCAGCCAGACGATGAGCACGGGGACGCCTCTTTCGACGGCGAGTTGCAAGGGCGTCGAGTGCAAGTGGCCCATTGGAATCCGCCCGCCGTCGAACAATCCCCACTCGCGCCAGTGTCGCTTAATCGAATCCATCCCGACGCCTGCGAGCAGATGACGCGGACGGCTCACGAGCAACTCGACGCCCTCGCGCCAGACCGTCTGCCGCCACGTCACGGACTGGTCGCTCTGGTCGTAAAAGCCGACCTTGCGTTGCTGCTTCAAAATGAAGTAGCCGCCGAGGACGAGCGGCAGCACGCAGGCCGCTATGAGAAGTGCCGTGCGGCGGCTCGTGCCTGCCAGAACGATGAGGAATGCGGAGAGCAGAAAGCTGAGCCAGGCGGCGCGCGTCACCGTCATCAACAACGCAAGGCTCAGCCCCGCCAGAGCCATCAACAGCAACGCTCCCGTCCATCCGCGCTTGTTTCGCAGCGCGATGAAGAGGCCGAAGGCGAGCGACGCGATTAACTGCAAGACCTCTGCATAGGTCACGTAGTGGCCGTAGAAACCCGCCGCGCGCCAGTCGCGCCCGCGCGACCAACTCTCTATCCCCAGACGCTCAAGCGGCGTTTGTCCATCCAGCAGACGCCCGCGCGGAACCTCCAACAAGGGCATCCATTCGACCCTGTAAATCCTGACGCGCGCAGCCGCAGCATCAACCGCGCCGTCGCCCGCCAAAGCCGCCGCCAACTCTTCCGGCCCGCGCACCTTTCGCCCGTCAACTTCGAGCACGATGTCGCCGCTGCGAATCGGAGTCAGAGTCAACGTGTCATCACTGCTTCTAAACATCGCCGCCGCCAGAGGGCTTTCGCTGCTGACGCCCTCAATCTTCAGCCCGCGCCCCCACACGCGCTCGCCAAACGTGTAGACGACCGTCAGCATGCACGACGCGATGAGCACAAGCATGAGCAGCCGCAGCACACGCCGCGAACGCACGTTCATGGCGACCAGATAAGCGATAGTGAAGAGGCTCGCGCCGCGCAGCTTTCCGAGCGACACCGTTTGGTCGTAAGAGAAGAGAGCGGAGATAAACGTCAGTATGAAGAATCCGAGCAGGGCGTAGTCAAGCGGCGTGCGCGAAAGTCGCGCCTCGCGGCGCACGAGCCACCGCACAGCCCACAAGGCCAGCCCGCACATCCAACTAATCTGCGTCGCCGCAATCGAGAGCGGCGCAAACAACGCCAGCCCGAACAGCCACACGACAATCGCGTGGTCGAGCACGCGCGTCAACGAACGCGTATGATTCTCCACGCCACCGCCACGCGCGTCCGCCTCCGCTGCGCCCTCAACCGCAGATGCCTTCATCGTTTGACTTGCCCTTCTTGAATAAACCGCGAGCGGTTACAATAGCCCGACTTCGTGCTTATTAAAAGAGGCTGGCAAACGCTTGTCGGCCTCTGCCCCTTGTAAAGAAGAGAAAAAGATGCGCAGATTAATCTACCTGTTCGCCCTCATCCTGTCTCTCTTTCCGCCGTGCGCGCGGGCGCAGTCGCAAACGACCACTCAATATAACGAACAAGCTCTCGCCATCTTAAACAACCCGCAAGTCCGCGCAGCCTTCGAACACATCGAGCGCAACCGCGAAACCATCCTGCGCGAGTGGATTACCCTGACCGAAATCAACGCGCCCTCCGGCCAAGAGCAAGAGCGCGCCGAGCACATCGAAAAGCTGCTCCGCAAGTACAAGCTCAAGGACGTTCACTACGACGGAATCGGCAACCTCATCGCCGTCCGCAAAGGAACAGGCGGCGGCCCCTCCATTGTCTTCGACGCGCACCTCGACACCGTTTTCCAACCCGGCCTCAAAATCAAAGCCCAGATACGCGATGGCAGAATCTACGCCCCCGGCATAGGCGACGATACACGCAATATCGAAGCCCTGCTCGCCAGCATCCGCGCCCTCAACGAAGCGCGGATTCAGACCAAAGGCGACCTCATCTTCATCTTCACCGTCAAGGAAGAGACAGGACTCGACGGAGCGGAGTTTTTCGTCAAAGAGAACAAAGGCAAGTTCGACCACTACGTCGCCCTCGACGGCGGCTACGAAGGCTTCACCTACGCGGGCATCGGCATCAACTGGTATCGCCACCACTTCATCGGCCCCGGCGGCCACACGCGCTCGCGCACCCCGCCCTACTCCGCAACCCTGCCCCTCGCCCGCGCCATCTCCCGCATCTACGAACTGCCCATCCCCGAAGACCCGCCCTCCAACATCAACGTCGGCATGCTCGGCGGCTCCGAAGTCGTCAACGCCAAAGCCTCCGACGCCTGGTTCACCCTCGACCTGCGCTCGACCAGCAACGATGTCATCGCCGACCTCGAAAAAAGAATCGCGGCCATCCTCCACGAAGAAGCCGACCGCGCCGGAATGACCCTCAAGACCGACATCATCTCCAACTCCCCCGCCGCACAGATTCCCGGCCACCGCAATTCTTATCTGGTACTGATGGCCGAAGCCGTCCACCGCGCCATGGGCTTCGACCCGCCCATCACCCCCACCGGCTCTAACAACTCAAGCGCCGTCCTCCTCGCAGGCATATCCTCCATCTCCACCGGCGCAGGCCCCTGCTCCGACTCCCATGCCCTCACCGAAAACTGCGAAATAGACCCCTTCTACAAAGGCATCAAAAAAATCATCCTCCTCCAACTAGCCCTCGCCCAACTTCCCTAAACTCCGCATTAATCCGCCACTTCTAGCCGCAAGTTTTCTTGCATAACCAATAAACTCAATAAACACGCTCCAACTTTCTCCACCCACCAGCAAAAAAATATTGCTTTCCACTGCACACACTAGTACTCTCTCGCCGCGTTAACGGTTCCTCGCCGGTCAGCATTCCAGCTTCTCCGGCGCTCTCATTAAGCACACGATCACCAGGCCGCCCGTGACACGAACATCACAGCAGCCCTTGATACTTGAAACTCAGCGCGCCGACCTAAAACAGCGGCAGCAAGCTTTGCAACAGACTTATCGCAACGTCCGTCACAGGGTCAACAGTTTCGTAGCTTCCGGTTTGCATTTGACCTGCGACCGGGGTGCTCATCTGGCCTTCAGTCTCTGCTGGCGGCGGTGGCGGCGGGTCTGTAATTGTAGTGTGTATCTGACCCGCAAGTGTGTGGGCAGTAACAACCAACGTCAAGATGCTTGACAAGCATAGCTGTCGTAAATTTTTCACAGTTTTCTCCTGAAAGAATTGTTCTGAATTGGGTTGAGACTCCAGAAATGTCTTAGCTAGCTTCAAGCCAAGACGTGTTTTTGCAGGCGTATCTTACCACCAAGGTGAACTGAGATACGTGTTTCCATTCCTAATGCAATTTTCTTGTCAATCTTATAGAAAGGTAGCCCTCACATGAATTTAGCGAGCCAATTATTCAACCAAATAGATAACCCAACACTAAGTCATAATGAACGCGCGCAGCTTCGTTGCCAGATTGCTAGAGCGTATGAAGAATCAGGCAATTACGAAGGCGCGCGTGCCGCTATGGGTGAATTGTGGCAGCAAATAGGTAAGCATCCCGTGCTTGATAATTTAGACCAAGCGACTGCGGGAGAAGTGCTTCTACGGGTCGGTGTTTTGACAGGTTGGATTGGTAGCGTCGAACAAATTCAAGGAGCACAGGAAACAGCCAAGAATTTTCTTACGGATAGTATTACTGTATTTGAAATACTAGGAGATATAGAGAAGATAGGCGAGGCGCAGGCCGAACTCGCACACTGCTACTGGCGAGAAGGAGATTACAATAACGCGCGCGATACATTCCAAGAAGCACTGAGCCGCCTCACCAGCACAAATGCCGAGATAAAAGCAATCACTTTGCTCCGCGCTGCCGTGGTTGAAATGGTAGCCAACCATTTACATGATGCGTTGCGTTTTCTCATGGAAGCTGCATCTTTGTTTGAAGCAAGTAATAAGCACGGACTAAAAGGGAAGTTCCATAATGAGTTCGGCACGGTGTTAGAGAATCTAGGCCGTGCTGAAAATAGAGAGGATTATATTGATCACGCGCTGATTGAGTACACCGCCGCCAGTTTCCATTTTGAGCAAGCTGGACATGTGCGTTATCACGCTTGTGTCGAAAACAACCTAGGATTTCTTTTCTGCTCAATCCGTAAATATGCGGAGGCGCATGAGCATCTTGACCGTGCTCAGGCGTTGTGTACAAGTCTCAAGGATAGCGTGCATCTGGCGCAGGTGGATGAGACGCGGGCGAAGGTGTTCTTGGCTGAGGGGCGGGTGGGGGATGCGGAGAAGTTGGTGAGGGCGGCGGTGCAGGTGTTGGAGAAGGGTGGGGAGCAGGCGTTGTTGGCGGAGGCTTTGCGGACGCATGGGAGGGCGTTGGCGAAGTTGGGGAGGCATGAGCAGGCGCAGTTGACGTTGCAGCAGGCGGTGGATGTGGCGCAACAGGCGGGGGATGTGGAGGGGGCGGGGCAGGCGTGTTTGACGATGATTGAGGAGTTGGGTGGGCGGTTGAATGAGGATGATTTGAAGGCGACGTATGAGCGGGCGGCGGATTTGTTGTCGGGGTCGCAGCATCCGGGGATTATGGGGCGCCTTCATGCGTGCGCGCGGGAGGTGTTGCATTTGCTGGTGGAGCGGCCTGCGCCGACTAATTGGGAGGGCTTCTCTCTGAAGGATGAAATTCATCGTTATGAGCGGCGTTTTATCGAGCGGGCGTTGGAGGAGACGAAGGGGTCTGTGACGCGTGCGGCGCGCCTGTTGGGCTTGAAGCATCAGACGTTGATTGCGCTCTTGAACAGTCGTCACCAGAATCTGCTTCACATTAGGAAACCTGTGTCGCGGCGCAGGCGCAGCATCATCCGTTACAAGGCAGGGTCATCGCGGGGAGCAGTAGAGAAGGTTGTGGCGGGCGTGACAATCCTGCACGTGGAGGATAACAAGCTGGTGTCGGATGCGGTCAGAGACACGCTGAAGATGGAGGGCTGGCGGGTGGAGCTTTGCGCTGACGGGGAGGCCGCGTGGAGAAAGCTTGAGAGCAATGCTCATTATGATCTGCTGTTGTTTGATAACGAATTGCCGGGCTTGAGCGGCGTGGAGTTGGCGCGGCGGACGCGGCGGCTGGCGCACCGGCGGCGCACGCCGATGATTATGCTCTCGGCGGTTAATTGCGCGAAGGAAGCGCTCGATGCGGGCGTGAATCTATTTTTGCGCAAGCCGGAGGACGTGCTGCGGCTGGCGAAGATGATTTCCGGCTTGCTGGGCGATAAAGCCGGAGAGAAATAAAGCGCGTGGCAACAGAGTCGCCTTCTTTTTTCAACTGCGGTTGCCTTCCCTTTTCAGCTTCATTCATGCTGCTGTTTTGTCTTGCGCTGAGCGTGAGAATCAAGTTGGCGGACAGGCCAAGATGAAGCCGCGCTTATGGCTTTGTTAAGTTGACAAGCGTTTCAGTAGGCATCGTCGCCGCGCAGCATGACGGGGAGAGTGCGGAGGATGATTTTGAGGTCCAGGAGGAGCGACCAGTTTTCGATGTAAAAGAGGTCTATGCGAACCATTTCGTCGAAGGTCAGGCGATTGCGGCCAGAGACTTGCCAGAGTCCGGTCAGGCCGGGTTTCATGTCGAGGCGCTTGCGATGCCAGAGTTCGTAGGCTTCGACTTCGTAAGGGATGGGCGGGCGCGGGCCGACGATGCTCATGTCGCCGCCGAGCACGTTTAAGAGTTGCGGCAGTTCGTCCAGACTGAGGCGGCGCAGCAGGCGACCGACGCGCGTGATGCGTGTGTCGGTCAGCAGTTTGTAAGCGGGTCGCTGCTCGTCGCCGAGGTTGGTGTCCGGGCTTCCGGCGATGTACTTGCGTTGATACTCGCGGTGCGTCGTGTCGTCCGCGTTAAGACGCATCGTGCGAAATTTGTAGAAGAGGAAGATGCGGCCATCCATCCCGACGCGCTCCTGCTTGTAGAAGACGGGGCCGCGTGAATCGAGCTTGATGAGCGCGGCGATGATGAGCCAGAGCGGCGAAAGGATGAGCAAGGCGACGCCTGCGATGATGATGTCGGAGGCGCGTTTGGCGAGTCGCGCGGCGGAAGAGAGCGGCTCGCGGAAGAGGCGTATCATCGGCAGCGCGCCGATCTGGTCAATCTCCGTCTTGCGCGGCAGGCAGTTAAAAAGCGACGGGGCAATGCGAAACTCTACCCCGCGACGACGCCCCACGCGCATCATCACGTCAAAGAGCGCGTCGCCCGAAATGCGCGGGTCTGTGATAATCACTTCGTTGGCCCGCGATTCGCGGATGGCGTCGGGCAAGCCCTCTATGTCGCTGACGATGGGAACGCCTTCGAAAGTCTCCGGCACGCCCTCTTCAATCAAGCCGTTCTCAACCACGCCGATGACGCGATAGCCGAGCGCGGGTCGTTCCCGCATCTCCTTGATGCAGAGCGCGGCTTCCGGCCCGCGACCGACGACGAGCGTTGGAATCAGATTAACTTCGCGGCGGCGCGCGAACGTTTGCGCGCTGCGCATAACGAGACGCACGAGGGCAAACGAAACGAGCGCGAGCGCGAAGTCGAGCACGAAGACGCTGCGGGCGTAAGAGAAGGCGCGGTACTGAAAGCCGCCGCGATAGAGAAAGGCCGCCGCGACGATGAGCAGCGTCCCGATGGCCGTCGCCTTGAAGACGCGCACGCCGTCTTCGACAAACGAGAACTCGCCGCGCAGGCGATAGAGGTCGTAATACTTCAGGGCGAGCACGCGAATCGGAATGATGAAGAGCAGCAAGGCTCCGTAAGGGGCGAAGCGCGCGCTCCATAGCCAATCGCCGTTCGCCTGCTGCGCGACGGGCTGGCCCTCGCGCAGGTAGAAGGCGACGAAGAACGAGAGCGTTGCTATCGAGACATCCGCCGCGACGAGCGCAACCTTGATGGCCGGAATAATCCACTGCGGCGCGCGCGCCGGAACACGCACGGCGCGAGCTTCCCTCAAATTCTCTTTTAACGGCTCAACTCTCATTAAGACAGTGACGAGTGACGAGTTACGAGTGACAAGTTAGTCATGAGTAATGAGTGATGCGTGATGCGTGATGCGTAGAAACGGCTTGGCGGTCATTCGTCGCTCGTCGCTCATTACTCGTTGCATTACGCATTACTCATCACTCATCATTCACCACTCATCACTTAGTTGTTACTCTTCAAGTATTAAATCTGCAACCTGAGCGCGGACGCTTTGGGCGCGGCGGGCTTTGGGCGCGCTCTTTTTTTCGATGGGCAAAGATTGTAAATCATCGCGCGTGGCAATGCGGCGCAATCTGCCTTCGCGGACGAGTTGTTCATCGAGCGCGGCCCAACGTCCGGCGTAGATGGTGGCGGCGGGGATTCCTAAAGCCGCCGCTTCGCGGTTCATCGTGCCTCCCGCGCTGATAACAAGGTCGGCTGCCGCAATCAGGTTCGCGCCGTCGAGCGCGGCTCGCGGCAGTATCATGTTCGAGCAGGCGCGCGCCGTGTAAGCTTCGCGCTGCTCCAAGGTGCGCGCGAGCAGGATAACTTTCGTCCCGGCTCGCGCGCAGAGGCGTTCGAGTAGTTCGTCGAACAGTTCGTTTTCAAAGCGATGATAAAGCGCGTCGCGCGCGGGCGGGCGAACGACGACGAGCACATCATCCGGATTGACGCCGAGGCCGCGCAGGGTTTCTGCAAAGCGCGGGTCGGGAGCGAAGTCCGCCAGATAGACATCCTCTTTCGTCCCCAAGTAGCGACGCGCCTTTGCGTGGCGGACGCCGTAACGCTTGAGGGCCGAGGCCGGAAAAGCCTGCGGCACAATCACGCGTGACGCGAGCCTGAAGGCCAGATGATTGGCGGGCTGGTGTTCGTAGTCCATCAACGTCACGCTCTTGATTCCGAGACAGCGCGCGGCCAGGGTCTGCGCGTAAGAGTTATGGCTGACGGCCAGGTCAAACTTGCGCCCGCGCGCCCAACGCCATAGAGCCGCCGCGCGCCCGAACAAATTTCCGGCCTTGCCCGCGAGCCTTCGCCCGCCGTGGCCGCCGATGACGACGGGCGACATGCCAGCCGCCGCGGCCATCTCCAACGTCTGCGCAAACTCCCTCGCGGTTGTCTCAACAGTCGCCCCGCGACGTTCAAACTCAGGAATCAACGCGCGGAAGAACGGCACGTGCGGAGAGTTTGCAAGGTCAATCCAGATGCGACGCGGCGACGAGTTGGAGCTTTGACGCGGGGAGATTGAAGGGCTCAAGGCGTCGCAGCGTTCATGCGTCAACGCGTCATCGTTGCTCATCCTTCGTCCCTTCCAACAATCTCGCCAGCGCGTAGAGCATCCACGCCTGCGACCAGCGCATGTAGGGCGCGCGCGCTGTGTGGAAGCGGCGGCGTTGATAGTAAAAGAAGCCGCGCGCATCGCGCAGGTTATGAATCGCCCAGAGCGCGACTCGTTCGGCCAACTCGCTTGCGCTTGCGTCCAGCGGTCGAAACTCAATCAGCGCGACTATTCCGGCGCCCGCCGCATGAGCGTCAGCCGGGTAAAGTCTATCATGGAAATATTTCGGCCACCCGTCGGCGAGGAAGAAGCTCTCGCGCCAGAACGCAAGGCCGCGCCGTGTCGCTTCTTGAAATTCAGCGCGCGCTTCGTGGCTGGCTTCCATGATGCGCACGAGGCTCGTCAGGATGAAGGCCGTGTGAAAGTTGTCAATCCATGTTTGATAACCGTCTGCGCCGTAAGCCCATGAGCCGTCGGCGCGCTGGTTGTTGACGACATAACGCGCGCCGCGCATGGCATGCTCCGACAAATCACGTTCGCCCGTCAGTTCGCCGACCGTCGCTAAGGTTTCCGCCGCGAGCAGGCTCGCATTGAAGACACGCGTGCGGTCGAGCGGTGAATAGCTCCAACAGATTTCCGAAGAGTTTTCGACCGTGCGCTGTAGGTCACGCAGGATAAAGTCGCACGCGCTGCGCGCGACTCGTAAATACGTTTCATCCTGAAAGTCCTGCGACGCTTCGACCAGCGCGCGCGCGGCAAACGCCGTCGGCACAATCGTCGGAGAGCCACGCGGCGCAAAGAAGGCTCGCCCCTGCCAGTCGAAGTTGTAGCCCCACGCCGCTCCGCTCAAATTTTCAATCCGCGCCGCAAGCAAATCATCGAGCAGGAAACGCGCTTCGTCCGCCGCGCTCTGCTGCTTCGTTGCGCGCCAGCGCGACAACTGCGCGAGGGCGAAGAGAGCCGTTCCCTTGGAATTTTTTTCGGCTGGCACGCGCGCCAGACGGCGCAGGTTGACGGGCGAGCGCTTGAAGAGTTGCGTCCAGGCGAGACGCGCGAGGCGTGAATTTTTAACGAGCGGCGTCGCTTGAAACAGGCGACTGTTCAAAGCGTCGAACGGGTCGGAGCCAGCGTAGTCGCGCTCACGACACCAGGCCGCGAGGCTCAGGTAAGCGCGCTCCACTTCGCTGTGCGATTTAGATGGGGCAGACAATTTCCAGATGGCTGACTTACTGCGCGCTGCTGACGGACGTTTCGATGCGTCGCGGCGTCTCGATAAAGCTTTCGTGCCATAGCTCAAACATGAGCAGCGTCCAGAGCAGCTTGCGATGATTGGCCTGCCCGCGCTCGTGCTCGTCCTGCAAGCGCAGGACGTAATCGGCGTCGAAGAGTCCGGCTTTGCGGATGCGTTCGGGCGAGAGCAGGTCGCGGGCCAGCGGGCGCAGGCGTCCCTTGAGCCATTCCGCGACAGGCACGCCGAAGCCCTTCTTGCCGCGCCGCGTGACGAAGGACGGCAAGAGCGGCGCGCTCGCTTTCTTCAGAATATACTTTGTCGTGCTGCCGCGCAGTTTGTAATTGGCGGGCAAAGAGGCCGCGAACTCCGCGACGCGCGGGTCTAGGAATGGCGCGCGCACTTCCAAAGAGACGGCCATGCTGGCGCGGTCAACTTTGGTCAGAATGTCTTCGGCCAGATAAAGCTGCGTGTCCAAGTCCTGCATCCGCTCGACCGTGTTGTCGGCGTCGCCCTCCGCGACCAAGCGGCGCGCGGAGGCGTAAATGTCGCCGTCGCTCGCGCGTTTCGCGTCCGGCATCAAGAGAGCTTCCTGCTCGTCCGGCGTGAACGAGCCGAACCAGATGTGATGCCGCGCCACCTCGTCAAACTCCGCCCCGGCGACGAAGCGGCGCGCTTTAAAATCAAACGAGAGATTCTTGGTCTTGACGGGCAGGCGGCGCACCAGCGGCTCTATCAGCGAGCGGCGCACGAAGCGCGGCAGGCGCGCATAACGCCCGGCCAAAGTGTGGCCGTAGTACATCGGATAGCCAGCGAACAATTCATCGCCGCCGTCGCCGCCGAGCGCGACCGTGACGTGCTTGCGCGTAAAGCGCGAGAGCAAGTAAGTCGGCACCAGCGAAGGGTCGCTGAAAGGCTCGTCCATCCATGAGCCGATTTCGCCGACGAGGTTGGCCGCTAGGTCAACGCTCAAACGCTCTTCGTGATGGTCTGTGCCGAGAAACTTTGCGACCGCTCGCGCGTAAGCCGACTCGTCAAACGACGCCTCGGCAAACGAGATGGAGAACGTCTTGACGGGTTCGCTCGAAGCGCGCACCGCGAGGGCCGCGATGGTCGAAGAATCCACGCCGCCCGACAGCAACACGCCGAGCGGAACGTCCGACACCAAGCGCATCCGCACGGACTCTGCCAGCAACTCTTGAAGACGCTCGGCGGCTTCCTCTTCAGACGGGGCGGGCTGTGCTGTCTGGTAGCTCAAACGCCAGTACGGCTCAACCCGCGCGCGCCCGTCTTCGACCGTCAGCGTGTGCGCCGCGGGCAGTTTGCTGATGCCTTCGTAAATCGAGAGCGGGGCCGGAACGTAATCGAACGAGAGATACTGTCGGAGCGCGTCTAGATTGAGTCGCGGCTGAACCGACGGATGCGCGAGCAGGACTTTCGGCTCAGAAGCGAAGAGCAGCGTGTTATCGAAGACGCCCCAGTAGAGCGGCTTTTCGCCGAAGCGGTCGCGGGCGATGAACAAGCGACGACGGCGCGTATCCCACAAAGCGAAGGCGAACATTCCGTTCAGATGCTCGACCATCCGCGCGCCGTATTCTTCATAAAGATGCGGCAGGACTTCCGTGTCCGACGCGCTGCGAAAATGATGGCCGCGACTTTCCAAACGGGCGCGCAACTCTCTGTAATTATAAATCTCGCCGTTGAGAATGACGGAGACTTGCCCGTCTTCGCTCAAGGCCGGTTGCTCGCCGGTCTGCAAGTCAATGATGGCGAGCCGTCGCATGCCGAGCGCAACGCCCGTCGCCAGCATCGTGCCTTCCGAATCCGGCCCGCGATGCGTCATCCGCTCGCACATCGCGCGCAAGAGTTCCAGCCCGCCCGCAGGCGGCGGCACGCGCGCATCCAAGTTGGCCCATCCGGCGATTCCGCACATAAGAACAGTGACAAGTTAAGAGTGACAAGTGACGAGCAAGACAAGCGACTAGCAAGACAAGCGATGAGCAGAAACGAGAGAGAAGCCGTTAGCTGTTAGCATTGAGCTTTTGGCTTTAACTCGTCACTCGTCACTTGTCACTCGTCACTGCTTTTCAAATCCGACGCGCTCGCGCACGGCGTAAATCGGCTTGGCCTGCGATTCGTGATAGGTGCGCACCTGCATCTCTGCGAGCAAGCCCATCAAGAGAAACTGCACGCCGACGGCGAACATGACGATGGCGAGAATCGGCAGCGGCGTCTGCACGAAGTCCGCCTTGTGAAACACTTTCAGAAAGAGAGCGTAGAGTCCGGCCAGCAGCGAGATGATGAAGGCCACGACGCCGCACGTGCCGAAGACGTAGAGCGGCTTCGTCTGGTACGAAGCCATAAACTTGACCGTCATCAAATCGAAGACGACCTTGATGGTGCGCGACAATCCGTACTTCGATTTGCCGAGCGTGCGCGCGTGATGCTCGACGGGAATCTCCGTGACGCGCGCCCCGGCCCACGAAGCGTAAATCGGGATGAAGCGATGCATCTCGCCGTAGAGCCGCACGTCTTCCAGCGATTCGCGGCGATAGGCTTTCAGCGAGCAGCCGTAGTCGTGCAGCGGCACGCCGCCAATCCAAGAGATTAAACGATTGGCGAGCATCGAAGGGATTTTTCGTGTCACCAACTTGTCCTGCCGATTCTTGCGCCAGCCCGAAACAACGTCGAAGCCTTCGTCGAGCTTGGCGAGCAGGCGAGCGATGTCAGCCGGGTCGTTCTGCATGTCCGCGTCCATCGGTATCAGGACGCGCCCGCGCGCCGCGTCAATCCCGGCGGACATCGCAGCCGTCTGTCCGTAGTTGCGACGCAGCGCGACCACGCGAACGCGCTTGTCCACCGCCGCCAACTCTTTCAGGATAGCCAGACTGTCATCGCTTGAGCCGTCATCAACGTAGATGATTTCCGCCGAACGCCCAAGCTGGCGGAGCGCGTCGTCGAGCTTCGCATGCAGCGGTCGCAGATTCTCTTCCTCATCGAAGACCGGCAGGAAGATGGAGATGTCCGGCGCCGCGCCGTCATCGTCGCTTGCGGGAATCTCCACGCGGCGACGCCTGACCGTCACTTCATCGTCAACAGTTTTTCCGAGCGTTGGCTCTTCGCCGTAAACTTTCATTTATTCAACCCGCCGCGCGACGCACAAGGCAGAGACGCCGAACGGAAAATTCACGCGCCGCAGCAGGGAACTTTCCGCGCCGAGGACGCGCCCCAACAGGCCGTTCAAGGCCGAGACGTTGATATTATTTTCCGAGGCCGGACGCAAGCCCGTCGCGCGCATGATGATTCGTCCCAGAAAGATTGGAGCGAAAAAGCTGAGGTTGGCGTAAGTCGCTCGCTCGACTTCGTAGCCCGCTTCTTTGAGCGCGCGCCGCAATCCCGGCAGAGTGTAACGCCTGCGATGATGGCTCACGTCATCCTGCACGCCCCACAGAAACATGAAGGCCGGAACAAACAGCAGAGCGCGCCCGCCCACTCGAAGCACGCGACGCATCTCGCGCAATCCGGCCACGTCGTCGTCCAGGTGCTCGACCACATCCAGAGCCGTCACCAAGTCGAACGAGCCGTCCGCGTACGGCAACTTTTCCGCCGCGCCCTGCCGCACGTTTTGCAGGCCGCGAGCGCGGCAGAACGCGAGCGCGTCCGGCGAGACATCAACGCCTTCGGCTGCGCCGTAACGGCCCAACAACTCAAGGTTCGCGCCCGTCCCGCAACCGACATCGAGGATACGAACTCTTTCATCCTGCTGCTGCGGTCGCTCCTTCTCCTGCTCAAGCTTTCTGCAAATCTCTTCGACGAAGCTTGCGATGATGCGTCGCCTTCCGGCGAACCACCAGTGCGTCCCCTCGACCTCGTACATAATCGAGTAGGTGTGCTGCTGCATCTCCTGCGGCAGCGTCTCAGTGATGTTCTTCGTCGTGCTTGCCACCATAAACAACTAAACCATCGTCGGCTTTTCAGGCTGAGCGCCTGGAATCAATATCAACTCGGCGAAGTAGATGATGATGAATCCCGCCAGCAGATATGTGAATCTATAAATCGAAAATCCCAACAGCGGCAGAAACAATCCCTTCTCGTAGTCAACCGCGAGCGGGTCGGCGTTGCATGCCGCCACCCAGACGTAAGCCCACGCACCGCAAAGAATCAACCAGCCAAAGAAGGTGGACAGCAGAATCTTGTCTCTCTTCGACATTATCAACGGCCTCGCTTAACGGCTCAAACGCCCAAAGCCGCGCCAGCTATTCTTGTTATGCCAGCCAATCGTCACGTCGCTTGCGTCAATCTCGCGCCACCATTCTGCAAACTCCGCGCGCGAGATATAAAAGGCCGTCGGCGCGACCAGGTGGTCGAAGACGATTGTGTGCTGCTCGCGCCAACCGAAGCTTGAAAGCGTAAACAGGTAATCATTGTAGAACAAACGACGCGCGAGCGCCGACCCGCTCGCGCTTCGATTGAGCGGGCCGTAGACGAGCTTGGTCGCGGCAAAGAGCGCGGCGGTCGGCAACTTCGAGAGATGCAGCAGAGCGCGCTTGTTGATGCGCGAGGTGACGCGCTTGCGCACGGGGTTGACAAAGCGCGTTATCCAACCGTTGTTCTCCGCGCCGTAGACCCACGCCGACACGTGGCCTCCGGCTTTCACTTTTGATGCCAGCGAGCGAAAGCCTGCGCGCGGCTCCGGCAAGTGATGCAGGACGCCGACCGAGAAAGCGTAGTCGAAGACGCGCTTGAGCGGAAGCTTATAAATGTCGGCTTGAATAACGTGCGCGTTATCCAGTTCGCGCGTCGCGGCGAAAGCCGTCTCGACCGCCGCGCTCAAGTCCACGCCGATAATCTCGCGCGCTCCCCAACGCGCCGCCAACTGCGTGTGTCGTCCCTTTCCACAACCGCCTTCGAGCACGAGTTTATCACGAAAGAAAGCAGGCTCGACCGGCGCAATCCAGCCTAAGAACTGCTCCTCGTATTTGTCGTCCTGCTGCGTGAAGTGTTGCCACTGCCAGCCGAAGTTGGCGGCGGTCGCGGCCTTCTCTTCTTCGACGACGCTGAGCGCGGCGAAGCGCGCCACGCCGCGCACGATGGGAAAGCCGGACGAACAACCCGCGCACTCAAGCTCGCCCTCCAAAATCTCCGCCGCTTCCCGCCTCGCTATCGAGCGCAAGTGTATCTCGCCGCCGCACGCGGGACACGCCAGATACTGCAACAGCTTCTCTTTCATATCTTCAACACGACCGCCGCTCAAGCCGCAAAGCCTTCAGCCGCTCACTTCCCTTTTGCTTGTTCCGGGTCGAGCGTCGCTGCTCGCGCTTCGACCCTTGCGCGCCGCGCGGCCAACAATCTCTAAGAGACTTGAGACAGCGAACCCTGCGAAGATGAGCAACAGAGCTTGCATCGGCAGCCCGTAGCGTATCTCCATGTGCAAGGATGAGCCGACCAGCAAATAATAGAGCGCCGTCGTCAGCAACAACGCTGTGATGCGGCGGTCACGCCGCAACGCCAGCCACACGCCGCCGAGCACGAGCGGCAACAAGAGATAACGAAAGACGCTCTGCGCCATTCCCAAGACGTTGACGATGAGAGCGAGCGCGCCGCCCTGCCACTGCGGCGGCAGAGTCTTCCGGCTGGTGACGTTGACGCCGGGGCTGCCGTAAAAAGGCAAAGGCTCTCCGGCGTACTTCAACATGCCCCACATCCGCCGCGTCATCACGCCCGCGTACCAGACGGGATGCGCGACGATGACGCGCACGGCCTTGCGCGTGCGCTCGCGGTCGCGCTCAACGCCGTCCGGCCAGTAGAGTCCGAGCGGGGCGTCCGGCGGCAAGTTCATCAGAGCGCGCTCCTGCTCAATCACGTTGGCGTCGCCAAAGACCGCGCCAAACTCCGCCGCGCGCTCCGTCTCGCCGATGCCTTCCCAAAGGTTCGTGCCTGTGCCGAGTCCGGTCGGAACGAAGGCGCGGAAGGCGACGGCGTTGCGAATCATAATCGGAGCGATGAGCAGCAACGCCCCCAACGCAACGCTCAAGCTCAAACGCGCGCGACCGCGCCACGCGCCACGCGCGAAGAGCAACAAGGCCATGGCCCACCAGATGAAGAGCAGCAAGGCGTTGGCTCGCAGCCAGACGGACGCGCCCAACATCAAGCCCGCGCCGAACGCCCACCAAACGCTTTCTCGCTTCGCCGCCAGCAACAACATCCAGACGCCGACGACGATAATCCAACTGGTCGGCGCGTCGGCCATCGGCGTTGCGCCGTAGAGCGCGAGCATAGGCGAGAGCGCGGCCAGCGCGCCCGCAGTCAAACCGACGCGCCAGTTGTAAGCCGTCACGCCGACGCCGATGACGAGCAGGACGGAGAGCGCGTCTATCGTCCATTGAACATTCTGCACGACGAAGGCCGTGCGCTCGCCGCTGGCCCCGTAAACGAGCGCGAGCCAGAGCGGATAGCCCGGCGGATAGACAGCCGCCTCCGTGCGCGATGGGTCGTCAATCCAGAAGACCGACGCCGCGCCGTCTAAGATGTTCTGAGCCTGCTTGTCAAAGACCGCGTATGAGCCGTGCTGGAACCAGGCCGCGTCCGTCAAATGCGAGCGCATGAAATTCGCCGTCAGCCCGCGCACGGCAAACGAGAGCAGCAACACGCACAGGATTAAGAGAGCGCGACGCCGCGCCGCAGGCGAGAGATTGACGACGGGCAACGTCACACGCCTTGTTTCCTCTCCGCGCGAAACCAATGGACGAAGCGGCGGATGCCTTCCTCAATCTGCGTCTGCGGATGATAGCCGAGCAGGCGGCGAGCCTTGCCGACATCGGCGAAGGTTTGCGGCACGTCGCCCGGCTGCATCGGCTGGCGATTGATGACGGCGTGGCGGTCAAGATTTTTTTCCAGCAGCGAGATTAACTCGTTCAACTCGACCGTGCGGGATTCGCCAAGGTTGAAGACTTCGTAGTCGCTCCCCTTGTAGTCAATGGCGGCGCGCACGCCCGCGATGATGTCGTCCACGTAAGTGTAGTCGCGGCGCGTCGTGCCGTCGCCGAAGACGGGAATCGCGTGTCCTTCGTCAATCAATCGCGCGAACTTGTGAATCGCCAAATCGGGACGTTGCCGCGCGCCGTAGACCGTGAAGAAGCGCAGGCAGATGGAGCGAATGCCGTAGAGATGCGTGTACGTGTGACAGAGCAGTTCGCCTGCCGCCTTCGTCGCTGCGTAGGGCGAGATGGGCTGGCGAATCTCGTCCTCTTCGCTGAACGGAACCTTGGCGTTGATGCCATAAACGGAGGACGACGAGCCGAAGACAAACTGCCTGACGTTGTGCTCGCGCGCCAACTCCAACAGGTTGAGCGTCCCGTTGATGTTCGTCTCAACGTAAAGCTGCGGCTCGCTCAAGCTCGGACGCACGCCCGCCCGCGCCGCAAGGTGCGCGATAACATCAAACTGCTCACCGGCGAAGACGCGAGCCAGCGCCGCGCGGTCGCGTATGTCCGCTTCGACCAGCTTGTAGCGTTCGTGTTGAAGATGCTCGCCGATGTTAGCGCGCTTGACCGAAGGCGCGTAGAAATCGTTGAAGTCGTCAACGACCGTCACGCGCCAATCATCTTCCGCCAGCAAGCTGTCCACCAGATGCGAGCCGATGAAGCCCGCGCCGCCGGTCACGAGTATGTTTTTCATAAAGAAGTTGTCAGCAAACAGTGTCCGTCCGCCAGTCATCAGCAAGAACAGGAAGCTGATGACGGACTGGCTAGCCGCCGTTTACTTCGTCGCGTAAATCCAGAGATGCCAGCCCCAACGCGCGGCGAGCCTTTGTTCCGCCGCGCGCGAGAGCAAGCTGCCGAAGACGGGCAGCCAACGCTTGTTCAGAAAGTGTGTCGCCAACTCGACCCGCGCGAAGTCCTTGAAGAGTTCGCGCGCCTGCTGTCTTGAATAGACACGCGCCAGCGGATTATTCGCGCCGTCCGTGTGCTGGCTCAAAAATTCATCGGGCGCGAGATAGCTGCGCGCGTCCGCCTTCAAGTTGCGCGCGTGGTCGCGCAAACTCTCGACAGGCTCGCCCGTCAAACGATGCACGAGTTTCAATCCCGGCTCGAATCTGAGCAACTGCGCGCCAGCGCGACGGAGCATGCATATGTTGACGCGATAGTTGTAAGAGTCGCGGTGATAGAGCATCACTTTAGCGACGCCGCCGGGTCGCAGGACGCGATGAACTTCGCGCACGGCGCGCTCTGTGTCCGGCGTGTGATGCAGGACGCCGTGCGAGTAGACTATATCGAAAGACTCGTCCGCGAAGTCAAGATTCTCCGCGTCAGCCGTGCGGAACGTGCCGGGCAAGTCGAACAATTCGAAACGCCTGCGAGCCAGTTCCACGGCCGCTTCCGTCAAATCAACGCCCGTGTAAATCGCCCCGGCTTTGGCAAACTGCGCGCCGTCCGTGCCGAGGCCGCAGCCGACCTCCAACACGCGCTGCCCACGCGCCGCAGCGAAATCGGCGGCCAGCGGAATGTGCCACTCCTTCGTATAGCGATGCTCTTCGACGCGCTCGTAGAAGAGGCGCGTCCCCGGCGGCGCGTCCGCGAATTTAGTCCCACACGGATTGGCCTGCCAGAAGGCGCGGACACGTTCTTTCAAACTCTGCTGAGCGTGTGTTGACATGAATCCTTAAGGCTCACAAAGAACGTCTGCGAGCAACCACTAAACGCTCACGGACGCGCACAACGCGCGACCTGCGCCCTCGTGCAAACTCGAAAAAGTAACATGCCCGCGCCCCGCGCGACAAGCGACCGCGTTTGCGCGCCCTGCCGCCCCGAGCAGCGCGCAGCAGGGCGAAAGTGTGTCGCGGAAAAAGAGCGGCGGCGAGTCGTTTGCAAACTCGCTGCCGCTCGGCAACCGTTGTCTATCATCGCAAGGATTTCTGTTCGGATGACAACCTTACGGCAAGTTGTGCCACTTCTCATTATTGTCTTCGTTCGATTCGGCGTTGAGGTTGGTTGAGTCTGCGACGGCCTTGAAGGTCGTGTCTTTGAGGTTGACGGCGGCGGGCAGGATGGCGGTCGCGTCCACAGGAATCTTCGCAAACTTGCCCGGCTGCAACGCGGGAATTATCGCCTTCGTCGCGCGGCCCACGGCGGCGTTGCCGATTTTGCGGACGGTCAATTCCAGAATGCAACGCTTTGATGGAGCATCGCCGTTGTTGGAGACGTAAACGTTCACCATCTTATTGCCGACGAACTCAAACTCATTTCCCCTGACGATTAAATCCGGCATCGGCGGGCGCAAGCTCAAAGTCGAGGCCGAGAGCGGCGCGACGCTGTTGCTGGCCGCGTTGTCTCTGAAGACAAAATTCCCGGCGGGCGTCGCCTGCAAAACGCAAATGAAGATGAGACTCAAGCAACTGATTGTTTTCACTGTTCCTTCTCCTTCTTTTGTATGGGCAGTTGGTTTCCAGATAGCCTGACGGTGTGCCGCGATTGCCAGCGAAGAGTATTGACCTCGCTCTCGAATGTCAATGTTGAGAGACGCGCTATCGCTCCGCTGCCGCTTGCGCGACGACGGTTCATTAACCGGACGCGAAAAATTATGATTGCGACAAGCGGGCAAAAGTATTATCATCGGCTTGTCGAAATCAGACGCCGCCCATGCGAATCGCTCGCGTGGGCGGTTTTCTTTTGGGGCGATTTTTTTTGACCGCGAGGCCGCTCTTGAGAGACTACTCGGAAGCGGCCTTCGCGAACGGAGGCTTGTGCCATGACAGACGAAGAGTTTATAGAACAGTTCGAGCGCGGCGCGCTCTCCACAGACGGCTTTCATCATCGAGAGCACGTCCGCCTCGTCTGGCTTTACCTGCGCCGCTACACGACGCTGGAAACGCTCGAAAGATTCTCCGCGGGCTTGCGCCGGTTCGCGCAGGCGCGCGGGCTGGCGAATCTTTATCACGAGACGACGACGTGGGCCTACGTCTTCCTCATTCACGAGCGCGTCGAGCGCGCGGGCGCAAGCCAATCGTGGGAAGAGTTTGCCGCCGCCAACGCAGACTTGCTCAACTGGAAAGAGAATATTCTCATGCGTTATTACAACGAAGACACGCTCCACTCGGAGACTGCGCGAAGGATTTTCGTTTTCCCTGACAAACTGGCTCAAGCCAAGGTTGCGGACGAAGATTAAAGGGCGCGAGCGCTGTTTCGGTCGCTCAAAATCCGCCCATCGCTTGCAAATTTCCTGACAATTTTGAAGATGCTTAAAGATGCGCGGGGATTACACTAAATAGTCAAGGCTTTGCAAAATAATTTGGATTGACATCGGAATCCAACTGAATAAAATGTCCTCAATCGGATATACGCGTATATCCCTCATGATCTCCCATAGATTATGAGCTACGAAACCGGCGTGAGGTGAGGACACGCCGGTTTCGGTTTTATGGGCAACAAATTTCCGCCCCGCGCTCTCTCAAAGCCACCGCTTTTCGCTTTCCATAAACCAGCCCGAAGCTTTCAAACGGCGTTCTGCATATCGAGCATTGTCGCAACGATGTCGTAGGCCGCGCGCGGTCGCGCCAGCCGCCGCGCATTGGCCTGCATGGAACGGAAGCGCGCCGGGTCGTCGAGCAGTCGGTCAACCTTGTAAGCGAGCACGGGCAGGTTGTTGCAGCGAATGGCGACGCCTTCTTCGAGCAGGTGGTCGGAGTTGCGCTCTTCCTGCCCGGGAATCGGATTGACGATGACGAAGACCAGCCCGCGCGCCAGGGCTTCGGAGGTCGTCAGGCCGCCGGGTTTGCCGAGCACGATGTCCGAAGCGGCCATCAACTCGTCCATCTCGTTCGTGTAGCCCAGAGCCTTGACGGCGACGTGGCTCCCGGCAGGCAGCCGTCGAGCCAGTCCCTCAACCTTCCGCTTCATCTCCTCGTTGCGACCGCAGATGCTGATAATCTGCGCCGGGTGTCGCAACTCCATCAGCGGCGCCATCAAGTGTTCGATAGAGCCGACGCCGAAGCCCCCGGCGGAGACTAGAATCGTCGTCCGGTCTGCCGCCAGATTGTGCTTGCGCCGCATCTCCTGCTTGTCCTTCGGCTGCGCGAAAATCGGGTCTATGGGAATGCCGGAGACGCTCAGCTTGGATGGCGGAATGCCGAGCTTCGACAGGTGCTCGCGCGTTTCATCGAGCGCGACGAAGTAGCGCTCGTAGTGATGACAAAGCCACATCGCGTGGACATCAAAGTCTGTGACGACGATGACCTGACGACAACGCAAACGCTCCTTTGCGCGCAGCCATGAGATGATTTCGGCTGGCAGAAAATGTGTGCAGACGACTATCTCCGGCTGGTAATCTTTCAGCAGCTTGACGAAGGGGCGCGTGTTGAGCTTGTCGAGCGCGAGCCTTCGTCGCTCGTTCTTCCAGGGCTTGTCGAGTTGGTCGTAGAGCCAGCCGAGGACTTCCGGCGCGTTGTTCACGAGGTCTAAGTAGGCGCGAGAATAAAGACGACGAAAGAGCTTGTTGGTGTAGTCGAGCGTGTCAACGTGCCGCACGGCGCGGGCCACCTGCATCTCGTTGAGCGCGCTCTCGACCGCCTGCGCCGCGCGCACGTGACCGGCCCCGGCTGAAGCCGACAGGACTAACACTTTATCGAACATCCATCCTCGTCTCCGCTCTCTAAGGTTTGCCCGCGACGGCCAGAATGCGTTCGATAATTTTATCGTCGTTTGGCAGCAGTCCCGCCTTGACGAGGCGCGGCGTCAGGACGGCCCAGTTGCTATCCATCGCAAAGACGCGACGAAAGAGCGGCAGAGATTCTTCGACGCGATTCATGTTGACGAGGGCGACGGCGTGCCAGTAAATCATCTCGGCGTTGTCAGGCACGAGCTTTTCCGCCGCCGAATATTCCCTGAGCGCGCCCTCGTTGTCTTTCTTCTCGACCGCCGCGTCGCCCGCGTTCATGTGATTGTACGCGCGCTGCAAGGTGACGAGGCGGCGCAACTCTTTCAAAGGCTCAGGGCTGTCGTCAACGCGTAGGTCGAAGACTCTATCCTGCCACGCGCGCCCCGTCGGCTTGCCGGAAACGATAATCAAGGCCGCCGACTGTCGCCCGCGTATGTCGCCGCCTTCGGCCTGCGCGGCGTCCAGAGCGGCCAGCATCCGCTCGGCCAAGTCGCCCTTCGTCGTCTCAAACGCCTGCGCCATCGCGGGCCAGATGCGGTCGTTCGACATCAAGTTCGCCTGCACGGAATAGTCCTTGCCGACCGAATGGCCCGCCGCCTGAATGTCGTTCTTCCCCGTCCAGGCGTCGACGCGGCCCTGCGCGTCAATCATCGCCACCTGCCGCACGTCGCGCCCTTCGTCTCCGGCCAGCAAAGCCTTCAAGGCATCCGGCGCGCTCCGGCCCGCGCGCATCAAATCGAGGCCCAGTTTGCCATAACTGGGGTCAACGAAACTCTGCGTCGCCACCGCGCCGACGCCCGCCTCGGCCCAAGGCACCGTCGTGCCGACTGAGAACCAATGCGACTGCACGGCCACGCCCAACTCGCCCGTCGCCGCGTCACGAGCCACGATGGAAAAAGTGTGAACGGGCCTGAGCGGTCGCGCCCGCGCAGCCTGCTGCGGCTGCTTGCTTTGCGCGCCCGATTTGATAGCCATAATGTTTGCCACCGACAGAATAACGACCGCGACAGCGCAGACCTCAATCATCTTTCTCATCTTATTCGCTCCAACATTTTTCGGAGTTCATCTCTTGCCGGACTTCTTCGATTTCGCAACGCCAACTAAAACACCGTTGCCCTTCGTCAGTCAATAAAAGCGCGCTGCCAGAGTTCGAGCGTGAGCAGTTGAAAGACCTGCAAGTTGTAGTCTTCGCGGCCAGACAGGTTGGCGTCGATGATGCGCCGCACTTCCCGCGGGCGGAAGAGACGACGACGGCGCACAGTCTCTTCGGATAATAAATCTTCGACGAGCGGCTTGAGCGGCCCGCGCAGCCACGAACGAATCGGGGCGCCGAATCCGGCCTTCTTGCGCCACACCACATCTTTGGGCAGAAAGTTCTCGGCGACGCGCTTTAAAATATACTTGCGCTTCAATCCGCGCAGTTTCAAGTTGGGCGGCATGCGCGCGGCCAGTTCCACCAGTTCGTGATTGAGAAACGGCACGCGCACTTCAAGGTTCGCGGCCATCGAAGTCTTGTCCGTGGTCGTCAGGTTCAGGCAGGGCAGGAAGGTTTTCAGGTCAACGTAGAGCAGTTGATTCAGCGGCGCGGCATTGCGGACGCGCGCGAAGTAGCGACGGTGCTCGCCGTAGGCGTCAAAGCCATCAACGGCCTCGCGCATCTCGTCCGTGTAGAGTCGCTCTTTCGCCGCGTCTGTGAAGTAGGTGCCGTAGCCAAGGTAACGATTCTCGAAATCGAGGGCCGCGCTGCGCGCAAACTTCTTGGCGTTCCTGAGCGGCGCGGTCAACTTTCCGGGCAGACCGCCGGGCAGCACGGACGCGACCGCGCTCATCAGCGGACGACGCAGCAGGCCCGGCACGGGGTCGAGCGCGCCCGCCAACTTCATCGCCAGTTGGCGCGGGTAGCCCGCGAACACTTCGTCGCCGCCCATGCCGGAGAGCATGACTGTCAAGCTCTCACGCGCGGCGCGCGAGACTAGATAACTCGGAATCGCCATGTCAATCGCCGGTTCGTCCATGTGGTAGACGAGGCGCGGCAAGAGTTCCGCGACATCCGGCTTGAGCATGATTTCATGATAGTCAGTCTCTAAGAGTTCACCCACGCGACGCGCCCACACAACATCATCTGGAATGATGTCGTAGCGCAAGTCTTCCGCTTCGATGCCGATGGTGTAAGTCTTAACGCGCCGCCCGTCGCTGTGATTCTTCATCAACGCGACGATTGCTGACGAATCAATGCCGCCGGAGAGAAACCCGCCGAGCGGCACGTCCGCCACCATCTCCATCCGCACCACGCGGTCGAGCGTCTCCAACACGCGCTCTTGCCACCAAGCCTCGCTCTGCTGAGTTTCAATCTCATCGAACGACACGTCCCACCACTCGCGCAGCGTCGTCTGTCCATCAAGCCGGATTGTCAGCAGGTGCGCGGGCGGAACTTTTTTGACGTGACGAAAGAGCGTCTGCGGGTCGGGCGTCCAGAGGAAGGTGAGAAACTGGTGCAAGCCCAAAGGGTCAACCGCGCGCTCGACCAATCCGCTCGCGAGGACGGCTTTGACTTCCGAAGCGAAGATGAAAGAGGCGCTCGCGTCCACGGTCGCGGGCATGTGCGCGTAGTAGAGCGGCTTGATGCCGAGGCGGTCGCGCGCGAGCAGGAGTTGCTGCTCGCGCTCGTCCCAGAGGGCGAAGGCGAACATGCCGTTCAGGCGCGGCAAACAGTCCGCGCCCCACTCCGCGAAGGCCGCGAGCAAGACTTCCGTGTCCGTGTCCGTCTGAAAACTATGGCCGCGCCCCAATAGCTCCTGCCGCAACTCGCGGTAGTTATAAATCTCGCCGTTGAAGGTCAGAGCAAAGCGGCCATCGCTTGAAAGCATCGGCTGATGACCGGCGGGAGTCGGGTCGATGATCGCCAGCCGCCGGTGTCCTAGACAGAGGCTCCGGCCCGCGCCGTCAGTGGCGCGCGAAGTCCACACGCCGTCATCGTCGCGCCCGCGATGCTCTATGCTCTCAAGCATCGCTGCGATGCGCGCTTCGGCGTCCGTGCTAATCAATCCGGCAATGCCGCACATACGATTAAACTGACCGGCGATGAACAGCCTTTATCCGGCGTCCTTGTCTTGCGCAGGAGCTTGCTCGTCCTTAAAGCGCGCTCTGTTAACCTTGAGTTGAATCAAACCGAGCAGCAGAAAGACTACGCAGAGAATGATTGACATCAGTCTTCGCTCGCTCGTCGTCGCAGCCAGATAGAGCCACAGCAGCCCGACGAAGACGGAAATCCACGGAGCTATTTTTGAGCCTTTCATAGATTATTCCTCAACCACAAAGACAGTTCACGCTGGAGGCGCAAAGGTAAAGAAAAACCAAAGCTCGCAAAGAAGCAGTTAGAGGCTTTGAAGAGACTCAACCCTTTGCGCCTTCTGTCTTTCATCCTTTGCGTGAAACTGCTTCTTCGTTCAATCGTGTCCGTGCTTCTTCGCCAGAGCTTGTTCAATCAAGTCGCTGACCCAAGCGGCGCGGGCGTCCCACGTTCCGTCTGCGACGGAAGACTGGCGGGCGCGGGCTGCCGCCGTGTCGTCGCGCTCAGCGAGAGCTTCTTCGACGAGCCGCAGGAAATCGTCGCGGCTGCGGGCGATGCGCAGCACGTCCTTCATCGGTTCGTATTCGGGCAGCGGGGCGATGACGACAGGCTTGCCCGTCGCCAGATATTCGCGCACCTTGATGGCCGAGCCGTAGGAAGTGAACGACTGTTCAGTTTCCCACGGCAAGACGCAGACATCGAACCCCGCGGCGTAACGCGGCAACTCATCGTAAGCGACGGGCGGCAGAAAATGCGCGTTCGGCAAACCTTCTATCTCAAGGCCGCGCGACTTGTTGCCGATGAAGACCCAGTTCCAAGCGGGCCGCTCGCGCGCCGCGCGCTTGATTAATTCCTGATCCACCAGCCAGGGCTCAATCGCCCCGAAGTAGCCAAGACGCGGGGGCTTGATACGCGCGACTTCCGCCGCCACTTCCAACTCGCCCGCGCCTACCCGCGCCCAGTGTTCAAAGTCAACTGCCTGTTCCAGCAAGTAAGAACGCTCGCGCCCGCGCGTCGCTTCCGCCAACAGCTTGCGCCCGGAATAAAGAATGATGTCGGCGGCATCGAGCGCGCGTTCGTGCAGGCGTCGAATCGTCTGCGGGTCGGTCGCGTGATCCATCGTGTTCGCGTCATACTTGTCTGAGACTTGATACACGACCAGCGATTCGTCTAACCGTCCAATCATTTCGACGGCGGTCGGAATCGCTATCCAGAGAATAGGACGCGACAGCCCGCGCCGCCGCGCCAGCGCGCCGATTTGCGCCGTCAGCAGGCGACGATTGACGAAGCGCGCCGCGCGACTGCCGAAGAACGGTAACGCCGCCGGCGACACGACCGTAATGCCCTCCGGCGTCACACGCGCAAGCTTCGCATAGCTGCGCAGCTTGCGCTTCAAGCGCGGCAGCAAATCCTTGTTCGTCAGCCCCGCCAGCCCCATCGAAATAGAGTTGACGAAGATGACCTTATTTCCGGCCCGCGCAAACCTCTTCATCAAATGATTCTTCGAGTGCGGGTGGTGATACCACCAATCCTCGCCGCCGAAACAGATGATGGATTTTCCTGAGAAAATTGGCAACTTTGAGAGCTTTCGCCGCTGATTCCAACTCCGCTTGTGCGCCTTGAGTTACACAAGCGGCATACAAAAATAACAACTTTTGAATACTAACATGCAGAGAGGAATCAGCACATAAGCGGGACTGATTTGAAGAGCTATGCTGTTGAAGCGCAAGCTACGAGCGCAGGCGTAATCCAACAGCTTGGGATGGCGGGCTATGAGAAAAGAGCTTGCTTTTATAGTCCAGGGCAGGCTCTTGTCGTTGGCTTCGAAATGATAAATCTTCGCCGCTATTTTCTTCGCGCCATGATGCGATTGAAGGTTCGCATGGAAATTATTTTGCCGTCTGCGTTTCGCCAGACATTTTTGGTGGCGTCAAATCCCATGCGTTGCAGCTTGCGTTGTCGCAAGGTGAACTTCCCGCCAAATGTTCGTTCAATAATTCCAAAATCAACTTGCCTTCTGGCGCACGTCAACCTTCGATGAAAGACGCCATCTTCGCCTGCGACTTCACTCTTTCTAGTGATGACAATCTGCTGTCCGCATGGAACCGCGTCGAACACGACGACGCCGTTCTCGTCGGTTTGTTTGTTGAGAGTGGTTGCTCCCGCCCTGATGATAATTTCCGAGCCGGGCGAAGGCCAATCCACCACATCGGCGTTGGTTTCAACTTCCGTCAATCGCACCCGCACAGTTTGCGGAGAACTCTGTGCGAGAGGCAGAGCCAATCGTGAAGAAAGACGGCTTGCGCTCATGTTAGCTGTCTCGGCGACGGCGTTACCGCTGCGCAGGTTGCCGCATACCGCAACGATGAAGAGCGCACAGCAAACGGCGAGAAGGGTGGCTTTGTGTTTAAGCATATTCCGTAGAAGTCAAGAAGGTTTCAAACTTTGAACGGCTGACCCGTCCGATGCCTGTGCATCTTATCTTAGTTCGATAAAGGGCGCGAGAACATCTCGCCTTAGAAGATAGTGATGGGTGATGGGTGACAGGTGATAAGTTGAAAATTATTCTTGCTCGTCACTCGTCACTCGTCACTGCTTTACTTCGTCGCCGTGATGATGACGTTCCATCCGAGCGTGTGACTGAGGCGGCGAAACAGGTTGTCGGAGACGAGCGGGTTGAGCAGTCGCAGTTCTTTGCGCATCAGTTGCTCGACTTCGATTTTGACTTCGCGGAAGGGCGCGAAGAGCGAGCGCGCCTGCCTGCGGCTGTAAACTTTGACGAGCGGGCGCGCGTTGTGCTCCGAATATTCGACGTAGCGGCTCATGATTTCCGCGGGCGAATGGCCGCGCAGGAAATGGCCGCGCAGGAGGCCGCGATGCAGGATGATTTCGCTCCAATAGTAGAACGAGCGGCGATGATAGAGCATCACTTTGGCGACGCCGCCGGGTCGCAGAATGCGGTGCGCTTCGCGTATGGCGGCGGCTGTGCGGGGCGTGTGATGCAGCACGCCGTTGGAATAAACCACGTCGAAGCTCTCGTCCGCGAAGGGCAAAGTTTCGGCGTCCGTGAGAACGAAGTCAGCGCGCATCTGGTAGAGGTCGAAGTGCAGGCGCGAGAGTTCAATGGAGCGCGGGGTTAAGTCAACGCCGGTGCAATGCGCTCCGCCGCGCGCAAACTGCAAGAGGTCTGTCCCCATGCCGCAACCGATTTCGATGAGACGCGCGCCCGCGAAATCTTTGAAGCCCATCACGGACGGCATCCACGGCGCGTAGTCTTGATAACGATTGCGCTCAACCTCGTCGAAAAATTCGCGCGTCGCAAATTCATACTTCGCGCCATACTTCGCGCCGCACGGGTCGCCCGTCCATTGCTGGCGCGCGCGCCGTTTCTCTTCGACCAGCGGAGCGCGCTCTTCTTCAGCTTTCACTGTCTGCTGTCCTCGGTTTGTCATCGGCGGCCCAAGCCTTGTAAGCGTCGAGCACGCGCCGCGCGTTGTGTTGCCAGGTGTGGCGAGCGATGGCTTCCGCTCTGGCCGCCGCGCCGAGACGCTCGCGCAGGTCGCTCGATTTTGTCAGGCGCAGGATAGCTTCGCTCAACTCCCGCGCGTTGCCCGGTTCAACAAGCAGAGCCGTCTCTTCGTGCTTGAGCACGTCCGCGATTTGGCCTAGACGGCTGGCGACGATTCCCTTGCCCATCGCCATGTACTCGAAGAGCTTCGTCGGCGAGCCGAAAAATTCGCTGCCGTCCGTGAGCGGAACGTGCGGCGACGCGAGCACATCGCAAGCGTCGAGCAGCGCAGGCACGCGCTCATGAGCGACGGCTCCGGTCAGGATAACGCGCGACATCGCGCCCGCCTCGCGCAGAGTATTTTCGACTTCCTCACGCAGGGAACCGCTGCCGATGAGAAGGAACCGCGAGCGCGCGTCCTGCGGCATCAGCTTAATCGCTTCGGCCAGGGCCAGCACGCCATGCCAAGGGCCGAAGCTGCCGACGAAGCCGACGAGCGTTTCGTCCGGCTCAATGCCAAGCTCGCGGCGCGCTTCTTCGCCTCCAATCTGCGGGCGAAAGTGTTCCACGTCAACTCCGTTCGGATTGACGATTATCTTCTCCGCGTTGACTCCGGCTTTGAGCAAGTTGCGCTGCTCGACTTCGGAGACGACGAAGATGCGCGCGGCGGCTTTGAGGTTAACGCGCTCGAAGCGTTCGAGCAGTCCGAGCATCCCAACCTTGTCCCAATGTTTGCCGACCCACACTTCCGAGCCGTTGTATTCGAGAAAGAGCGGCAACCCCGCGCGACGGCTCGCCTCCACGCCCGCGAGCGTGAAGCGGCTGTAGCGTTGATAGATAACATCGGGGCGCGCTCTTTCAATCTCGCCGAGCGCGCCGCGCGTGAACAGCAGATTGTTGTAGAGGTCAAAGGCCGCGCGCGTCGAGCCGACGGGGCGCGGCCAAACAATTTTCAGCCTGGCTCTCGTTTCATCGAGGCCCGCAATCTCGTCGTTGCTGATGAGCGTCACGCGCGCGCCCAAGCTTGAGGCCGCGTTGATGAAGCCGTTGATGTGGCTCGCCGCGCCGCCGAGTTGCGTTCCCGGCCCCGGCGTCGCGCGCAGGTAAGCAATCTCCAACGCCTGCCCGTCACTAACGCCCGCCTCATTACTAACGCCAGCGCGCTTGGGTTGACGACTCGGACGAGCTTCGCTTTCAACTGCGCGTTCGAGCCGTCGCAGTTGGCGTCTTGCGCGCGAGAAGACCAGACCGCTGATTGTCGCTTCACGCCCAAGGCGCGCGGGCGCGGCCAGCATGATGGCTCCGCGCGCTTCATCACGAAAGCCGCCATGCGCGTCGAGGATAATCGAGCGTCGCGCCCCGGCCAACGCGCCGAACAAGAGGAAAGCCGTCTGTCCGCGCTGCCACGCCAGTCGCTCCGTGAAGACGGCGAACACTTCCGGGCGCAACGCTCGCAGGAAATTCAAGCGCGCCGTCAGGCCGCTCAGAGACTCAAGCTCGCGGCGCGAGATTTCCATGAACACGGCGCGCGGATAACGACGGGCGAGCGCGTCACGCGCCCCGCGCGCATCGCTATTGAGCGCCAGCAGCGCCACTTTCATCTCGCGCCCTTCATCTTCCGCCATGCTCTCTGTGTGGCCGCGACTCACGGCGTCGCATCCTCTCCAACATTCCGGCCAGCCGCCGCTCCCAACGGATGAGCGCGCGGCCCGCAAAGCTCTATTCGCCTCTGCTCAAGCTTTTTGTGTATCCTAGCGAGCAATAGAGGAGAAAGCAAAATGGAGAGCGATTATCGCAGCCGCTTGTTCTCGACTTATAACGCCACGCATATCGCTTACCTTGACGCCGGAGACGAGGCGAAGCTCGAATGGTTCGAGAAATATGCGGCGAGCAATTATCTCCCTTTGCTCGCGAGCATGGACAGAACGAAGGTCGAAGTGTTGGAGGTGGCGTGCAATAAAGGCTATCTACTGAAGGCTCTTTCGACCCACGGCTTCAAGCATCTGCGCGGCGTTGACCTTTCGCCCGACGACGTTTCAAAGGCCCAGGCGGTCGTCCCCGAAGCCGAGATTGCTTACGCCGACGCCGACGATTATCTCCGCGAGCGGCCCGGAAGCTTCGACATCATCATCCTCAAAGCGATGCTTGAGCACGTGCCGAAGGCCGGGACGCTGCCGCTGTTGGAGAAGATTAAAACGGCTCTGACGAAGGACGGCATGGTCATCATCGACGTGCCGAATATGGACTGGCTCTTCGCCGCGCACGAACGCTATATGGACTTCACGCACGAGACTGGCTTCACCAGAGACTCGCTCGCGCAAGTGATGAGAAACGTCTTCGAAGACGTTCGGCTGGTTCCATCAACGCCCGTTATCGAGCGCGGCTTCAAGACCAGAATCGCAGCCTCTTTGCGTCCCGCCGTCATCTCGCTGGCGGGGATTTTTTTAAGAATCATAGGCGAGGGCGCGTCCGATGTCTGGTGGCACAACCGGAGCATCATCGCCACGGGCCGGAACAGTTCCAACAAAGGATGACTCGTTATCTCGTCTTCAATAACGCGCGCCACTCTTCGCGGCGGAGCAGCAGCATGTTGGAGAAGCGGTTGCCGGTCTGCGCGCGAAAGTAGAAGGCGACGAGCACGAAGATGAGCGCGTAGCAGACGGACGAAGCGAGGGCCGCGCCGCGCGCCCCGAACTTAGGCACGAGCGCGATGGTCAGAGAGACGTTGACGACGAGCGTGATAAGCCAGAAGAACGGAATCGCCACGGGCAATCCCGTCGCGCTGAAATACTGCACGAGCACGGATTCGATGCTGACCAGACAAACGCCCGGCAGCAGTATCAAGAGTTGCGCGCTCGCGTCCGCAAACGGCGAGCCGTAGAGCAAGGGCAAGGCGAAGCTCGCGGGCGCGGCGGCAATCGTGACCAGCAGCATCAACAGCGTCGTGTAGCGAGCGGCGCGGCATGTCAGTTGGTCGCGCTCTGGTGGCTGTTCGGCGGCGACGCGCGGGAACAACAATGTCGCAATCACGCTCGGCAGCAGCATCAACATCATCGCCCCCTGCGAAGCCACGCTGTAAACGCCCGCCTCAGCCGCGCCGCGAAAGTGGTTGACCAACAGCAAGTCAGCGCGAAAAATCAGCAAGCCCGCCAGCGTCGCCACATGAAACTTGAGGCCGTACTTCATCATCCGCTTGAACAAGTCGAAGTCTGGACGCAAGCGAGCTTTCGTTTCATCGCTCGCCGCGATGTGGCGTCCGATGAGAGCGACGATGACGAGGCTGACAAGAACGGTCGCGGCGGTGTTCAGAGAGACGAGCAGCCAGAGTCCTGAGCCGAGCAACAGGAGCGCGACGAGCGCGTTGATGAGCACGAATGATTGGCCGAGCACATCCAGTTGATTGAAGCGCTCGATGCGCCCGACGGCGAGAAAGATGTTGAGGCCGAAGAGCGTCAGCAGTTGAAACGGAATCGAGGCGGCGGCGATGCCAATCAAGCGCGGCGAGACGTGGCCGAACAGGCCCGGCTGCCAGTGAGCCAGCAAGCTCAGCGAAAGCGCCAGCGCGCCGCCAACGGCTATGGCGAAGAACAAAGAGTTCATCGCCGCCGGAGCGAGATAGCGTCGCTTGTCCTGCGCGATGAAGTAGATATTCGCCGAAGGCAATCCGAACTGTCCAAGCTGCACTACGGTCGCTACCGCCACGTTGATGACGGCCAGCGCGCCCAACCCTTCCGCCCCTAGCCAGCGCGCCACGATGATGCCCGCGCCCACGCTGTTCACCAACATCAACAGCCGCGCCCCGAACGTCCATGCGACATACGTGGAAAAACGACGCGGAGACGCGGAGACGCGGCGACGCGGCGAACCGTCGGCGACCATTGACGCTTTATCTGTCTGTTGAGTCACGCTCTGCCTTTGCTCTCAGCAACGCTACTGCCGCGTCTCAATGTCGCAACGTCTCCGCGGTCTTCGTCTCTTCGTGTCGCCTCGGTCCCCGCGTCTCCGTGTCTCCGCGTTTCGGCTTCTCCGTGTCCCCGTGTCGTCGCTCTCAGGAGCGTTCAATCCAGCGTTCGTACCACAGGCTCAGGTTGAGCAGGCACCAGAGATGAAAGCTCCAATCCTGTGCGCCGCTGCGATGCTCCGCGATGAGGCGCGCGATGAAGGCTTGGTCGAAGAAGTCGCGCTTGAGCATCGGCCCGGCCAGCAGGTGCGAGTCGAAGAGATGGCCGAGGCCGTTGCGGAACCACTCGCGGATGGGCGCGCCGAAGCCGCGCTTGCGGCTGTAGAGCAAGTCGTGCGGCAGTATGTCTTCGAGCGCGCGTTTGAGGATGTGCTTGCCGCTCGCGCCCTCCACCTTCAAAGAGCGCGGCAGAGAGAGCGCATACTCGACCAGATGATGATCCAGAAACGGCACACGCGCTTCGACCGAAGTCGCCATCGTGATTTTGTCAACGCGCATCAAGAGCAGTTCGGGCAGTCGCAGTTTCAATTCGAGGTAAGTCATGCGCGCGAGGAAATCGGAGTTGGGACGCTCGCGCTCGATGTGTTCGAGATACGGAGTGACGGCTTCGAGCGACGAGGAGCCGTGAAAGCGTTGGCGCATCCGCCTGGAGAGGACGCGCGGCTTGAAGGTTTCGTCGTAGACGACGGTCGCGCCCCAGAAGAGCGGCTCGTTTGCGCCGAAGCGACGAATCAATTCGATGGCCGCGCGCATTCTGCCGGTGGCTTCGAGCGCGGGCCGCGTGAGCGCGCTCGCCGCGCGTCGCATCAATGGCGGCACGCGCTCGGCGTGTTGCCAGAATTTTTCGTAGATGCGTAGATGACGAACGTAGTTATCGTAGCCGCTGAAAATTTCGTCCGCGCCCTCGCCGACCTGCACGACAATCGTGCCGTTGTCGCGCGCCAGTTTCGAGACGTAGTAGAGCGGCACGCAAACGGGGTCGGCAATCGGCTCGTCTTGATGAAAGACAAGCTGCGGGAGAAAATCTTGCATCTCTCGTTCGCCGATAATCACTTCATGATGATTCGTGCCGAAGTCGCCGGCGATGCGACGGGCCGAGTCGAGTTCGTTCAAATACTCCTGATCATGAAAGCCGACGGTGAAAGTCTCGACGGGGCGCGACATCTGCTCGGACATCAAAGCGACGTTGGCAGACGAATCCACGCCGCCCGACAGAAAGACGCCGAACGGCACGTCCGACATCATCCGCTTCGTTATCGAAGCGCGCAGCAGCCGCAGTATTTCCGCCTTGTGTTCCTCTTCGCTGATGCGCGCGTCCACGTGCGCGGGCGGCAGGGCGTCCCAGTATTGAGTGATGTTCACCGTGCCGTCGCGCTTGACGGTGAGCATATGTCCGGCGGGAAGTTTGCGTATGTCGCGGAAGAGCGTTTGCGGCGCGGGCGTCGTCAGGAAGGTCAGGTAATGATAGAGCGATTGCTCGTCAACTTCGGGCGTGACCGCCGGATGCTGAAGAATCGCTTTAATCTCGGAGGCGAAGATGAAGCGACCATCTTTGTGATAATAGTAGAGCGGCTTGACGCCGATGCGGTCGCGCACGAGAACCAACTGCCCGCGCGCTTCGTCCCAGATGGCGATGGCGTAGTCGCCTTCGAGGTCTTGCACGAAGTCGAGCCCGCGCTCTTCGTAGAGATGCAGGATGGTTTCCGAATCGGTGCGCGAACGATAGACGTGGCCGCGCTCTTCGAGGCCAGCGCGCAACGCGGCGTGGTTATAAACTTCGCCGTTGAAGGCGAGCCAGACTTGCGCGTCGCAGCCGCTCATCGGTTGGTGTCCGGCGGGCGAAAGGTCGAGGATGGAGAGACGACGAAAGCCGAAGCCGCCGCGCTCGCCGTCGAAAAGGAGCGCGCCCGCATCGTCCGGCCCGCGATGCTGCATCTCGTCGCGCATCCGCTCGACGAGCGATTCCGCGACGCGCCCCGCGCTCGCTCCGTACTCCCAGACTCCACAGATGCCGCACATAAAAGTTTTTCAGATTTTAGATTTCAGACGGACGCTGCAAGAGCCGCCGCGCGACCAAACGGATTGTCGGCCCGCGCCGCTCAATTTGCAATCCGCGACTTCAAGAGGTGTTGCAATCCATGCCTTCACGGACGCGGGCTTGGCTTAAGCCGCGCTCTGTTTCAAACGCTCGAAAATTCTCTTCAACGCTGCCGCTTCATCTTCGCCCGCGCGGAGCGGCACAATCGCAAAGCGCGCCGACACGGGACAGCTTGCGCGCTTTGTCCAGCAAGCGGAGAGCGAAGGACTTTTGGCTCCGTAGTCGCGCGAGACGAAGCGCGGCTCAAGCTCAGGCCGAACGTCGAAGTCCGGCGTCAGTATAAAGAGCCGCGCGCCGCCCGTCGTGTCCAGAGCTTGCACGCTCTGTTCGTCGCGCACGTCAATCGACAAGCCGTCCGCAAAGTGAAAGCGAAAGCGAAACTCGTGCGAGCCTTCGCCGCGCAAAGTGTCTTCGATTATCCAGCAGCGTTCGCGCTTATCGAACAAGACGGCGCGGCGGTGCGTGACCGGCGCGGCGAGGCGGCGATAGCCGTAGTGTTCGGCGACGAGCGTGTCGCGCTCAGGCGTCACGTCCCAACGCAGCACGCGCGGCCTCGCTTCGTTGCCGATGACAAACGGCGTGGCGGCGTCTGTGCTGTTCTGCTCCGCGCCGTCAATCTCGACGGTCGAATGATACGCGGTCGAGCGGAAGAGATGACGCGCGCCGAGGTCTGCTGTGTAGACGAACGTGCCGGGGTCAACGATGAAGGAGCGATGACAGGCTGAGACTTCAAGGCTCAAAGCGTCGTTGTGGCCGTGCGAGCCGCGACCGTCGAGTCCGCTGTCGCTCGTGTTCAAGAGCAAGCACAAATCGTCTTCGCGCATGACGTAAGTTCCCGCCTCCGCGAATCCTTCCGAGCGCGCGAGCTTGCCCGTCATCGTTAATTTTTCATAAGCATCTGCGCCGTCCGCGCCGAGCAGCCAGAGCAACTCCTCGTTCGCTTGTCCGGGCGCGAGCTTGAAGAGCGGCTCGTCGAAGACGACGGCGCCGAGCGGCAAAAGGTAAGCGTGGTCGTCCGCGCTGCGGCGATTGACGGGCAGGACTTGCCCGCTGTCCGTGTCGCCGATGAGCGGCGCGCGCCCGTCCGGTCGCAGGTAAGCGCGAACGTAATCGAACATTGAGCGCAGCTTGCGCCAATGCGCTTCGTCAATCAAAACGCCGTTCGCGCGGCAGAGCAGAAACGAGTAGAGAAACAGTTCAAGCGCGAGGCGATGATAGCCGGTCGAAGCTTCGAAATCCGCGCCGTCATCAAGGACTTGCTTGTCCATCTCCGAGAGCAACTCGCGCAAGGCAAACGCGCGCCACTCCGCGGCCGCCTCCAACTCCGGCAACATCAAGCCAAGCCACAGCAGCCCGACTACATCCGACAGATAATGATTGCTCGTCGAGACGTAAGAAAATTCCAGATGACGACGAATGTGCGCGCCGTGCTGGTCGAATATCTTGAGGAGCGACGACAGGCGCGCTGCCGTCAATTCAGGCGAGCGACGCAGCGACTCGAAGACGGCGAGCAGGTTCATCGCGCGCAACGCGACTTCCATCGCGCATGCCCAGTTGGCCCCGCGCCCCAAAGGATTCTGCGCGCGCCAGCCGTCAAGCTGCGCGAAGACTTCATCCGTCAATCGCGCGTCCTTCGTCACAGCAAAGGCGCGCACGAGCGTGATGAGATGAGCGAGGCGATTGACTTCCCACAGGACGCGCGCGTCCGAGCCGTCATGGCGAGCTAAACTTATGTCGCAATGATAATCGAGCGGCCAGTCTTTTCCAGATAAAGGGTCGCGCAGCCAGTTAAGCTCGCGGCCAAAATCAAGCTCGCCGTAGCCGAGCACAGTCCAGCGATGCTCGTCCGCGATGCGCGCCGCGCGCTCCAACAACTGCGCCGTCTCAAATGGAAAAAGCTGTTGCTGTAACCGGGCGGTCGCGTCCAAGTGTTCGGCGTCAAAGCCGCGTAGGAATTTCGTGGACGCGCGCTCTCGAAAATGCGCGAGCAGTTCGGCGGCAGTGAGCCGCGCAAACTCTGCGCGCAGTCGCGCGGGCCGCGCTGCGAGTTCGTCAAGCATCGCGCGCTCGCGTCGTTGTTGGAGCGAGACGCGGCTGCGCCTTAAGACTTCGAGCGCGACCGTGCGGGCGTTCATTTCCCCGCGCAACGCGCGCTTCAGCTTGCGAACGAGACTCATCGAAGAGAACCGGCTGCTTCGAGCGCGTCGAGGATGCGGTCTGCCGCGTGGCCGTCCCAGAGCGGAGGGACGCGCGCCTTTGTGTCCGGCTGCCGCGCTTCGTCAAGCGAGGCGAAGGCCGCGCGCGTGATGCGCCCCGTGTCCGTGCCGACGATTTTGTTCGTGCCCATTGAGACTGTGATGGGACGCTCCGTGTTTTCGCGCAGCGTCAGGCAAGGGATAGAGAGCGCGGTCGTCTCTTCCTGTATGCCGCCGGAATCGGTCAGGACGAGCCGCGCGCCGCTGTAGAGACGCAGGAAATCCAAATAGCCGAGCGGCTCTATCAAACGCAGGTTTTCGCAACGCGCCACTCGCTCGCTCAAAGCAAACTCCGCGAGGCGCGCGCGCGTGCGCGGGTGCACGGGAAAGATGACGGGCAAGCGACGGCTAATCGCTTCGAGCGCGTCGAGGATGCGAGCGAAGGTCGCGGGGTCGTCAACGTTTGAAGGGCGATGAAGCGTCAGGGCCGCGTAGTCCTGGCCTTCGATGTTCAAGTCTGCGCGGATGCTCGAAGCTTCGGCGCGTTTGAGTTGGCTAAACAGCGAATCAATCATCACGTTGCCGACGAAGCGAATCCTATCCGCGGGGATTCCTTCGGCCAGCAGATTCGCGTCGGCGTCCTGTGAAGGCGTGAGCAGGAGGTCTGCGAGTTGGTCTGTCAGCAGGCGATTAATCTCTTCGGGCATCGTGCGGTCGCGGCTGCGCAGTCCCGCTTCGACGTGCGCCACCTTGATGTTCAACTTTGAGCAGACGAGCGCGCAGGCGAGCGTCGAATTCACGTCGCCGACGACGAGCGCCCAGTCGGGTTGCTCCGCCAGCACGACCGGCTCGAAGCTCTGCATGACAGCCGCCGTCTGCTGCGCATGCGAGCCTGAGCCGACGCCCAGATGAACGTCCGGCTCCGGCAAGCCCAGGTCGCGGAAGAAGGCATCCGACATGCGCGCGTCGTAGTGCTGCCCGGTATGCACGACAAGCGGCGCGAAATTGTCCGCGCGCCGCTTCATCGCTTCCACTATCGGCGCGACCTTCATAAAGTTCGGACGCGCCCCGACGACGTTGATGACTTTCAGCATTAGTTAGCGTGGTAAACAAGTGATGAGTGATAGGTGATAGGTGATGAGTGAAAGACAACTGCTGTTTTGCTTTTACTTATCACCTATCACTCATCACTTCCTTATTTTTACAGTCGAATAATGCGCGCCGCGCTCGCGCGTCGGAGTTCGCCGTTCAGGGCGTTGCGTGTGTCAACGATGAGTCGGGCGAGTTGGGTGACGCGGCGATAATCTATCTCGCTGTGGTCTGTGACGATGACGACGCAATCGGCGGAGCGGAGTTCGTCGTCTGACAGTTCGACGCTTGAGAGTGGCTCGCCGGCGCTGTCCGTGTGCGCGTCGTCAAAGCTCACGTCGGCGACGAACGGATCGTGGTAACGGACGCTCGCGCCCTTGGCCCGCAGGCGGTCGATGATGGAGAGCGCGGGACTCTCGCGCACGTCGTTGATGTCCTTCTTGTAGGCGACGCCGAGCAGGAGCACGCGCGCGTTCTTCAAAGCCTTTTCGGCGTCGTTGAGTCCGTCGGCCACGAGCGTGACGACGTGCTCCGGCATCCGCGAGTTGACCTCTTCGGCCAGACTGATGAAGCGCGAATCGAAGCCGTGCTGGCGCGCTTTCCATGACAGGTAGTGCGGGTCGAGCGGGATGCAGTGGCCGCCGATGCCGGGGCCGGGATAGAAAGCCATGAAGCCGAAGGGCTTCGTCGCCGCCGCGCGAATCACTTCCCATGTGTCTATGCCGAGCGCGTAGCAGAGGCGAGCCATCTCGTTCGCCATCCCGATGTTGACGGCGCGGAAAGTGTTCTCCAGGAGCTTGGCGGCTTCGGCGACACGCGCGCTTGAGACGGCGTGAACCTCTTTGACAATCTGCGCGTAGAGATGCGCGGCGACGATTGTGGAATCCTCGGTCGAGCCGCCGACGACCTTCGGAATGTTGTGCGTCTGAAACTGCGGGTTGCCGGGGTCAACACGTTCGGGCGAGAAGGCCAGCAGGAAATCTTCGTCGAGCCTCAGGCCCGTCGCTTCGAACATCGGCAGCAGAACTTCGTCGGTCGTACCGGGATAGGTCGTTGATTCGAGGACGACGAGTTGGCCGCGTCTCAAGTTTTTCTGAATCTCTTCCGCCGCCGCTAAGATGTAAGAGACATCCGGCTCTTTGGTCTTTCTGAGCGGCGTCGGCACGCAGATGATAATCGCGTCGCAGTCCTTCAGGTTTTGAAAATCAATGGTCGCGCTCAAAAGCCCCGCGTCCACCATCTCTTTGACGGCTGCTTCCGGCACATCGCCGATGTAGGAACGGCCAGCGTTAATCTCCGCGGCCTTGTGCGCGTCAACCTCGAAGCCCGTGGCCGCGAAGCCCTGCTGCGCAAACTCCACGACGAGCGGCAGCCCGACGTAGCCGAGGCCGATGACGCCGACGCGCGCGCCTCTCTCCGTTATCAAATCCATCATCTTGCTTTTAATCATTGCTTGCTCTCGTTCTTCCCGGTCTGAGTGGTTTGGTTTCATCAGGTGAGAATGGTTGCTGAGCGCTCCTTCGGCGCAAAAGATAAGACTAGGTGAGCGCGGCGGAGACTGTCAAGAAAGCAGAATGAAAACCGGAGCGACGCGGCGACGAAGAGAGAGGCGGCGACCGAGGTGAAGCGGAGACGCGGCGACAAAACAAAATCGGCGTGGAATAGTAAGAAAGGAATAGGAACTTCGGCTGGTTGCGACCGCCGTTCGTTTCCGGCTCTGGCTTTTCTACGTGTCCCTGCGTGGCCTCGGTCGCCGCGTCGCTCTCGCCTTTCTCTTGACAGCCGGACGCGAGCGCGTTCAATATCCACGCGCGACCGATACGCGCCAGGTCCGTTTAGTCTGATAGATGTCCGCGCTTGATGGACGGCGGCGCGCGTGGCTGCTCTCGCTTTCTGCTAATCCATTATTTGAAAGGACTCTCAACCCATATGCTCAATAGACAGGGACGTGGCGGAGCGGCGTTGGCCGTGCTGCTTCTCGCCTCGATGGTTCTCGCATGCAGCGCGCTCAAAAAGCTGTCCGGCGACAGCGGCTTGGACGAAGCCAACAAGCTCGTCCAGAGCGCCAACGAAGATCTTAAGGAAGTCAACAAGATTGCGCAGAACAACAAGGATCAGGAGAGCCGCATCAACAAACTGCTCAACGCCAACGACCTCAACGGCGCGAAGCAGGCGATGGATGACACCATCAAGGCCATTGATAACGGCTTGGAGAAAGGGCGCAGCGCCGCGGACAAATTCGAGAAAGCCTCGAAGCTCGAAGTGGATCAAGTCTACAAAGACTACCTGACGCTCAAATCTCAATCCGTGCGCAAGACCGCGGAGGCTTTCGAGGAACTGAAGAAGGCCATCACCATCATGCGCGACAACGTTGGCGGCAAGGATAAAGCCGCCCTCAAGAAAGCGCAGGCCGACGCCATCAAATCCGGCGAAAACTTCGACCGTCTCATCGCCGAAGCCACCAAACTCGAACGCGACGCAGACGACATCGCCCGCAAGAACCCGGACAAGATTAAACCCGCGTCGTAAGAGCAGTGACGAGTTACAAGTGACAAGTGACGAGCAAGAAGCAAGAAGTAAGAAGTGATGAGCGATGAGCGATGAGTGATGAGCGATACGTGAGAAGCGAGGGCGCGTCGCTCATCTTTCATCATGCATGTCGCTTGACTCGTCACTTATCGCTCGTCGCCGTCTTGTCACTCATCATTCGCCCTTCGTCACTCGTCGCTCGTCGCCGTTCTTGCTCGTCACTTGCTGCTCTTAACTTGTCACTGTAGTTATGACTGATTCCGCGCTGAAACTTGTGCGTGGGTTGGGGCTGCTCGATGCGACGATGATTGTCGTCGGCTCGATGATTGGCTCCGGCATCTTCATCACTTCGGCTGAGTCAGCGAGGTTGGTGGGCGCGCCCGGCTGGCTGCTGGCGGCTTGGGCTTTGGCCGGGGCGTTGACGATAACGGGCGCGCTCTGCTGCGCGGAGTTGGCGGCTCTCTGGCCGCGCGCGGGCGGGCAATACGTTTTCCTGCGCGAAGCGTATGGCCCGGCGATTGGCTTTCTCTTCGGCTGGTCGCTCTTCCTGGTGATGCAGACGGGGACGATTGCGGCGGTCGCGGTCGCCTTCGCGCGCTTCATGGGCGTGCTCTTGCCCGGCGTCTCCGAGACGAAGTACATCATCGCGCCATTCCGCATCGGCGGCGGCTACGCGCTCAGCCTTTCGACGGCCCAACTCGTCGCCGTCGCCATGATTCTCCTGTTGACGCTGACGAACACGCGCGGCCTCAAGATAGGCAAGCTCATCCAAAACAGTTTCACGTTCACGAAGACAGCCGCGCTCTGCGGTCTTATCCTGCTCGGCCTGCTGCTCGGCTGGAATCATGAGAGCGCGGCTCACACTTCTTACTGGTGGAACTCTGCGGCCAACGGCTGGACTCCGCAAGGCGCGCTCGGCGGCTTTGAGACGACGGGCTCGCTCGCGCTCTTGATGTTGTTGGGGCTGGCGATGGTGGGGCCGCTGTTTGCGCAGTCGGCCTGGAACAACGTGACGTTCACGGGCAGCGAAGTCCGCGAGCCGGGTCGCAACCTGCCGCGCGCTCTGCTGTTCGGCTGCGTGGCGGTCGTCGCGCTCTACCTGCTCGCCAATCTGGCTTACGTCGTGACGCTGCCGCTCGGCACGATTCAGAAGCCGCCGAACAGCGTCGCCACGGCGACGATGCAAAGCATCATGGGTCGGCCCGGCACAATCCTGATGGCCGTGGCGATAATAATTTCGACCTTCGGCTGCAACAACGGTTTGATTCTCGCCGGAGCGCGCGTCTATTACGCGATGGCGCGCGACCGCCTCTTCTTCAAGCGCATCGGAACTCTCAACGCGCAGCGCGTGCCAGCCGTCGCCCTCATCGCGCAAGGCGTCTGGGCTTGTCTCTTAACGCTCCCGCGCAAAGTCAAACTGAATCCGGCTCCCGGCGAAGACCCGTACGGCAACGTCTACACGCAACTGCTCGAATACATCGTCTCGGCTGACCTCGTGTTCTACGCCTTGATGGTCGGAGCCGTCATCGTCATGCGTCGCAAAGCTCCTGCGCTCGAACGCCCCTATCACGCCTTCGGCTATCCGTTCACGCCGCTCATCTATCTATTGATAGCGGGGCTGCTCGTCGTAGACCTCGCCATCCTCAAACGCGACACCTCCGGCATCGGCTACCTGCTCGTCCTCACAGGTCTTCCGGTCTACTTTCTCTGGCGCAGGAAAAATCAGGAATGAAGGATGAAGAGAGACGCGGCGACGCGGCGACCGAGGAGACGCGGAGAGAAGGACAGACCGCGTTGACGATGCAAGCTAACTCTGCAAGTTGACTCCGCAAGCTGATGCTGCAAGCTGAGACGGCAAGATGTCTTTAACTATTTCTTCGCCGCGTCTCCGCGTCGCTGTCTCCCCGCGTCCGCGCTTGTCGTTACTTGACCCACTCGTCGGCCACTTCCGTTTCAACTTTAACGGGAACCTTCTTGACGTACTCTTCGCCCGCCGCGCACATCGCTTCCTCGACCTGTTTGGCAATCTCGGCGGCTTCGGCGGCGTCGGCTTCGACCACGATTTCGTCGTGAACGATGTTGACGATGCAGGCCGAAGTGTCGCGCAAGCGGTCGTGCAGCAGGCGCAGGGCGCGCTTGAGAATGTCCGCCGAGCTTCCCTGAATCGGCGTGTTTTTTCCGTTGCGCTGCGCGAGCGAGACGGCCTGGCGGTCTTCCGAGTCGAAGCGGAAACGCGCGAGGCGGCCCGCGACTGTGCGCGGCGCGGTGCGCTCACGCACGGCTTGACGCGCGGCGTCGCGCAGCCATGCGTCCAGTTGGCGATAGGTCGCAAAGTAGCGACGCAGGATTTCTTCGGCCTCTGTCTGCGAGAGTCCGGTCATCGTCGCAAAGCGTTGCGCGCCGATGCCGTAGACGACGCCGAAGTTCAGGCGTTTGGCAAACGAGCGTTGCTCGCCTGTCACATCTTCGAGCTTCACATTGAAGACCTGCGCGGCGGTGACGCGATGCAAGTCCGCGCCCGAATTGAATGCGTCTATGAAGCCCTTGTCGTTTGTGAAGTCCGCGAGGATGCGCAACTCGATTTGCGAGTAGTCGCTGATGATGAGCTTTCTGCCTTCGGGCGCGCGGAAGCAGCGGCGATACTCAATCGCGTGCGGCACCTGCTGCACGTTCGGGTTGGTGCAGGCGAATCTTCCGGTCGGAGCGCCAATCTGTCGAAAGTCCGCGTGGATGCGCCCCGTCGTCGGGTTAATCTCGCTGAGAATGTTTTCGCCGTAGCTCGTCAAAGCTTTCTGCACGGTGCGATATTCGAGCAGCTTGGCGACGACCGGATAATCAACGGCGAGCGGTTGCAGTTTCCAGTTGCGCGTCGAATCCGGCACAGGCACGCCCAAACGCTTCAAAGCCCTGGTCAACTGAACGTGCGAATCGATGTTGATGTCAACGCGCTGCGGGCCGAAGAAAGAGCCTTGCGCGCTCTCTTCGGCGAGCATCTCCTGCAACTCTTCGGCGAGTTGCGCGCGCTGTTTTTCGACGACGACGAGTTGCTCGCGCCAGCGATGCTGGTCAAGGAAGATGCCGTTGAGTTCAAGCGTGGCGACGGGCAGCACGCATTCAAATTCGAGTTGAGCGCATTGGATGAGGGCTTCCGCTTTGAGCCGTTCAATCTGCTTTTCGCGCAGCGGGACGAGGACGGCGGCGTCAATCGCGGCATACTGTAGCTGCGACTCGGAGAGTTGGTCGCTGCTCCAATCGCTGAGCCGTTCGGCCTTGTCAATCGTCTCGCCCAGATAACGCGCGGCGACGGCTTCGAGGCCGTGCCGCTCCTCCGGGTCGCCCGCGGAGATAAGCTGGCTGGCGAGCAAGGTATCGAACAGGCAGCCGAGTTCGACGCCGAGCGTGTGCTTCGTCCACTTCGCATCGAACTTGGCGTTGTGCGCGATTTTGACGGGACGCGGCGCGGCCAGCAACTCTCTTAACGGCGCGAGCACTTCGCTCTCTTTCGGGTCTGCGCCTGTGAAGCGGTTGAGGTCAACGATGCGAACGCCGTCGGGCGCGGCCAGTTGCAGAAGGCGCAGCCGACCATCGTAAGGGTCGAGCGCGGTCGTCTCCGTGTCGAAGCCGATGGCCGGAAGCTTTGAGAGTTCCGAAGAGGCGGCGCGCAAGTCTTCCGCCGTTTCGATGAGTTGATAATTGGGTGTGTCCATTTAATCTCCCGCGCCCGCGACGGCGCGGCTTTCAGATTCTATCTCACATAAAGTTTAGCGAGGAAACAGAAGCAACGGCGCTCGCTAACCCTTGCTTATCAATGCCCGCCGCATCCAATGAAGACGAGTTAATCAAACTTCGATTCATGACGGAGAGACGGCTGCGGCTTGTTCTCTTTCAGCCTTGATGGTCGCAAGCAGGAGCAGGGCGGCGATGGCTCCGATGCCTGCGCTGACGAGAAACGCGGTCTCCGCCCCGCGCAGTTTCCACAACACGCCGAGCAGCAGCGAGGCCGGAAAGACAGCGATGCTGATGGCCAGATTATACAAGCCGTAAGCCGTGCCGTGCTGTTCGGGTTGCACGAGGTCTGCGACCAGAGCTTTCTCCGCTCCTTCGGCCAGCCCGAAGTAGACGCCGTAGATGAGGAAGAGAATCCAAGCCATCGTCATCGAATTGAGAAAGGCGAAGCCAGCATAGACGGCTGCGTACAACAGCCAGCCGGAAGCAATCAGTCGTTTGCGCCCGAGGCGGTCTGACAAGTCGCCGCCGATGAGCGAACTCAAAACCTTGACCGTGTGCAGGGCCGCCCAGATGAGCAACGTCGTCACGATGCCGCCGCCCGTCTCGCGCACGCGCAGGAGCAGAAAGGCGTCAGAAGAATTTGACAGGGTAAAGAGCGCGACGATGACGAGAAAGCGTTTGAAGTTGCCGTCGAAACCGCGCAGGCTGAGGCGCGGTTTTTCCAGCAGCTTCGCCCCTTTGCGTTCGGCGCGCGGCGATTCGCGCACGAAGAAAATCGCTATCAGGACGGAAGCCAAGGCCGGTATCGAAGCCGCCAGAAAGAGCTTCGAGTAATCGCTGCGCTGCGGCTGGTTGATGTCCGTGGCGAAGATGAGCAGGACTATCAAGCCGAGGAGCGGGCCGACGACCGCGCCCGCGTGGTCGAGCGCGCGGTGAAAGCCGAAGGCCAGCCCGCGCTCTTCGACCGAAACCGCGTCGGCTATCATCGCGTCGCGCGGAGCCGAGCGAATGCCTTTCCCGACTCTATCCGTCAGGCGAATGAAGAGCACTTGCGGCCAACTCGTCGCAAGGGCAAGCAGCGGGCGGGCGAGCCCGGCCAGAGCGTAGCCGAAGACGACCAAACCCTTGCGCCTGCCGTGGCGGTCGCTGAAGTAGCCCGCGAAGAGTTTGAGAAGACCGGAGACGGATTCGGCTGCGCCTTCGATGCGACCGACGATGGTGGCCGTCAAGCCGATGGCGAGCACGGAGTCGCCGAGCGTCAGGGCGAGAAAGAGCGGCAAGACCGGATAGATAATCTCGCTCGATGCGTCGTTGAGAAAGCTGACGAGGCTGATGGCGAAGACGTTGCGCGGGAGACGGCTGTAACGCTGCCAGAGGCCGGGCAGTCGTTCGTCCAACTTCTCCTTGCTGATCCGTGCGTCGAATTGGTCAGCGGCGTCCGTGTCTGTTTCCGCCATGAATAATTTGTGCCGCCTACTCCAATAATCTTTGCCGCCCGCTTCAGCGAGAATTGCCGCGCCGCGTCGTCCCCTGACGGTTGCTCGCGGGCGCGCTCGCCTCGCCCGACTTGCCGCCGCTGTTCCACCACCAGAAGCCGCCACCCACCAGCAGCCCAACGAGCACAACGCCGACCAGAGCCAGCCGAATCGCCAGCCGCACCACGCGCCGCAACACAATCAGCAACAGCGCAATCGCCATCACGCCAATGACAGTAGCAATAATCGGAGTGGACATAATTCAAATACAGAAGTCAGCCGCCGGCAAACGGAAGAAAGAAGAAACCGGGCGGGAGCGAACCGACAACGCAAACCGAAACGGCTGCCGCCGCAGCTTATTCCGGTTGCCGACTTACGGCTCCCGGCTGCCGACTTTTATCGTAGCTCGCGCGCACGACGGTCTTGATGTTTCCGCGTATGTGAAAGTCGCCTTCTATCTCGACGCGCAAGGGGTCGCAGGCGCGGACGAAATCTTCCAGCAGGACGTTGATGACGTGCTCGTGAAAAATCTTAATCTCGCGGAAGGAGTTGATGTAGAGCTTCAGGCTCTTGAGTTCGATGCAGCGTTCGTTCGGCACATACTCTATGCGGATGACGGCGAAGTCGGGGAAATCCGAGAACGGGCAGATGGCCGTAAACTCCGGCATCTCGAAGTTGATGCGTATCTCGCGCCCGACGTACTCGTAAGCGAAGGTGTCGAGCGGATACAGCTTCATCTCCTCGCGCGGCGTCGAACGAATGTCGAGGCCCTGCGTGTTAACCGGCGGCAGATTCATCTCAGCGATAGACATCTTTACTACTTCTCCCTGACTCAGAAATTTGATATTACCTGAGCGCGCCGACACGGGCAACCGGCGACACAAAGCCCCCGCAAACTCTTCGCTTCAAGCTGGCGGAAAACAGTTGAGACAAGAAAAAGCCGGGACAGCTAACGGACGCCGCCCGGCTCTTGCCTGCAATCTTTCAGTCTCGGTCGCGGCCCCTTTACATCTTCCCTTTCATCGTGCTGCCCGTCATGGAGCCTGACATATCGCGGGCCATCTTCAAGTGCATCTGCACGGTCGGCAGAGTCCTGGAAGCGAAGCCGCGCGCGTCCGCGTCCTTGCCGCCCGTTGACTCTTTCATAAACAACTTCTCCATCTTGGCGTGGTCGTTGATTCCGGCTTCCTTCATGTACATCCGGTCAAACTCTGCGCCGGAGAGATTGCGCAGCTTCTCCATCAAAGCCATGTGCTTCGCGTCTGGGCCGCCCGGCAGCGACACGCCTTTTTGCGAGGCGACCTGCATCAACTCTGCATTGGCCTTCGTGTGGTCGTCAATCATCTGCTGCGCAAACTTTTTAACGTCGTCGCTCGCGGCCTTGTCCAAAGCCAGCCGCGCCATTTCGACTTCGGCCATGCCGCCCGCTCCGGCTTCCATCATAAACTTTCTGTCCGACGAACTGAGCATCGTCCCGGCCTGGCCCATAGAGCCTTGCCGCCCGCTCATGTTCGAGTTTGAGTTCGAGTTTGTGTTTGTGTTTGAAGTCGAGTTCGAATTTGAGTTCGAGTTCGAGTTTGAGTTTTGGGCCGCAGCCCTTCCGCCCGGAATCGCAAAGATAGCGATTAAGGCCACGACGGCCATCAACATTTTCTGTCTGCTCATGTCAACCCTCCTTGATTGTGTGCCTGAAAATTATTTCTGCGGCGCAGCCGGACTTGTCGAGTCCGGCTGCGCCGCGCTTCGTCTCATGAAAGCCAACTCTTTATGAATTGGCGCCGCTCGCTTTTTCGAGCGAGCGGATGCGGTCGTGCGCCGCCTGCACCTGCGTGTATTGCTGCTCGACGACGCCGCGAATGTTCTGCGGCAAATTCTGATGGAGCGCGTCTTTGTAGTTTTTGACGGCGGAATCTTCGCCGCGCTCGCACTCTGCAATCACCGCGCTCTCGTCTTCGCCCGTAACGCTGGACTTGATATTTATCCAGCCGCGATGCAGCGTGGCGGCGACGCTGCCCGCCTTTTCGGGGTCGCCGCCGAGACGCAGGACTTCGTTCTGCAACTCGCCTGCAAACTGCGCGCGCTGTTGCGAGAAGCCTAGAAAGAGCGTCTTCAAATCGCTGTTCTTAACGCCTTCGGAAGCCGTCTGAAAACCGTTCTGCCCATCCTTGCAAGTCTCGATGAGATTGTTGAGTGTCGAGATAACACCGTCGTTGTCCGTAGCCATAAATCTATTTCTCCTTCTTGAAATTTAGAACCCGAAGGACGAGCAAGACAAAGCTTTCCGTCTTGTCGTCTTAAAAAACGTCGGGTTCAAAGTCAGGCCGCTGTCGGCCCGGTTGTTCCGCGCCCGATGGCGAAAAACTTAATGAACACTAAGCCTGCGATGAAGCCGCCGACGTGCGCCATGAAGGCCACGCCGCCGCCGCTTTGCGGGCCTGCGTTAATCACGCCGAAGGCGCTGATGAGTTGCAACACGAACCACAGCCCGATGGCGACGATGGCCGGAACCGTCGTCAGCATTCGCAGCATAATCACGCGCACCTGCCGCTTCGGAAACAAGAGCAAGTAGCCGCCTAGCACTCCTGAAATCGCGCCCGACGCGCCGAGGCTAGGGATATACGGATTGCCGTCGAACATGAACGTCGAAACGACATGCGCCAGCGATGCTATCAATCCCGTCAGCAAGTAGAAGATTAGATACCTTCCGTGTCCCAAAACGTTTTCGAGATTGTCTCCGAATATCCACAAGAAGAGCATGTTGCCGAAGAGATGCATCCAGCCGCCGTGCATGAACATGGAGGTCAGCAGCGTCAGGTAGACAGAGCCGGGCGTGGGCTGCAAATTAATCGTGCCTCTTTGCCCGGCCATCTCGACCACGACAGGCTTGTCCACGTCCTGCCCCGTTCTAATCTCCTGCGGCACGGTCGAGTAGGCGTAAGTGAACTTTTCGTTGTTGCCCATCCCTTGCAGAAAAACGAAGACGAGCACGTTAATCGCAATCAGCAGGTAGTTGACTACGGGCGTGATGGTGCGGTCGGAATTGTCGTCGCCTATCGGGAAAATCATCTCAGCTTATCTCCTCAGGCAAAGCGTCCACCGAAGCGGCGCGAGAGCCGCCGCGAGTGGCGCGAGTTCAAAAACCTTTCTGCGAGGATGACAGCCGCGAGCTTTTTAAGGCGCAGGCTTGACGGCTAAGCAGCGACACGCTTGCACCTGCCGTTCCGCGCCCGCTCGCGGAGGCTGGAAAACGAAAACGCGCGGCATAAACGCAAGCCGCGCGTGAGATTCGTCGCTTACGACGGCGTGAGCCGGGCAACGTCTTCAAGAATCATTCCCGTACACTTCTCGCGCCGTGTCGGAATGTTTTCATGTCGCTTCAATGTCCTGGGCGCGGCGGCTGAGCGATGCCCGCATGCACAATCGCCGGTTCGTGTCGCTTCAACAACTCGTAGCCTTCCGAGCGGGCAACATAGGTCGCCGCCGTGATGTCGCCCGCGACGTTCAAGGTCGTGCGGCACATATCGAGGATGCGGTCAACGCCCAGAATGATGGCGATGAGCGCGGGGTTGACGTTAATCGTCGCCAGCACGCCGATGATGAAGGGAATCGAACCCGACGGCACGCCCGCCGTTCCGATGCCGCCGAGGATGGCCAGATAGACAACCATCAACTGCGTGCCGAGGCTCAAATTAACTCCGGCCAGTTGCGCCAGAAACAGCACCGTGACGCCTTCATAGAGCGCGGTTCCGTTCTGGTTGGCGGTCGCGCCGACAGTCAACACGAAGCTGTTAATCTCCTGCGGCACGCCCAGATTCTCTTCCGAGATGCGCAGGGCCGTCGGCAGCGTCGCGTTCGAAGATGAAGTGGAAAAGGCCGTCAGGATAACGGTCTTGATGCGCCGGAAAAAGTCGAGCGGGCTGATGCGCGAGAGAAAGTAGACCGACAGCGAATAGACCCCGAACATGTGTATCGCGAGGCCGAGCAACACCGTCAAGACAAACCAACCGAGAGCCTGCAACAAGTCAAGGCCGAAGCGCGCCGTGTTGTTGAAGAGCAGGCACGCGACGGCGTACGGCGCAAACTTCATGATGATTTCGATAATCTTCGCCGTCACTTCGTAAAGCCCCTGCAAGCCTCTGAGCAGCGGGGCCGTCACCTCCACCGGAATCAGCGTGATGGCGATGCCGATGATGAGAGCGAAGAACATCAGGTGCAGCATGTTCGGAGTCTCGGAAGCGATGGCCGCCACGGGGTTCGACGGCACGACCGTCTTCACGACCTGCAAGAGCGCGCTGTCCTGATTGGTCGCGCTCGTCTTCTTCTGCTCTTCGACGCGCTTGGTCGCGTCCGCGCCGTAGCGTTGCTCAAGCTTGGCCTTCGTCTCCGGGTCGATGCGCTCGCCGGGCCTGATGGTGTTGGCGAGCGTGAGGCCGATGACGACCGAGATGGCCGAGATGACCAGACAATAGGCGAACGACTTCAAGCCGACGCGCCCAAGCTTGCGTATGTCGCCGATGCCCGCGACGCCGACCACCAGCGACGAAAAGACGAGCGGCACCACAATCATCAACAGCAGCCGCAGGAAGAGTTGGCCGACGGGCTCCGTGATGTTGGTGACAATCCAGACGACGCGCGGATGGTCGCCGCCGACTATGGCGTTCGTCGTCACGCCCGCGACGACGCCGACCAACAGCCCCAAAAGAATGCGCGTGTGCAGAGCCATTCCCTTCGGGCGGTCGGGCGTCTCGTCATCGAGGTCTGTCGTCACCTCGCGCTCAAAGGCGTCCGCCTCAATCTCAGGTTTCGCCGACCGCTTCTTATCTTTTTTATCAGCCATCTTTTAACCTCAGTGACAAGTGACAAGTGACGAGTGACGAGCTAGAAGAAGGAGAGACGAGCCGCTCGGATTTGAGTCGCTGTCTTGAACTTGTCATTCGTCACTTGCCACTTGTCACTGTGCTATTTCCCCCAACGCAGTTTTTCGCGCAGCACTTCGAAGTAGTTTCGATTGGGCGGCTGCACAATCTTGAAGAGCGTGTTGCTCTTGCGAATCTGGATGCGGTCGCCGACTTCGAGCGGGCAGCCGACTTGCCCGTCGAGCGTGAGAAAGACTTCCTCGTTCGGCGTCTTCAAGAGCACTTCGATGAGCGCGTCGTCGGGGACGACGAGCGGACGGTCGGAGAGCGTAAAGGGACAGATGGGCGTGATGACGACGGCGTTCATCGAAGGATAGATGACGGGACCGCCCGCCGACAGGTTGTAAGCGGTCGAGCCTGTGGGCGTCGAAATAATCAGGCCGTCGGCGCGAAAAGCGCTAATCAGTTGTTGGTCCAGATAAGCCTCTATGTGAACGATGCGGGAGAGCGCGGACTTGTTGACGACGACATCGTTGAGGACGCGGCTGTGCATCAACATCGTCTCGCCGCGATAGAGTTCGACCGCGAGCCTGACACGCGCCTCGATGCGATACTCGCCCTTGAAGACCGCTTCTAGCCCGGTGAACATCTCTCCGATGCTGAACTCGGCCAGATAGCCGAGCGTGCCGTAGTTGATGCCGAGCACAGGCACGTCCGCGTCCGCGAGCAGGCGCGCGGACGCAATCATCGTCCCGTCGCCGCCGAGCGCGACCACGAGGTCAACGCTCGTCGCCAGTTCCTCGTGCGCCACGATGTCGATGGCGTGCGCGGCCCCACACTCCGAGCGCGCCGCTGCGATTTCGGGGCCGCCGAGCAGGCGCACGCCGCGCGCGTCCAGCCACTCCGCCAGACGCCGCAGCGTCGGAACGGCTTCCGCCAACTGCGGCTTGATGACGACACCGACCCGGCGAATGTGCGAAGTTGTCATGAGACAATTTTATGAAGAGCCGGCGCGCTTCGGGCGCACACGCGCGAGTCAAGCTCGTTGCGCCGCGCGGCTTCCCTCATCAACGCCCTCAAAGCTTCAGGAATTTCGGCCCGGTAATGATGATTAAAGAGACGGTCGGATGATACTCAGGCTGGCTCTGGAGTGTCAACAAAGTTCGTCAAGCGCGCAGCGCGAGCGAAACATGAGCGAAACGTAAACGGAACGACAGCCCTTCTTTTATCCGTTCACGCTTCAGGCTTCAAGCTTCAAGAGAACTGAATTTTAAAGCCGCGCCCTTTCGCTTTGACCTTGCCCTTTCGCTTTGACCTTTGGCTAAAATCGCGCCGAGGCTTGATTGATGACGGGCAGGCTCGCGCGTTTCTTCTGCTGCTGCGGGCTGCCGCCTAAGTTTCTGTGTAGCTGCGTGCGGCCTTCGGGCGCGCGGCGCGTGCTCCACTGTTGCGCGAGGCGACGGAGTTCCGCGCCGTCCGATGAAGGGTCAACGAGCGTGAGCCACAAAGGCGTCGGCAGCCACGCCCAAGCCTTGCCGTAAAGCTCCGTGTTCAACTGTTCGACGCGATGCTCGGCGCGCGATTGCAGGCTGGCCGGCGGCAAGTCTTCCCAGTTGTCGTAGCAAGCATGTTGAATGCAGGGCGCGGGCTTGGCGCGGGCGTGGACGAGGCAGCCAACCTGCGGCTCGAAGAGCGGGCAGGCATAGGTCTGCGCGAACGTGTCGCCCTGCGGGCGCAAGTGATAACGCTCGACCGCCGAGCGAGCGCGACGATAAACATCGCGGCGTTGCTCTTCGTTCAAGCGCGGCGTGCGGCGCAGCGTCTCGCGGATAGCGACCGCTTCGAGCCGCGTGATGTGAACGTTGACGAAATGCGCGTCGACGCAACAGACGCCCGCCGTCGGGCAGACGCGGCAATCGGCGGCGCGCGGCTCGTAGTTCAACTTGATGATTGATTGATACGCGGCCTTGATGCGTTGCAGGCGCGCGAGCGATTCCTGCTCAAGCGTTAAAGCGCTCATGTCGTCCTAGACCTTTTCATAAAGCGCGAGGTATTCGAGATTGCCGTCCGCGCCATGAATCGGCGACTCGACGACGCCGCACACGCGCAAGCTCAATGCTTCCGCCGCCGCGTTCACTTCGCCGACGACCCTTTCGCGCTTCGCGCTGTCGCGCACGATGCCGCCCTTGCCGACTTCGCCGCGCCCGACTTCAAACTGCGGTTTGATGAGCGTAATGATTCTCGCCCGCGCGGTCAACAGCGGCAACAATGCGGGCAACACCTTCGTCGCAGAGATGAACGAGACATCCATCACCGCAAGCTCGAATTTTTCCGCGAAATCTTCCGCTCGCAGGTAACGCGCGTTGACGCCCTCGCGGACTTCGACGCGCCCGTCCTGACGCAGGCGCCAGTCGAGTTGATTATGCCCGACATCAACGGCGACGACGCGCCGCGCCCCTTGCTGCAACAGGCAATCTGTAAAGCCTCCGGTCGAAGCTCCAACGTCCAGGCACGTGAGGCCCGCCACCTCCACATTAAACTCGCGCAGGGCCGCTTCCAGCTTCAGGCCGCCGCGCCCGACATAGCGCGAGGCCGGGTCGCCCGCGCCCTTCAAGCGCACGCTCGCGCCTGCTTCAAACATCTCCGAAGACTTCTCGACGCGCTGCTCATTAACCAGCACGACGCCAGCCATCACCAACGCCTGCGCCTTCGCCCGCGACTGCGCCAGCCCGCGCTCGACCAACAGCTTGTCTATTCGTTCGCGCTTCATGCCGACAGCAAATGTCCAACGGCCAAAGTCTAAAAGTCAAACTCGAACGCGACGCAGAACGACTCTCAACCACGGATTTATGCTTGAGCCTAAAGCGCAATGTCCAAAGTCAGAGAGCCGAAGCTTTCCTGACTTTGGACATTGGACTTTAAGACCTTGGACTTTTTTACTTAAGGCTGCCGGCCTTCGAAGATGTCGCGGATGCGGTTGATTTCCTGCCGCGCGTGTTCGACGTTGCGCGGAACATTGATTGGGCCGTCATTATCATCTTCGCGCTGGCGACGGCGTTCGGCTCTTCGCTCTTCACGCCGCTGCTCTTTGCGCTCGGCCCTGCGCGCGTCCTCTTCATCGCGCGCATCGCGTTCGTCGCGCTCATCACGAGCGGGGTCAACCACGCGCCGGTCACGCATGGCCGGAGGCGCCGCTCGCTCTTCGTCACGCCTGCGATTGTTGTCGCGCGATGCCTGCTTATCGTCGCCGCGAGCATCGTCGTTATCGTCACGATTCTTCGCCGCCGCGCTCGCCGTCTTCTCCTTCTCTTTCTCCGCCGGAGCATCAGGAATGCTCGCTTCCGCTTCCGGCTCGACTTGCTGTTCCGGCTGTTGCGCAACCTCAGTTGTCTGCGGCGGCGCGGGCGGCTGTTGCACGGTCGCTTGCTGCGGCTGCTCGCTCACGTTTGGCTGCGCGACGACCGTTGCCGGAGTTGTCGCCGTGGCGGTCGTCTTCCGGCTGGTCTGGTAAAAGCCTATGGCGAGGCCGCTGGCGACGCCGATGCCAACGGCGGCGAGGATAATCAAAGCGAGAGTCGAGCGGTTCCAGGGCGACGACGGTGGCGACGTGAGAGCCGCGCGCGGCACGTCAACATCGCCGCGCGGCGCTGCGGCGTAAGCCGTTTCCGGCGTCGGCCCAAGCGCGTCTGCCAAAGGCACGACGGGGCGCGCGGCCAGCGTCGCCTCGGCATCGAAATGCGGCGTCGAAAGCGTCTCATCGCCGTCTGCGCCGGTCGGAATAATAATTTTTCGTCTCTGTTCCATCGTATTTAAAGTTTGCTCTTAACTGCCGAAGATGCGGGGGACATCCGTTCCAACTTTGTTGCCAATTAGAATAGCAAAAACGAGGCCACGCGAGGACGGCAAAACGCTGCTTGCCCGTAAACTACTGTAAAACGCTTCCCCGGCGCCAAACTTTGATGCACGAGAAGGCCCGTTAGTGGGCCGCGAGCGCGCTCCATTGATTCCATCTCGTGCACAAAAACAATGCGCTCGCCCATTTGCGACAACGGGCGAGCGCGAGTGAAAAGGATTTGGGCGCAAGCGATGAAAACGACGCGCCGCGAACGTTGAACGACTAGCGAGCGAGGCTTTCATGCAACTCGCACGGCACGCCTCCGCTTCGCAAGTTTATCTATGCGCCTTCTGCCGCTTGGCGCGGCGGTCTTCGAGCACTTCGACGCTCTCCTTAACGCGCGTGTAAATGCCATCCGGGTCGAGGCCGTACTTGGCGAGCAGCAGCTTCGGGTCGCCGTGCGTGACGAGGCGGTCAGGCACGCCCATCCGCACGACGCGCACTTGGTCTTGCAAGCCGTTCTCTTCCAAAAGCTCCATCACGGCTGAGCCGAAACCGCCCGCCAGATACGCTTCCTCAACCGTCACGATGAGCCGCCGCGTGCGCGCCAGAGCGAGCAGCAATCCTGCGTCGAGCGGTTTGACGAAACGCGCGTTGACGACCGTCGTTTCAATGCCGTCGGCGGCCAACTGCTCCGCCGCCTTCAGGGACGGATAGACCATCGAGCCATAAGCGACAATCGCCACATCACCGCCGCCATCGCGCAGGATTTCGCCTTTGCCGATTTCCAACGTTTGCGGCGCGCGGCTGATGTCGCAGCCGACGCCGTTGCCGCGCGGATAACGCAACGCCGCCGGGCCGTTATACTCGATGGCCGTCAACATCATGTCGCGCATCTCGCCTTCGTCCTTCGGAGCCATGACAATCATGTTCGGCATCGGTCTGAGGTAAGCGATGTCGAGCAGGCCGTGATGCGTCGGGCCGTCGCCGCCGACGATTCCGGCCCTGTCCATCGCAAACGTGACGTTCAACTTCTGTATGCAGATGTCGTGCATCACCTGATCGTAGGCGCGTTGCAGAAAAGTCGAGTAGATGGTGGCGACGGGTTTGAGTCCTTCGCAAGCCATGCCGCCCGCAAAGGTGACGCAGTGTTGCTCCGCGATGCCGACATCGAAGGCGCGCTCGGGAAAGTTGACCAGAATTTGGTCAACGCCCGTGCCGTCCGGCATCGCCGCCGTCAAGGCCACAATCTTTTCATCCTTCGCCATCAACTCGCACATCGTCTGCCCGAAGACCTGCGTGTAAGCCGGAGCGGAAGCCTTCGCGGACTTAACGGGCTGGCCGGTCGCCAAATCAAACGGGCCGGTCGCGTGCCATGCGTAGTAGTTCTTCTCGCCCGCCGGATACCCTTTGCCCTTGGTCGTCAAAGCATGAACGATGACGGGGCCGTCCTTTATCTGTTGAGCTTCGCGCAAAGCCGCGACGAGCGCGCGCGGATTATGGCCGTCAACGTAGCCGATGTATTTGAAGCCAAGCTCGCTGACGAGCGCGCCCGGCAAGACCGCCGCCGCCAGCGCATCCTTCACGGTCTTGGCGGCATGATGCAGCCGCTCGCCAAACGTCGGGATGGAGAGCAACGTCTCGCCCACTTCATCCTTGAAGCGATGATACCCTTGCGCTCCGCGCAAGCGATTGAGATAGCCCGTCAAGGCTCCGACCGCCGGCGCAATCGACATCTCGTTATCGTTTAAGAGCACGATGAGCCGCGTCTTCAAGTGTCCAGCCTGATTGATGGCTTCCATCGCCATTCCGCCCGCGAGGCTGGCATCGCCGATGACGGCGCAGACGTGATGCGATTGGCCTTGTCGGTCGCGTGCGATAGCCATGCCGAGCGCGGCGGACAGAGAGGTCGAAGCGTGGCCCGCCCCGAACGTGTCGTAGTCTGACTCTTCACGCTTGAGAAAGCCGGACAGCCCGCCATACTGCTTGATGCTCGATAACTGGTCGCGCCGCCCCGTCAGAATCTTGTGCGCGTAAGCTTGATGGCCCACGTCCCAGACAACGCGGTCGGCCGGCGTCTCAAACGCGTAGTGGAGCGCGACAGCCAACTCGACGGCTCCGAGCGACGCGCCCGTGTGGCCACCGATGCGCGACATCGTTTCCAGTATGTGCTGGCGAATCTCGCTCGCGACTTCCTGCAACTGCTCAGGACGCAAACGCCGCAGATCGGCTGGCGAATCAATAGTCTGTAAGAGTTTCATTGCGCTCCCATTGTAACTTGGCCATTCGTCTTTTGCTATCTCACAAAAAGCTCACAATCGAGTGTGAGATAAGCGCCAAACTTGTGCTGCAAACTAAGCCCTGTCGCGTTTGCTTTAAATCGCAAAGCCCTTTATAACGCTTTAGCGAAAGCCGGTCAAGCCTTTTCGCTTCGAGCCCGTCGCCGTGGCCTTGAACGATGGAGGGCGCGAAGCTCAAACTTTCCAGACCAAAGCGGGCGGCGGCTCGTCTAAATGGACAACACTCTCAAGAGTGGCGCGCTCTCAAAGGGACAGCAATCCTGACAAAGCGAGCGCGCGTCGTCAAATCGTCAATCATTAAACTGGCAAGGAGAATTAGAACAGATGTCTTTCGACAGCAAATTAACGAAAATCAGCTTGGGCTTCATCATCGCGCTGTGCTGCGCGGCGAGCGCGTTTGCGCAGGAGCAACCGGCGGGACAACAGGACAGCGTGCCCGGCAGGATGCAGCGCGAGCGCGGGGCGCGGCGCGGCGGGCCGGGCGAAGGACGCGAGCGTCGGATGGGCGGCATGATGCGCGCCCTGCACGAGTTGGACTTGACGGAAGCGCAGCAGCAACAGGCGCGCGCCATCATCGAGCGCGCCGCCGAGAGCACGAAGCCGCAGCGCGAAGCCTTGCGCCAGATGCACGAGCAGTACGGGCAGCAGGACGGGGCCTGGTCGGAAGCGAACACAGAGCGCGCCAAACAACTGGGCGGAGAGATACGCGAGTCAATGCAGCGCGCCCACACGGAAGTCCTGGCCCTGTTGACGCCGGAGCAACGCGCCAAGCTCGAACAGATGAAAGCTGAGCGCAAGGCCCGTCATGAAGAACGACGCGCCCGTCACCGCTCGGAGCAGGAAGAGAAGCAGTAAGACAGTGATGAGTGACAAGTGACGAGTTAAGACCTTCTTGCTCGTCACTTGTCATTCATCACTCGTTCTTGTGCGTTGGCTATTCCTCAAACACGTCCGCTTTTCTTGCTCGTCACTTGTCATTCATCACTCGTCACTGCTCTTTCCGTCTGAGACGAAGGATAGCGATTTCGGGCGGGACGCCGAGGCGGACGGGGAGGCCGATGACGCCCGTGCCGCGCGAGACGTAGAGTTGCGTGCCGCCCTGTTCGTAGAGTCCGCGCAGGTACTTGAGTTGCTTTGAGAAGCGGGCGGGAGCGCCGATGAAGGGCAAGCTGATTTGCCCGCCGTGCGTGTGGCCGCTGAGGATGAGCGAGACGTTGCGCGTTTCGGCCAGGTCGAGCACGCGCGGCTGGTGCGAGAGCAAGAGGCTTGGGCGCGCTTGTTCGACGCCGTGGAAAGCGCGCGGCCAGTCGGTTCCATTCCAATCCCAATCATCAATCCCGACGAGTTGTAGCTCATCGCCGCCGCGCCGAATGCGCGTGTTGGCGTTGTTGAGCACGCTGATGCGCGCGCGTTCGAGAGCGCGTGTGGTCAACTGCGGGTCTGTGTAGTGGTCATGATTGCCGAGCACGGCCCAGACGCCCGCGGGCGCGTTGAGGTCTGCGAGGGCTTCGGCGCAAGGCTCTACGTAACGACGGTAGGCTGTGGTGTAGTCGCCGGTCAGCACAATCATGTCGGGCTTCGCGCCTTGAGTTAGAGAGACGACGCGGCGCACTTCTTCTATCCCGACGATGCGGCTGTGATGGACATCGGAAATCTGCGCGATGCGAAAACCATCAAAGGCGGCGGGCAGGTCGCGGATGAAGATGTCCGTCTCGGAGAGTTGATAAGCGTAAGGCTCTATGAGCGTGCTGTAGGCGGTCGTGGCCGAAAGGGCGACGAGCGGCGCGGCGGCCAGCCCGCGCAAGAAACGGCGGCGCGTCCAATCGAATTTGAGATGGCGTTGCAACGTCACGCGCGGATTGTATAACGCGGAGGCTCCGGCGCAGAAGAGGGCCGGAATTTCCAGTTGAAACTCGTCAGGCGCGCTGACCGAAAAAAGAATATTTGCCGCCCGAAAAAAATATTTGTCGTCGTGATTCATATTCGCCCCGCTTTGCGCGTTATAGATGTAGAAGCCCCGGTAAACGATTAAGGAGCGCGAAAACATCATGGCGATGAAGCCCTTTGTGCGAATCATCAAACGCGGACAGAAAGACGCCCAGGCGGAAACGACGGCCAACGCGACGGCGCAACCCGCGGCGGATTCTTCGGCGCGAGTCATCAAAACTACAGTCTCAAACTGGGTCAGGGAGTTTCAGCAGCGCGGCCAGCACGACGCCAAGCGCGCTTTCAATAACTTGTTCAAGGAACAGTTGCCCCGTCCGAGCGAAACGTAAACGGCGGCCTGTCTCCCGCCCGCAAGCTGTGGCTGGCGGCGGCGGCAGCAGCCGCGCTCTACGTCAATCGCGCTCGCACGGTTCCGGTTCCAGGCGGCCTTGAAGTTTGTCCGTGTCGCTCTCGCCCTCAAACGTCCTTCGCGTTGCCGAATCCGCTTCCCCTGCCTCGATGGTCACGTGTTCATGCTTGCCCTGTTTTTCCTTCGCGTGATATTTTCGTCAGCCTTGTTTTGAGAGTTCAGCCGGAGCCTTTGAAAGAGCAACGCCTAAAACGCCGTCATGAAAATCTGCCTGCGCCCATGCGGCCCCGACGACGAGCCTTTTCTCTATCAAGTTTACGCCAGCACGCGCCGCGACGAGATGGCCGCGTGGGGCTGGAACGAGCCACAGCAGGAAGCCTTTCTGCGGATGCAGTTCAACGCGCAGCAGCGCGCCTACGAATGGCAGTTTCCCGGCGCCGAACACTCGATTATCCTCTGCGACGAAAGCCCGGCTGGAAGAATGATTGTCTTTCGCAACGACGCGGAACTGCGCTTGACGGACATCGCGCTCCTGCCTGAGTATCGCAGCAGCGGCGCGGGGCGATTTCTGGTTAAAGAGTTGCAGGCTCAAGCCGGTGCGTCGGGGCTGCCGCTTCGTCTGCGCGTGGCGAAGGATAACGACGGGGCGCGTCGTCTCTACGAACGACTGGGCTTTTCCCTGACCGGCGAGAGCGACACGCATTTCACGATGGAGTGGCTGCCCGCAAGCAAAGCGGAAGATGCCGCGCGGGCCGACCATGACAGCGAGGCGACAGCAGAGCAGTAGAGCCAGCTTTAAAAGTAAGCCTGGCCGGAAGGAGCGAGTTTGGCTGAACTTCAGAATTTAACCCTGGCATCGTTTGCCGAACACTTGCAGACGACGTTTCAAGCCTCCGTCGAAGGTTCGCAAGCCGTGGAGTTGTTGATGGTCAGCGCGACCGACAGCGGCTCAGGGCCGGGACGCGAGCAGTTCTCCATCGTCTTTCGCAGCCCGCCGAACATTTTTCTCCCGCAGCAGATGTACAAGATGGAGCACCCGCAGATGGGAACCTTCGACCTCTTCCTTGTGCCTGTCAGGCAGGAGGCGGACGGCTTTTACTACGAAGCAGCTTTCGCTCGCATGCTTTGAGCCAGCCGGACGCTGAAGACGCCATGCCCGAAGAAGCGCGAATGGATAAGGACAAGAAGGTCAGGCTGCGCCCGGTCGTGCCGCAGGACGAGAGCTTTCTCGTGCGCGTTTATGCCAGCACGCGCGCGGAAGAGATGGCGCGTGTGCCCTGGAACGAAGAGCAGCGCGCGGCCTTCGTCAAGATGCAGTTTGACGCGCAACTGCATCACTACCAGAGCAACTTTCCCGACGCCCTGCACGATGTCATACAGCTCGCGGGGCAGCCCGTCGGTCGTCTCTACGTGCTCAGGACAGACGAGTTCATACGCATCTTAGACATCACCATCCTGCCCGAATACCGCAACGCCGGACTCGGCTCCCCGCTCATCCGAAACCTCATGCAAGAGGCCGCCCGGACACGCAGGCCGCTGCGCATCTACGTCGAGAGCTTTAACCCTTCGCTTCGTCTCTTCGAGCGGCTCGGCTTTCGGAAGACGGAAGAGCAAGGCATGCACTTGCTGATGGAGTGGAACAGCAAGGACGGCAGCAACGACGGCGACGCCGTTCAATAAGTTCGCCTCTTCTTCTGAAGACAAAACACACGACGAGACAAGACACACGACGGCTCGAACGCGCGCAGAGCGAGCGAGAGGCGCGGAGCGCAGACTCTTCGGCGGAAGTTAGTCCGTCAAAGAGTCTGCTCCACGGCCTTCGCGTGAGCGAGTTTATCGCAGCCTTGCTTCTCTAAATTATTTTACGGCTTGGGAATCTTCCGGCCCTTAGAGCCGCCGGTTGATGACCGCCGTGTAGTATTGATGCTCATTGTCGGGGCGGTCTGTCGGGCCAAGGAACAACTCGAACTGACCGAGCGAGGCATGCTCAAGACGATAGGTGTTCTGCTTGAAGCGCGTCTGTGCCGGGCCACGAAAGACGAGCGTAAAGCATTCTCCGACGGGAGTTCTATTCGCCATCCTGTCAACGACGAGCGGCGTCTCTTTCACCTCGACCAGCACAATCTCGGCCAGCGGCACGGAGTTGACGATAAAGACGCTGTTGACGTAGGAGGCGAAGGTCGAGCGCGTGAAATTGTAGAGCGGGTTGCGCTGTGCTGCGGGGGGGACGCCGGGCGGCGGGCCGCCTTGCTGCTGCCCTGAGCCGAGCGTTGACAAGCTAAGGGGCAGCGTCGCGGCCAATGCGATCATGCTGCTCTTGCGTAAAAAGTTTCTTCTGGACACAGTCATAGGGGTTCTCCAAGGGACTATTT
>JAWVFT010000131.1:0-22613 GCA_033855775.1 Blastocatellia bacterium | reverse complement strand
GGGCCGCAGAGCCTTCTAAGCGAGGCTCTGCGGCCCGCCGTTCAAATTAAAAGCGTAGGCTCGCGCGTGGTCTAGCTTTGCGGCCCTGAGTTGTTGCTGCCGTTGGAGCGCGAGTTTGCTTCGCGGTCTACGATGTTGATGAGCGTGCGGACGGCGATGCCGGTCGGGCCTTTGGCGCGGAAGGGTTTGGCGTCGTCGCCCCAAGCCGTTCCGGCGATGTCCAGATGCGCCCACGAAACGCCGTCGGCAAACTCCTTGAGGAAAGCTGCGGCGGTGATGGTTCCGGCCTTGCGCCCGCCGACGTTCTTAATATCGGCGATGTCGGACTTAATCTGCTTCGTGTACTCTTTATCGAGCGGCAGTTGCCAGAACTTCTCGCCGACCTCGCGCCCCGCTTCGATGACCTCGTTGATTAGCGCCTGGTCTGTGCCGAGAATCGCCGTGTTGACATCGCCGAGCGCGATGGAGACGGCGCCGGTCAGCGTCGCCATATCAATGATGCGCTTGGCTCCAAGTTTCTTGGCGTAGCAGATGGCGTCTGACAGAATCAGGCGGCCTTCGGCGTCTGTGTTGATGATTTCGATGGTCTTGCCCGACATCGCTTTGACGACATCGCCGGGCTTGGTGGCTTTGCCGGAAGGAAGATTCTCGGAGGATGGCACGACGCCGAGCACGGCAATCGAGGGCTTCAATTGCGCGATGGCGCGCATCGCTCCGAGCACGGTCGCGCCGCCCGTCATGTCGTACTTCATCAACTCCATGTTCTCGCCGGGCTTCAGCGAGATGCCGCCGGAATCAAACGTGATTCCCTTTCCGACAAAAGCCAACAGGTTGTCGTCGTCATGCGTGGCATCGCGCGGCGTGTACTTCAAGATAATCAACTTCGCGGGTTGCTCTGAGCCGCGCGAGACGCTGAGCAAGGCTCCCATGCCTTCCTGCTCCATGCGCGCTTCGTCCAGCACGTCAACGCTCAAGCCAAACTCGGTGGCGATGTCGCGCGCGCGGTCGGCCATGTCCGTAGGCGTCAGGTACGCGCCCGGCTCGTTTGATAACTCGCGCGTGAAATTGACGCTCTCGCCGATGATGCGCCCGCGCTCCGCCCCACGCTTGAGAGCCTCTTCCTCTGCGCCCTCGACGTTGACGACGAGGCGCTCGATGACGCGCTCTTCTTTCTCCATCGTGCGATATTTATCCGGCTCGAAGAGTCCCATCACGGCGCCTTCGGCAGCCGCGGCGGCAAACTTCTCGGCATCTCCTTCGGCGCGCGCGACGAGAGCCACGGTCTTGATATTTTTGCTGCGCAGAATGCGCGCGGCGGTTCCGGCCATCTGCGACACCTGAGCCGTCCCGTACTCTTCACGCGCGCCGACGCCAATTAACAACAGCCGCCGCGCCTTCAAGCCGCCATCGCTGCCGACGAGATGCGCGTAGACAGTCTCGCCCTCTTTGCCTTTCAACTCTTCGGATTCAATGACGGATGTGATTAGTCCTCCGGTCGCCGCGTCCAGTTCTTTCAAGAATCCTTCATCAGCCTTTTCGTCCTTGAAAACAGCGATGGCCAGAGCCTGCGCATCCTGTTCCTTCAACGTTCCAGTGCTCACTTGCACGTCCATATTTCATTCCTCTCCATCAAAAGCGTTCAGCAATCAACCGCCAACGACCAATTTTAAATCCCTATGAATAGCGAACAATTATAGTAAATGGTCTGAAGCGGTTCGTCCATGCGTCATAGGTCGTTTAGTATTGAAGCGTTTTTGTTGTTTTTTGATAACCGAATGATTCTTTATCTGTTGGTTCGTTCTTTCAACTGCGCGCGCGTCTCGCGGTCAATCGTGCGGCGCATTTCGGTTTCGCGTTTATCGTAAAGCTTTTTGCCTTTGGCGACGCCGATTTCCAGCTTGACGCGGCCATTCTTGACGTAGATGCGCGTGACCACGAGCGTCATGCCCTGAATGGTCGTGGATTGCTCAAGGCGACTGATCTCGCGGCGATGAAGCAGCAACTTGCGTGTGCGCGTCGGGTCGTGGTTTTCGCGATTGCCGTGCGAGTAAGGCGAGATGTGCGCATTGAACAACCATGCTTCGCCGTCGCGGACGGCGACGTAAGAGTCCTTCAACTGCACGCGCCCGTCCAGCACGCTCTTGACTTCCGTTCCGGTCAAAGCCACGCCCGCTTCGTACTTGTCCGAGATGTGATACTCGTGAAAGGCGGCGCGGTTCGTGACCAGAGATTTTTCTTCCGTTATCTTTGTCATGCTCAAATCCGAATCTACGTTCGCAACTCATAAAGCGTCGTGCGCTCAAACGGCTGCAAGCCTTCGCCTGCGATGCGCTCGCGCAACTCCGCCGCCGAAACATACGAGCCGTGCGCGGCTCCTGCGGCGCGCGAGATGTTCTCTTCAATCAACGTCCCGCCCACATCATCTGCCCCGCAATGCAGGCTGGCGATTGCCTCGTCCAATCCGCGCTTGACCCACGCGACGGCTTGAATGTGCGGCAGTTCGCGGCGAAACAAGAGGCGCGAGGCGGCGATTGTGTTCAAAGCCTCGCGGCGCGCGGGACTGCTCAACCCGCGCTTGATGGCGATGGGCGCGTTCGCCGCCACGAACGGCAATTGTATAAACTCAGTGAAGCCGCCCGTTCGTCTCTGCACTTCGAGCAGGCGCAGTAGATGCTCTGCGCGTTGCGCGATGGTTTCGATGTGGCCGTACATCATCGTCGAGGTCGTTCGCACTCCGGCGCGGTGCGCCGTCTCGACAATCTCGCACCAATCATCCGTCATCACCTTCTCGTTGCACAAACGCCGCCGCACGTCGTCAACTAAAATCTCGGCGGCGGTTCCCGGCATCGTGCCGAGGCCCGCCGCGCGCAAGCCTTCGATGATGCGCGCATACGACCCGCCGCCGCGCTCGCGCAGGTAAGCTATCTCTTCCGGCGAAAAAGCATGTATGTGAAGTTGCGGAAACGCCGCTTTGATTTCGCGCACGAGCGTGTAATAAAACTCGACGGGCGTGCCGTCATCCAGCCCGCCCTGAATCGTCACCTCCGTGATGCCATACGACGAACGCGCCGCGATTCGCTGAAGGCATTCGTCAATCGTCAATCGATAAGCGTCTGCGTCGCGCTCGTCGCGCCGGAAATTGCAGAAGCCGCAATGCTGCCCGCAGATGTTTGTGAAATTCAGATTAAGGTTGACGACGTAGGTGACGCGCTCCTGCCACAACTCGCGCTTCAACTCGTCCGCCGCAGCGTACATCTCAACGCAGGCGCCCGCGTCACGTTCTGACAGCAACGCCGTCACGTCATCAAGCGAAAGCTCTTCGCCCGCCTGACTGCGCTCGATAATGTTTCCGATGTTCGTCATCGCAACGATGTCAAGCTTCAAGTTTTCGAGTCGCAAGCAATGAGCCTTGAAACCTTAAACTCGAAGCCTGAAAGCTATCTTTCAAACTCCCCGCGCAAAGGTCGCGTCATCAACTCTTCGGCAGCGTCAGGAGCCGTCTTGCCTTCGTAAAGGACGGCGTGGACTTCATTCGTTATCGGCATCTCGACGCCGAGTTGCGCGGCCAGTTGTTTGACGGCGCGCGTCGTCTTGACGCCTTCGGCGACTTCCTTCATCCCGCCGACGATGGCGACGAGCGGGCGGCCTTTGCCGAGTTCCTGCCCGACGAAGCGATTGCGCGAGAGGCTGCCCGTGCAGGTGAGAACGAGGTCGCCAAGTCCCGCGAGGCCCATCAGCGTTTCCATCCGCGCGCCCTCGGCGAGCGCGAGGCGCGTCATCTCCGACAGCCCGCGCGTGATGAGCGCAGCCACGCTGTTTGTGCCGAGGCCGAGGCCCGCGACGATTCCGGCGGCGACCGCCATCACGTTTTTGACGGCCCCGCCGAGTTCCGTTCCCGTCACGTCTTCGTTCGTGTAGACGCGCAGATTTTGAAAGCTCAACAACTCCTGCACAGCGCGGCTGTCATCCAACACATCGCTCGCGGCGACAATCGCCGTCGGCTGTCCCGCGACCACTTCCTGCGCAAACGACGGTCCCGACAAACACACGAAGCGCGGCGCGAAACGCTCGCCCGCCACTTCGCGCACGACCTCCGAGATGCGCTTGCCCGTCTCAATCTCGATGCCCTTCGTCGCGCTGGTGAAGAGCATCTCCGGCTTGAGCAACGGCAACATCGCTTCCAGCAATCCGCGCGTGACGTGCGAAGGCGCGGCCAGCAACACATGCTCCGCGCCGTCTAAAGCCTCGCCGAAATCGCTCGTCGCCCGCACGCCTTCCGGCATCGACTGCGACGAAAGATAGACTCTGTTCACATGCTCGCCGTTGATGCCCGCGACGACCTCAGCATTGCGCGACCAGAAGCAAACATCATGGCCCGCGCGCGCGGCGACAATGCCCAACGCCGTTCCCCAGTTTCCCGCGCCGATAATCGCCAGACGACTCATCACAGCTAACGACGAAGCGCGAACGATGAAAGATGTGCGATGAAAGATGCACGAAGGTCAAGCTTCCTTTAGCTCGTCCTTCATCGCTCGTCGCCGTCGCCTTTTATCCTTTCACTTAAACTTGCTCTCGGTTCCGCTCAACAGCCTGCCGATGTTGGCGCGGTGCATAAAGATGATGAGCGCGCCACTGGCGAGGGCCGTCGTCATGACGGGCGCGAACTCTTCCACACGCCGCGTGAAGATGTTCAGCAGCCAGACGCACAAAGGAAAGGCCGCCGCCGCCGTGATGGAGCCGAGCGAAATATAGCGCGTCGTCAGGACGACGAGCAGAAAGACCGCAGCCGCCAACGCCAGCGCCAGCGGCGAGAGTCCTAAGAAGACGCCGACGCCCGTCGCCACGCCCTTGCCGCCGCGAAAGCCCAACCACACTGGAAAGCAATGACCAATGACGACGATGAAGGCAGCCGCAGCCACATACCAGTTGATGCCCATGTCGGGCGTCGTCAAGGCTCGCGCCAGCCAGACGGCGAACGCGCCCTTCGCGGCGTCGAGCAAGAGCGTCAGGACGCCCGCCCATTTTCCAGCGCGCCTTGAAACGTTCGTCGCGCCTGTTCCGCCGGAGCCGCCCGCGCGCACGTCCGCGCCTTCCTTCGCGCGCACGACGAGATACCCGAACGGAATCGAGCCGAGCAAGTACGCGGCAATCAGAACCAGCACGGGACGCATCGAAAGCTCTCCGCTAACTGTCCTTGTTCAATCGCCAGTCGCCCTTTGTTCTTCAACGCAAACAAGCGACGCTTCAAAGCGGCGCGCTCGAACGGAAGCGACAACTTGACGACCGCCATCAACTTAAATCAAACGACGGCGCAGGAGGTCCAGTGCCGCTTGCGAAGCGCGCCAGCGAATGAGGTGACGGTCGCCGGGCAGCATGAGCTTGCGATGCTCCGTGTGCGCGTCGTCGGCGAGAGCGATGTAGACGAGGCCGACCGGCTTCTCGTCCGAGCCTCCGCCCGGCCCCGCGATGCCCGTCACGGAGATGCCAAAGTCTGTGTCGGCACGCCCGCGCACGCCTTCGGCCATCGCCTCCGCGACCTCCGCGCTGACGGCCCCGAAGCGCGCAATCAATTCCGGGTCAACGCCGAGCGTCCTCGTCTTGGCTTCGTTCGAATAGGCGACGACGCCTTCCATGAAGTAGACGGAGGAGCCGGGAACTTCCGTCAAACGTTCTGCGATAAGCCCGCCCGTGCAGCTTTCGGCGACAGCCAGCGTGAAGCCGTTGACCGCAAGGCGCAGGCCCACGACTTGCTCCATCGTCTCGCCGCGAAAAGCGAAGATAGAGTGGCCGAGCTTTTCTTCTATCTGTCCGGCAAGGCCGTCCAGCAAAAGCTCCGCTTCCTGTTCGGTCCTGGCCTGCGCCGTCAGGTGAATCTCAATCTCGCTGCGATTGAAGAGAATGGTCGTCTGCGGATTTTTATACTGCGTATAGACGGGCGCGATGCGTTCGTCCAGAGCCGATTCGCCCATGCCCGCCACGCGCAGCACGCGCCTGACGACGCGCACGTCGCCCGTCTTCAAAGCCAGCCGCGGCAGCACGTGCGCCTCGAACATCGGTCGCATCTCGCGCGGCGGCCCCGGCAGCAAGACGACCGAGCGATTGTCGTGCTCGATGCGCATGCCGGGCGCGGTGCCGTTCGGATTATTGAGGACTTCCGCGCCTTCGATAACCATCGCCTGCCGCGAATTTATCTGCGGCATCGAGCGGCCAAAGCTCAGGAACCGCGCGCTGATTTCTTCCAGAACTTTTTCGTCGAGCTTCAGTCGTCGCCCCAGGGCGCGGGCCGCCACCTTGCGCGTGATGTCGTCTTCGGTGGGGCCAAGCCCGCCCGTCATGATCACGACGCGCGAACGCCTGAGCGAATCTTTGATGGCTTCCTCAAGCCGCGCATCGTCGTCGCCGACGATGGTTTTGAGCTTGACCTCGATGCCGATGCCGTTCAGCTTTTCGGTCAGCCAGAGGCTGTTGGTGTCCGCGCGGTCAGGCGTCAACAGTTCCGAACCGATGGCGATGATTTCTGCTGTGAGCATATGATTCAAATGAACGCGGTCAACTATAGCTTGATTTGGGAAACGATGAAAGCGAGGCTCGCGCAGCCTTAGAGTCTGCGCGCGTGCGACCGAAGATAGTTTCAAGATGGTTTCAGGCGCGGGCGCATGAAAGATTTGTTCGCTTCTACTTCGTCGCGGCTTATTCGTTGACGCCGTAAATTTTCACTTCGCGCACCCACATGACGAAGGGGCGATTGGTCGGCCCTTGCTGCGTGGGCTGGAAGATGCGCAGGCGTTCGGTTGTGACCGGCGAGAAATCGAAGGCCATCCGGTCGTGGTCGTTGTTCGGCTCGATGGTCGAAACGGCTTGCCACTGCCCTTGCGCGTCCGGCGATTGCAGTTCGACGCGGCGCGACGGCATGAAACGATTTTTGTCGAAGCCCCAGTAAACGTAGACGGCGGCGATACGCGTCGGCCTGTCGAAATTGAGTTCAATCCAGTGCGGCTCGCCGGTTTCGGTCGAGGCCCAGTTGCCTTCGTTATAACGAAGGCGCGCGATGCGTTTGACATCCGTTTCGCCGTCGGTCAAAGGGCGCGCGCTGTAGCCGTCGAAGCTCGAATCAACGCTGACGCTCGCAGGCTTTAGTTCAACCAGAGCGGAGGCAGGCACAGGCGACGACGAAGGCCGTGCGGCAATCGTTGGCGAGTTTTCGGCGACGGGCGCGCTGGCGCGGCGCGCGAAAAAGATGGCGGTCGAAAGCAGGGCGAGCGTGGCGACGCCGCCGACCAGCCAGAGCTTGAGGCCGCGACGGCGCGCGCCCTCCGCCGCTTCTTGCATGGTCAGCTTGACGGTGGCTGGCGACGCGCTCAATTCGTGGCCGCACGCTTTGCAATGCTTGTCCGCGAGCGCGGCCTTCGCTCCGCATTCCGCGCAGGTGACGCTGCCAATCGGCTGCGTGTCGTAGTTCTCGCGTTCGACGTGTCTCGTCACAGGCTCGAAGAGTTCGTGCGTGCCCGTCGCGTTGCGCGAAGCGAGTTGCGCGTTCTCAATCTCTTCGAGGCCGCTTGTGTCCAGGTTGCGCGCGCGGCGCAGAGCGCGCCAGAACTCTGCGGCGTTAGGAAAGCGTCGCTCCGGCGCTTTCTCAAGCGCGCGAAGGATGACGGCTTCGATGTCCGGCGTCACCTGCGAGTTAATCTCCGAAGGCGGGCGCGGGGCTTTGTGCAGGTGCGCTTGCAGGATTTCTATCTGCGAGCGCGCGTCGACGTTGCAGCAGAAAGGCGGCTCGCCGGTCAGCATTTCGTAGAGGATGATGCCGAGCGAATAGATGTCCGAGCGGATGTCAACTTCCTTGTCCTGCGCTTGTTCGGGCGAGACATATTCGGGCGAGCCGTAGGCTCCGTTGAGCGAGCCGGTTTGTTCGGAGCCGACCAGTTTGACGATGCCGAAGTCTGTAATCTTCACGCGGTCGTCAGCCGTGACGAGAATATTTCCCGGCTTCAGGTCGCGGTGAATCAAGCCGTGATGCAGCGAATTATTTTGGTCGCGGTAATCGAAGTTCTGCGCGTAGGTGAGAGCCTTGAGGATTTGTTCGAAGAGGTCCAGGGCGCGCTGTGTGGGCAGCGGCGTGATTTCACGCGCGAGCAGGCTGGACAGAGCGCGACCTTCGACATACTCCATGACGATGTAGTATGTCTGCTCGGCGGCAATGTAGTCGTAGACCTTGACGATGTTCGGATGGTCAAGCTGCGACTGGACGAAGGCTTCCTTCTCGAAGCGCGCCTTGAGGCGGCGGGCGTTGCGTTGGTCTGTCGCGTTGATGGATTTGACGGCCACCTCGCGCGGCAGCTTCAAATGCTGGCCGCGATAGACAACGCCCATCCCGCCCTGGCCGATTCGCTCGCCAATCCGGTAGTTGCCGATAATAGTTCCGCTCGCCAACTCAAGCCACCCCGCACCCACGCTCGATTAGCCGAACAATTATTATAAGACAAAAGGCATTAAAAGATAGTCCAAAGTCTAAAGCCTAAAGTCCAAGGTCAGAAAGCTCGGCTCTTGACCTTGGACTTTGGACTTTAGACTTTGGACTTTATTTGTTAAGCCGTCTTCTTCTCTTCTTCGTAGACATCGCGCAGGACTTCGGCGATGGGCGGCGGGGCGACGAGCGTGGCCGGACGCCTGGCGGCGGCAGCCTTGCGGGCCGCGTCGGTCGTTGGCATCGCGCTCTCTTTCAGCGCGGGTTGAGCGGCTGGCTGCGGCTGCGCAATCTGGCCGACGGTGCGCAGTTGCTCGCGGCTCTGCGCCAGCAGTTCGGCGGCGTGATGACGGCGGGCGCGGTCAAGGCTGCGGATGGCGGCCATCGTCTGCGGAGCTTCCGTCGGCTCACGTTCGAGCTTGCGCAGGATGTGAACGTAGCGACGTAGTTCAGGCGAAGGCGTGAACCGTTGCCGCTCGTCCGATTGCTCTTTGTCCACGACGAAGGAGAGATGCTCGATGGCCGCTTCGTGGTCGCCGACCTGCTGGTAGAGCGCGCCGAGCGCGTAGTAGATGAGCGGCGGCGGGTCTGTCATCGAGTGCAGGACGCGCTCGCCGCGTTCGATGACTTCGGAAATCTCAAAGCCGAACCAGTGTCGCTCTTCGTCGCGCAGGATGTCGTTAGCGCGGATGTAAAACTCGAAGATGCGTCCCGTGTCCTGCCGTTCCGATTGCTGAATCGCGCGCCAGATAAAGTAGGTGACGGTGGCGAAAAAGATAATCACCGAAAACGGAATCCCCATGACACCCAACATCGCCACGATGACGAGGATGGCCAACAATCTCTGCGCGGCTTCTCTTCCCTGACTATTCATGCTCGGTTTCAGGTGCGAAAAATTTCAGCTTTCAAGTTAAGGACTCAGAACCTGAAACCCTAAACCTGAAACTTGCGACCAATTACTTGCTTGCGATTCGCTGCCGAATCGCGGCCCCGGCTTCCGTCGTGTTGAGCGAGCCGCCGAGGTCGCGCGTCGTCGCGCGCTCTGTGACGGCTGCTCGAACTGCCGTTTCAACCGCGAGGCTCGCGGCGTCAAATCCAAGGTATTCTAACATCATCGCCGCGGTCAGAATAGAGCCGACCGGATTGGCCAAATTTTTTCCGGCCAGCGGCGGCGCGCTGCCATGCACAGGCTCAAAGAGCGAGACGCGGCCCGGATGCAGATTGCCGGAAGCGGCGAGGCCGAGGCCGCCCTGCAAGGCCGCGCCTAAATCCGTCAGGATGTCGCCGAACAGGTTGTTGGTGACGACGACATCGTACTGCGCCGGATTCTGAATCATGAACATCGCCATCGCGTCAACATACTGGTGATTGGCTTCAACCTCAGCGAAGCCCGCCGCGACTTCCTTGAAGACGCGCTGCCAGAGGTCGCCGCCGAAGCGTTGAACGTTCGACTTGTCGGCCATCGTCACGCGCTTGCGATTGTGCGCGCGGGCATACTCGAAGGCGGCTGTGATGATGCGCTCGACGCCGCCGCGCGTGTTCAATTCCTCCTGCGTGGCAATCTCGTCGGGCGTTCCTTTCTTGAAGAAGCCGCCCGCGCCGCAGTATGCGCCCTCCGTATTTTCACGAAAGACAACGAAGTCAATATCGCTGACTTGACGTTCCTTGAGCGGCGTCAGTCGCGCGTCGAGCAGGCGAACGGGCCGCAGGTTGATGTAGAGGTCAAGCCCGCGCCGCATGCCGAGCAGGATGTCTTCGGCGTGTTTATTGGAAGGCACGCGCGGATCGCCGAACGCTCCGGCGAGGATAGCGTCAAACTCATCCGTCAACATCTTGAGCGCACCGTCGGGCAGCGTCACGCCGTCGCGCAAGTATCTCTCCGCGCCCCAATCGAAATGCTGTAGCTCAAGCTCGACGCCGTGCGTCTCGCGCAAGGCTTCGAGAAGACGGACGGCTTCGGCAGTGACTTCGACGCCGATGCCGTCGCCGGGGATGACGGCGATGCGTTTCGTCTCGCCCATCTATTTCTCTCCGAGCGTGACGGGGCCGCGGTCGGAAGGCATCGTGGCTTCAACGATAGTGGCTTCCTCAAGAATCTCCAAAGAGTAGGGCGCGTCAGCCGGGACGCAATAGCTATCGCCACGCCGCACGTCGAAGGTATGCCCGTCCAGCGTCAGGCGCACCGCGCCTTCAATCACATACGCGACATACTCGTAAGGATTAACGTGCTCAGGCTTTTTCGTTCCTGCCGCTTCGCGTTCCCACAAACGCATCGCCATGTGCTGGCCGTTGACCAGCAACTTCTCGCCACGCTCGCCGCTCGCGGCATGGTCGCCGCGCACAATCACCGTCTCCGCATGATGATCCATCATCTCCCTTTGCTCTCCTTGAAAAAAGAAATCCACTAAAACGGCACGCACAGCACTGGCACGCGTGTGCCGCGCAAGACTTTCTCGGCGGTCGAGCCGAACAACACTTCTTCGGGCGGGCTGGAACGTCCGCGCACGCCCATCACAATCATCGGCAAATCAAGGTCACGCGCGATTTTCAAAATCTCGACGAAAGGGATGCCGACGACAATCATCCGTTCGATGTTGACTTCGCCTATTTCGAGTCCCTCAAGCAAGCTGTTGAAATTGATGTCGGCGCGCTCGCGCAGCCGCGTCGTAATCTCTTCGGAAGAGCCGAGGCTGGCCGCCACGCCGTCGTCTATAAAGTCCTGATCGACGACGTGCAGCAGCGTCAGGTCGCCGTCGGGCGCGACGATGGCGGCGGCGGCGCGCACGGCGTTCACAGAGCACGGCGAGAAATCCACGGGGACTAAAATGTCGGATGCTTTAAGCATGTCACGCTCCTTTCCTTTGATGAACAAATCTCAAGTCCGGCCATCGTCGCTCGCGCTGTTCATTCGTTTCTTCCTTCTCTCGTCGCAGGCAGCGGAAGGCGTTCCCGCTTCTCAGACCGCTCTCTTATTTCTGCGCGCGGCTCAGCAAGCGTTCCTCTATGCGCGGGAGGCTGGCGAGCAAGACATCGCCGGCAACCTTCAGGCTGCGCGGAGAGATTTTATCGAGCGTGTCTTCGGGCCTGTGCCAGTACGGATAGCTGCCGAGTTGGATGATGTCTATCGAATCAATGCCTTCCTGTAGAAACGGCGTGCAATCGTCGCCGTCGCAATCTTCCTCGCCGTCAACGAACACGTCGTCGTGGCCCAACTCGCGCGCCGTCTGCCAGATGGTGTCAATGAGCCAGCGCGTGCTCATGATGTTATTGCGCCCGAGTTGCAGGTCTTTGTAGCCCATCATGTCCAGCAGAATCATCGCGCCGACACGCTGTAGCTCGTTGCGCGATTTCAGTTGAGCGACGAAATGGCGGCTGCCGTAAGTATTGTCCGGCCCGTCCGGGTTGCGACATTGGTCCCACTCCGCGCAGAAAGCTTCTTCGCCGTCAAAGAAGACAAACCAGTAAGTGAGGCGCGGCTTCTGTTTGGCGGCGGCCATGACGCGCGCGATTTCCAGCAACGCTCCCGTCGAAGAGCCGCCGTCGTTGGCCCCTACAAAGCGAAACTCCTTGTACAGCTTCGTGTCGTAGTGACTGGAAATGATGACCACTTGATTCGACTCGCCCGGCAACTCTGCCACAAGGTTGACCATCTGCCGCTGGCCGACGGGCGTGGTCGCGCGCCATTCATCCTGCGTCACGTTCAAGCCGTAAGACTTCAACTCGCTTGTCAGGTATTCGCGCGTTCGCGCCAACTCCGAAGAGCCTGCGGGACGCGGCCCGAACTCGACCTGCTTGCTGACATGCGTGAAGGCGCGCGAGCCGTCGAAGGCGGACAGTTGCGGCGGCGCAGGTGAAGGCGAAGCAGTCGGCGGCGCAGCGTTCTGCGTCGCGTTATTGCCGTTGCTCGTCGTCTCGCTGCGGCAGGCCGACACGCTGAGCGCGACGAAGAGAGCCAGCGCGAGCAGGCCGGAGACGCGCGCCCGCCCGTTCCATCGTGTGTCAAGGCGCAGGGGTTGGAATCTATTCGGCATTGGATTTTCCGCTGTGGCGTGAGATGAAAGAGCAGCTATTCGAGCATGGTTAGTCAACTTGTTTCCAATAAAAATTCGGAGCGATTGTTTACGATAAACTTCGCGGCGCGAAAGAGGACGGCGTTAGTCAAACTCTCGCCGAGATGGCTTCCGCCTCAAGCTCTGGCCGTTCGTCAACGCGCCCGTCGGGCGATAACAACCGGCGACTTTCTTCGTCGCTAACTCGTTTGCGCGGGCAGCAGAGAGCTATCGCCGTTGCAGGCTTCCGTCCGGCGTCAAGGCTCAGGCTCCTTCTTGCGGCGGCTCCGCGCTCTCAGGCGGGCGATGCTCGGTTGGACGACGCGCCTCGCGCTCGCGCTGGCTCAAGAGGCGCCCGCGCCCGGCCATCAAGTCCAGCAGCTTTCCCGCAATCTTATACGGAGCATCGGCCAGCGCGCTCAGCGTTTGAAACATCGTCACGGCCTCAAGCTCGACCAGCGTGGCCAGCTTCTTTTCCAGCGGCAACTCTTTAAATTCTTTGCGCAATTCTTTGACGGTTTCCTGCGTCGTCTCGGCGCGCTCCGTGACCGGGACGGGACGCAAGACCAACTCGCCGCCGCGCTCGACCTTCGACTGGCAGGCGAGCCGCTCGCCAGCCGCCAGCCGTTCAGGACTCAAACGCTCGCGCTCGGCCTCCGTCAAAGACGACAGCAGCGTCGCGCCTTCTACGACCACCACGGCGCAGGTGTCGCACTCGCCGCGACCCTCACACTCCGAGGGCAGGCGAACGCCCAGACGCTTCGCAGCGTCCCACAGATACGTCCCTTCCGCGATGACGCCGTTGCGCCCCTCCGGCTCAAACCTGATGTCTACACTCATCTGCTCATCCATTGCTGCGCGCCCTCGGCAGCGTCAACCAAAATTATGACAGGGGAAGACTGTTTGAAAATTACACCTTAACCAAGTCGAAAGTCCAATCTCCAAAGAGCAAGAGTCGAAAGTCCAATGTCCAATGTCCAAAGTCAAGAAGATGATTCTTGACTTTGGACATTGGACATTGGACTTTCGACTTTCGACTTGGTTCAGTCGTGCGCGACGGCTAGATGAACGTGCGGCTGCGCGGTCGCTTCCTCTTTTTTGCGCTCGCGCGCCTGCCTGCGGCAATCGACGCAGATGCCGTTGATGCGCAACGAATGATAGGTCGGCTCAAAGCGATGCTTGGCGGCGATGGCGTCCTGTATCGCTTCCAGTTCGGCGGAGTAAAACTCTATGGTGAGCCCGCATTCCGTGCAAATCATGTGGTCGTGATGCTGGTGTTTATAGTTGTGCTCGTAGCGCGTGCGATTGTCGCCGAAGCGCACTTCGCGCGCCAGCCCCGCATCGGTCAGTAGCTTGAGCGTGCGATAGACGGTCGTGTGTCCGATGTTGGGGTCTTCGGCCTGCACTAAACGATAGAGGTCTTCGCTGGTCAGATGTTGTTCGGTGCGCAGAAACACATCCAATATCAGGTCGCGTTGGGCCGTGCGTTTGAGTCCGGCCTTCTGTATATGCTTGAGAAATACTTCCTGCTCTTCGGTCATAGTCTTCATCGAGTGCTGATTGTCCTGTCGCATTTTTGGAGCAAGCATATTCTAACACCGCGCCGACAGAGTGTGAAGAATTGGAATCTACTGAAATCGCGTGTTATCTTCTTCGGACAGGTGCCGGGGTGGCGGAATGGCAGACGCGACGGACTTAGATGTCTTGAGCACCCAGAGCGAAATCTCCGGTGTGAATGGAGTCAAATTCGGTGAACCCTTTAACATGGCGATACCGAGCTAAGTTTGGAGGAGATATTTTTGCCGCGATAAGTCGGAGTCAGGGCGTGGCAATTAGGACAAAGTAGTCGTAAGTTGTCGAGGCGATTATCGGTGCGGTTTCCATTAACGTGATGCAGTTCAAGAGGAATCGGAACGTTAAGCCATTTGCTGTTCCGGCATTCTGAACATCTTCGCTCCAAGAGACCTTCTGATAAAAGTCTCCCCTTCAATTTGCAGGAGCTTATTTGCAACTCATTGTTCAAATATTTCTGCAAAGGCTGCTTAGGGCCGATTGTTTTCCCTTTATTCCAAAGTTGTCCGGTAAAGTGGGAAGTATCTAAATCGAAGTGCTTGATAGCTCTTCTTAAAACATGATAATTCCCGCCATAAGGAGCTACGCCAAGTATACTTAATGTCTGAGCGAGTGAAGTTGATTTCTTGATTGCTTCTGACAATTGTTGTTCTGTGTACTTGCGTAATTTCATGCTCCCCTCCAAAAAAGTGTAGAGACTAGACGGCTCCCGCCTGACTATTACGTGTATTCGTAACAAAAGGCGAAGGTATAGTCCAGACCACAAACTGTGGATTGAGCGCAGGCGGCGAAAGCCGTAGTGGTAAGAAAATCCGTTGACCGTAAGGTCGTGCGGGTTCGAGTCCCGCCCTCGGCACCAGCCTTTTGATTAAGCAGTATGAATGGGAATGATGAATTTGGCTGACTGGAATCTTTGTGCCTGCGGGCGGGAGTATGTGTCGGGTGGTTGCGCAGTTATTATTATGCGGACGGGTGGCTTTGAAGCTGAGCGGGCGTGGCTTTGTATAATCCGTGCAGGTAAATGATGATGCCAAGGAGCAGGTAAGCCAGGAGGCCAATCGCCAGCAGGGACGGAATCAGAAAGGCCAGAATAGTCAGCATGATGTATTGTTCCTCGTTCTCAAAAAAATAGGGTTTCGGTTTCTCGAAAGGGGCAGCCGGAAAATGGCTGCCGGGCATCGGGAAAACCTCTGTTTAAGTCAAACAACGTCCGCGCGTCTGTGGACATACTCGGGTTAGCAACAGTCGTGCCGTTTCGGTTGTTGCGCCAAATTGCTTGAATTTAAGGGTTGACGGCCTTGCTTTCGTCTTCTACAGGAGACAGGGTGAGCGGCCCTCTGTGAACTTCTGTAGACAACCTCGCTGCCTGGTTTGAATCAATGCCTGCGAGGTCTTGCCAGCCCTCTCACACCATATCGTGCAACCCCATCGCGCGCTGGCGCACATGGTTGACGGCGATTCCGCCGCCCGCTCCGGCGCCAGGTTCGGAAACCTCGTTAAAACGCTAAAGTAAAGCGCTTTAACTGTGACTGCGGGCGACGCTCCGCAGTGGCACGGTCATTGCTGAAGCATTGAACAGTTCGCCGCGTTGGACGAAACATCTTGAGATGAACAGCGACGCGCCGACTCATTGGAGGGAACAGTTGATGACGACAAAGAACAACAGGCTGGCGCAGGGAGCGCTAAGTTTTCTGGTATTGATTGCGCTCGTGGCGGGCAGTGTGATTCCGTCTTTCGCGCAGACGCGTCGCACGCGTCGCAGGCCGCGCCTCGGCACGCCCGTGAGGGTTGTGACGCCGCCGTCTCCGGCTTACTACACGGTTGCGACCAATCAAACGATTCGCGTCAGGATGGAAGACACCATCAGTTCGGGCAACGCGCGCATCGGCGACCGCTTCAGGACGACAGTGGTTGACCCCGTGTACGCTGGCGGGCGCGAAGTGATTCCGGCGGGCAGCACGGTTACTGGCCGCGTGACATCTGTGAAGCGCGCTGAGCGCAAGAGCAAGGCAGGCACGCTCGGCGTCGAGTTCGTCTCGTTGCAACTACCGAGCGGCACGGCTCGCGCCATCAGCGGCTCGTTGACGGACGTGACCGGGCAGAACAGCAACTACGATGTGGAGGGACGCGTTTCGGGTCGCTCTTCGACCAAGCGTAACGTGGTCTTCATCGGCGGCGGAGCGGCGACGGGAGCTTTAATCGGAGCCATCGCGGGCGGCGGCAAGGGCGCAGGCATCGGAGCGATTGTGGGCGGCGGGCTTGGCGTGGCCGGGTCTGTCTTCTCTAAGGGCAAAGAGGCTGAGGTCAAGCCCGGAACGGAGTTTGGCGTGATACTGAACCGCAGCATCTCGCTACCAGCGGCGAACGTCCGCTAAGTCTATCACGACATCGGCAGCCGAACGGGCTGCCGGTACGGAGGAAGCCCGCAAGCGAAGGGGAGAGCGCGAGCGGGCTTCCTACAAAATCTAACAAGGCTCGGTCGCCCCTGTCACTACGTAAGTGAGCGACCAGTAAGAGAGGCCCGCTGCGAAGGGGAGAGCGCAGCGGGTTTCTCTTTTAAGTGAGCGGGTTTCTTTTGTCAGCCAGCCTTTCTCTCCTTTCAATTCTCTAACTTCTCTTTAACGCTTAGCCATCAAAATCAATCAACATCTCAAGCGGTGATGGTCGCGCTGACGGTCTGGCTCCAAGGCCCTTTCTCTTTGCGCGAGTTGACCCAACGCAGCATGTAGTGAGCGGTCTTGCCGCCGTCCGCGCCCTCGTACTCGACGACGAAGGAAGCCGTGCTGCTGGTGTCAAGAAAGCGCTCAACCACAAAAATGCTGAGCAAGCCCAAAGAGATGCTGGATTGGAGGCCGCCACCTGGCTGCGGGCTGGCGGACGTGTCCCTTTATGGCTGCTGCGAGAACTTGATGCTCTTGATAGACACCTCCATCGTCGGGCTGCCGCCCTCCTGCATATACACACCGTCCTTCATAAAGTAGCTCTTCGCGCCAGCGCTTTTCTTATACTGCTGGCCAGACCATATCAGTTGGCCGTTGAGCGCCACCGCCACGGTATGCGCGGGTAGAGTATGTAGCACTTGCAGGTCAAACCATTTCCCCGTCAGATCCGTCGCCAGAACCTTTTCATCATAGTAGTTCAGTGACCCGCCATGCGCTTCTTGCCAGAACAACATGAACGCCGTCGAGCCGAACTTCGCCTCGTCATCCATTCCCGTGTGGATTTGCATGAGACACATTCCGCTTGACCCCTGCGGCGCCTTCATCTGCGATTCGTATTTCCACTGCCCGGAGGTGTAATACTCCTGGTCATCAAGCCAGAACCGTTGCTCCGTGCGCGGCAGTGTCTTGTGATTATGCGGATACGGCGGCTGATTGTACGGCTGGTCTGTGCTTTTCACCCATAGGTGATGCGTCCCGTCCGACAAAGTATATCGCTCGGCCAAAGGCACGTTCCATGGCTTGTCCACCTTGATTGTGTAAGACACCGGCGTCCACCCGCCCGGCGCTGGCGCTTGTGTTGAGGCATTCATTGTCATGGTCTTTTTTCTCCTTAGTTGGATAAGCATGTTGAGAGGCGCCTGCGAAACTGAACGGCGACGCCAAAGAACTGAGATGCAAGGCTCTAAGGAAACCGCGAGGTTCTAAAGGAAACGCGAGGTGACGAGGTTTGATAAGCGTGAACCGGCAGGCTCCGGCTCAATCAGTCTCTTGAATCGCGGCCTAACCCTATGCCAAACCCCTCGCAACGTCAAGGTGGACTTTTTCATCGAAGCCTTGCTATGACAGTTGCGGCTCGCGCGGCGTTTCTTCTGCATAATGACTAAGATAAAACTAAATCGTCGTCTCATACTCGTCTTAAGCTCCGTGCTGTTGCTCTATTGCGTCGGCTATGCTGTGTGCAGGGTCAACCGGCGGATTGTTCACTATACGGCGAGCGTGGACGGGAAATGCTCTTTTCATGATGTTGACGCGGGGGACGCTAAGATGGACGGCACGCTGGCGGCCATCGCGGCTTTCTATACGCCGCTGCGTTACGTTGAATTGGCTTTCTGGAAGATTGCTAAGCCCGCCGGCTCGACTTGCTCATGAAGACGCCGCGGACAACTCATTGCCCGTTTAAGCCGGGACTGCGGCGCGAAGCTTTCAGTCTCGTCCAACGTTCGTCGCTCGGTTATAATGGCTCCGCTAGTTTAATCAACAGCAGAGGTCAACATCATGTCGGAAGAAGAATGGCAGCGCAAAGTTGATTTCATCCTTGAGCATCAGGCACGCCTGACCGCCAGCCAGCAGAAAGCCGAAGAAAGATTCGCGCAAAACGAAGAAAGAATCGCCCGTTTGGAGGATGCACAGATTCAGACACAAGCCAGCCTGAGCGCGTTGGCCGAATCTCAAGCGCGGATGTCCGAAGCTCAAGCGCGGATGTTGAAAGCGCAGGAGCAGATGTATGAAGTTGTCGCCGTGGTGTCCGAGACTCACAGGCACACGGAGGAAAAGCTGGAAGCATTCATCGGCGTGCTTGAGCGTTTTATGAGCGAAGGGCGCAACGGCAAGTCTTAACTAACCGCAACTTGATTATCAGCCAGTTCGCGTGGTTAGAAAAACTTACGGGGCCGTTTGGTAACGACTATGATTATCGCAGGATCTTTGCGGGGCAGTCTGCGGGTTGTCGTAATCTCCGTGTCATTGACATCAAGGTGATTCCGCACCTGCTCGTTCTGTCTCTTCAGACTCTCTATTTCGGCTTCGGCGTTTTGCAGCTTTCGCTGATTCTCTTCAAGCTCCCTATAAAATTTCAATCCCTTGAGTTCATCGCTGACTATATGCGCCTGCTTCTCCCATTCATAGCTATTTCTCACCATCCAACCACCAAGGAAGAACACGGCCACAATGAATGTTACGCTAACGGTCACTACGGTCTTGATTTGCGACGGCTCTAAGGTTTCAACCAACACACCAATAGTCATCTTCGGATAGAGAGCCGCTTTTTTGTTAACTGCTTTACTCATACTCAGAATCTCCGTCATGTCGTAATGCTGAACAATCAGCATCACGCACACTTCCCTAGCATGTTGCATGCCAGACCATTGAAGCTTATCCGTCAGCGAAGCTGCGCGCGCCGCCAATTCTTCAGGAACGCAAAATCAAGCTATAAAGATTTAAAGGAAGGAGAGAGCTTTTGTCGCTCGCAGCCTAAGATGACTAAAGGTCTAACAGCTTGCTCTTGCGACTGCGCGCAATCAATCTAAAATTTGGAGCGTGGCTTCTTTTATACTAATTCGGGTAGCGCATGCGCTTTTTTAGGTCTTCAAGATGAGGTTGACTGTGCGCGGAATGATGGCGCTACTTTACTTCACAATCGTCTCGCTTCTCTTCTCTGCTGTCAGGCGTTCGTATTCGGGGTGGCGATAGAGGACGCGCCCGCCGACGATGGTGGCGACCGCCGCGCCGCGCATCTGTAGGCCGTCGAAGGGCGTATTGCGGCTTTTGGATTTCGAGCGCGAGGCGTCGAACGTCCAGAGCAGTTCGGGGTCAAGGATAGTCACGTCGCCCCAAGCCCCTTTGCGGAGCGTGCCTCGATTCTCAAGGTTGAAAATCCGCGCCGGATTGACCGAGCACAATTCCACAAGACGCTCAAGGCTGATGACGCCGGGATGGACGAGGCGGTCAAGCGCGAGGCCGATGGCCGTCTCCAAGCCTGTGATGCCGAAGGGCGCGTTGTCGAACTCCAAATCTTTTTCGTCGCGATGATGCGGGGCGTGGTCGGTCGCAATCGCGTCTATCGTGCCGTCCGCGAGGGCAGCCATGATGGCTTCGACGTGCTCGCTGCTCCGCAGGGGCGGACTCATCTTCATGTTCGTGTCGTAGCCCTCAACGTCCGCGTCCGTCAAAGCGAAGTGATGCGGCGCGACTTCGCACGTCACAGGGAGGCCGCGCTCTTTGGCTCGACGCACGGCGTCAATCGCGCCCTTCGTAGAGATGTGCGCGATATGCACGCGCGCTCCCGTCAACTCCGCCAGTAGGCAATCGCGCACCGCGTCCAACTCTTCAGCCGCAGCGGGCATCCCGCGCAAGCCGAGCAACAAAGACCAGTGGCCTTCGTGCATCACGCCGCCCGCGACGAGCGAGCGGTCTTCGCAGTGGTCAACAACCGTCAAGCCGAACCCGCTCGCGTACTCCATCGCGCGGCGCATCATGCCTGCGCTCGGCACAGGCCGCCCGTCGTCCGTCACGGCCACAATGCCTGCGCGCTTCATCTCGCCCATCTCTGAGAGTTCCGTCCCGCTCGAACTCTTCGTGATTGAGCCGACGGGAAAGACGTTGGCTAACTGCGCTCGCCCGGCCTGCTCTATGATGAAGCGCGTGACCGCGGGGCTATCGTTTACGGGGTCTGTGTTGGGCATCGCGCAGATGCTCGTCCAACCGCCCGCCACCGCCGCCGCCGCGCCCGACGCAATCGTCTCTTTGTATTCCTGTCCGGGTTCGCGCAGGTGCGTGTGCAAGTCTATGAAGCCCGGCGCGACGACGAGGCCCTTCGCATCCAACACCTCAGCCCCTTCGGGAACGCCCTCCGCGCGGCTTAAAAAGCCCGCGACACGGCCATCTTCAAGCAGCAGGTTCTGCCCGCTGTTCTGCCCCTCAGCAGGGTCAACGACATAGCCGTTCGCAATCAACAGTCTCATCCGTTATCGTTTCCTTGACTCAACGAAGTCATCCGTCAAAGCTCGCCCGTCATCGCGCTCTCTCGCGTTCATCCTTTGTCCGCGCCTCCGGCCAGCAGGTAAAGAATCGCCATCCGCACCGCGAGGCCGTTCGAGACTTGATCCAGTATCAAAGAGCGCGAGCCGTCCGCCACGTCCGACGCGATTTCGATGCCGCGATTCATCGGCCCCGGATGCATGACGATGGCGTCCTTGTCGGCGCGCTCAAGCTGCTTGAGGCTCAAGCCGTAGTGGACTGCGTATTCGCGCATCGAAGGAAAGAAGGCCGCGCCCTGCCGCTCGCGCTGGATGCGCAGAATCATCACCACATCTGCGCCCTCTATCGCGTCTTCAATGCGCGGCTCGACGACGACGCCTTCCGCGACCAGTTCACCAAACTCCTTTGGCACGAGCGTTCCCGGCCCCGCGACGCGCACGGTCGCGCCGAGCTTGGTCAGCAGATGTATGTTCGAGCGCGCGACGCGCGAATGCAGTATGTCGCCGATGATGGCGACGCGCAGGCCGCTGATGCGCCCCTTGCGCTCGCGGATGGTCATGGCATCGAGCAAGGCTTGCGTCGGGTGTTCGTGCGCGCCGTCGCCTGCGTTGATGATTCCGGCGCGACAGACGCGCGCGAGTTGATGCGGCGCCCCGGCGCAACTGTGGCGGATGACGATGCAATCGGGCGACATCGCTTCGAGGTTGCGCGCCGTGTCGAGCAGCGTCTCGCCTTTGGTCACGCTCGAAGTCGAAGCGCTGATGTTGATGGCGTCGGCTGACAGGCGCTTGGCCGCAATCTCGAAGGAGGTGCGGGTGCGCGTCGAAGGCTCGAAGAAGAGATTGATGACCGTGCGCCCGCGCAGGGCCGGAACCTTCTTTATCTCGCGCCGCGAAATGTCGCGGAAAGAGTCCGCGGTGTCGAGCACGTGCGTTATCTCCGCGGGCGAGAGTTCGCGTATGCCGAGCAGGTCTTTGCGCGCGAAAGTTGTGCTCATAAAAGAGTCGTCAGTAGTGAGCAGTCGGTCATCTGTCGCTCGTCAGTTATTAACTCACGATACAAAAAAAGCGGCCACTGCTGGCCGCTCTCAAGAAGTCGTTTCCGTTGCCGGTCGCTCAACGATGGCGACGCCCTCTTCCTCGTCAAAATCGGCGAGCATGACTTTGATAATCTCGCTCTTTTTCGTCGGCACGATTTTGCCGATGTAGTCGGCTTGAATCGGCAACTCGCGGTGCTCTTTGCCGCGGTCAATCAGGACGGCGAGTTGGACGCGGCGCGGGCGGCCAAAGTCAATCAACTGGTCCAGGGCCGCGCGAATCGTGCGCCCCGTATAGAGCACGTCGTCAATCAAGACGATGTTGCGATTCTCTATGTCGCCGGGAAGCTCCGTGCGATTGACGACCGGATTGGCCCCGACCGTCGAAAGGTCGTCGCGATAGAGCGTGATGTCGAGAATGCCGACCGGAGGCCGCTCGCCTTCGAGGTCTGCAATCTTGTCTGCCATCCGCTCGGCCAGAGGCACGCCGCGCCTGCGGATGCCGACCAGATATAAATCATCCGCGCCGTGATTCTCCTCGACAATCTCGGAGGCCAGCCTTGACAGCGCGCGGTTGATTCGCGCCCCGTCCATGATTCGCGCTTTCTCCACAAAATCCATTGGCGCGGATACTAACAAGTTCAGTGACGAGTGACAAGTGACGAGTGACGAGTAAGAGTAGTCGGAGCCTTAAAAGAGGAAGATTAACTGCTCCGGCTAAGCTCCGCATGGATGTGACAAGTGGCAAGGCGACAAGTTAGAATCCGTCTTTGCTCTTTACTCGCTGCTTGCTG